>JBFLZZ010000018.1:0-70132 GCA_040755255.1 Thermodesulfobacteriota bacterium
CGTTAAAAGGCTTGCAGCCGGAAGCGTATCTGATTAATTATGATTACCGGGGAAGCCGATTCGGAAAGGTCCACCTGGTCGGCGACGCCGCCGGCCTCGCCTCGCCGCTCACCGGCGAGGGCATCTACCCGGCCATTCTCTCCGGCCGGGCGGCCGCCGCGGCGATCCTTGCCGACCGATCGCCGGAACCGGCCCTTGCCGGGCTTTTGGCCAAGCACCGGCTGCACCTCCGCTACCAGAGACTCGCCTCGGTCAATCGACTTTTCGGCCTGCTCACCGGAGAACTCTTCACCGCGCTGCTCCGCGCCGGCCTCAAGGAGTTTTCTTCCCTGGAAATGGGAACCTGACCCGCGCCCAGCCTCCGGACCTCCGCCGGCGGATGCCCTGTTCCGGAGCCTGCTGGCCACGCATCAACTTTTCGCCACCGTCCGCCAAGGAATGCTGCCATGACCCAGCCCGTTCGTTCCAAGAAGCTCATCCTGCTGTACAACTGCATCTTCGTCCTCGTCGGCGGCGCCATTCTTCTCTTCCTGCTGAAGGCTCCGCCGGAATCCACCAAGCATCTGCCCCACGACGACATCCACGAAAAGTTCTTCCCCATGGAAAAAAAGGAGGCCGAGGCCTTCTGCGAATCCTGCCACCGGCCCGACGGCGAATTACCGCTGCCCGCTGACCACCCCCCCAAATACCGCTGCCTCTTCTGCCACAAGCGGGTCTGAACCGCGACGACCGCCATGGCCACGTCCCTCGACATCTCCGATCCCGGAGCCTGCCGGCGGCTGGGCCTGCGGCTGGGCGAACTCGCCCGCCCCGGCGACATCATCCTGCTGGAGGGAACCTTGGGCGCCGGCAAGACGACGCTCACCCGCTGCATCGGCGAGGGGCTGAACCTTCCGGCGGAAAGCCGCGTCACCAGCCCCACCTTCGCGATCATCCACGAACACCATGGCCGCCTGCCCCTCTACCATGTCGATCTCTACCGCCTGGGCGGGGAGGACGAAATCGAGGATCTGGGTCTGGAGGACTACCTGTACGGGGAAGGGCTCTGCGTGATCGAGTGGCCGCAGCGGCTGGGCGGCGCGCTGCCGGCGGAGTACCTGCGGCTGACCCTCGACCTCTTCCCGGACGGCAGCCGGCGGGCGACGCTCACCGCAAGGGGGGCCAGCTGGGAGGAACGGCTCGACGCGCTGCTCGCCGCCGCCCGCCCGTACGGGCAAACGGGGCCGGCGCGATAGCCGGGAGGCCTGGATGGCCCCGCCTTATTCGGTTTCTGCATCGAGATGAGAACGCCGGGGCAAGCGCGGGGCCGCGCCGCGCAGGCGACAAGGTTACCGCTCGATTTGGAATTGGAATTACCGGTCGGCAAGCTCCAGCAGCGCCGGAAAAAGTCCGGCCACCACCCGGGCCAGCCGCCCGTAGTCGAGCTTTTCCGGGGTGTCGGCCTCGGTGTGGTAGGCGTCGTAGCGGAAAAAGGCGGTATCGGTGACCATGATCGCCGGATAGCCCATGCGCCAGAAGGAAAGATGATCGGACCAGCCGACGCCGGTGACGAAACTCGGGGCGGCCAGTCCTTCGGCGGGAAAACGGGCATGACGGCGGAAGGCCGCGACGCTTTCCCGGACGAGGCTGCGGGAGCGGATGTTGCCGACAAAGCCGATGAAATCGGCGGTGTCGGGATAGAATGCGGAAAAGGGAAACGGGTACTGCTGGCTGCCGGGCGCATCGCTGTAGTAGCCCATGGTTTCCAGGGAGAGCATGGCGACGATCGCCTCCCCTCTTTCACGGCAGCGGGCCGCGTAAAAGGAGCTGCCCATGGTGTCGGTGAAAAAGAAGGGGGGCTCCTCGTTGGCAAAGGCGACCAGGCGAACGGTCCGCCCCGGCGCGGCGCCGGCGAACAGGCGGGCCAACTCCAGCAGGACGGCCACCCCGGAAGCGTTGTCGTTTGCCCCCGGGCAACCCTCCACCGTGTCGTAATGGGCGCCGACGACAACGATCTCCTCGGGGTTGCGGCGGCCAGGGATTTCCACTTCCAGGTTGACGGCGGTGACGTCGTGGCTGCGGAACTCCTGGAACCGCACCGCATACCCCAGCGCCGCGAGCACCTGCCGCAGGTAATCGACCGTGGCGGTCATGGAGGCCGGCCGCCAGATGGAGCGGGGGCCGATGTCGCCGGCCAGGACCCGGACATGCTTCTCCAGCAGGGAAGCGGTTTGTGCTTCCCCGGCGCTCAAGGGTGGCAAGGGCCCGGTATGGGACGTGCCCGGCATGCGGATACAGCTGAACATAGCCCCCGCGGCCGCCGCCAGGAGAAGAAGAGGCAGGGCAATCAGCGCAGGCCGGCCAACCGCCCGGCAAGACAGGGGAATGCCCACCGCTCACCGCCCCCGCTGTCCGGCGGCAATCAGAATGGTTTTTTCAACGAAGGCCACCCCTTCCGTATAGCATCTCCCGCCGGAAAGCAGAAGGGGAATCCTCTATAGAAACCACCCGGGTTGGATGCGGGGTGGCGTGCTATTCTGGATCGCTTCCTCCCGCTCTTCTCGCGAAGACGGAGAATTTTCCGCGACATCGCGAGGCCCGCAGGGCCGTGGCGGTCCAGGTAGGGTGTGGGCCAAGTGTATCTGTTCCATAAACGCCGTCCTCCCGGTGTGGATAACCCCAGGCTCAGGGCAGCGTCATGGGGGCGCAGGCCAATAATTACGTATGATGTCCCCGGAATTCCTGCCAGCCATCGCGTGGATAGCTGCATTTGCTTCATGACCGACGGGGAAAGCCCGGTTCTGATTTTCGAGCAGCACGGCAACGACCGCGATATTATGCATAGCGATTACTACGAGCTTCTGCTTGAGGAGGCGAAGCGATGAACGCTAAACGGAAAGACATACCTTCTCCGGAGGGACAGCGGCAGTTGGAAACACTCCGACAGGCCGTCTGCAAAACATTGGAGAAAAAGCGCCGCCTTGGTCACTATGCGGTGATATGGCAGGATGGTAAACCGGTTGTCAGAGGCGATGATGCACCGGGCATGAATGACGATGCCGGCTGAAGGCAAAATGACACCTTCAAACCGGCCTCGACAGAGCGCGGGGCCTTCCCATAAGGAAAGACAAGCAACATCCACCTTGTTGATATCGGCCTGACACAGCGATTACAGTTTAGTGACAAGGGATGTTGCAACGCAAGACCCTCACCCCCACTCGGTCAAATGGCCGCACCACCGGAAACCATCAGGAAGGGTTGCCCATGTTTTTCGAAAGATAGACAGGGAAACCCCTCTTTTTTTGCGATGAAGAACAGTTCTTTCAGTACATTCAGGCCTCGGGCGTGATGATGACGGCGAGGATGTCCTCGCCGGTCAAATAGGAGAAGATCTTGTGTCCGCAGGCTCAGGAGAGTGACTGCGCTGCGACGTCGGCCGGGGCGAAGGGGGCCTTTTCCATTCCGAATCAACAGTAGAACGCGAAGGCAAGCGAGCTGCGACGAGGCAGTACACGCAGTACGGCGAGGACCGCGCCAAAATGGGTAGACACGGTGAGAACACACAAAGCTGAGCTTGAGAAACTTGACAACTTGGAAGCCTGACCCCCGCCCAACATCTGACAACTTGGAAGCCTGACCCCCGCCCAACATCCCGGCTTTTTTTTGCGCAACCCCGCGCGACCGTATGGTTGGGTGTCACTTCTCAAATTTCTATTTACGGCTTCATATCAGCATCATCACCCCAGATACCAGCAAGCCTAAAGCTCCCGTCTTTTTCTTTGATCACAACAATGCGCTCGAAAAATTTTCCATTGGTATAAGTGTTTAAGAATGTGACTGAGTGAATTGTACCCTTATAGCCACTTGATGGATCAAAATCAGAGAAGTCATTGCTGATAGTTTTACTATCCACCAATTCACCAATGCGAGCCCGCCCAAGCGTCATATTGGCTATGAATGCTTCCTTCGTTACAGTTCGCTTAAACCAATCGCTTATTTGAGAATCCCAGAGATCATAATATTGCTTTTTCGCGAGCATGGATAATATATTTGCGGCAGCCTTCTCAGAAGCGTCTCGATTTGCTGGATCAACATTTGAACCGGTTGTATTTCCTGAGCTTGGAAGAGAAGGACCAGTTCCAGGCTTTCGTTCAGCTAGAAATTTGCTGAGGGTATTGACTTGGACTGGGTTGCGTATCAGCCCGGCCTTTAACAGAAAGTCCAGATTCTCCGCCGCCTTATCCGGGTTGCCTCCAACTTTTATTACTTCCAGTATGCGTGTTTGCTCAGACTTCTGGTCTTCTAAGTCTCGTTGAAGATTACCGTTGACGACAGCAACGACAGCATTGCCTGCCGCTGCAATCGCAGCAGCAAATATTGCTAGCACTAGCGGGTTTCGCCACTGTGATGATGTGCTTTCCTGTCGAGCAATTTCAATTTCTGCTTCTCGCAGGTTGAGCTCTCGCTCTCGAACGCCTTTATCAAAATCCCATTTTTCTCTTTCGGAGATATCAGCATTCGGATTTACCATCATTTCACCTTTGACACACTCAACAATGATGCAAAATTTCCAAAACCACAGGTCTTTGTAGGTGGCGCTAAGTATCGCCTGAACAGATTTGTCGAAATAATCTGTTGGTCCACGTTCAATAGATAACCAAGGCTGCGCTCCATGCCTGCATGAGACTGGGGAAGTCAACTTCGTATTGGCCGAAATAAGGATCGTTGATTGAAACCATGCCTAGCGGGCCTAAAGGAGAAGGGACCACCCGCATACCTGTTGCAACCACAAAATGACCAGCACCTTGCCGAGTGTGCATGACTATTGGGCCGCGCGTTAAAGCGTCATATAGCACGAATCCGTTGGCTGGCGGAGCAACGGTAGAAAAGCGCCCCCCATACCGGCCTATTAACGCTTGGATTTCGTTGATATATCCGCCGCGTGAGCACAGTTGGGGATTTTGGCAGCAAGGAGCGCCATACTGCATTTGAAGCATGACACATTGATCGGGAACAGGTTGGCGTCCGTAGAACTCTGCGACCATTTTTGCGGCAGCCACCCAACACCACACTTGGGTTTGCTGAGGGTAAAACGGCACAGCGTGGTGAATTGGTGGATACCTGCTGTAATCAAAAGGTGGTGGATAGGGATACTGAGCATGGCCCGTCCCAGCTACGATGGTCAGAGAGAGAAACACCGAAATACCCAGTCCCTTGATGAATGCGATCATGTTCATCCTCCTTTAGTAACCATTGAGACAGGAAGGCCAGCTACCCGACCGCCCTCTCTCAGACCCCTGGGTGCGGTTTTCCCCACAGGGCTCCTCAGTATTGCTCGCTTCACACATGCAGCCTGAGTGTCAGGTCGTCATTGCAACATGATTCACTGCCATCATGGAAGCCAAAAGCCCCCTTGACTTCTGAGGAATCCTCCTCTTTCCATTCCGTTTCTATAATCCTGGGCGATAAGGAATTCAAGAAAAATATCTTTCAACAAACCCTGTAGTTTCCGATCAATGCAGCCTCAATCATGATGAGCATGAGAGCCTATCCAGCATCTCGCTCAAACGGGATTTGGAATTCCGGCCCTCCCTTGTTTTCACGGTGCAGATCCAGCCTGTTGAGGCATCTGCTTGAGGAGGCGAAAGGATACGAATGGGCGCTCTTCGACAGGTTCAGAGCGAACGAATGAGATGAAACCGCGCTCTGCTCCCAATTCCGGATGCCATTTTCACGCAGCCGGAGAGACGCAGGAGTGGCCGGAAATAGCGCGAGCAGGTAAGCGGAGCCGCGACAGCGGCGGAGACCCCGCTGTTTGAGGGCCGCAGGGCCGAGTTCCGCAGCGCCCGACCGCGACAAGGAACGGAGGGAACCCCCGCGCAACGGGGGCAAGTGAAGGTCGGCTTTTCCTTGATAAACTCGCACAACTCGACACCAGGGTCACTGCGAGCGTAGCGAAGCAATCCATGAGTTTGTAACAGGTTGAAAATACTGGATTGCTTCGTCGCTTCGCTCCTCGCAATGACGAGGGTGGCCAGTTGTTTACGAATCCGTCTTCCTTAGCCGCCAAAGAAAGGAACGCCCCGCCGGCAGGCGCCCGCTTGTGAATTTCCTCCTCTCGGGAAACCGGCTGAAGATTCGAGGTAACCAGAAACAAAAAAAGGAGTCAGACAGAACTGCCTGACTCCTTGCAATGACCTGGTGACCCCAACGGGACTCGAACCCGTGTTACCGGCGTGAGAGGCCGATGTCCTAGACCGCTAGACGATGGGGCCGCGAAGAAAGCATCTATCTAAATGATGCGCCCTCCTTTGTCAAGCTCTTTCCCTGCGGATATTCGGCACCCGCCGTCACTCGACCGCGGCCAGTTCGCCCCGCACCAGCGCGGCGCCGAGCCGGGCCGCCGCCGCCAGTTCCTCGGGGCGCTTCTCCATCGCCCCCCGGCTGTCGACCCCGCGCACCAGCACTTCGCCGCTGTAGGCGAAGCCCATGGCCTCCATGCCGTAGCGGACCTCCAGGACGGCGCCGCTGAATATCCTGGGGCCGCTGGTGGCGGCCACGCTCAAGAACACCCCCGGCCGGCGGCGGGCCGGGTCGTTCAGGCGCGGATCGCCCAGCAGATGTTTTCTGCTCCAGTAGGCCTGCATCCGGTCGATGAACATCTTGGTCTGGGCGGAGACGCCGTAAAAGTAGATCGGCGAGCAGACTGCCAGCCAGGCGGCGTTTTCGATCCGCTCATACACCGGGGTCAGATCGTCCCGCAGCACGCACTGCCCGGTTCTGGCGCAGCCGCCGCAGTTCTGGCAGGGGCGAAAAAGCAGATCGTTCACCCTGACGATCTCCGCCTCCCCGCCCTCCTCGCGCGCGCCGGCCAGAAAGGCGTCCAGGAGGATCTCACTGTTGCCCCCCTTGCGCGGGCTGCCCAGGATCGCCAGTCCCTTCACTGTTTCCCCTCCCCCTCCGGGCGTGGCCGGCGATTGTAGTAGTTGGTTTCGTCCCGCAGGCGGAGAAAGGCGTCGCTGTAAAGAAAGCGCGGCGCGCACCGCCAGCGCCAGTTACCCCTGGCGGTGCCGGGAACGTTCATCCGGCAGTCGCTGCCGAAGCCGAGGACATCCTGCACCGGGAAGATGGCCAGATCCGCCACCGAGGACATGGCCAGCCTGATGAAATCCCAGTGGATCTCGGAACCGGGGCTGTTGGCGTAGCGCCGCAGCCGATGCTTGCTCCGCTCCTCCACCCCATGATCCAGGTACCAGCCGACAGCGGTGTCGTTGTCGTGCGTACCGGAATAGACCACGCAGTTGCTTGTCGCATAGTTGCAGGGGAGATAACTGTTGCGTTCGTCGGAATCGAAGGCGAACTGCAGGATCTTCATTCCGGGAAAGCCCAGATCGTCACGCAGCCTCTCCACCTCCGGGGTGATGACGCCCAGATCCTCGGCGATGATGGGATGGTCGCCGATCGCCTCCGCCATGGCCGCGAAAAACCGCATCCCCGGCCCCGGCACCCAGCGGCCGCCCACCGCGGTGGGTTCGTCGGCCGGGATCTCCCAGTACGATTCGAAGCCACGGAAATGGTCGATGCGGACCACGTCGGCCAGATCGAAATTCCGGCGCAGCCGGCGGGCCCACCAGGCGAACAGATCCCGTTCGGTTTCCCCGTCGCCGCCCTGCCAGCGGTAAAGGGGATTGCCCCAGCGCTGCCCGGTGGCGCTGAAGTAATCGGGCGGCACCCCCGCGACATGGGTGGGCAGGAGCGTCGCGCCGTCGAGCCGGAAACAGCTTCGGCCGGTCCAGACATCGGCGCAATCGTAACTGACATACACCGGCAAATCGCCGATGAGGAGGACCCCCTTCCGGGCGGCATAGGCCCGCAGCCTCCGCCACTGGCTGTCGAAACAGAACTGCTCGAACCGATAGTACTGCAGCTCCTCGGCCATTTCGCCGCGCAGCCGCGCCATTTCCCGGGGATCGGCCAGGGCCAGGGCCTGCGGCCAGCGATTCCAGGCAAGCCCCTGAAATCGCTCCCGCAATCCCATATAGAGGCCGTACGGCTCCAGCCAGGCCTCCTCCCGCCGGCAGAACTCCCGGAAATCCTCCATGCCGCCCAGGCGCGGCCGGGTCCGGGAGAAGGCAAGCCGCAGCAGCCGGCGCTTGGCGGGCACCACCTTGTCGAACTCGACGGTGTATTCGGAACAGTCCGGGAAGCCCTCGATGTCGCCCGGCCGGAGGAACCCGTCCTTGATGAGCAACTCCGGGCTGATGAGCATGGGATTGCCGGCAAAGGCGGACAAGCCCATATAGGGGCTCATGTCCAAGCCCCGGCTGCATGGGCCGACCGGCAGAAACTGCCAGCAGCACTGGTCCGCTTCGGCCAGCAGGGCGATGAAGCGGTGGGCCTGCGGACCGATATCGCCGATGCCGAAAATCGACGGCAGCGAGGTGATGTGACAGAGCACGCCGCTGCCCCGTCCGAACTTTTTCTGCCGCATCATTTTTCTCCTTGCCAACCCCCATGGGGTTTCTGATACTGGAATCAGGAAGGGAGCAACCTGGGCGCGCCGGCTCACATTTTTCGAAGCCGCCGGAACAAAGCCCAGAGGGCTGCGGTCACATCTCTGCCGGCCGCAGAAAGAGGGTCTGTCCACTTTTTTTCATTGAAAAGCGAAACGACCCCTAGTATATTATTTTGTTTTTATGCTCGGTTCTCCCACCTAAGCGATACCACCTACCGGAGATACACCCCGTGTCCGCAGACATCAAGGCGAAATTGCTCGAAGCCGGTGGAGATGACGGCTGCATCAGCATTGAACTGCTCAACGACCTCATTCCCGAGGACAACGATGCGGAGAGCATCGACGATATTTTCGATTTCCTCCACGACAACAACATCGAGATTCTAAGCCAGGAACAGCTGCAGGAACAAGGAAAAGATGCCGACTCCCTGAAAAAAGAGAAAAAATTCGACAAGGGCGACGGGGAGGACGGCGGCGAAAAACTCGAAGACGGCACGGTTGCCGATGCTCCCGATACCGACGTCGAGGAAACCACCACCACCTACCTGCGGGAGATGGGCCAGTTCGACCTGCTCACCCCGGAAGAGGAAGAGAAGTACAGCAAATCCATCCGCGACGGGTTCAACGCCATCATCAAGGCGATCCGCACCGAGGAATCCCCTTTCCACGAAATCACCGCGCTGAAGAGCCGCATCGACCTGTGGGAAAAGCGCGATCCGACCCTGAAACCCAAGAAGACCCACCTGAACCACATGGTGCGGACCATCACCAAGATCCGCACCGGCGCGCCCGACACCTCGAGCCTGAACGATCTCTTCCACCGGATCGATCTCTACGCCCGTTCCATCGAGAACGCCAAAGACATCATGATCAAGGCGAATCTCCGCCTGGTGGTCAGCATCGCCAAACGTTACATGCATCAGGGGCTCAGCCTCGCCGACCTCATCCAGGAAGGCAACCTCGGCCTGATGCGCGCGGTCTTCCGCTTCGACTACACCAAGGGCAACAAGTTCAGCACCTACGCCAGCTGGTGGATCCGCCAGGCGATCACCCGCGCCATCCTCGACAAGACCCGCACCATCCGGCTGCCGGTCCATTTCCTCGAACTGCGCAGCCAGTTCTTCAAGGCCTTCTACTCCCTGCTGAAAGAACTGGGGCGCGAGCCGACCCCCATCGAGATCTCCACCAAGACCGGACTGCCCATGGACAAGATCCTCGCCATCCTCGAGGCATCCCGGGAACCGATCTCCCTGGAAACCCCGGTGGGCGACGACGATTCCACCCTGGGCGACTTCCTGGAAAACCGCGAATCGGTCTCCCCCTTCGAGGCGGTGAAGAACCAGGAGCTGTCCGACCGGGTCAAGGGCATTCTCATGACCCTGAGCCCCCGCGAGGAGAAGATCATCCGCCTGCGCTTCGGCATCGGCGAGGATGCCGAATACACCCTGGAAGAAATCGGCAAACGGTTTAACGTATCGCGAGAACGTATCCGCCAGATCGAAAAGAAAGCACTGAACCGCCTGCGCCATTCCAGCCGTCGCGACAAGCTGAAGCACTTCCTTGACTAGCGGCGGCAGCCGACCGCCGGCCGGATCTTCCGGCGACGGTCGGCTCCTGACCGGCCTCTTTCTCCTCTACCTCGCCGGCATCTTCCTCGGCCGGACCATCGCCCTTTCCCACCCATCCCTCGTCACCGCCGGCCTGATCGCCGCCGCGCTTGGTGCCGCCGTCGCCATCGCCGGCGGCCGCAGGGCCGCCGCGCTTATCGCCATCTCCCTCGTCTTTCTGCTGGCCGGCCTGCAACGCCCCCTGGGATTTTCTCCCCCCGACGCCCCCCTCCACATCCGCAACCTCGTCGGCGACGAGCGGGAGCTGTCCTTCATCGGCAAGGTGGATGAAATGACCGGGAATTCCATCGAACACCAGCGCATCCGGATGACCCTGGAGGCGGTGGTCGACGGCAACCGGTTGCTGCCCGCCGGCGGCAGGGTCCAGCTCAGCCGGCCGCAGGCCGACGTCGACCGCAACCGGCCGATACTTCCCGGAGACCGCTTCCTCGCCCGGGCACGCTTAAGGACGATCCCCAACGCCGGCAATCCGGCGGGAGCGAATTTTTCCCTCTTCCTCGCCCGCGACGACATCTGGGTTACCGGCTGGATCGCGGGACAGGGCTACCTCGCCGCCCTGCCCGCCATCGACGACGGCCGCCAGTCCTTCCCCCTCGAACGGCTGCGTGAAATCATCGGCAGGCGGATCGACGGCGCCCTGGCCGCAAATCCGCAACAGGCGGCCATGTACCGCGCCCTGGTGCTCGGCGACCGCAGCGGCCTCGCCCCGGAGATATCCGAAACCTTCAGGCAGAGCGGCCTTACCCACCTGCTCGCCATTTCCGGCCTTCACCTCGGCATGCTGGGATTTTTCGCCTTCGGCTGCGGCTACTGGCTGCTGCGGCGCAGCAGCCACCTGATGCTGACCCTGCCGTGGCCGGTCTGGAAACCGGCCCTGGTCTTCTCCTTTGCCGCCATCGGCGGCTACGCCCTCATCGCCGGGATGAAGCCGCCGGTCTGCCGCTCCCTGCTCATGGCCGGGTTCATCACCATCGCCCTCCTCGGCAACCGGCGCTGGGGGCTGCTCAACGCCCTGGTCTGCGCCGCCTTCGTCATCGTCATTCTCGAACCGAACAGCCTCACCGATCTCTCCTTTCAACTCACCTTCGGCGCCATGGCCGGCCTCGCCGTCTTCCTGCCGGAAATCACCCGCCACGCCACCCTGCCCGGTCTTCCCCGATTGGCGGCCAGGACCGCGGACGGCCTGCTGGTGTCCCTCGCCGCCATGGCCGGGACCCTGCCCATCCTGCTGTACCATTTCAACCGATTTTCCCCTTACAGCCCCCTCTCCACCCTGCTCATCAGCCCGATCCTCGGTATCTGGGTCCTGCCTCTCGGGCTGTTCGCCTGCCTCCTGCTGCCGATCCCGGCTGCCAGCGCACTGCTGTTCAAGGCCGGCGGCGCACCGCTGCCCGTCATCCTGGCCATCGCCGATTTCTTCGCCGGCCTGCCGGCAAGCTCTCTCTGGACGCCCAGCCCGCCGCCGTGGGCCATCGCCCTCTACGCCGCGGGCCTGGCCGGGGGCCTCCTCATCACCGGTCACCGCCGGCTGCGGGCGGTCATCATCGCCGCCACCCTCCTCACCCTGCCGCTCGCCATTCTTTTCCACGGCCCGAAAGACCCTCCAACCACGGAGATCACCTATCTCAGCGTCGGCGCCGGCGCCGCCGCCATCGTCGAGATGCCCGGGGACATCCGCATTCTCATCGACGGCGGCGGTTACCGCCGCACGGCCGGCGATCCGGGCCGGGAGATCATCGCCCCCGCCCTCTGGCGGAAGCGGATCCGGCGGCTGACTGGCATCGTCGTCACCCATCCCGACGCCGACCACTACAACGGCCTCGAATTCATCGTCGACCACTTCCACCCAGCCTGGCTGTGGGCCTCGGGCAGGGAAGGTCATCCCGCCTACCAACGGCTGCTGGCCCGAGCGGCGGCGGCGGGAACCCGGGTGACGACGCCGGAGCAGGGCGACATTCTCGCCACTGGCGGCGACGGCACCCTGCGGGTGCTGGCCCGGGGGGACGCACCACCACCGAGCACCAACGACAACGGCCTGGTGGTGCAGGTCGCCACCGCCGGCGGCAAGGCACTGTTCCCCGGCGACCTGTCGCGGCAGGCACAGGAGCGGCTCCTCGAAGCGGGCATTCCGGTTGCCTCCGACGTTTTTCTCCTGCCCCACCACGGCAGGGAGGACAGCCGCAGCGCAACCTTCCTGGCCGCGGTAGCCCCGCGCCTGGCCGTGGTCTCCACCGGCGACCGGCAGCTCAGAACCGAACTCGCGCCGCTCTTGCCCTGCGCCGTGTTCTCCACCGCCGAGCATGGGGCGATCGTCGTCCGGCTCAACGAAAAAGGGCTCCTTGCGGAGCCCTGCTGTCGGCCGTTTTCCGAGTGAGCGTTCAGCGGCACCGCCGAACGCTCACTGCCTCGCCGGGAAACTCATTCGGTGAAATCGTCCGGGGCCTTTTTCAGGAACTTGACGAATTTCGACTTCTCGATGGCGTTCATGTAGGCGTCTTCCGCCGCGATCCATCCCTTCTGCAGCAGCTCCAGGATGGCGTCGTCCAGTGTCTGCATTCCGTACTTCTTGCCGGTCTGCATGGCCGAGGGGATCTGGTAGGTCTTGCCCTCGCGGATCAGGTTGCGGACCGCCGGCGTGCAGATGAGGATCTCCAGAGCGGCGCAGCGTCCCTTGACATCGACGCGTTTGAACAGGGTCTGCGACACCACCGCCTTCAAGGCGTCGGCCAGGGTGGAACGAACCTGCGCCTGCTGGTTGGCCGGGAAGATTTCGATGACGCGGTCCACGGTCTTGGCCGCGTTGAGGGTGTGGAGGGTGCCGAAGACGAGATGACCGGTCATCGCCGCCTCCATGGCCAGGGCGATGGTTTCCAGGTCACGCATTTCGCCCACCAGGATGATGTCCGGATCCTCGCGCAGCGCGCCGCGCAGGGCGGCGGAAAAGCTCTTGGTGTGGAGCCCGACCTCCCGGTGATTGACCACGCAGCGTTTGTGGCGGTGGACGAATTCGATGGGATCCTCGATGGTGAGGATATGATCCTTGCGGGTGGCGTTGGCCTCGTCGACGATGGCGGCCAGCGTCGTCGATTTCCCCGAGCCGGTGGGGCCGGTGACCAGCACCATCCCCTTGGGCAGCTGCGCCAGCCGCTTGATCACCGTCGGCAGCTTCAGCTGTTCGCAGCTGAGGATTTCGCTGGGAATCTCGCGGAACACCGCGCCGATCCCGTACTTCTGCATGAAGAGGTTGCCGCGGTAACGGGCGAGCCCGGGGATCTCGTAGCCGAAGTCGATGTCGCCGGTTTCCTCGAAGATCTTGATCTTCTCCTCGGAAACGATTTCATACAGCATGCTTTTCAGGGTGTCGTTGTCGAAGGTGTTGAACTTCACCGTCTCCATCTCGCCGCGAATGCGCAGCACCGGCTTGTTGCCCGCCACCATGTGCAGGTCCGAGGCTCCCTGCTCGTTCATCAGCTTGAAAAATGCGTCGATCTGCGCCATGCAACTTCCCCCTGCGATCGTTCCCGATGGTGATTATCCGAATGGTGCGGAATCTCTTGGCATAATCGCGGTTACCGCGTAAACTGCCGGCAACTGGCCTTCTGAGCAAACGCTAATAGAATATCACATTCCGGCCGCCGCGATGACGAGAAAATCGGCCCGCGGATGGACCGGCCCACCCCCTGGTGACCATGCCGCAGCCCCCCTCTCCTGGAGGTATCGACCTCCACACCCACTCCTCCTGTTCCGACGGCAGCCATTCGCCGCGGGAACTGGTTCACCTCGCCAGGGAAAACGGACTGACCGCCATCGCCCTCACCGACCACGACACGGTCGGCGGCATCGACGAGGCGCAGGCCGCCGGCCGAGAGACCGGGGTCGAGGTGGTGAGCGGCATCGAGGTCAGTGTCTTTCAGGGCGACCAGCCCCTGCACCTGCTCGGCTATTTTCTCGATCACCGCCACCGCGAAATCCTGGCCTGCCTCGCGGAGGCCCAGGAGATCCGCCATCGCCGCAACCGAAAAATGCTGCAAAAGATCAATCAGCTGGGCATCCCCATCGATGAGGACGAACTGAGGGCCTTAAGCGGCGGCCAGATCGGCCGGCCCCATTTCGCCGCGCTTCTCGTGCGAAAAGGCGCCGTCGCCACCCGGGAACAGGCCTTCGAGCGGTTCCTGAAACGCAACCGCGCCGCCTATGTGGCCAAGGATCCTTACGACGCGCGCATCGCCATCGCGGCGATCATCGCCAGTGGTGGTATCGCGGTCCTGGCCCACCCCGGCGTCATGTACCCGGAGCTGAAGGATCTGCCGGCCCTGCTGCGGGCGTTGAAAAATCACGGCCTCGGCGGCATCGAAGTGCACTACCCGTCCCACTCGCCCACCACCTGCAGGCGACTGCTGCGGCTGGCAAAGGATTTCGACCTCGCGGTCACCGGCGGCAGCGATTTCCACGGCAGCGACCGGCATGGCCCCCTCTTCTGCGGCACCGGAGGCAATGCCGCCGTCCCCTACCAGATCCTGGAAGAACTGAAACGCAGACTGCCGGGCCCCGCCGCTCCGGCCAACGGATAAGCGCCATGACCGCGAAAAACACGGAAAAGCCCGCCGGCACCGTCCTCATCGTCGACGACGAACGCAACTACCTGATCGTTCTCTCCGAACTTTTCAAGGACGAAGGCCACGAGGTCTTCACCGCCGAAAACGGCGAGCAGGCGCTGCGCATCGCCCGCGAGGTCGACCTGGACCTGATCATCACCGACATGCGCATGCCCGGCATGGACGGACTCACCCTGCTCAAGGAGGTCAAGAAGCTCAACCACCATCTGCCGGTGATCATGGTCACCGCCTTCGGGGAAATCGAGATCGCGGTCAACGCCATGCAGGCGGGCGCCTACAACTACCTGACCAAACCCTTCAACAACGACGAACTGCTGCTCTGCGCCGGCAAGGCCATCGAGCACTATTCGGTGCTCAAGGAGAACGTCCGCCTGCGGAGCGAGATGCGTTCCCGCTACGGTTTCTCCAACATCATCGGCAAGAACCCGGCGATGCAGCACCTCTACGCGGTCATCGAAAAGGTGGCGCCCACCTCCAGTTCGGTGCTGATCACCGGCGAATCCGGTACCGGCAAGGAACTGGTCGCCCGCGCCATCCACCTGCACAGCAGCCGGGTGGACGGGCCCTTCATCTCGGTCAACTGCGCGGCGCTGCCCGCCACTCTGCTGGAGAGCGAACTCTTCGGTCACGAAAAGGGCGCGTTCACCGGCGCGGTGGCGCTGCGCAAGGGCCGCTTCGAACTGGCCGACGGCGGCACCCTCTTTCTCGACGAAATCGGCGATCTGCCCCTCGCCCTGCAGGCGAAACTCCTGCGCATCCTCCAGGAGCAGGCCTTTGAACGGGTCGGCGGCAGCAAGACCCTCAAGGTCGACGTCCGCATCCTCACCGCCACCAACAAGGATCTGAAGGAGGAGGTGGTGGCCGGCGGATTCCGGGAAGACCTCTACTACCGGCTCAACGTCGTCCACCTGCATCTGCCGCCGCTGCGCGACCGGCTGGACGACATCCCCATGCTGGTCTCCCACTTCCTCGCCAAACAGCGCAAACAGCTGAACCGGGCGCAGCTCGACATCAGCCCGGAAGCACTGCGTTTCCTCACCTCCCTGCCCTGGGAGGGCAACATCCGGGAACTGGAGAACACCATCGAAAGGGCGGCGATCCTGTGTTCCGGCGACCGGATCACCGTGAACGACCTGCAGCCCGACACCGCGCCCCCCCTCGACGACCTGTGGTCCCGCCATTTCGATCTGGATCAGGTGATTCCCGTCGGCACCCCCCTGCCCAAGGTGCTCGACACCATCGAGAAAAAGATGCTCCTCCGCGCCCTGGAACGGGCGGACATGATTCAGGCGCATGCCGCCGAGGAACTGGGCATCACAAAAAGCCTGCTGCAGTACAAGATGAAAAAATACGGAATCCAGAAAAAATGACGGCCGCGTGAAAAACACCGCCGGCGCCATTCTGCAAGGCAACTTCAATTAAGATACGAGCCAGACCGACACCGCAATCGCCCGCAACTGATCAGTGGGTAGCACCCAATGTGATCCCCCTGAACCGCACGATCACGACAGGAGATGATCGGGCCGGAACCCATCAACCAACGCCAGCCGAGAGCCACGCCAGTATTGTCATGTCGCCCATCAACATCGCCCATATCATCGACTGCATCGGCCCTTCCGCGGATCTCATCCAGAAACTGATCGACCATCTCCTGGTGACCGTTCCCGAACATACGGCCACCATCGAAAAGGCGATCGCAAGCGGCGACGCCGTCACCCTGCAGCGCACCAGCCACACCCTCAAGGGGTCGCTGAGCTACCTCAAGGCCGAAGGGGCACTGGCCCTGGTCCGCGCTCTGGAGCAGGCCGGCAGGGACGACCGCATCGCCGACGCCGTTCCCCTCCTGGAGGCCTTCCGGGCGGAAGCGGCGGACATCCTCGATTATCTGCGATCAGGGGAATGGAAAGAGGAAATCAACGGAAAATCCGACTGAGTCGCCATGCGCCATGGCGTAGCCGGACGGATGAAACCGGAATGGCCGTTGCGGTGGAGAAGCCTGGATCGCCACGCTTCGCTCGCGATGACGCCGCGGGAATTTCTCCGTCTTCGCGAGGAAGGGCGCGACGAAGCGAGCCAGAAGAACCGACAAGTTGCAGCAAACCCGGGTGGTTGCTATCGAGCGGAGGTCAATCGGCGGCCGGAGTCTGACGGCCGCCCCAGTTCAGCTTGTTGCGCAGGATCTCGAAATAGTCCTTGTGGGGTGAGCAGACCAGCCTGAGCGGTTTCGGCGCCCTGCCGATTTCGAGGGTGCCGCCCTCCTCCATCTGCCACATCTTGCGGCCGTCGACGATGACCTTGACGTCGGCGACGCCGCCGAGCAGGCGGGTCTGCACCCGCGCCGAGGCGGGCAGCAGCACCGGCCTGCTCTCCAGCATGAAGGGACAGATGGGGGTGACGGTGACCGCTTCCAGGGCGGGATGGACGATGGGGCCGCCGGCGGAAAGGTTGTAGGCGGTGGACCCTGTGGGGGTGGAAAAAACCAGGCCGTCGGACCGATAGGCGGCCACCAGGTTGGCATCGGCCCAGACCCCCAGCCGCACCAGGCGATCGACATTCCCCTTGCTGAGCACCACGTCGTTCAGGGCGTGCTCCCAGTCGGAGACCTCGTCCTGCCGGTGCATGCGGGCACGCAGCATCATCCGGTCCTCGACGGTCACCTCGCCGTCCAGCAGGGTCTCCAGGGCCGACCGCCATTCCTCCACCGCCACCTCGGTGAGAAAACCGAGTCCGCCGAGATTGATGCCGATGACCGGTATCGCGAAGCGGGAGGCATGGTCCGCCACATGCAGCAGGGTGCCGTCGCCGCCGAGAATGACCAGAAGGTCGCAGTCGCCGGTCAGCCGATCCACGGCGGTGGCAATCCCCCTGGCGGCGAACCAGCTTTCGACTTCCCGGCAGAGCAGCTGCGGCCCGCTGGAGTCTTTCTTGAGGATGATCGCTACCCGCCGGATCTTCATGGGCGCACGCAAGCCCCTCAGCCGCGGCCGAGTTCCCGGGAACGCTCGGTGGCCGCCTGGACCGCGTCCATGACGATCCCCTGAAAGCCGGCCCGTTCCATGCGCTGCAGGCCGGCGATGGTGGTGCCGCCGGGCGAGGTCACCATGGCGCGCAGCACGGCGGGATGCTCGCCGGTCTCCTCCATGAGCCGGGCAGCGCCGATCACCGTCCGCACCACCAGTTTCTCGGCGTCGCCCCGCCCGAGTCCGACCCCGACGCCGGCGTCGATAAGCGCCTCCAGGAAGGAAAAAACATAGGCGGGGCCGCTGCCGGAAAGGCCGGTGACCGCGTCGAGATACTTCTCGTCCATGACCAGCGCGACCCCGACGGCATTGAACAGGGCCAGGGCGGTATCCAGATCCTGACGGCCCACTCCCTGGCCGCCGCTGATGGCGGCGGCGCCCTCAAGCACCAGCGCCGGGGTGTTGGGCATGACCCGGATCACCCGGCAGCCGGTGGCGGCAAGCCGTTGTTCGAGGAAGGCGAGCGGCAACCCGGCGGCAATGGAGATGAGCAGATGGGAGGAGGTGATCCCGGGCGCCAGGCTTTCCAGCACCGGGCCCATGACCTGCGGCTTGACCGCGAGAACGATGACCCGGCAGCGGGCGACCACCTCCCTGCCGTCGGCATGCACCGCTACCCCGTAGGTTGCGGCGAGCAGCTGCCGCCGCGCTTCCTCGGGGTCGGCGACATGGACCTGGCCGCCGTCGACCAGCCCCGCCTTGAGAATGCCCTTGACAAGGGCCTCGGCCATCTTGCCGCCGCCCACGAAACCGATCTGCTCTTCGAGCCGCATTGCTTGCCCCCTCACGATAGTCTGACGGCCGGGTTCACCACGAACCGGCCGCGGCGCGCATTATAAAAGAAAAAAACCCGCAGGCAAATGGTGATTGTCGCAATCGTGGTTGCGGCTGCCATGCGCGCGGGTTTTCGCCGCAGGTTCGGGACGGGATATCAGAGCGCCGCCGGCTTGCCGGCGACAGGGGGCGGGAACAGACAGGGGAACACGGCATCCAGAGGCTGGACGGCACAGCGCTCCCTGGCGCTGTGCCCGTGGCCGTGTTGCACATATTCCCAGGCGGAGCTGTCGGCCATCAGGGTCTGCATGAATCCCAGGTGGTGGCCATGGCCGGACTTGCTGGCAACGACCCGACCGAGCAGCGGGGCGCCGAGCAGGGACAGATCGCCGATCAGGTCGAGGATCTTGTGGCGGACGAACTCGTCGGCAAAGCGTAGGCCGCCCTCGTTCATCACCCCGAAGCGATTGACGACAACGGCGTTTTCCAGCGAACCGCCCAGGGCCAGGCCATTTTTCCGCAAGCGTTCGATATCCTCGAAAAAACCGAAGGTGCGCGCCTTGGCGATATCGCGGGAGAAGGAACGGGAGGAACAGGACACCGTCAGTTTCTGCCGCCGGATCACCTGGTCGGCAAAGTCGATCTCGCAGGTCACCTTCAGGCCGTCATGGGGACTGACCGTCACCCAGGCGTCCCCCTGGCGGTACTCCACCGGCCGCAGGATGCGGATGGCGCGCCGGCAGGCGGACTGCGCCTTTTTCCGCCGCTTGTCGAGAAGGCGCAGGAACGGGGCGGCGCTGCCGTCCATGATAGGCACTTCCGGGCCGTCGATTTCAACCGTCAGATTGTCGACGCCCGACTGCATCACCGCGGCGAGCAGATGCTCGACGGTCGCCACCGAAGCGCCGTTCTGCGACAGGGTGGTGGCGAGGCGGGTGTCACTGACGTTGGCGTAGGAAGCGGTGATCGCCGGCCGGCCGGGAAGATCGGTACGGATGAAACGGATACCGCTGTTGGCCGGGGCCGGCCGCAGCACCATCACGACCTGCCTGCCGGAGTGGAGGCCGATGCCGGCGATGCTGACTGGTTCTTCGAGGGTATGCTGCAGGAATTCCATAAGGGGTATCCGGTTGGGATGATAATTTTTCCCTTCCCGACTTGCAACAACCGCTCCTGATTTCCAAATCCAGCCGAAATTATTTTTCCTTTTTGTTCCGGAAGGTTGAGCAGGAACACCGATATCCGTCCCCGAAAACCTCCCAGGCTGTGTCCATCAGGACACGGCCCGAAGGGTGGATGTGTGCCGTTTCCCCACACCAACAAGCGCTTGCAACCGTTCTTCCAGAAAGGCAAAGAAGGCGGGTTCCGGGTCGAGGACAACCCGCAGGGCATACAGGGGCAGCGGCAGGGGGAAGCGGCGCAGTTTCACCAGATCCTTTTCCGTGGCCAGCAGGCAGTCTCCCCCCTGCTGCCGGCACCGTTCGGCGAGATGGACGAGGTCCGCTGCCACATAGCGGCGGTGATCGCGGCAGGCGATGAAATCCACCGGAACGATGCCGATCTCCGCCAGGCTCCGCCGGAAGGAATCCGGCGAGCCGAGCCCGCAGAAGGCGAGCGGCCTTTTCCCCGCCAGGCTTTCCAGGGGCAAGGGCTCTCCGGCCGAGGTCAGCAGCGCCCGCGGCCGGTACGCCGCCCCGAAACGGGGTATGGCCGCGAACCCGGCCCGCGCGGGCAACGCCGCGTCGAGGGCGGCCGCGGCCGAACCGGTGGCGACGAGACAATGGGCCCGCCTCAGCGCTCCGACCCCTTCCCGCAGCGGCCCGCCGGGAAAAACCCGGCCATTGCCCAGCGGCCGGCCGCCGTTCAGCAGGACGATGTCCAGATCCCGGGCAAGGGCGAGATGCTGGAAGCCGTCGTCGAGCAGCAGCAGATCCGGCGCGAAGAGTTCCACGGCCCGCCGGGCCGCCGCCGGACGCCGGACGCCGGTGAGCACCGGCACCCCGGGCAGACGTTCGGCAAGGAGCAGAGGCTCGTCGCCGGCCGCCGCCGCGTCGAGCAGGATGCGGCGGCCGTCACTGACCGTATTGACCGGCCGCGGCGAGGCGGCGCCATAGCCGCGGCTGACGATCGCCGGCCGGAACCCCAGGCGCAGGCAGAATTCCGCCACGGCGATCACCATGGGGGTCTTGCCGGTGCCGCCCCAGGTGAGGTTGCCGATGCTGATTACCGGCACGCCGGCGTGATGTACCGCGAACAACCCCTTCCGGTAGGCCT
The DNA here is from genome assembly GCA_040755255.1 of Thermodesulfobacteriota bacterium. Classification (GTDB taxonomy): domain Bacteria; phylum Desulfobacterota; class Desulfobulbia; order Desulfobulbales; family S012-135; genus JBFLZZ01. Next base: position 20,807 of record JBFLZZ010000018.1, read on the forward strand.
TCGCGCGCAGGGCCATGATGCCGGCGTAGGCCGGCGCAAACGGCCGCCCCAGGGCGAACAGCAGATCATGCCGGTCCATGACCGTCCTCCCCGGCCAGGGTACGCCGTACCGCCACGGCGGTGCGACGGGCGGCGCCCCGGTTGGCCGCGACCAGCGCCTTCGCCCGTTCGCCCAGAAGGGAAGCGGACCGGGGATCCGCCAACAGGCGGCTCACCTGCCGAAAAAGATCCTCGCCGTCGCCGACCTGGATCGCCGCTCCGGCGGCCAGCAGATCGGCGGCGATATCGGCGAAGTCTTCCATGAAACTGCCGAACAGCACCGGTTTGCCGAGGACAGCGGGCTCCAGGGGATTGTGCCCCCCCTCTGCCACCAGGCTGCCGCCGACAAAGGCGACCTCGCCGGCACCGTACCAGCGCACCAATGCCCCGAGACGATCGAGGATGAGAACCTGGACCTCCCCGCCGCCCCCATCGCTCAGACAGGCGGCCGCCAACTGCATCCCTTCCGCCAGGCCAACGAGCTGCCGCGCCCTTGTCACATCCCGCGGCGCCAGCACCAGCAAGAGATCGGGGTGCTGCGACCGCAAGCGCGCCGCAACCGCGAGCAGGATCTCCTCCTCGCCGGCATGGGTGCTGCCGGCAACCAGCACCCGGCGCCCAGCGACCGTTGCCGGCGGCGGCCCCGCCAGCCGCTCGACGCCGAGGGCGGCGTCGTACTTGAGGTTGCCGGCCGCGACGATCTCGGCCGCGGTGCCGGCCAACTCCCGCATGGCAGCGACATCGTTTTGATTCTGCAGCAGTATTCTGGTAAAAGAGCCGAAGATTGCGCCGAAGAACCAGCGATGCGACCGGTAACGGCGGAGACTCGCCGCCGACATGCGGCCGTTGACCAGCCAGACGGGGAGCCCCCGGTTGCGGGCGGCGAGAAGAAAATTGGGCCAGAAATCGGTTTCCACCAGGATGAAGATGTCGGGGCGCACCAGCCGCTGGAATCGCCGGACCACCGGCAGGATGTCGAAGGGAAAGGCGAGGAGGGCGTCGACTTCGGCGCCGAACCCCTCGGCCATGGCACGGCCGCTGGCAGTGGTGGTCGACAGGACGATCACCGCGTTGCCGCACTCTTCCCGGATCGCCTGAACCAGGGGGCGGCAGGAACGGACCTCGCCGACGGAAAGGGCATGGACCCACACCCGGGGTCTGTCGTCGGGAAGCGCGCCGGCGATGGCGGCAAGCCCGAACCCGAACCGTTCCCGCAGACGCCGCCGATGTTTTTCCCTGAAAAGGGCCGCCGCCAGCAGCGCCGGCAGGGCCACGGGTGCCAGGACGAGCTGCAGCAGATTATAGAGCAACAACACCACATTCTCCCGTTCACCACGCCACCAAAGCATGGGTGGCGAGGCTCCACGTCCCGCCGGGGCGCCGGGGGACGAATTCAACATCCGACTTTCACATTCACATGAACATCATCCTCGTCGACAGGGAGGAGGTGACGGCAGCCGGCCTTATCCGGCTCGCCGATCACAGGGCCGCCCACCTCGTCGGCATCCTCAAAAAAGCGGCCGGCGACACCGTCCGGCTCGGCATCATCGGCGGCGCGGCGGGAACGGCCAGGATTCTCGCGCTGGCGGAAGACGGCAGCGTCGAATTGTTCTTCCAGGCGGCGGACGCAGCCCGCCGCCCTCCCTTCGATCTGATCCTCGCTCTGCCGCGCCCCATCATGCTGCAACGGATCCTCTTCCAGGCACCCCAGCTGGGGGTGGCCCGCATCTTTCTCATCCGATCCGAGCGGGTGGAAAAAAGCTACTTTCAGGCGACCCTGCTCCGCGAAGCCGAATATTCCAGGGTGCTGCGCGCCGGCATGGAACAGGCGGAGGAAACCTGGATGCCGGAGATCCACATCGTCCCCCGCTTCAGGCGCTTCCTGGACGAGGTGCTCCCCCTCCATGCCGCGGACTGGCAGGCCGCATTCGTCGCCCATCCGGAAGGCGGCGTGCCGCTGCGGCAACACCTGAACCTCCCGCTTGCCGGTCGTGCCGTGGTGGCCATCGGTCCGGAGGGAGGCTGGATTCCCTATGAGACCTCCGGGTTCCGCAAACGGGGTTTTCTGCCCGTCTCCCTCGGCCGCCGCATCCTGCGGGTGGAAACCGCGATACCGGTGCTGCTCGGCCAGCTGCAGCTGTTCCTGCCGCCGGAGGGGTTCAGCTCCTCCCCCTGAGACGGGCGGCAAGCTTGCCGGCAATGGCCTGCATCTCCTGCAGACGCAGCAGGTGCAGGGCAACGGCGTACAGTCCGCCGGCGCCGGCGATCAGCAGCAGCAAGCGGACGATCTGCATGGCCAGATGGGCCGGCGCCGGAAACAACCGGATCGCGGCCAGCAACCCTCCCCCCATCACCAGACTGGCCGCCGCCACCTTGCCCGCCCCGCTGAAGAGATGGCGCACGGGAAAGCCCCCCATCTTCCGATACAGCATGACGCCGAGGAACAGGAAGCTGCCCGCCATCGAGGACGAAGTGGCCAGGGCGATGACCCGGTGCTGCATGGCATCGAGGGCGGCCAGGATGATCAGCACGTTGACCGCGACCGCCATGAAGCTGGCCACCACCGGATAACGGGTGTCGTCCAGGGCATAGAACACCGGCACCATCACCTTGACGCTGGCATAGGCAAACAGGCCGAGGGAATAGTAACTCAGCGCCTGGGCGGTCTGCTCGGTATCGAAACCGGTGAAGGCCCCGTGCTGGAATATGACGGCGACGATGGGCCGCGCCAGCAGCAACAGACCGACGGTGGCCGGGATCGTCAGGCAGAACACCATCACCATGCTGGAGGAGAAGGCGGAGCGCATACCCGCCAGATCCTTGCGGGCGGCATACCCGGCAAACACCGGCTGGGCCGCTATCGACAGGGCGACGCCGAAGACGCCGATGGGGAACTGCACCAGCCGGAAGGCGTAGTTCAGCCAGGAGACGCTGCCCTCGGCGCAGGAAGAGGCGAAGTAGGTATTGACGAAAATATTGAACTGGGTGGCGGACAGTCCGACGATGGCGGGAACCATCAACCGGAAGATCCGGCGCAGATCCGGGTCGCCGAGATCGATCCGCAGCCGGAGACGGAAGCCGCAGCGGTACAGGGAAGGCAATTGCCAGCCGAGCTGCAGGATACCGCCCAGCAGGGTGCCGACGGCCATGCCGACGATGGCCGGCTGGCCGAACCGCGGCAGCAGCAGGGCCAGAGCCACACCGCCTAGAATGGAACCCAGGTTGAAAAAACTCGACGCCATGGCCGGCACGAAAAACCGGCCCCACGAATTCAGAATCCCCATCACCACCGAGGCGAGGGAGATGAAGACGAGAAAGGGGAACATGATGGCGGTCAGCCGGGTGGTCAGGGCAACCTTGTCCGCCACGAGGGCGAAATCGGGAGCGAGCAGCCCTACCAGGGAGCGGCTGGCGAGGATACCGAAGAGGGTTAGGGCACCGACGAATACTGCAAAGAAGGAAAGGACGTTGTTGGCGAGTCGCCAGGCGTCCTCCGCCCTGCCCGTGGTCCGGCGGGCGGTGAACACGGTGACGAAGGCGGAGCTCAACGCCCCCTCGCCGAACAGATCGCGCAGCAGATTGGGAATCCGGAAGGCGACGACAAAGGCATCGTAGGCGGTGCCGGCGCCGAACATGACGGCGAACACCTGCTCCCGCACCAGCCCCAGCACCCGGCTGCACATCACCGCAAAACTGACCATACCGGCAGATTTGGCGATTCTGCCGGTATCCGCCGCCGCATTCTTCATGGATCGCTCCCGTCCTCCCAGGAAACTCCCCCGGCAGCAAGTGGCATCGGGGCTGTTCCGGACCTCTTCGGCACCTGTTTCCTCGCGAAGACGGGGCAGCGGCCACGTCGCCATTGCGGGCGACGCGTGGCGGGCAAACCTGCCTCCTGGCTGCATCCATCCGGCTGGCCCCAGCGCGTGTCAAGGGCAAGAGCGACTGGGTCGCCTTGCTCCACCATGCCATGCTGCGGGCCAAACGTCCGCGAGCCTTGCAAGATAGCAGGTTGCCGGGGCAAAGACAAGGAGGCTGCACGCGCCCGCCCCTTTCCTGCAAAAGCAAATTACTTCCTTGACTTTGTTATTCTTTTCTCATTAGTATGCCGGAGGTGCACTGGCGCCGGACAGCGGCGGCCACACGTCCGCCGGCCGCCACGCCCCATCCCGCCCAGTCAATCCGTACACGCGAGGGAGAACCAGATGCAAGAGGTGAAACTGATCCGGAACGTAGCCCTGTTCGGTCACAGCAAATGCGGAAAAACCACGCTTGCCGAGGCGCTCCTGTACACCACCGGCAAGACCAAGCGACTGGGCAGGGTGGACGACGGCTCTTCGGTCATGGATTACGAACCCGAAGAGGTCGCGCGCAAGCTGACGACCAGCACCTCCTTTCATCATCTGCAGTGGGACCGGCACCAGATCTTCCTGATGGACACGCCCGGCGACGACAACTTCCTCAACGAAACCCGCTGCGCCGCGGCCGTGGCCGACGGTGCGGTTTTCGTCATCGGCGCCGCCCAGGGGGTCAAGTTCCAGACCGCCAAAATCGCCGAATACCTCGAGGACAACCGGCTGCCGGCGGTGATCTTCGTCACCAAGATGGACCGGGAGCGCGCCAATTTCCAGAAAGTGCTGGACGGGATCAAAGAATCCCTGCCCTTCACCGTCGCCGTCACCCAGATTCCCATCGGCGCCGAGGCGGACTTTCGCGGCATCATCGATCTCATCGGCCAGAAGGCCTACCTCTTCGACGGCGACACCGGCAAGATCAAGCAGGGCGACATCCCCGCCGAGATGGCGGATGAGGTTGCCGCAGCCCGCGAAGCCCTGATGGAGCGGGTTGCCGAAACCGACGACAAGCTCATCGAGACCTTCCTCGAGGAAGGGGAACTGAACGAGCAGGACCTGCTGAGCGGCCTGATCACCGGCGCCAAGCTGGGCAAGATCTGCCCGCTGCTGGTCGGCGCCGGGCTGCTCAACAAGAACACCGCCTCGCTGCTGCAGGCGATCACCAGCTATCTGCCTTCACCGGAGGAACGGCCCGCCCGCACCGGCGAACGCCCGAAAACCGGGGACATCGTCGAGCTGGAAGGCAAAGCGGACGCGCCGTTCTCCGCCCTGGTCTTCAAGACCATTTCCGATCCCTACGCCGGCACCCTGTCGGTGATGAAGATCCTGTCCGGCACCCTCTCCGGCGACGCGATGTACAACGCCGGCAAGGACAACGTCGAACGGTTCAACCAGCTTCTGATCCTCGAGGGCAAGGAACAGAAACCGGTCAAGGAGGCGGTGGCCGGCATGATCGTCGCGGTCGCCAAACTGAAGGAAACCTCCACCGGCGACACCTTCTGCACCGAGGCCAACCCCGTGCTCTACTCCCTGCCCGCGCCGCTGCAGGCGGTGATGTCCTACGCCGTCCGTGCCGCCAAGAAGGACGACGAGGACAAGCTGTTCAGCTCGCTTGCCAAGATGCAGGAGGAGGACCCCACCCTGCAGCTCACCCGCGACCCGCGGACCAAGCAGGCGGTGCTTTCCGGCATCGGCCAGCTGCACCTCACCGTGCTCGGCGAGCGGATCAAGCGCAAGTTCGGCGTCGAGATGGTGCTGGAACGGCTGAAGGTGCCCTATCTCGAAACCATCAAGAAGACCGCCAGCGCCCAGGGCCGTCACAAGAAGCAGTCGGGCGGCCGCGGCCAGTTCGGCGACTCCTGGGTGGAGATTTCTCCCCTGCCCAGGGGCGGCGGCTTCGAGTTCGAGGATCGTATCGTCGGCGGCGTCATCCCGCGCCAGTACATCCCGGCGGTGGAAAAGGGCATCCAGGAGGCGATGGAGAACGGCGTCGTCGCCGGCTTCCCCATGGTGGACGTCAAGGCGGCGGTCTTCGACGGCTCCTACCACACCGTCGACTCCTCGGAGATGGCGTTCAAGATCTCCGGCTCGCTGGCATTCAAAAACGCCGTCCAGAACGCCATGCCGGTGATTCTCGAACCGATCATGGAAATGGTCATCCGGGTGCCGAAGGATTATGTCGGCGATGTCATCGGTGACCTCAACAGCCGCCGCGGCAAGGTGATGGGCATGGATTCCGACCCCAAAGCGGAATTGATCACCGCCCAGGTCCCCATGGCGGAAGTCCTCGAATATGCCCCGGACCTGACCTCGATCACCGCCGGCCGCGGCTCCTTCACCATGAAGATGTCCCACTACGAGGAAGTGCCGGCGATGCTCACCGACAAGGTGATCGCCGCCGCCCGGGAATCGGCTTCCTGAAGCGGGAAGACAGCGGCGGCGGCAAAGAAAAAGGGGCTTACCGCCCCTTTTTCTTTTTCCAAATCTTGCATTACCTTTGTCGGCCGCGCTGCGCGGCTCCCCGCCGCACCTCGCCCATGGAGAAATGGGATCAGACGAGAACCACCTGATTCTTCTCCAACTTCGGCAGGGCACGAACCTCGCCCAGCGTCCAGGCCTGCTCGCCGAAGGCGCTCAGCATCTGCAGCACATCCTCGGCCAGCTTGTCGTCGACGATCAGCACCATGCCGATGCCGCAGTTGAAGGTCCGGAACATCTCCTGCTCGCTCACCTCGCCCTTTTCCCGGAGAAACCGGAAGATCGGCGGCATCTCCCAGGCATCCTTGCGCAGGACCGCCTGGCAGCTGTGGGGCAGGACCCGGGGAATGTTGTCATAGAAGCCGCCGCCGGTGATGTGCACCGCGCCGCTGATCTTGAAATGCTTGACCAGATTGAGGATGGTTTCGGCGTAGATCCGGGTGGGCCGGATCAACTCCTCCCCCAGGGTGCAGCCCAGCTCCGGGATATGATCCCCGACCTGCAGGCCGAGTTCCTCGAAACAGATCTTCCGTACCAGGGAGTAGCCGTTGCTGTGAATGCCGCTGGAGGCGATGCCGATAACCGTGTCGCCGACCTTGATGTCCGATCCGTCGATGAGTTTGTCCCGGGAGGCGATGCCGACGACGAAACCGGCGATGTCGTAATCGCCGGCGGCGTACATCCCCGGCATCTCCGCGGTCTCGCCGCCGATCAGCGAGCACTGGGCGATCTTGCACCCTTCGGCGATCCCCTTCACCACATCGGTGGCCACATCGACATCGAGCTTGCCGACCGCAAAATAATCCAGAAAAAAGAGGGGCTTGGCCCCGCACACCACGATATCGTTGACACACATCGCCACCAGGTCGATGCCGATGGTGTCGTGCTTGTTGCACATGCCGGCGATCTTCAGCTTGGTGCCGACCCCGTCGGTGGAGGAAACGAGAACCGGATCCGGGAAGCGATCGTCGCCGATGGCGAACAGGCCGCCGAATCCGCCGATGTCGGTCAGCACCCCGCGGCGGAAGGTCGCCGACACCAGCGGCTTGATCCGGGATACGAATTCGTTGCCCTTGTCGATGTCTACACCGGATTCAGCGTACTTTGAGGAAATCGTTTGTTCAGAACACATCGCGTATGGTGGTGGAAGGTGATGCCGCCTTATGCACCATAAGGAGAGGCAAGGATTTGGGGGTACAGTTCGCCCGAAAATTCTCGGGAACCGGCCCAGAAACGAGGGTGGCGCAAGGAAAAATGTCTGCCGGGATCAGCGGTATTCATACATTTCCGGCCGCCGAAAGTCAATGAATTTTCATTCAGTTTTCCGGCGCCCCCAAGCCGGAAAGCCGCGCGCGACAAGCGGCGGCGGCGACAGCCCGCCGGAAGGAAATCAGCTTGACAGGATGCGGCTCCCATCATAGCCTATCCGGACAAGTCCAGCAACAGGATGCTGCGCCCGGTGCATCATTGACACCCCCAAAAAATCACCAAACGTGACATCTGGCGACGAAACAACAATGCGTTACAAGGCGAGCCTGCAGCGTGCGGATCGCAATTCCTGCGATTCCGGCAATCCTTCCTTCGTTCATCTTGCCGCCGACATCGGCGGCACCAAAACCAACCTCGCCCTCTTTGTCGAGGAAGACGAGCGTTTCGAGCTCATCGCCGAAGAGAGGCTGGCCACCCGTGCCGTCGCCGGGCCGGAGCAACTGCTCGCCGACTTTCTCCGCCGCCATGGCCGACAGCCGGTTTCGGCGGGGATCGGGGTCGCCGGGACGGTGGCGGCCGGCGAGGCACATGCCGTCAACCTGCCGTGGACCATCCGCCAGACGGAACTCCGCCGGCAGCTGGGCATTCCCCATCTCCACCTGCTCAACGACCTGGCGGCCATGGCCTACTCCGTGCCGTTCCTGCGCGAGGATCAGAAAGCCAGATTGCTGCCGGGGGAGGAGGATGCTCAGGCACCGATCGGCCTCATCGCCGCCGGCACCGGCCTCGGGCAGGCGCTGCTCGTCAGGGAGGATGGCCACCTCCGGGTCCTCGCCTCAGAGGGGGGGCATCGCGATTTCGCCCCGACCACGCCGCAGCAGTGGCGGCTGGCGGAACACCTGCGTCACCGCTACGGCCACGTCAGCACCGAACGGGTATTGAGCGGCCAGGGCCTTCTCGATCTCCATCACTTCCTGCTGGCCGAAGAGGGAATTGTCCCGCCCGACTGGCTCGTTCAGGCGGCGGCCGCCGGCAACGCCGCGCCGGTCACCGACCATGCCCTGGCCGGCACCGATGCGGCATGCCTGCGCAGCGCGCTTCTCTTCACGGCGGTCTACGGCGCCGAGGCCGGCAATCTCGCCCTCCAGTACCTGGCGGCCGGCGGTATCTATCTCGGCGGCGGCATCGCCCCGAAGCTGCTGCCCCTTCTCCGCCAATCCGCCTTTGCCGCGGCCTTCCGCGACAAGGGCCGCCTGCGCCCCCTGCTGGCCAGGGTGCCGGTCTGGTGCATCACCGACACCCGCGCCCCCCTGATCGGGGCGGCGCGATATGCCGCCGTCAGGGCAAGATCGTCGTAACCGGTTACGGATATCGGGAATTTTCCGGCCTTCATTGATTTCGGCGGGGACATGCATTATATGTGTCCACCATCGGCTGACATCAGGCAACCCCGCCGCACGTGCGGGCCGGCCCCGCAGATTCGGACACACTCCCCCTCGCGGAACAAGGGCCGCCCGATCCCTCGCCACTCATCATCCAGGGGTGAACGCCCCAGCCAGGAGAAACCGCATGTTCTATTCCGATGCCTGCCTCAAATACGTCGACGAAGTGCATGTCTGCCCGCACTGCAACACCCGCCTGTCCTGCTGCCACACCCCGCCCTTCCATGTCGGCGACGGTCTCGGCTGGGGAACCGACGTGCTGTTCATCTGCCTCAACGACCAGTGTCCGCTCTATGCCAACAGCTGGAAGCAGTTCGAGGAAATGTACGGCCACGCCGCTTCCTGCCGCTACGTCCTCGTTCCGGGCGAACCCAAGGGCAGCGCGATGATGGTCGGGGGGCAGGACGCCTTCAAGGGATGCGTCATCGATCCGGAGGCGTTCAAGGCGTCCAACAAGCGGTATCAGGAGGAAAAGGAGGCGGTGGCCCAGCTGGCCACCTGCGTCGCCGAACACAACCTCAAGCCGGTTCTCCACCTCATTCTCGATGAACAGGCCAAGATCGAACACCGGAAACAGGCCGCCGAATGCCTCGAAGCCCTGAACGATGTCGCCTGCATCGATCCGATCAGGAACCATTCCTTCAAGAACACCGAGATGGAACAGACGGTCAACCTCATCCTGCGGCAGATTCTCCAGAAAAACTTCCTGCGGGAATGCCCGCACTGCATGGAACTCGTCAAGACCCAGGCCAAGGTCTGCAAACACTGCAACCGCGAGCTCTGAGGGCCTGCCGCCCGGCTACTTTGCTCTTGCCAAAGGATGGTCGATTGGGTATAGATTACGGCTCGTTTGCGTGGTGAGCGTGGCTCAGTCGGTTAGAGCACCGGGTTGTGGCCCCGGAGGCCGTGGGTTCAAGTCCCATCGCTCACCCCATAACTGCACAAGGGGCTTCAGATACACTCTGAAGCCCCTTTTTCCGTTGTGCCGGGACTCACCGCACCGGACCTTGTCGGTTCACCGGAGGCCCATCCATCTTTCCCGAAGGGAAGCGACGGAAGGGCGGGCCGGCGGCTCACTGCAGGTTGAAGGTGGTGTGCACCTGGTCGCCGTCGTAGAGCATACGGTAGGTGTCGCCGTCCTTTTCGACGCTGTAGCATTCCTCGATCTCGATCCTGATCTGGCAGTACTGGTCGCCGTTCACCCGCCAGGTCCCGTTCCTCGGCTCCCCGTTTTCCACCTGCAGGGTGAAGGTGCCGTCGGCCCTGTAGGTCTTGGTGAAGGGAATGTTTTCCCCGGCGATGCCGGCCACGGTCTTGCCGGCCAGCAGCGCCTGGATCTCGGCACCGGTGAGGAGCGTGGCCGCGGACACGCCCCCGGACAACAGCGACAGGGCAAGCAAGGAAACGCATCCGCCAATCAACGTCTTTTTCATCCTGATCACTCCTTTTTCATTGTTCGCCGGGATGATCCGCGCCGGCCCGTGCTATTGGCCGGGGGGATACTTGTGGAGCTTGCGCTGCAGGGTGCGGCGGTGCACGTTCAGCCGTTTGGCGGCGGCGGAGATATTGCCGTCGCAGTCGGTAAGGACCCGGTTGATGTGCTCCCACTCCGCCCTGGCGAGAGATGGGGTTTCGATATCCTTCGACTCCGCCGCCGGCTCGGCTCCGCCCTTGGCAAAGGCGGCGAGAATGTCGTCGACGTCCGCCGGCTTGGGCAGATAGTACGCCGCTCCCAGGCGAATGGCCTCGGTGGCGGTGGCGATGGAGCCGTAACCGGTGAGGATCACGATCCTGATCTCCGGACACTCGGCGAGGGCGCTCCTGACGAGTTCGAGCCCGGATTTTCCCGGCATGCGGAGGTCCACCACCGCCATGGCCGGGCGGACCTCGTGGATCACCGCCATGGCCTCGTCGACATCGGCGGCGCCATACACCTCGTATCCCCTTTTCTGAAAGGCCCGGATCAACCGCTTCCTGAACTGCTGCTCGTCATCGACGACCACTATCTTTTCCATGAGCGTATCCCTCTTCTGGGTAAATCCTTATCCGTCACCTTAGCGCACCGCTCCCTCGGCTGCAACCCTGCTCAGCAAAAAGGAGATGGTGACGGTGCTCCCCCTGCCGACCTCCGAATGGATGTCCAGTTGCCCCTCGAATCTCTCCGCCAGGGATTTGGCGAGAAAGAGGCCGAGCCCCATGCCCTTGCCGGGCTCCTTGGTGGTGAAGAAGGGATCTCCGGCACGGCGCAGGGTGGCGCCGTCCATTCCCTGGCCCTCGTCCCTGATGGAAAAATAGAGCTGCCCCTGCCGCACTCCGGTTTCCAGACAAATCCTGCCGTCAGGACCGGCATCCGCCGCATTCTTCAGCAATCCCTTGATGGAACGCAGCATGCTCTCGACGGGGATGCGCAGCAGTAAGCCGCCGCTGCGATCCTCAACCTCGATCTTCCGGCCGGTGTCCTCCTGGAAGGCCTGCAGCAGTACCCTGAGAAAATCGGGCACCGTCACCAGTCCCAAGGGTTCGCCCATGTGTTCGCCGGCATCGGCGGACATCTTGGTGAGAATCTCGCGGCAGCGCTGCACCTGCCCGCGGATGAGGCGGGCGTCGTCGATGAGATCGACGTCGGCGTCCTGCTCTTCCAGGGTGCGGAGCATTTCCTTGGAGGCGACGGCGATGGTGGCCAGCGGCGTGGAGAATTCATGAGCGGCCCCGGCCGACAGGGTGGCGAGAGCGGCAAGACGATCGCTTTTCATCTTTTCCTCCCGCAACCGGTTGAGCGAGGCACGATGTTGCGCCAGGGCCAGCTGGATGCGGTTGACGAAATAAACGATGAACAGGGCGGTCAGCGCATAGGCGATCAGCATGCCCTTGAGGTGCAGGTCCATGTCGTCATGGCCGGCAAGCGAGTGGGTCACGCAGGCGGGCGACGCCGCCATTCCCTCCATCACGTCGGTGAGGAAAAAAAGGGCGGCGTAGCAGAGGATCGTCACCACCGCCAGCCCCCACGACCAGATTGCCGGCATCACCACCGCCCCCAGGGTGACATGGATGAGATAGAGGAAGGTGAAGGGATTCATCGGCCCGCCGGTATAGTGTACCAGCAGGGTGAGATGGATGACGTCCCAGATCATGATCACCGCGAACAGCGCCTGGGGGATACGGACATGCCGGTGGCGGAGATAGTGGAAATAGAGGTTGCTCCCCACCTGGAAGGTAATGAAGGTGGAGAGGATGGGCATGGGCAGATCGATGGCGAGCAGGGGCGCGATCAGACCGAAAAGAAGAAGCTGGCAGGCCACCGCCGACCAGCGCAGGTGCAGCAGCCAGGTAAAGGTGATCTGCGACACCGCGGACTCTTCCGCGACGCGGACGTTGATACCACTGTTCATGACGGTTTTCTCCAGCAAGGCCGAACCTACCACAACCCCCTTGTCAACGCCAGAACATGTTCGGCCCGAACAGGCGAGTCGGCGTTTTTTTTCTTTAACCGCGACAATTTGCCTCATTTGCAGAGGCGCCCTTCCGTGGTAATCCTCTACCACACTGTAACAGCGTTTTCGCCTTAGCCCGACTGAGTGGCCGGCGCATCGTCGGCATCGACGACAGGGAGAAAAGGCGAGGCGGCGAACTCAAGGATTTGCAACCAGGAGGAGCAAGAATGACGATGGATGAACGATCGGAATGCAAGGGAATTTCACGTCGGCAGGTACTGGTGGGAACCGGGCTGCTGGCGGCAGGTGCCGCGATTTCCCAGTTCGGCGGTCTGGTGAAGTCCGCCAGCGCCAAGGACGGCGCCACCGAAAAATGGCCGTGGCCCTATGAAAAACTCGATCCGGCCAAGACCGCCGAAATCGCCTACAACGAATGGTACCGGGTATTCTGCGGCGCCGCGGTCATCAACAGCGTCGTCAGCCAGCTCCGTGAAAAGGTCGGTGAACCCTACACCTCTTTCCCCAGCGACGCCTTCGTCTTCCTCGAAGGCGGCCAGGTGGGCTGGGGCACGATCTGCGGATCACCGGCGGGCGCCAACATCATCGCCAACCTGATCATCGGCCCCCGCATCGCCGGTGCCCACGAAGGCCATCAGATCGCCGCCGACATCATGCAGTGGTACTCCGAGGCCGACATGCCGGTGTTCGCCCCGGCCAGCCCGAAAATCACCACGGAAATCGTCAAGACCAAGGCCGATTCACCGCTCTGCCACCTTTCCGTCGGCAAGTGGATGAAGGCCTCCGGTCACGCCCTGTCCAGCCCGGAACGCAAGGATCGCTGCGCCCGGGTGGCGGCCTCCACCGCCTATCGGCTGGTCGAGCTGCTGAATGCCTGGAAGGACGGCACCTACAAGTCCACCAGCGATTTCACCTGCGCCAAGGAACACGGCATCACCGGCCAGTACAACTGCAACGACTGCCACGGTGACAACGTCCCCGAGGCACCGCAGCCCAAGAAGACCTGATCCCCGCCCCAACCGGCTGACTGCACGCCAATGGCCACAGGAATTCCTGTGGCCATTTTTTTCACCACCAAAAGGGATCGCCACCCTTCCGGGAAAGATCCTCTCCTTACCGACTGAATCGCCACGGCCCTCCGACCCTCGCGACTGCCTCGGGCCAGCGGCATCGGTACCCCAGCGGCAGAACATCGGCCGCGTCATAACAAATGAGGCCGCAGACCGGGAGGACAAACCCGGCCTGCGGCCCGAAAAACACCTGGCACGGCTACCGCCCCGGCAAGTTCCCGGCAGACCAGGAACCCCGGCGGCATCGCTCAGAGGTCGATGCTCGCCTTCAGCCACATGAACCGCCCGGGTTCGTTGACCCGGGTGGTCTGGACAAACCCGCTCACCATGGCCCCCGCCCGACTGATGTGCTCGGCGTAGGTGTTGTCAAAGAGGTTGTCGATGCCGGCGGTGAGGTTGACGCCCATGGGCGCCCGGTAGCCGAAGTTGGCCGCGGCGGTGGCAAAACCGGCGGTCTCGCCGATATCCTGGCCGACGATGGAGCCGTAGCCGATGTGGACCCGGTCCTGCCGGGCAACGGCGCGCATGCTGGCGCCGGCGGTGAACACCGCATCGTCGAAGACGAGGCCCAGGGTGCCTTCCAGCGGCGCCACCTGCGCCAGCGGCGTGTCGAAGGTGTCGTCGTCGCCGTGGGTGTAGGCCAGGGTGGTGTTGATCCGCCAGTTCTCGGCAAAGCGATAGCTGATGTCGGCCTCGCCGCCGTACAGGGTGGCGTTGACGTTGAGGGCGGTTGCCGGAGCCTGCTGGATGGAGATGAAGTCGTCAATCTCCGTGTAGAACAGAGAAAGGTTGGCCTGAACAGCATCGGAACGGTAGCCGAGCCCCAGGTCGAGCTGGCTGCTTTTCTCGGTGTCCAGCGAGAATTTTTTCGCCCGCTCCCAGTAGTCCGGTGATCGCTCGGCCCGACCGACACCCGCGTAGAGGGTCAGCGGCAGGTCGGTGAGGTCGCGCTCGTAGCGGAGGAAAGCGCCGATGTTGATGCTGTCGTCGCTGGTGCCCGCTGCCACGGTTCCGTAAGGTGCCGACATCTTCAACGCTTCCGCCTCGGTATCGTCCAGACGCAGACCGCCGATCAGCCGGTGCTGCTCGTTAAGCTCGTGGGTGAGCTCGCCGAAGACGCCGAGGCTGCGGAATTCGGCGTCGTCCTCGCGGGTCTTCGCATCGATGACAGGAATCCCCGCAGGGGACATGGCGGTGCGCAGGGTGTGCTCGTTCCGCTGGTAATCGACGCCGCCGATCAGGAAGGTGGCGGCGGTGAAGTTGAGTTGGCTCTCCAGGCGGCCGCCCAGGGTGGTGCGGTCGGGGTTGTTGATCATCTTCGCCCCGGGCACGGTCCGCAGGCTGAAGTTGTCCATGACGTGATCGACGTAGTTGTGGTAGGCCTTGAATTCGAGCCGCTCCACCAGCCCGGAGATGTTTCGGCTCTCCAGCCGCACCCCGTAGCCGGTGCGGTCGAACTCCACCCCATCCATCATTCGGTCGGCGTAGGCCGCCTCGCCGTCGCTGCGGTCGAGGTTGACCTCCACCCGGCTGTCGGCGGTGGGGGTCCAGCCGAGGATGGTGGAGATGTTCCAGCGTTCGTATTCGGAATGGACCTCGCGACCGTCGCCGTCCTCATAGTCGTCCATGCCGGAACGGGTGGCGGCGACCCGGGCAAAGCCCTGGGCCACCCCGGCGGCACCATCGACCACCTGGTCGTTGCGACCATAGCTGCCAGCCAGCAGGCTGCCGAACAGACGGCCCCCCGCCTCCTCGAACCGCTCGGTATAGCGTTCGAACAGCACGGCGCCGGCCAGGTTGCCGCCGCCGTAGAGCACCGTCTGCGGACCCTTGACCACCCGCACCGAGTCGAAAATTTCCGGATAGATGTAGGCAGTGGGCGGATCCATGCGGTTGCCGCAGCCGCCGAAGATGTAGTCGCCGTTCTGCAGGATGTTGAGCCTTGAGCCGCCCAGGCCGCGGAAGGTGGGGTCGCCGTCGGTGCCGCCCTTGCGGGTGACGGAGAAGCCGGGGATGTTCTTGAGAAACGAGGCGCCGTCGGAGGCGGGCACCGGCTGGCGCGGCGCCTTGGGATCGGTTTCCACGGTGATCGGATCGGTCATCGGCGGCGCGGTCACCACCATGGTGCCGAGATTTCCCGGCGCCGCCGGATCGGCGGCCCCCGCCGCCGTCACCAGCGCCAGCGACGAAACCGCCAGTGCCAGCACGGCTGCGTACTTTTTCCTGCTCGTTCTTCCTGCATTCATCGTGTTCCTCTCCTCCTCATGGATGGTTGTCTGTGGATCTGGCGCGGGGTCAGCGCAGCCGGAATTCCATGTGAAAACGAATGGCGAGCGGCAGGGCGACCCCGTCGCCCGGCAGGGGCAGAGGCAGCGACCGCTCCAGTGATTTCCGCGCCGCATCCTGCAGCATGGGGTGTCCTCCCGAAACGTGAAGATCCTCGATGGCACCGGCTCCGGTCAGGACAAAGGACACCTCCACCCCGCCTTCCAGCCTGCGGCGGCGGGCGGCGGCGGGATAATGTTTGCGGGACTCGATGTGGCCGAAAAGTTCCTCCAGATACCGTTGGCGGCCCTCGTTATCCACCGGCACCGCTGCCGGGGCCGGCGGCGCAGCCGCTTTCGGCACCGCCGGGGCCGGAACCGTGGGAGCGCTGACCGGCTTTGCCTCCGGCATGGCCGGCATCTCCGTCGGAAGCGGCGGCGCCTCTTTCTTCGGCGGCTGTTGGGGGGGAGCTATTGTTTTCGGTCTGGGCCTGGGCGTGACTTGTCGTTTTACGGGTTCCGGCGGCGGCCGCGGCACGGCGACAGGCGGCGGCGACACCGCCGGCCGGGGCCGGGCCACCTGCCGCAAATCCAGCCGCGTCACCCGGATCTTCACCTTTGCCGGCGGCGGCTCGGGGAGTCCGACGGGATGCCGCCAGAAAAGCAGACCGTGCAGAGCCAGCGACACCGAAAAGGCGATGAGCCAGAAAAGGGCGTCCTTTTTCCGCGCCCACCCCCCTGAGCTCTCCGAAACACCACTCGCCGGAGTCATCGCCCTGATCCGCGCCGCAGGATATGACGCCCCACCCAAGCCCGATGGCATCACGGCTCCCTGGTGACGATATCCACACCCTCGGCCCCCGCCTTGCGGGCCGCGTCCAGGACGTTCACCGTGAGCCCCAGCGATGCCACCCGATCACCACGGATCTGCAGCCGCCTGTCGCCCCTGTTCCCCAGAGCCAGCCGCAGCCTCTCCTCCAGGGCTTGCGGATCGATTTGCGCGCCATCCAGCAGGATATGCCCCTGGCCGTCCAGCACCACCTGCAGGGTTTGTTCTTCCAGGGGGCCGGCGCTGTCGGCGGTGGGCAGATTGAGCGGGATGGACTCGTCGCGGACGAAGTGGGAGGTAAGCATGAAAAAGATCAGCAACAGGAAAACGACGTCGATGAGCGGGGTCAGGTTGGGGACCCGACTGACCCGGCGCCGCCCTTCAAATTGCACTGGTCAGTACCCCGGGCCGGTGCGCCACGAGCTCGTTATCGACTTTTTCCTCCGCCGCCGTGGCGATCTGCCAGCGTTCGAGAACGATGGAGGCGTAGTAGCGCATGGAACGCGCCCGCCGGTCGGCGAGTCCTTCCAGCATGTGGAGGAGCAGCAGAATCGGTATGGCCACCGCCAGTCCGACCCCGGTGGTGATCATCGCCTCCCAGATGCCGCCGGCCAGCGCCTGGGCATCCACCCGGCCGCCGGCCTGCTCGATGACCTTGAAGGCTTTGATCAGGCCGGTGATCGTTCCGAACAGCCCCCAGAGGGGAGCGGTATTGCCCAGCATGCCGAGGGTACGGAATCCGCGTTCCATGCGCTGCAGTTCGTCGGAGCCGAGACGGGAGGCCACCTGGGCAAGATCCTTGACTCCGGCGGTGGCCGCGGCCAGCATCCCCCGCACCACAACGACTTCGGGACCGCCGCCATCGCCACCGCCCCGCTCAACGCGGCCGCTGCCAGGATTTGCCCGCAACTGCTGTTCGAAGTCCTTGGCCGGCCGCGGCAGCAGGGCGAAATGCAGTAGCCGTTCGACCACCACGGTGATCGCCGTCAGGGAATACCCGAGCAGGATGAGCACCACCGGCCCCCCTTTGTCGATCATCTCCTGCCAACCCATCCAGGACTCCTTTTTCCAATGTGCATCAGGGGTGAACGTCGCCGGAGGAGCCGCCCCCTCCTCACCTTACGCCCGGCCCTGTCTTGTCGCCGCCCCTGGCCTTCGCGCCGGAGCTATCTTCTGAGCGGCCCGGGCAAAGCTACCACACCGTGGGCGGGGCAACAATGCGGCATATTGTCGCGCCGACAGGGTCATCCCCCCCGAAAACAGAAAAAGCGGCCACCGCCCGAACACGGTTGCCGCTCTCTCTTCGTCTTCCTTCCGAACCGGAGAAAAGCCGGTGGTGACAAAACCGCAGCCGGCCTCCCGACCGACCGGAAAACGTCAGTTCCTGTTCACCCAGCCGCCGGCAATACCGACCTTCCTCGCTATTTCCTGATTGATCCTCCGGGCCTCCGCTTCGCTGGCGAGGCCACCGATGCGTACCCGTTGCCACTTGCCGCCCTCGACGCTCACCTCCACGACCACGGCGGCATACCCGGCGGATTGCAACCTGCCGGCAAGGGAGTCGGCGGCCTGCCGCTCCCGGAACGATCCCAGATTGACCGACCATGGCCCGCGGCCGCGGCCGGCGGCCGTGGCCGCGGCCCTGGCCGTTCTGGTCTTTCCGGCCCCGGCGGCCGGGACGGGTTTTGTCGCCCCTTCGGGTTTCCGGGCAGGGTCGGGCGATACCTGCGGGCTGCGCGACGGCGGCGGAGCCGATCCATTTTCCCGTTGACGCGCCTCGATGGCATCGACCCGCGCCTGCAATTCGTCGAGGCCGGCCGCCAGGTTCGAGTTCTCTCCTTCCCCAACCGCCTGCACCGTATCTCCCCGGCCCTCTTTTCCCTGGCGCATCGCCGCCTCGATCTCTTTCCGCATCTCGGCGATGGCCTCCTCATGGGCAGCGAGGTTTGCCAGTGCCGGCGTCAGCCGCTCCAATCCGTCGACCCGCTCCCGCAGCGACGAAAGGGTGATGCCGCAGTAGACCGCTGCCGCCAGGGCAATGACCAGCGCGGCCAAGGCCGCCGGCAGGGCCGGCAGACCGGACTCGCCAGGAGCGGTCCTGCGGCCCCGCCCTTCTCTGGCCTTGTTCTGTTCCACCACCTCCACACCCTCTTTCGGACCGCTCTCCCCTCCCCCCCCGGCCAGGGAAGAGGAGAGCAGCGCCGGTTCCTCCTGCTCGCCCATCAGGGCGGCCCATTCCATGTCGGACAGGGATTGGTCGGACTCCGGCTCGCTGCGCTCCTGCTCCCCCCGGAAAAGATCGAGTGACCGCCTTTGCGACCCCGCCTGCCCCTTCGTCTTTCCTTCTGTCCCCATTGTCCGCCCTGTTCCGCTCTCTTTTTTCATCGTCCACTCCCGGAAAACTCCGTTACGGCGTGCCTCGCCGCATTCCTACTACCGCCGGCCCGCCGGCATCCTTTTTCAGCATGAAATAGAGTACCGGTACCGCCATCCGGCTGATGAACAGCGAGGCGATCTCACCGAACATCAGGGAGATGGCCAGTCCCTGGAATATGGGATCGGCCAGGATCACCGAAGCCCCCACCACCACGGCAAGAGCGGTGAGCAGCATCGGTCGGAAACGAATGGCGCCGGCCTCGACCACCGCTTCGTTCAGGGGTAGCCCATGGCTGAGCCGCAGTTCGATGAAATCGACGAGAATGATCGAGTTACGCACGACGATGCCGGCCCCGGCCATGAAGCCGATCATCGAGGTTGCGGTGAAGAAGGCGCCGAATCCCCAGTGGGCGGGCAGGATGCCGATCAGGGAGAAGGGGATGGCGGCCATCACCACCAGCGGCACCAGGTAGTCCTTGAACCAGCCCACCATGAGGGTATAGATGAGGAGCATCACCGCGCAGAAGGCAAGGCCCAGGTCGCGGAAGACCTCCAGGGTGATGTGCCACTCGCCGTCCCATTTGATCGCCGGTTCCGTCTCGGTGAACGGCTGCCGCAGATGAAAAATCTCCAGGCGCGCCTCCCTGCCGGCGAAGGCCCGGCCGTCCAGCGCCGCCAGCTGCCGGTTCATGGCGAAAATGGCGTAGGCCGGACTTTCGGCGGCACCGGCGACGTCACCGGTGACATAGATGACCGGCTTCAGGTTTTTCCGGTAGATGGGTTGGTCGACTTCCATCTCTTCGACCCGCACCAGTTCGCCGAGCGGCACCAGCGGTGCGGCGGGATCCCTCCCCGCTCGCACTCCGATGTTCAGGATAGCCGGAAGTCGCGCCCGCTTTTCCAGCGGCAGGGTGAGGAGGATGTCCACCTCTTCCTTGTCGTGGGGCCGGTGAAACAGGTCGACGGCCATGCCGCCCAGGGCGATGTCGACGGTACGGCTTATGTCGGCCTCGGAGATGTTGTTGAACGCCGCTTTCTCCCGGTCGACGGTGATCACCGTTTTGCGCCGCGGTTCCTCACGATACCAGTCGACGTCGACCACCCCTTCCGTCGCGGCGAAGAGCTCTTTGACGGCGGTGGCCAGCCGGACGCGGGCATCCTCGGTGGGCCCGTAGATCTCGGCCACCAGGGTCTGCAGCACCGGCGGACCGGGCGGCACCTCGGCCACCACCACCGTCCCGCCGGCCCTGCGGGCGATGGCGGCGACGGCGGGCCGGATGCGCTTGGCGATGTCGTGACTCTGCGCCCGCCGCTCCCCCTTGGGCAGCAGGTTGATCTGGATATCCGCCATGTTGGCCTCGTTGCGCAGGTAGGAGTGGCGGACGAGCCCGTTGAAGTTGAAGGGCGAGGCGACTCCGACGTAGATCTGGTAATCGGTCACCTCAGGCTCCCCGCCGACCGCCGCCGCCATTTCCCTGGCCACCCGGGAGGTGGTTTCCAGGGTCGTCCCCTCCGGCATGTCGAGAACCACCTGGAATTCGCTCTTGTTGTCGAAGGGCAGCATCTTGACCTTGACCAGACCCAGGTAGACCATGGCGCAGGAAGCGACCAGCAGGGCAATGACGACGGAAAAAAAGACGAACCGCCAGAGAGGGCGGGCCAGCAGCGGGTCCATCAGCCGGTGGTAGAGCCGGGTGAAAAAATCGTCCGGGGCGTGGTCCTGATCGCTGTCCGCGCCGGCGCCGGCACCATGGACGCCGGCGCCGCCTCTCCCGCGCAGCACACGGATCGCCGCCCAGGGCGTCACGGTGAAGGCGATGACCAGGGAAAAAAGCATGGCCGCCGAGGAACCGATGGGGATCGGCCGCATATACGGCCCCATCAACCCGCCGACAAAGGCCATGGGCAGAATGGCGGCGATGACCGCCCAGGTCGCCAGCACCGTGGGATTGCCCACCTCGCTCACCGCCTCCACCGCAATGGCCGGCAGGGCGCGGCCGCGATTGGCGGGCAGCCGGAGGTGGCGGACGATATTCTCGACGACGACGATGGCATCGTCCACCAGGATGCCGATGGAAAAGATCAGGGCGAAGAGGGTGATCCGGTTCAGGGTGTAGCCGTAGAGGTAGAACAGCAGCAGGGTCAGGGCAAGGGTGGAGGGAATGGCCAGGATGACGATGATCGATTCCCGCCAGCCGAGAAAGAAAAGGATCAGCAGGGCGACGCCGAAAACCGCGATCCCCATGTGCAGGAGCAGTTCGTTGGATTTTTCCGCCGCCGTTCCCCCATAGTTGCGGGTGACGCTGATCTCGACATCGGCGGGGATCAGGCCGCCACGCAGGGAATCGATCTTGGCGAGCACCGCCTCCACCACCCCGACGGCATTGGCGCCGGGGCGCTTGGCCACGGACAGGGTCACCGCCGCTTCCTCCTCGGTGCCCTTGCCCCTGCCGAAGAGGACATAGTTGTCCGGCTCCTGTGGCCCGTCGACCACCTCGGCGACTTCGTCGAGATACACCGGCCGGCCGCCGCGCACCGCCACCACGATCCGGCCGATCTCCGTCGCCGTCGAGAAGAACCGGCCGGTCTGCAGCACCATCTCTTGGTTGCCGGCGCGCAGCT
The DNA here is from genome assembly GCA_040755255.1 of Thermodesulfobacteriota bacterium. Lineage (GTDB taxonomy): Bacteria > Desulfobacterota > Desulfobulbia > Desulfobulbales > S012-135 > JBFLZZ01. The sequence continues at coordinate 42,439 of JBFLZZ010000018.1, forward strand.
TCCCGGAAAGGGTCTGCCGGTTCGCCTCCTGCAGTTTGCCGACCAGATCGGCAACCGTGAGCTCCCGGCCGGCGAGGCGAAGCGGATCGAACAGGACGCGGACCTGCCGCCGGTTGCCGCCGATGAGCCGGGTCTCGGCAACCGCGTGGATGTTCTTTACCTCATCGTCCACCTGGGCCGCCAGACGGCGGAGCAGGTAATGATCGTAGCGGGAACTGTGGAAGGTGAGCGCCAGCACCGGCACGTCGTCGATGGTGTGCGGTTTGATCAGGGGAAGGGAGACGCCTTTGGGAATGCGGTCGTAGTTGGTCGCCAGCTTCTGGTTCAGGCGGACGATGGCGTCCTCCAGCTTCTCGCCCACGAAGAAGCGGGCAATGAGCAGGCACTGGCCGGGCATGGAGGTGGAATAGATGTATTCGACCCCGGGCAGTTCGTAGAGCAGTTTCTCCATCGGGATGGAAACCCGCTCTTCCACCTCCTTCGGACTGGCTCCCGGCATGGCCACCAGCACGTCGATCATCGGCACCTTGATCTGCGGTTCCTCCTCCCGCGGCAGGAGAACCACCGCCATCAGGCCGAGGAGCAGGGAGGCGACGATGCCGATGGCGGTAAGTTTGGCATCGATGAAAAGCGAGGCGAGCCGGCCGGCAAACCCGTGCACCCGTGGCGAGGTCGGCTCGGTCATGGCAATCGTTCACCACGGTGCACGACAGGTGGCCACCACCGGGACGGTGAGCGGTCAGCGCCACTGCAGATGCGCGCAGGAGGCCTGTCCGCCGTACACCAGGCATGCGGATCGGGCCGATGGTCATCCAGTTGCGGTGATGCGCAACGTCCACCGGTCATGGCAGAACCCGGATCGGTTGCCCGTCGTTCAATTTTTCTCCACCCTCGATCACCACCTGCTCGCCGCCGTCCAGGCCGGTCAGGATCTCCACCCGCTCCCCGTGTTGCTCGCCGGTTCGCACCAGACGGAGGCGGGCGACGCCCTTTTCGGCGACGAAAATTTTCTCCATCTGGCCGAAGGGGATCACCGCCGCCCGCGGCACCACCAGGGTGTCGGCCGCGGACGCGGGCAGAATGACCCGCGCCAGCTGGCCGGGACGCAGTGTTTGCCCGCCGGCGATGGCGATCTTGACGGTGGCGGTGCGGGAGGCGGCCTCGGTGGCCGGGGCGATTTCAACAATTGCGCCGTTGCCGGAGAAACCGGCGACCGGGACGCGCACCGGCAGGACCATCTCCGGCCGCAGCCGATCCAGCATCGATTCCGGCACCGCCGCCACCACCTGCAGTTTCCCGCTGTTCTCGATCTCCAGCAGCGGCAGACCGGGGACGGCGAGATCGCCGGCATTGGCCAGTTTCCGGGAAACGACCCCGGCGAACGGCGCGCTGACCTCGATGTAGCCGACCAACGCTTCCGCCTCTCTATATCCTGCCGCCGCCACTCGGTGGGCATCTTCGAGATCCTCGACCGCGGCCGGAGTGGCGGCACCCCTGGCCAGCAGCCGCTTTGCCCTTTCCAGATTGCGGCCGGCCAGATCGCGTTCCGCCGCCGCTCTGCTCAACCGCGCCCGGATCTCGTCGGCACCGATCCGCGCCACCACCTGGCCTTTTTCCACCACGCTGCCGAGAGTGACCGGCAAGGCGGTGATGACGCCGGTCAGCCTGGCGGCCAGGGTGGCCCGTTCCGCAGCTGCGACCGTGCCCACCACCTCGTGCGGATGGGTGACGGAGGCAACGGTCGCGCCGGCAAGCCGGACATCCATCACCGGCAGCGGCTTCCGTCCCTGGTTTTCGGAAATCTCCGGCGGCCTGCATGCCGTCGTGGTCAGGGGAAGGACGCAGAACACCGTGAGGATGACGGCCGATTTCTTCATGGAATGTCCCACCTCAAGGTACCGGTTTGGCGGCGTCGGCGGCCACCGGCTCATCGAACTGCGGCAGACCGCAGGCGCGACGCAGATCGGCCACCGCGATCCTGCGGCCGGTCAGGGCCTGGGCACGACGGATCCTGGCGGTGGTCAGCCGATTTTCCACCGCGATGAGATCGGCGGCCAGGACCAGACCCTCCGCGAAACGGTCGCGATTGATCCGGGCGCTTTCCTCCGCCTGGACGATGGTCTTTCCGGTGACGGCCAGACGCTGCTCGGCATCCTTCAGGGAAAGCTCCGCCTCGGCGATTTCCAGAAGGATGGCCTGTTCGGTCCGGCGCTTCTGTTCCCGCACTTCGGCGAGCGCCGCATTGGCGCCGGCGACCGCGGCCGCGGTACGCCGGCCGTCGAAAAGATTGAACTGCATTTTCACTCCCGCCTGCCAGGAAGGCCGCGAACCGCCGCTGACGAACCCCGTGTCGAGCCCATAACCGGCATAGCCGTCCACCTCGGGATAATAGCCGCTGGCGGCCTGTCGCACCCGGGCCCTGGCGGCATCGGTCATGGCGGCAAGGCTCAGCAGTTCCGGCCGCTGCGCGGGCACGGCCGGCGATGGCACCTCCTGCTCCCCGTCCGCGGCCGGCGCGGCGATTTCGATCTCGTCGCCGCCGCCATCGATGCCGAGCAGATTGACCAGGCGTTTCCGGGAAAGGAGCAGCGCGTGCCGCGCTTCCACGAGCTGTTCCTCGGCTCCGGCAAACTGGACCTCAAGATCGAGAAGGTCGGCGCGCAGCAGAAGTCCTTCGTCATGGCGGGCCCTGGCATGCCCGAGCGCGGCGGCAATCGACTCCACCGTCGCGCTGTGGGTATCGACCGTCCCTTCGGCGAGCCGTATCAGATTCACCGCCCGCACCACCTCGAAGGCCAATCGCTGCCGTACCGCCAGCAGTTCCATCCGGGCGGCGTCCTCCCGGAAGCCGGCGCCGTCTTCTCCGGCACGGTCACCGCCGCCCCTGTAGAGTCGATATCCGAGCCGAACCCCGAGACCGAGGGTATCGGTACGGCCGGGTTCGTTGAAGTCGATTTCCGGAGTGAAGGCGCCCTGATTGAGAATATTGCCAAAGGAGTACATCGGGTTGTCGGTCTGATCGTAGCTGGTATGCAGGGACACCTGCGGCAGGCCGATACCTCTGGCCGCGTTTTTTTCCGCCTCCGCCGCGGCAATACGCTGCCATCCGATCCTGCAGTCGGGGTTGTTGGCCAGCGCCAGCCGGACCGCTTCCGCGGCCGTCAAGGGCAATGGCAGGGGGTCCCCGGATGGCGGCGCGCCGGCGACCGGCCCGGGCAGCAGAAAAGAAATCAGACACAGAAGCACTACCGCTCCGGACAGAACGGGTCCACGATGACGGCAACGTGGCCGACCGGCTGCGTTTTCCTGAATCACTTGGCAGAGATATGGAAATGTTCGGAATTCCGGCATGGGATCACCCTACCAGAAAGGCAAAGCGGGCAACAAGAAAAACCTGCGGCGGCCGACTGCCGGCCACAGTGGATTGCTACCTTTCCCGTTAGCTGAAAAAAAAAGCCCCCGGTGAAGGGGGCTTCTTCGGGATGCCGGCGGAGCCGGTTATTTGGTGACGGTGAATATCTTCACCGGCGAGGCGATGAAGCTCGACCCGGGATCGTTGTCCCTGATGTAGTGGCGGATGTAGTAGGCGCCGCCCCGGTCGTAGGTGAAACAGAATTGCGCGTTACTCGGGGCCGTCCCGAGGGCTACGGGCGCCTGGGTCAGCCCCTTGCCCGACCCGTCGGCGGCATAGCCGCCCCAGTCGATCTTGATCGTGCCGGGCGCGGCGTAATTGGTCTGCGGGCTGGTGGGGTCGTAATGGGTGCCGATGTTGGCATCGAAGTCGACGCTGAGGTCGGTGACGCAGACATCGTAGGTGGCGGCGTTGGGCCCCTTGGCGATGGCCAGGTTGGGGGTGGGCGGAATGTTGGGGGTGCCGCAGACGCCTACCCGGGTGGTGACCGTTCCGGCGGCGAGGGGCACCTTGTAGGAATCCCGGATGGTCCAGGTAACGTCAAAACCGCCGATAACCCTGGAGGTCGGATCATACATCGTGCCATTGGGCACCTTGTCGGCATAGGTGTGGGTGGTGGTACAGGCGACGCCCGTGGACGAGGTGCCGTCACCCCACTGGAAATCGCAGGTGAAGGGGCCGACGCAGTCGCCGCAGCCGACGGCCTGGACACTGACCTGCAGATCGCCGCTGGTGGCGCCGGCCTGGCAGGTACCCGCGTCGGCGAAGGTGAGATTGGCGTTGGCGATGACCTGGGGGACATTGCGCCATTTCTTGGGATCGCCGAAGCTGTAAAGCTGATGGCAGGTGTTGTTGGAACAAACGCCGCCGTCGGGATAGAAGGTGTAAATGAAGTTGAGATTGTGCCAGGCCCGGCGCGCATAGAAGAGGAAGTCGGGGTTGACGTCGTAGACCCCGTTCACGTGCAGGCTGCGGTCGGCGATGGTGGTATCGTTGCCGGTGGTGCCGATATGGCAGATGTGGCACTGAAAACCGCGAACCGTGTGGGTCTTGTGCGCGTCGAAGGTGGGGGGATAGGCGTGGCAGTTGTTGCAGGAAAAGCCGTCGGGATCGGCGGTGCTGCCGTTCCAGGCCGGCGAAGTGGAGGGAAGGTCGAAATCCTGAATGCCGGTGAGCAGTTGCTTGCCCTGACCATGGCAGTAGACGTTGGAACAGCGCATGCTGCCGCCGGCGGTGATCGTCGTGCCGTTGGTTCCCTCATAGCCGTAGCCGTTGGTGAGCGACTGGCCGTCGTAGGCGGTGTTGGCGCCGGCCAGGCCGTTGACGTCGAAACCGATCTGGATCTTCTTGTTGCCGATGACGTCGGTGGCGGGCATGCCGTTGAAATGGCAGTTGGTGCAGTCGAAATTGTAGCCGGAGGCGGTGGCGTGCAGGGCATGGGCGCCGGCGGTCTGGGAACCGGTCACCCCCTGTTCCACGGGTTTGAACACCAGACCGTCGGTGCCGCCGGCTTCGTTGAGAACACCAACGGTGGCGACGACCGGGGGGTTGCCGTGGCAGATATCGCAACGCGGCTTGAATCCCTGGGTATGGGAATGACAGGCGGTGCAGGCCTGACCGCTGAAATGGTCCGCCGTCCGGGTCCCGTCCTGTCGCCAGTGCAAGGTCTGGGTGTGGCAGACCTGGCAGACCCCGTTGGGAGTGGAATCCTCACCGCCGGCAGCAAGACCGTCGCTGGCCGCGAAGGAGGCAGGCCCGTTGAAGACCGCCGGGTACATCCCCAGAATCTTCTCGCGGATGAACTGGCCGTAGTACAGTTCGAAGGTACCGTCGGGCGCGGTGCCGTCCTCCAGGGTGGTGACCGCTCCCTGGACCGTGACCGAACTGCCGTCGGTGGCAACCGCATTGACCTCGAAGGATCGGGTGACGTAGGTGTTGAGCCCGGCATCGAAATAGCGCAGGGCAAGGATCAGGCCTCGCTCGGGATTGCTCTTCTCCGCCCACTGGGAAGCGACGTTCCAGAGCGGGTCGTGGATGTTCACCGGCTGATTGAGGGCGATAACGGTGGTGGTGCCATCGGTGGTGTAGGTAGCGACAGTGCCGTCGGCAAGAGGAACGTCGTTCAGCTTGTGACCGTGGCAGTCCTGACAGGTCATCGTCCAATTGCCGTAACGGGAACTGCCGATGACGGCACTGGAGTGGGTCTGCACATAGGGGGCGTTGTCGCGGTTATAGCCGCCGCCACTGGCATTGTCGTGGCAGCGCTCGCACTGCTTCAGAAAATAACTCTGCGTCAGTTTGGGGTCGCTGCCCTCCCATTCGTTCATGAGATGACAGTCCTCGCATCGGATGGCATTGCTGTTGTCGTGCGGCGCCATCACGCCTTGTGCCGCCGGCACGGCAAGAAACAGGCACAGCCCGGTTGCCGCCACCATCGCTTTCATGGTTCCCATTGCACTCCTCCTCATTTTTGACGATGACCTTTCCCTCTGAACGCTCAGCCCCGGTCGGTGGGCACTCTATGCATACTAAAAAAAAAACATCGTAAAAGCAAAAAGAAAAAGCCCCCTCGGGGAGGGGGCTTTTGTGGTGGATGTCAGATGCTTACTTCGTGACCTTGAACACCTTCACCGGTGAGGCGATGAAGCTCGAGGCCGGGTCGTTGTCCCGTATGAAGTGCCTGATGTAGTAGTAGCCGCTTCGATCGTAGGTGAAGCAGTAGCTCGCGTTGCTCGGCGATGCCGACAGATTGATGGGAGCCTCGGTCAAGCCCTTGCCGGACCCGTCGGCCGCGTATCCGCCCCAGTCGATCTTGATCGTACCGGGCGCACCGTAGTTGGTGGCCGGGCTGTTCGGATCGTAATGGGTGCCGACGTTGTAATCCGCGTCGGTGGACAGGTCAACCAGGCAGGCGTCGTAGGTATTGGCGTTCGGGCCAAGCACCATGTTGAAGTTAAGCACCGGGTTGGCGTTGGTGTTGCCGCAGACGCCGATTCGGGTGACCTTGGTGCCGCTGGCCAGTTCGACGTTGAAGATGTCGCGGATCGACCAGGTGACGTTGAAGCCGCCGATGACCTTGGAGGTCGGGTCGTAGATCGTGCCGTTGGGCACGATGTCGGCATAGGTGTGGCTGACGTTGGTGCAGGCCACATCGGTGGAGATGGTGCCGTCACCCCACTCGAAGTCACAGTAGTAGGGCTGCACACAGTCAGAGCAGACCGGGGTCACGGTCACGCTGACCGCGCCGCTGGTGGCGCCCGCCGAACAGGTGCCGGTGTCCACCGAGGTGAGGGTGGCGCTGCTGATCTGCTGCGTCTCGTTGCGCCAGGTCTTGGGATCGCCGTAGCGGTACAGCTGGTGGCAGGAGTTGTTGCTGCAGGTGCCGCCGCCGACGGCGAAGGTGTAGTTGAAGGTGAGCGGATGCCATGCCCTTCTCGCGTAGAACTCGGCGGCCGGGACGACGTCGTAGACGCCGTTCACGTGCTTGCCCTTGTCCGGCACCAGGGTGGTGGCGGTGGCGGCGGTGTCGGCGTGACACAGTTCGCAGGTGAAGTTCCGCACGTGGTGAGTCTTGTGGGAGTCGAAGGTCGGCGGGAAGCCGTGGCAGTTGTTACACTTGAAGTTGTCACCCTGGATGTCGGAGTTACCGGCGCCCCAGGGATTGGAGGTGGACGGCAGGTCGAAGCCCTGGACGAGGCGCTTGCCCTGGCTGTGGCAGTAGACGTTCTTGCAGGTCATGTAGTTGGGATCGCTGGGATCGGTGAGAGCGATCTGGGTGCCGTTGGTGCCGACGTAGTGGAACGGCGTGGCGTTGTTACCCACCGAGTTCTGGCCGTAGTAGGTGCTTCCGGCGCCGTTGCTGCCGTCCGGCGTGCTGAAGCCGACCTGGATCAGCATGTCGTAGACCGGGCTCTCGGGCATGCCCTGCTGATGGCAGGTGGTGCACTTGAAATGGTAGCCGGCGATGGAGGCATGCTTGGAGTGCGCGCCCGCGGTGACCGAGCCGGTCGCCCCGTCGGTACCATAGGTGGGCAGCGGGTTGGTGGTCGGCGGCATGCCGTGGCAGGAGGTACAGCCGGACGGCTGGAAGCCGGTGGTGTGGGAATGGCAGGAGGTGCACACCATGCCGTTGTTGTGGTCGGCGCCGGTGCCGTCCGCCCGCCAGTGGTTGGTGGTGACGTGGCAGACCTGGCAGATGCCCACCGGAGTGGGATCGTTGCCGAGGGCGACATGGGTATCGGGATTGGAGTTCTCGTTGAAGGCCAGCTGGTTGGGGCTGAAGATGTCGTTGACCTGGGCAAAGGTCTGCAGGTTGCAGGTGCCGTTATTGGGGCAGTCGGCATCGGTGCGGCACTGATAGGCGGTGCTCTTCGGCTGGCAGGTTTCGGCGCCGGTGCAGTCGTTGTCGGTGATGCACTGGGTTTCGGTGAAGAAGTTCTGGGCCGCATCGTAGCAGTAGTTGAGAATCGGCGCCGGCGAGCAGAAACCGAAAGCGTCCGGCGTGTCCTTGACCATCATCCCGTAGTAGAGGGAGAAGGCCCTGGGGGTGCCGGTGCTGGCGGTCAGGGTCTCGCCGGCGGCGACATTACCCTTGACCATTACCTGGCTGCCGCTGGCATAGCTGACCTCGAAGCCCGCCATGGCGCCGGAGTCGTAGGCGACCCACAGCATCAGGCCGCGTTCGCCGGGGTTGACCCCCGGTTCGCAGCTGTACAGTTCGTCGAAGTTGTCGTCGGCGGTGCCGGGAATGGTGTCCGGACCCGGATCACAGGGACCCTGGATATAGGAGGGGTTGTCCTTGTCGGTATAGGGATCGTAGGGGTACTGCTCGGAGGTCTTCTGCATCCACTCGGCGGGGGTGCACCAGGAGTCGTTGGTGGCGTCCAGGCAGTCGTTGAGGGCGCCGGTACGCTTGTCGAACACCTGGGTGTTCTGGATATTGAGCAGCATCTCGGTGCCGCTGGGGCTCACCGCGGTGATGGCACCGGTGACCAGGGCCTGGCCGGCGGGCGGCGCGGAATGGTTCTGATGGCAGTTCCAGCAGTCGAACCCCCAGATGCCGTGCTTCTCGCCCAGATTGGCGCTGCTGTGGGTTTTCACCCCGGGGGCATTGGCCGTGTCATAGTTCTTGCCGGTGAAGTTGTTGTGGCAGACCAGACAATCCGTCTCTCCTGTGGGGGCAGTCAGGTTGAGGAGAAACGGCTTGGAGCCATTCGGATCTCCCCACGTTGGTGCGCCATGGCAGTCTTCGCAGGCTACCGCGTTGGTCGCATTGTGGGGGGACGAATTCTCGTAGTAGAAAGAATTCGCCACCCCGGCTGCGCCAAGAACCAGTGCGCCCGCCAGGATCATTGACTTCTTCATCTTAGGTCTCCTCATTGGTATTCGGTTCCTCAACTATGTCTGGCCAGTGTTGCTTCTTTGAGAGTTAAAGCTTCCAAGACGACGAAGCAATATTCAGGCCAAAACCCGCCCGCCGCCACTCGCTACGATGAATTCCCGCATATTCAACATATTATAGACGGCCATGGAAATCGACAGCCGCCACCGCCACCTGGCCCGCACCGGATATTGGGGGATATGCCCCAAAAAGCAAGTGGCATATAACACCAGCCCTTCAGATGTGTCAAGCGGGCGGCGACATCCCTGCGGTTTCCGCTGGTTACCGGCACCTGCCATGGGGGAGCTTGCCAGGGCAGGACCGGACGCCACGGGCCTGCGGCCATCGCGGCGCCAGTGCGGTCACGGCTCGATTTCCACGATAAACGAGACGATCAGGATTGGCCGACCCTCGCGTCTCACCCGGGTGGTTTCTCAAGAATTGCCCACGGGCGGCGCCGGGCCGAATGAACGAAACGCGGATGCAGACTGGATCGCCACGCTTCGCTCGCGGTGACGCCGCGGAACTTCTCCGTCTTCGCGGGGAACAACGTGACGAAGCGGTCCATAATAGCCCGCGAACCCGCAGCCGGCCTGGGGATTCTCAAGAGCCGCCCCTTTTCGGGGTCAACGCCCCGCCGGCGGCGGGGCGGTCTCTCCCTCCACCTCGCCCTGGGATTCCATCGCGCCGACGGGCGCGGAAAGCTTCTGGTATTTTTTCCGGTTTTCCTCGGGATCCGGCAATTTGAACATGGTGATATCGACCTTGCCGAGCACCTCCCCGGCCTTCCCCTTCACCTCCAGGGCTTCTCCTTCTCCCCCCTGGCCGACCACCCCCACCGAGGTCCTGCCACCGAAGCTGGCCTCCTTCTCCGTCCCCTGGGAGGGGGCCGTCTTGCCGAACACGCCGACATAGGAACCCGGCACCGGCCGGCCCGCCAGGATGCTCTGCCGGGCGAACAGGTAGAATACCCTGTCCGAGGGCAGGGTCATCCGATAGCGGCCCTGTTCGTCGGTTGGTTCGGAAATGAACAGCGGTCTGCTGATTTCAGGGTTGTCCTTGGCGAGAATCAAGGCCCCGGCATAGGGCTTGCCTTCCTCATCGGTGACCACTCCTTCGATCACGAAGCCGCCGGCGATCTCCTTGATCTCCTTCGGTTCCCTGACCCTGATCTCACCGGCCTCGGTCACCGTCTTCGTGGCCACCGAATAGGTTGCCAACCCCCCGTCCTCGCCATGGGCGAAAAAGAATTTCTCCCCCGGCCGGGGAGGCCCGGGGCTCTCGCCCTTGGCGCGGATCAGCGCCCCAACGTAATAACTGCCGGGCAACAGTTCGACGGAGATTGCGCCCGCGGCATCGGAACGGCTGACCATTTCCGGAATCCGCCGCATTCCCGCTTCGGTGGGCGGCGGCCCCAACTCCTTCTGGAACAGGGCCACGATGACCCCGTCCTGCGGTATCTCCAGCCCCGGCAGGACGATGGACCCGGCCAGCGTTCCCATCCGTGCCTTCATGAACCCGGGGACCCCGGCACTGCCGGGGATGGGAAGACAAAGAACGAAAAAACAGGCAACGGCAAGGGTTGCGACCTTCAACACTCCTGTCCTGATGTCACTCGGCATCTGTTTCTCTCCTCCGGCGATTGTTGCTTTGTCCCGGCTTGCCCTGCGCCCAGGCGTCCGCCCGTCCCGGGGCTTGTCCCCGGCATTGGCCGTCAACCGTGCCGCGGGACGGCGGCGGCGCACTCCACTATCACAAATATTGAACACAAAATCAACGAGCAATCATCGGCGCAGCGATGATCCCGTCTTCGCCCATGGCCGACTCGGTGAATATTCGCTGGAGCCTTCGTACAGTGTGGTACAATTTCCGGTGGGCGTTCTCGTCGATTCAACGAAACGCGGCCGCCGTGCAGCGGTTGGCCGCCTGCGCCCGGGCGGACATGCCTTCTGCCCTGAAAGTCTTTCCTGTCGGTGGGAGAAGCAGGTAAAAAAATATCATTCCCCGGCTCGCAGGCATTACCGACGGGCGGCAGCCATGCCTCACCATGTTCCTGCCGGCCGGCGACCCCTTTTTCCGTAGCGGTGAAACAGCCATGTTCCGTGTCCTAGCCGTCGGTGACGAAAGCGCCCCCCTCCACCAGCTCGCCGAAGAGTTCCGGAAAGAAGGCCGTCCCCTCACCCTTTGCCGAACCGGCGCCGAGGCAGTGGCGGCGGTTCGGGCGGCACGCCATGACGCGGCCTTCATCGCCAGCCCGCTTCCCGACACCGACTGTCGGGAGCTGCTCAAGCACCTGCGGGCCCTTGCCCCCGACATCTACATCGCCGTCCTGCCCGTCGAGGTGTCCGTGGAGAGCCTGCTCGCCATCCTCCACGACGGCGCCGACAACATCTTCCTGCCGCCCCTCGACTTCGCCCAGATCGATCTCGCGGTGCAAAAGGCGAGGGAGATCTGGGGCATCCGCCGCTCTCTGCGCTTGTCCGAGGAAGAAATCCTGCGCAACTTCCAGACCAGCGAGGTGATCAACCAGCTCCTGCGCATCGTTCTCGAGGATATCCCCCTCAAGGAGAAACTGCAGCGCACCCTCGACCATCTCCTGGAACTGCCCTGGCTGGTGTTCCAGCGCCGGGGGGCAATCTTTCTGGCCGACGAAAAACGCCAGCATCTCCTGCTGACCGTCCAGAACGGTCTTGCCGCCCCGCTGCTGGACGCCTGCGCCAGACTCCCCTTCGGCCGGTGCCTCTGCGGCCGCGCCGCCCAGGGCCGCGAAATCGTCTACGCCGCCGCGATCGACGACCGTCACGATGTCGGCTTTCCGGGAATGCAGCCCCATGGCCATTACTGCGTTCCCATCGTGCGCAAGGACAAGGTGCTGGGGGTGCTCAACATCTACGTCGCCAGCGACCACGGGCGCGATGTCGGCGAGGAACGGTTCCTGACCGCGGTGGCCGACACCATCGCCTTCATGGTGGAGCATCACCAGGACAGGGAGGCGACGGCGGCGCTGCAGCAGCATCTCCGCCAGAGTCAGAAGATGGAGGCGGTCGGCACCCTGGCCGGCGGCATCGCCCACGATTTCAACAACATCCTCACCGCCATCCTGGGTTACGCCGCCCTGGTCAAGGACGGCGTCGCCGGCAACGGCCAGCTGCGCACCGATGTCGAGCAGATCATCACCGCCGGCAACCGGGCACGGGAACTGGTCCGTCAGATCCTCACCTTCAGTCGCCAGAAGGAACGGGACATCCAGATCATCCAGGCCCATCTCATCGTCAAGGAAGCGATGAAGATGCTGCGCTCCTCCCTGCCGACCACCATCGACATCCGCTCCGCCATCGCCACCGAGGCCACGACCCTGCTGGCCGAACCCACCCAGATCCACCAGGTGGTGATGAATCTCTGCACCAACGCCTTTCACGCCATGCGGGAAAAAGGCGGCACCCTCACCGTGCGTCTGGAACCGGTCTGCCTGATCCGGCCGTCGCTGCGGCTCATCGGCCGGCTGCCGGTCGGCGAGTACGTCCGCCTGACCGTGACGGACACCGGCCACGGCATGCGCGCCGACGTCCGCGAACGGATCTTCGAACCCTACTTCACCACCAAGGGGGCCGAGGACGGCACCGGCCTGGGGCTTGCCGTGGTCTACGGCATCGTCGCCGACATGCAGGGGGATATCGAGGTCCGCAGCGAGGTCGGCAAGGGCTCCACCTTCGAAATCTACTGGCCGCTGGCCCGCCAGGAAATCCTTGCCAGGACCGTGCAGCAGGAACGGCTTCCCCGCGGCAGCGAACGGATCCTCTGCGTCGACGACGAGGCGCCCATCGTGGAGATCTGCCAGCGTTCCCTGACCAGCCTCGGCTATCACGTCGAAACCAGAACCGGCAGCATCGAAGCGCTGCAGCTCTTCCGCGCCCGCCCCGACGACTTCGACCTGGTGATCACCGATCAGACCATGCCGAACATGACCGGCATCGAACTTGCCCGGGAACTGCACCACGTCCGGAATCGGCTGCCGGTCATCCTCGCCACCGGCTACAGTGAATTCGTCTGCGAGACCGCCAACCCCGACAGCCTGATCGCCAAGGTCCTGTTGAAGCCCCTGCTCCGCCGGGATCTGGCGCTGGCGGTCAGGGAAGTGCTCGACGCCGGCAACAAGGAAGGAAAACATGGCACCCAACAAGGAAACGCTGCTGATCGTCGATGACGAGCCGCCCATCCGCCAGCTGCTCCAACGCTGGCTGAGTCAGGAGGGCTACCGCTGCCTCACCGCCGAGAACGGCCAGGAGGCCCTCGACCGCCTCGATGACCAGCGGGTGGATCTGCTGCTCACCGACATCAACATGCCGGTGATGACCGGCATCGAACTCATCTCCACCGCCCGCCGCAGCCAGCGGGATCTGGCCATCATCATGGTGACCGCGGTCGACGACCGGGAAATCGCCATGAAGGCGCTGGAACTGGGTGCCTTCGGCTATGTACTCAAACCCTTCGAACGGCTGGAGGTGCTGCTCCACGTCACCAACGCCCTGCGGCTGCGCGCCCTGGAGATGGAACACCGCCGCCATCACCATGGCCTGGTCGAACTTTTCCTGGAGCGGACCCGGGCACTGAAGGAGTCCTACACCAGGCTCGAACAGATGGACATCCATCTGCGCCGCAGCGAGCAGCTCGCCGGTCTCGGCCAGCTCACCGCCGGCATCGCCCATGAGCTGAACACCCCGGTGGCCTTTGTCGGCGGCAACTGCCGGCACCTGGAAAAATACGTCGGCCGGCTCCAGGACTACACCGCGGAACTGGAACAACTGATCGAGAATTCCTGCGACGACAACGGCCGCCAGGCGGCCCATGCCCTGCGCGGCGCCTTCAAGATCGATTTCATCGCCGGGGACACCGCCTCCCTCTTCGCGGAAATCCGCGAGGGGATCGACCGGATCACCGAACTGGTGCACGGCGTCAAGGATTTTTCCCGGCTCGAACGGCCGGCCAAGGTGGAGGCCTGCATCAACGACATCATCGACAAGGCCCTGGCCATCAGTCATAACGAGCTGAAGTACAAGGCAACGGTGACCAGGGAATACGGGGCGATCCCGCCCTGCCGCTGCTTCCCGCGCCAACTCGGCCAGGTATTCATGAACATCCTGGTCAACGCCGCCCAGGCAATCGAGAAACGCGGCGAGATCACCATCGCCACCGGCGAGGAGGCCGGAATCATCCGGGTCGCCGTCACCGACACCGGCTGCGGTATCCCGGAAGAGCTGCTGCCCCGCATCTTCGAGCCCTTCTTTTCCAGCAAGGAGGAAGGCACCGGCCTCGGCCTGGCCATCAGCCGCGACATCGTCCGCGAACACGGCGGCGCCATCGAGGCCGACTCCCGGCCCGGCTCGGGAACCACGATAACCGTGCTTCTCCCCCGCGACCCGGAGGACGGCCCCGCTTCATGACCCCCGCCCTTTGCGCTTGACTTCCAGAGTGCAAATGCCCGATGATAGGAACATTCCCCGAAGAAAGGGAAACATACCGCCACGTTGACCACGGAACGGCAACCGTCACCCTGAACAGCAGCATGCAACCCGCAGCCCCGGCCCGCCCCACCGCCAAACTTCTGGTGGTCGACGACGACCTGTTCATCCGCGAGACCATCAGCGAATTCATGACCCTGCACGGCTACGCGGTCACCGCCGTCGAGAACGGCGGCGAAGCGATTGCCGCGGCGGCGGAGCAGCGGTACCAGTGCGCCCTCATCGACATCGTCCTGCCCGACATGACCGGCACCGCGGTGCTGGAAGCCCTGCGGCACCACGATCCCGGGATGATCTGCTGCATGATGACCGGCAATGTCACCCTGGAGGACAGCCTTCGGGCGCTGAAGGGCGGCGCCGTCGACTTCTTCATGAAGCCGCTGATCTTCCACCAGGTGGAGAAGCGCTTCAGCGAGGCCCTCACCCGCCAGCGGCTGGAAAAGGAGCTGGCATCGTCACGCGAGCAGCAGCGGCTGCTCACCGAAACCGCGCTGGACGGGATCATCGTCATGGACGAGCAGGGCAGGGTCGACTACTTCAACCCCGCGGCCGAACGGATCTTCGGTTTCCGCCGGCAGGACATCCTGGGCCGGGACCTGCACGAGATGGTCGTCCCGGAACGGCTGCGCCAGCAGTGCCGCGCCGGTCTGACCCGCTTCTGGGAGCACGGCACCGGCCCGGTGCTCGGCCGCCTGCTCGAGCTGACCGCCCTGCACCAGGACGGTCACGAGTTTCCGGTGGAACTGTCCCTCGCCGCCATGACACGGGACGACAAATGGGTGGCGGTCGGCATCGTCCGCGACATCAGCGAGCGAAAAAAGGCGGAGGCGGAACTCCTGCGGAGCCGCGAGGAACTCGCCCGCCAGCACCGGGAGCTGCAGGATACCCAGAGCATGGTGATCCAGCAGGAAAAACTGGCATCCATCGGCCATCTTGCCGCCGGCGTCGCCCACGAGATCAACAACCCCATGGGGTTCATCTACAACAATCTCCAGGTGTTGGCCAAATATTCCGCCGGCCTCGCCGACTATATCGGGGAAGTGCGCCGCCTTGTCGAGCGGACGGAGCCGGAGGTGCGGCAACAGGAGGAAGCGCTGCGCCGCAGCCGACGCGTGGACGCCATCCTCGGCGACCTGGACTCGCTCATCGCCGAATGCCTGGACGGCGCCCGCCGGGTGAACAAGATCGTCGGCGATCTCAAGAGCTTCTCCCGCCAGGACGAGGACAGCCAGTACGTCGACCTCAACGGGTGCGTGGAAACCGCCCTCAATGTCGTCTGGAACGAGCTGAAACACCGGGCGACGGTGGAGAAGGATTTCGGCGACCTGCCGCCGGTGCGCTGCGTCGCCGGGCAGATCAGCCAGGTGGTGATGAACCTGCTGGTCAACGCCACCGATGCCCTCAGGGGACAGGGGCAGATAACCGTGCGCACCTGGCGGGAGCCGGGCTGGGCCTGCATCGCCGTTGCCGACAACGGCCCCGGCATTCCCGCCTCCATCCGCCGGCGGATCTTCGAACCCTTCTTCACCACCAAGGCGCCGGGCAGCGGCACCGGTCTCGGCCTCAGCATCAGTCTCGACATCGTCCGCAAGCACGGCGGCACCATCGAAGCGAAAAGCGAGCGCGGCGCCGGCTCGGTCTTCACCGTGCGGCTGCCCCTCGACCGCGAGCCCGAAGGGGGAGATGCCGATGGCGGTCGCTGACGCCTCCATCAGTCGCGATCAGCTCTTCCGCACCCTGCTCGAAGACGGCCCCGTCGCCTGCCAGGTCCTGGACAGCGACGGCCGCCTGCTCCTGGTCAACGGGGCCTGGCAGTCGCTCACCAATTTGGCCCCCGCCGAGGTCCTCGGCCGTCCTTTCAGCGAGCTGGTGGCCACCGAATCCCGCCGCCAGTACGAGCACAGCCTGCAGCGGCTGCTGCAGGCGGGGGAGTGCCCCGATCTGGAACTGCGGCTTGCCGGCCGCGGCCGGCAACCGACCGTCCAGCTCATCTGGAAGCCGGGCCCCGACGGCGCCACCGCGGCACGGCAGATCTTCTGCATCCTCATCGACGTCAGCGAGCAGGCGCGGCTGCGACGGCAGCTCGCCCAGGCCCAGAAAATGGAGGCCATCGGCCAGCTTGCCGGCGGCATCGCCCACGATTTCAACAATATCCTCTCGGTGATCATCGGCTATGCCGATATCCTGCGGCTCAAGCTGCCGGCCGGCGACCCGAAGCATCTCGACCTCGACCAGATTCTGCAGGCCTCCCAGCGCGCCGCCCAGCTCACCTCGAGTCTGCTCACCTTCAGCCGCCGCCAGCTGCTGAACATGACCCGGATCGACCTCGACCGCCACCTTGCCGCCACCCAGAAACTCCTGCGCCGCCTCATCGGCGAAGACATCGACTTCTCGGTGGAACTCGCCTGCGGCCGCACCCTGCTGGCCGACGCCAATCAGCTCGACCAGGTGCTGATCAATCTGGTGGTCAACGCCCGCGACGCCATGCCGACCGGAGGGCAACTCCGCATCAGCAGCCGCCAGATACGGGTGGACGACAACGCCGTTGCCGCCCTCGGCGCCCTCACCGGCGGCGAATACGCGGTGCTCGAGGTCAGCGACACCGGCAGCGGCATGGACGAGGCGACCGCCGCCCAGATCTTCGAGCCTTTTTTCACCACCAAGGAGGAAGGCCGGGGAACCGGACTCGGCCTGGCCACCGTCTACGGCATCGTCAAGCAGCACAACGGCTGGATCGAAGTCGACAGCGAACCGGGCAAGGGGTCCGCCTTCAGGATCTTCCTGCCGACCGTGCCGGAAGCAGCGGAGACCGAACAGGAAAGCAGACCGGCGGACATGACCGGCGGCCGGGAAAAGATTCTCCTCGTCGAGGACGAGGAGAATCTGCGCACCTTCGCCAGCGAGCTGCTGCGGCGTTTCGGCTATTCGGTGCTCACCGCCGACGACGGCGAAAAGGCCATGGAGATCTTCTGCGAACACCGGAAGGACATCGGCCTCCTGATCCTCGATCTGGTTCTCCCCAAGAAATACGGCTATGAGGTATGGCGGGAAGTCAGCCGCCTGCGGCCGGGGATCAGGGTGCTTTTCATCAGCGGCTATCCGGTGGACATGAACAGTCTCGGCGCCACCGTGCCGCCGGGCAAGGGCGATTTCCTGGCAAAGCCCTTCTCCGCCCAGGACCTGCTGGCAAAAATCAGGGATATCCTCGACCGCGGCTGAAGCGCCGCCCCCGTAAGCGGTTCGGGGTGCTGACAATGGGTGCTACCCCGTGATCAGTTCCCCGCCCCCTACTCCTCCTGCCTGCCGACGAGGCCGTCGTAGATATCGGGATTGAGGCGGCGGGCGCACTCCGGGCAGATCCCGTGGGAAAACTCCGCCTCGGAACGGTTTTCGATATACTCCTCCATCCGGTTCCAGGTCCCCTTGTCGTCCCTGATCTTCTTGCAGGAGGCGCAGATGGGCAGGAGTCCCTTCAGCACCTTCAGACGGGACAGGACATCGTGCAGCTCCCTGGTCCGTTCGAGGACGATCTCCTCCAGCCGGTCGCGGTGGCGTTTGAGTTCCAGGTGGGTGGAGATACGCGCTTCGGCGATGGTGCGGCTCACCGGCTTGAACAGGTAATCCACCGCGCCGAGGGCAAGGCCCTTGGCCTCGTCCTGCTCCTCGCGCAGCGCCGAGATGAAGATGATGGGGATGACGGCGGTCTGCGGATCCTTCTTCAGCTGCCGGCAGACCTCGTAACCGTCGAGGCCCTCCATGACGATGTCGAGGAGAATGAGATCCGGGTTTTCCCGGATGGCGGCGTTGAGCCCTTCCAGGCCGGATGCCGCTTCCAGGACGCGGTGGCCCATGCGGCCGACGATGGCGGCCAGGATCTGGCGGTTGACCGGATCGTCCTCGACGATGAGGATCGACTGTTTATGCCGGGTATGACTCTGCTCCGTCATTTCCATCCTTCCTCTCTCCGTCTCCGGCCTCGTCCCCGCGACGCGCAGCGCGCCGGTTTTCATACCAGAGAAACTGCCGACAGACCCCACGCAGCAGCCTGACCTCCCGGGAACGCATGCCGATGCGTCCGAGGAACTGGCGGATGCTGCGCATCCAGTACTCGTGATCCCCTTCCTTCAAAAAACCGATTTTCCGCAAGGCCTCGTCGGCATGGCGGTACATGTTTTCCATCTCCACCGAGGTCGCCTGTTTGGGCGCGGCGCCCCCGCCGCCCCGGTGGTGAACCTCCAGCAGGGCGGCAAGGGTCTCGTGGCAGAGGATGGCCACCGCCTGCGCCAGGTTCAGCGAGGAAAAACCAACGGTGGCGATGGTCACCAGCTGATTGCACAGGGCGAGATCCTCGTTCTCGAGACCGCGGTCCTCCGGGCCGAAGACCAGGGCCACCCGGTTGGCGGCGAGCAGCCCCACCAGGCCGGCCGCCATCTCCCGGGGGCTGCTGCAATTGCGACGCTGGCGGCCGGTGCGGGCGCTGGTGCCGACGACGTGGGAAAACGGCGCCAGGGCGGCGGCGAGGGTCGGGTACCGCTCCATGGCGTCGAGCACCTTGACGGCGTTGTGGGTGGCCATCATCCGCATCCGCTCCCCATCCGGCTCCTCGTCGCGCACCAGGATCAGCCGGCCGATCCCCATGTTGTGGCAGAGCCGGGCGGCGGCGCCGATGTTTTCCGCGAACTTGGGCCGGACCAGAACCACGGCGAGATTGTCGAGCTGCGGGCGGATCTCCTCGCACAGCCGGTCGTTCGTCATTGGTGATGGTCCCGCAACAGGTTCATCGTCCCGCTTGCGATGGCCGGGCACAAAAATTCGATGGAGAACAGGTTCCATGTTCCCCGGCCCGGCACCCATCACGCCACCGGCCGGGCGAGGGAGATCGGAGTGTTGGCGACGCCATCATTCTTCCTCGATGACGAAATTGATGTGCCGCCGCCGCCGGACGACGCTCACCAGCCGTACCGTGACCTGATCGCCGATCTGGTAGGTTCTGCCGCTCCGCCGGCCGTACAGCCGGTGCATCTTCTCGTCGACGGTGTAGTAATCGTCGGTGAGATCGGCGATATTCACCGCGCCGCTGACGTAGTGGTCGATGAGTTCGACGAAGATCCCGAAGGAACTGACTCCGGACACGATGGCGCGAAAGGTCTCGCCGATGCGGTGCTGCAGGTAGAGCACCTTGGCCCGGTCCATGATCTCCCGCTCCGCGTCCACCGCCAGCCGTTCCCGCTGGGAGAGATGTTCGCCCATGGCCTCGGCGTCCGTCTTCTCCGGCTGCGGCCCAAGCTTCTCCAGGGCGGCCAGGGACCGGTGGACCAGCAGATCGGGATAACGGCGGATCGGCGAGGTGAAATGGGTGTAGAAAGGTGCGGCCAGCCCGAAATGGCCGGCGTTGTGCGGAGCGTAGCGGGCCTGCTGCATGACCCGAAGCATCAGGTTGCTGATGATGTACTCCCGCGGCGTGCCGAGCACCTTGTCGAGGATGCGGCCGAACCAGGCGGGTTCCTCGCCGGGTTCGCCGGTGGCAAGCCCGAGGGAGGCGGCGAAATCGAAAAAACTCTGCACCTTGGCCGGATCGGGCGCCTCGTGGATCCGGTAAAGAAAGGCGGCCAGGGCACGGGACTTCTGGCCGGCGGCGTATTCCGCCACCGCCTCGTTGGCGGCCAGCATGAAGCTCTCGATGATCCGGTGGGCCTGGTTGCGCTGCCGGTGGCCGATATCGGCGACCCGACTCTCTTCATCCAGGACGATGCTGGCCTCCGGGATCTCGAAGCCGATGGCGCCGCGCCGCCGCCGTCTCTGTTCCAGCACGGCGCCGAAGGCCGCCATTTCGTCCAGCATCGGGCAGATGTCGTGGTACCGGGCGCGCGAGGCCTCGTCGCGGTCGACGACGATGGCGGCGACCGTGGTGTAGGTCATCCGGTGGCGGCTGTTGATGACGCTCTTGACGAAACGGTGATCCAGCAGCCGGCCGGTACTGTCGAAGCGGAGAATCGCCGAGAAGGCGTAGCGGTCGACGTGGGGCACCAGGCTGCAGAGATCGTTGGACAACCGCTCGGGCAGCATCGGCAGCACCCGGTCGGGAAAGTAGACGCTGGTGCCGCGCCGGTACGCCTCCCGGTCGATGGCGCTGCCGGGGGTGACGTAATGGCTGACGTCGGCGATGGAAACATGGAGCAGCCAGTTGTCGCCGCTCTTTTCCAGCGCCACCGCGTCGTCGAAATCGCGGGCGGTTTCGCCGTCGATGGTGATATGGGGCACGTCGCGGAGATCGAGCCGTCCGGCGGTGAGCATCACCCGGCCGTCCAGGGCTTCGGCCTCGGCCAGCACCGCGTCGTCGAACACGGCGGGCAGATCGAGCTTTCTGACCACCAGTTCCGTCTGCACCGCCAGCCGCTCGGCATCGCCCAGC
This sequence comes from Thermodesulfobacteriota bacterium, assembly GCA_040755255.1. GTDB lineage: Bacteria > Desulfobacterota > Desulfobulbia > Desulfobulbales > S012-135 > JBFLZZ01. The sequence goes on from JBFLZZ010000018.1 coordinate 63,162, forward strand.
ACTTCGACGATCTTCGCCTCGATAAACCCGGCCTCGGCCTCGCCCGGCAGCAGCCGGGCCACCACCGCCGTGCCGTCGGCGGCATCCATGGCGTTTTCGCGGCGGACGATCAGCCGGAACGGGTAGCGCTCGTCGTCGGGCTCGACGACGCCGCTGGGGGTGCCGGCGAGATAGATGCCGGTGAGCAACCCTTCGGTACGCGCCAGCACGGCGATCACCCGCGCCACCGGGCTTTCCTTGCCGCGGGCGGTGATCAGGAGCAGCACCGTGTCGCCGTGGCGGGCACTGCCGGTCTCCCCCGGCGGAACGAACACCTCGCCGCTGCCGGTTTCGGCGAAGGCAAAGCCCTTGGGATGGATACTGATGGGACCGGCGACGATGTCGTTCGGCCTGGCGAAACTGTAGCCGTCTGTTTTCCGTTTGACCAGAATGCCTTCGTCGATGAGGCCATCCAGGGCCTTGAAGGCCTGCTGGCGGGCGGCGCGGCCGGTCTGCTCGGCACCGATCTCGTCGATGGTCGCCCGCCCGCCCCTCCGGTGGATGAGGGACAGCAGTTGCCCGGCAAGGGCGCTCAATGCCGTTCTTCTGACGGGAGGCGGGGAAACGTGGCGGCGGGACTGTCCCGGGCTTTTTCGTGATGTGCGGCGGGGAGGGCGGTTGCGGATTCTCGACATCTGGTCTGGCCTGCTGGCAATGGGGCGCATTGGCCGGAATCGAAGAGAATTCTCCATAAACCGATTCCAAAGCATGGAGGTTCAGGGTATCATTCTCCATCGGTTTGCGCCACAACTTCCGCAGGGCCTGCCAGTGCGGCCCGGCAGCGTTTTTCCGCCCCAGCGAGCACATCCCCGGCATGTCTTCCGGCAAGAAAAAAAACCACTTCGATCTGCGCGCCTTCTGCGAGCGGATGGAAGAAATCATCGGCGATCAGGAGAGCGCATCCCGCATCTTCTGGAAGGCGCTGTCCTTTGCCGTCGACGCCCATTCCGGCCAGAAGCGCAAATCCGGCGAGGCCTACGTCAGCCATCCCTGCCAGGTGGTGTCCATCCTCATCGAGGAACTGGGGATCACCGATCCGGACACCCTGGCCGCCGCCATCCTCCATGACACCGTCGAGGACGTGCCGGAAGTCACCATCCCGGTGATCAGCGAGATCTTCGGCGACAAGATCGCCCGCATCGTCGACGGCTGCACCAAGATCAGCGAGTTCTCCGGCGACCGCCAGACCTTCTACAACCTGGTGCACCGCAAGATCTTCTCCGGCGCCGCCGACGAGGTGGCGGTCATCATCATCAAACTCGCCGACCGGCTGCACAACCTGCGCACCATGTCCTCCATGCCCCGCCACAAGCGGCAGAAGATCGCCGAGGAGACCCTGGCGGTGTACGCGCCGCTCGCCCTGACCATGGGGCTGTTCGGCCTGAAGCGGGAGCTGTACAACCGCGCCCTCGAATTCAAGTTCCCCCGCCAGTGCCAGAAGGTGCTGGCCCTCATCCGCCAGTCCCAGGAGAGCGAGGAGGCCCAGGACATCCGCAGACAGGTGGCCGAGGCCATGGAGCGGGATCACATCCCGGCCACGGTGCGGGTCCGGGCACGCGGCCTTTCCGCCTACTACGACGGCAACCGCAACATCCTCACCCACACCGCCGATCTGCCGGTGCAGATCATCATCGTCGTCGACGACGTCCTCTCCTGCTACCATGCCCTCGGGGCCGTCGACCAGCTCTTCCCGCCGATTCCCCGAACCATCCGCGATTTCATCGCCAACCCCAAGCCCACCGGCTACCAGAGTCTGCACGCCAAGGCCAACATCAAGGGCCGCAAATACCTGTTCAAGATCCGCACCCGGGAAATGCAGCGCGACGCCCGCGGCGGCGTCGTCCGCGCCTGGTTGCAGCAGGGGGAGATGCCCAGCGGTTTTCACAAGGAAATCAGCGAGATGTTCAACATCCTCGCTTCCGATTCCAACCTCTCCTACCGGGACATCATCGCGGCGCGCGGCAAGAAGGAGATCTACACCTATACCCCGAAGGGCGACTGCATCTGCCTGCCCTACGGCTCCATCGTCCTTGATTTCGCCTTCAAGATCCACACCGAGATCGGCAGGCGCTGCACGGCGGCGATGATCGGCCGGCGCCGGGTCGGCCCCGAACATGTCCTCAAGGACGGGGACCAGGTGCGGATCCTCACCAGCGAAAAAGCGGTGCGCTTCCATCCCTCCATCCTCGAACTGTGCCGCGAACCGCGGGCCAGGGCGGAAATCGGCCGCCTCTTCCGGATGCGGGTCGACAATCTCTGCCGCGAGATCGGCGAAAGCATGCTCCAGCAGGAGCTGAAACGCTACGGCATCCCCCGGGAGGTCCTCCAGCACGAGGATATCGGCGAGCTGCTCGCCTACTACCGGCTCGCTTCCATCGAGGATCTCCACCGGCAGCTCGGCAAGGGCAGGCTGCGGCTTCCGGATCTGATCTACGAAATCCGTCACGGCCTGTGGGCGGGCGGAAAGACCCTGCAACGGCCCACCGGCGCCCTCAACCAGATCGAACTCACCGGCCTCGATCCGGTGAGCATCAAGTTCTCCCGCTGCTGCAACCCCCTGCCCGTCGACCACGGCTTGATCGGATTTTTCGACGAGCGCGGCCTGTCGGTGCACCGCAAGGGCTGCAACCGGCTCGCCTCGCTGAAATTCAGCCGGGAGGACGTGGTGACCGTGCGCTGGAACCTGAAGAAGACGGCGGTGGAGATGGAGCAGTCCCTGCTGCTGCTGCGGGCGCCCCGCAACCGCTTCCTGATGATGCTGGGGGCGGCGCCGGCGCAGGTGCAGATCCTCGCCATCGACCTGCTCACCACCCACGGCGGCCAGATCGGCGACTGGGAGGTCCGCTTCCGGGTGGACAACCTGTTCGAGCTGCGCGTCTTTCTCCTGCACTGCAGCAACACCGGCCTGCAGTACGAGTACGGGATCGAGCGGTGACCCCGCGGGCCGGCATCCCGCCCCGCCGCACCTTCCTCGACTGGCGGCGGCCGCTGCCGGAGAGCGTCTGCCGGTTCCTGCTCGACGGTCTCGACGGCCCGCTCTTCGATCTTTCCCCCATCCTGGTCATCGTTCCCACCCGCGGCGCCGGCGGCCGGCTGCGCGAGGCCCTGGTGCGGACCGCCGCCGGCCGCGGCGCCGGCCTGCTTCCCCCCGCCATCGAGACCCCGGCCTATCTCATCGATCCCGGCCGGCACGGGATCGACTGCCTCTCGCCCGCCGCCGAACTGGCCCATTGGGCCGCGGTGGTGCGGAAGCTGCCGACGCCGTCGTACCCGGCCCTTTTTCCTTCCCAGCCGGAAGGAAGGGACTTCGGTTGGGCGCTGGCCACCGGCCGGCTGCTGCGCGACCTGAAGGCGGCCCTGGTCGAGGGCGGCCACACGGTGGCAGGCGCCATGGCCGCCGCCGACAATCTCCGCGAACCGGAACTGTGGCGGGAACTGGCCGCGGTCGAGCAACTCTACCTGCAGGCGGTGGCCGCGGCGGGCGGCACGGACCCGGCCGCGGCCCGGCTCGCCCTCGGAAAACGGCCGCGATTGCCGGCAAAGGTCCGCCGGCTGGTGGTCGCCGCGGTCCCGGATCCCCTGCCCCTTGCGGTCGCCGCCATGGCCAGGCTCTCCCTGCCGGTGGACATACTGATCCATGCACCGGCGGAAGAGGCAGCCGGCTTCGACCCCTGGGGCCGTCCCCTGCCCGCCTGTTGGAATTCCGTTGCCATCGATCTCGCCGGACCGGGGCTGGAGGTGGCCGCCGCCGACGATCCCGCCGGCCAGGCCCGGGCGGTTGCCGCCGCCCTGGCCGGCGCCGGCGATCAGGCCGCGGCGGTGTGCGTCGCCGATCCTGAACTGGCGCCGCAACTGCTCGACTCCCTGACCGACGCCGGCATCGACGCCTACGATCCGGCCGGCATCCCCGTATCCCGGCACGGCGTGGTCCTTCTGCTCCGCTTGTTCCAGGATCTCGCCGAATCGGGCAGCGGCCGCCATCTTGCCCTTTTCTGCCGGCACGGCGACGCGCTCGCCTGGCTCGCCGATTACGCCGGCTGTTCCGGGGCGGCGCTGCTGCAGGCCCTCGATGAACGGATGGGGGAACTGCTGCCGGAGCAGATGGAGGCCCTGTTCGAAGCGCCCGGCGGCAATCCGGCCCTGCGCCGCGCGCTTGCCGGCCTCGCCGACCTGCTGCACCGCTTCCGCCGGCAACCGCCGGCCGAGGCGGTCGAGCAGCTGCTCACCACGGTGTACGGCAACCGGAAACTCGCCGACGACGATGCCGGCCATCTCTTCCGCCAGGCCGCCGGTCAGCTGCGCGCCCTGCTCGACGAATGCGGCCGGCTGCAGGGCGTCACCCTCGACCGGCAGGAGCTCTACTCCCTGCTGCTGGAACGGCTGGCGGATGCGGCCATCTACCCGGCCCACGACCCCGACAGCCTGGAGGTGGGCGGTTGGCTGGAAAACGCCTGGCAGGATGCGCCGGTGCTGGTGATTGCCGGCATGAACGAGGGCCGGGTGCCGGCCCGGCTCCGACACAGCCCCTTTCTCCCCGATTCCCTCGCCGGCAGCCTCGGCCTGCGGGACGAGGCCTTTGTCGCCGCCCGTGACGGCCTGCTGCTCGCCGCGGCGGTCAACGAACGGCGGCACGGCGGCGGCCGGATCGTGCTGACCTTCGGCCGCCGGTCGCTCAGGGGGGAACCGCTGCTGCCCTCCCGGCTGCTGTTCCGCTGTGCGGACGGGGAACTCGCCGGCCGGGCGGCACGGCTGTTCGCCGCGCCGCCGCCACCGCCCCCGGCGCCGGCGCGGACGATCTCCTTCCCCCTCACCGTTGCCGCCGGCCCGTATCCGTTGCCGGAGCGCATGTCGGTGACGGCGCTGGGTGAGTACCTCGACTGCCCCTTCCGCTTCTATCTGCGGCGGATTCTCGGCATGGAACGGCTCGACGCCAGCAAGACGGAACTGGACGCCCTGGATTTCGGCACCCTCGCCCATGCCGCCCTGGAGGACATGGGACGGGAAAAACGGATCTGGTCCTGCGCCGATCCCGGCCTTATCGCCGCCTTTCTCGAAGACCGCCTCCGCGCCCACGCCGGCGGCCGCTTCGGCAAGCGCCAGCCGGCGGTGGTGGCCTGGCAGCTGGATACCCTGCGCCGACGCCTGACCGCCGCCGCCCGCCTCCAGGCGCAACTCGCCGCCGATGGCTGGGAGATCCTCGCCATCGAGGAGAGAGGGGAACTGCGCCTGGACGGCCTCACCGTGGTCGGCCGCATCGACCGGATCGACCGGCACCGGCGGAGCGGCAGTCTGCGGATCATCGATTACAAGACCGGCGACCGGGCAAAGGAACCGCAGGCCGCCCATCTCGGCCGGCCTGCCGGCCTGACCCCGGCCTACGCCCTCACCGAGGCCGACGGCAAGGAAAAGGCCTGGCTCGACCTGCAGCTGCCCCTGTATTTGCACATGCTGGCGGCAACCGGCGCCACCGCCGCCGGCACCGAACTCGCCTACTGGGTGCTGCCCAAGGCGATCGGCGAAAGCGGCCTGCGGATCTGGGAAGGATTCACCGACAGCCTGCTTGCCTCGGCCCTCGCCTGCGCCGGCGGCGTGGTCCGCGACATCGCCGCCGGGGTCTTCTGGCCCCCCTCGCCCTCCCCCCGCCACGACGATTTCGCCGAATTGTTTTCCGGGCCGGCCGCATCCTGCTTTCGCATCCCCGACTGGTTCCGGACGAGGGAGACGCCATGAAGCTGATGGCCAAGAATCTCGCCATCGCCGCCTCGGCCGGCTCGGGCAAGACCTACAATCTCGCCCACCGCTATATCGGCCTGCTGGCCAGAGACGCCAGCCCGGAACGGATCGTCGCCCTGACCTTCTCCCGCAAGGCGGCGGCGGAGATCTTCTCCTCGGTGATCGCCTATCTGGCCAGGGCGGCGAGGGAAGAATCGGCGGCGGCGGCGGTGGGAGCACTTCTCGGCGCCCCGTATCCGCGCGCCCGGGCGCTGGCCGACCTCAAGCGGCTGCTCGCCGGCCTGCACCGCCTCACCGTCGGCACCCTGGACAGCTTCGCCATCCGCATCCTGCAGTCCTTCCCCCTGCATTTCCACCTGGGCGGCGGCTTCGCCATCATCGACGACAACCCCGGCACCGCCCACTTCCTGCAGCGGCAGGTGATCATGCGTCTGTTGTCCTCCAGCGGCGACAGCGAGGCCTTCCGCACCGCCTTCCGCCAGGCCAGCTTCGGCCGCGAGGAACGGCGGTTGTCCACCTTGCTGGCCGAATTCATCGCCGATTGCCAGGATCTCTATCTCGAACAGCCGGAGGCCGCCTTCTGGGGCGTACCCCCCGTGCCGGGCTGGGGGCCGGATGGTGCCGACCCCGCCGCCGACGGCGCCGCCCTGCTCGCCCTGGTGGAACCGCAGGTGAAACCCGCCCTGCTGGCGCGCTGGCAGCGGTTCGTCGAGGAGGTCGCCGCCTTCGACCCCGCCGTCCCGCTGCCGCGCCCCCTCGAATACCTGCTGACCAAGGCCTGCGAGGTGATGCCCGAACTGCTTTCCGGCCGGGCGGCGCTGGCCATGGAGCGCTGCACCGTCGAACTGGACGAAAACGGCTGCCGGCTGCTGACCGGCCTGCTGCGGCGGGTTTTCGATGCCGAGCTCACCGCGGCGGCGGCCCGCGCCCGGGGCATCCACCGGCTGGTGGCCGATTACGAGACCGCCTACGAAAGACTGATCCGCAGACGCGGCCAGCTGACCTACTACGACGTCCAGCGGCTGCTCGCCCGGGAAAGGTTCCAGCGTCCCGACATCGACGCCCGCCTCGACGCGTCCCTCGACCACTGGCTGCTGGACGAGTTCCAGGACACCAGCACCCTGCAGTGGCTGATGCTGGCCAACCTCGCCGACGAGGTGATCCAGGACGACGATCCCGGCCGCAGCTTTTTCTACGTC
>JBFLZZ010000019.1:0-65352 GCA_040755255.1 Thermodesulfobacteriota bacterium
CGGCGGGGCTGGGTAAGGGCGCCGACTTCGCCGGCTGGCCAACGACCGCTTCCGCCGGTCCGCGGCGAGACAAACGCGGAATAGTGTGGACGGCCCCTTGTTCTGGTGGGGACGCCGCACGATAAGCACAAGTACAGAAATACGCACGTAGACGCTTGCAGCGGAGTATCTTCGGACGCGGGTTCAACTCCCGCCACCTCCACCATTTACAATAGGCAAACCCGTCCACTAACCGCGTCCGGTTATTGGGCGGGTTTTGTTTTTTTACTTTTCAGTTGCACGACGCATAATAGATGTCATATCGTCGGGCGATTCTGCATGACCTTTCTGCATCCATCGATTTCTTGTGGGCACTGGCGACGGCCAACAGCGGGACGTCACTCCGGCCTGCTGCGATTGATCCAATCAGCGGGAGATGTTCAATGGCCATGATTCGCTGACCCGAAAACTTTCCCGAAGCGGTCAAGGAGGTCCGGCGGCAGCTGGCACTCTCCCAGGTGAACCTGGCGAAGAGGCAGTTTGATTAGTTTTTTGCACTGAAAGGGAAGCCTGGAGAGTTGGAATGATTGATTTATGCGAATATTCTCGGCATGATACGCCGCATTCTGCCACTGATGCACCTTGACGCTTTTGAGGAGAGCTACATGGAAGAGCAGAGATCCATGCAGGAGTTGTCCGATCTCGTTCGGGCATTTTGCGAAGCCCGTGACTGGGACCAGTTCCACGGCCCCAAGGATTTGGCCATTGGAGTGATTACCGAGGCGGCGGAACTCCTGGAACATTTTCGTTTTCAATCGGATGAACAGGCGTTGGCGCTGCTGGATGATGCGAAAATCAAGGAAGAGATCGAAGACGAACTTGCAGATGTCTTTTTTTTTCTCCTCCGGTTTTCCCATCGGTTCGATGTCGACCTCGACAGGGCACTGCGGAGGAAGATCGAGAAAAGCGAACGGAAGTATCCGGTGGAAAAGGCAAAAGGGAGAAACACCAAGTATACAAATCTGTGAGCCACTCTCTGACCCCCAGATGGCAGCCATGATCGTCTATTCCGCAACAAAATCCAGGTTTCATGATGACGTCATGACCAATGACATCGGCGGCATCATCTTCGATGCGTTCCGAACGGCAACGGGCAGGCATACGAGCGAGTCCGAAATCAGGTCCTGGATGAGCTCTTTGTGGATGATCCCAGAATTCGAGATGAATTCTGCCTAGTAAGCAACACGTAACAACTGTCACGGGAAGCTCACGACACGGCTTCCGACCTAGCGTCTCGCCCATCTCACCGATTAGCAGATTTCTGAAAGAGAGGTTATGACGCATCCTGTCTTCAACCGCTATATCGGCATCGACTACTCCGGAGCACAAACCCCGGATTCCAGCCTGAAGGGTCTTCGTGTCTACGAGGCCAGCCGCGCATCTGTGCCGGTGGAGGTGGAGCCGCCGCCCAGCCCGCGCAAGTACTGGACACGGCGCGGCCTGGCGGAGTGGCTGGCAGATCAGTTGACCGGGGATATGCCGGCCATCGTCGGTATCGACCACGGCTTTTCCTTCCCCATGCGGTATTTCGAGGTTCATTGGATAGAGCCGGACTGGCCGACCTTCCTCGACGATTTCCAGAAACACTGGCCGACCGACGCCCACACCTACGTCGATTTCATCCGGCACGGCTTACGGGGGAAAGGCGAGGCCCGTTCCGGCAGCGCCCGCTGGCGGCGCATCACTGAGGAACGGGCCGGGGCCAAATCGGTCTTTCACTTCGATGTGCCTGGTTCGGTGGCCAAATCGACCCATGCCGGGCTGCCCTGGCTGCGCTATCTGCGCAATCAGCTTGGAGGCCGGATCCACTTCTGGCCCTTCGACGGCTGGGAGATCCCTGCGGGCAAGTCCGCACTGGTGGAGGTCTACCCGTCGCTGTGGAGCAAGAGCACTCCACGGGCGGGACGCACGCCCGACCAGCACGACGCCTATGTGACTGCCGCCTGGCTGCGGCAGATGGATATGGATGGCAGCCTCGGCAAATTTCTCAAGCCCGACATGCTGCCCGGTGAATACCATGTCGCCCGGGTGGAAGGGTGGATTTTGGGGGTGATGTGAAGGGAAGAACCGAAAGAAGAGGAACGGTATGAAACTCATCTCAGCCTCCGTTGCATTCGGTCTTGCCCTGCGGGTGAGGCGCGCGCGTCTATTTCATCTCCTGCTGCTGGCCTGGGCGGCCGCGCTATTGGCCGGCTGTGAGAATACCGATATGCAACTGGCCACCGAGGCCGGGATTGATGCCTATAAAGCGATCACCCTTTCCGACCAGGCGGTGTTGGAACTGGCCGGGAAATCATCGGCCTTCCTGGACGGAAAGCAGCCGGTTGCTCCGGCCGCGAACCACTATGCGAAACGCTTGCAGGCCTTGGTGGGCGAACTGTATGAGCAGGATGGCTACACCTTCAATTACAAGGTGTATTTGCGCGACGAGGTGAACGCCTTTGCCATGGCGGACGGTTCTATCCGGATCTTCAGCGGCCTGATGGACATGCTCGATGATGGCGAGCTTCGATTTGTGATCGGCCATGAAATGGGGCATATCGTGAAACAGCATACCCGCAAACAGTTGCGCCTTGCCTATGCCGCCAGCGCCGTGCGCAAGGGACTGGCGGCGCAGGAAGGTATGGCGGCGGATCTTGCCCGCTCGCAACTGGGAGGACTGGTCGAACGGCTGATGGCGGCGCAATTCTCGCAATTCGAGGAGAAGGTGGCCGATGACTATGGCCTGTCCTTCCTCAAGGCGCGAGGTCATGCGCCGGAGGATGCGGTTTCGGCCCTGACCAAGCTTGCCGGTCTGGGCAGCGGTCATTCCTTCCTTTCCAGCCATCCCGATCCGGCCCTCCGGGCCGAAAGAATAAACCTGCAGATTCATGGCAGGGCCCTTTCCGTCGAGGAAAGGCAAGAAAACCTGCTGGCCACTGTAATAAGCAAGGTGAAGGCCTGGTACAACCGGCTCAAGGAGGGTTTCAGCCTCCACCGCCCGCCAGTTCGGCATGCCGCCGCAGATGAGCGGCAGTGATCATCGGGTTCGGCACCTCCGCGTCGGAAATGGTGGTGTCGGCCTGGCCGCCTCGCAGGGCACCCGGGTAGTGCGCCGGGGAACGCCTGCGGCCCGAACAGCACCAATGGCACCCTGATCCTGGAGCTGAGGGCCTCGCTCAGCTCCACCGCCGTATATTCCCGCCTTTGTTGCCTCTTGACACGATTGTGTCACATTGTGGTACAATCGACCTCGGCTTTGCTTTGGATTTTTCAGAGCCGGCCAAATTCGGCGCCGCGTCCAGCCTCCGCCAGCAGACGGATGGTTGATAAGCCTGCTGTGCAGGCGAGGTTTTTTCGTACTCCCGTTGCTTCCGTAGATGGACGGTCCCTGCCGGCGAGCTGCGTGCCCGTCAATTTTGCTTGCCTCTCTGGGGGCGTTGTTCGGTATAATGAAACCTGTCGCTTTGCGGAGGGGCGCAAAGGGACCGGGGCCGCCGACATCCGAGTGTGGAGAATGGAAGAAGGAATGACTGAGCCAGAAACGTCTGTACTGTCTTCGACCATCGACGTCAATCGCCTGCCGACGCTGCCTGCGATCGCCATGGAAGCGATCAGGTTGATGGAAGGGGAACATTCCAGTTTCAGCTCGGTTGCCGATCTGTTGCGGAACGATCAGGTCCTCGCTTCGCGGATCCTCCATTACGCCAACACCGCCTACGTCAGTTCCCGAAAAATTTCCTCCATCGACCAGGCAATCGCCCTGCTCGGTTTCAATGCCGTTCGCAGCATTATCCTGTCCGCCACCATCTTCGCGAGTTTTTCGAAAAAGGTGGACCACCAGCGGGAAAAACTGGTGAAGTTCTGGCTTCATTCCGTGGGGGTCGCGGTCACCGCCGAATCGCTTGCCGGCCGTCTGGGTTTTTCTTCGCCGGACGAGGCCTACCTCGCCGGCCTGGTCCATGACATAGGCAAACTCGTCGCCTATCTCCAGCGCCCGGCGGAATTCGCCGCCCTGTGCGAGGAAATCGACCGGCAGGGATCCTTCAGCGTCCACGGACCGCTGCCGCTCGATCTGGAGAAAGGCTTTCTCGGCACCACCCACATGGAGATGGGGCGGCAGGCGGCGGAACACTGGCGTTTCCCGGAAAATCTGGTCAACGCCATCTGGCTGCACCATCAGCCGGTATCCGACACGATCATTCCCGAATCGGAAAATCTCGGGGCTCTGCTCCGTTTTGCCGATGTCCTCTGCGTTTCCCACAACATCGGCAGCAGCTATCTGCTGACCGAGGGTTCCTATTCCCATGAGCATTTCCATTTCGCCCTCGAAAACCTGATGCTGCACCACAGCATCAGCCCCGCCGAGGTAGATGCCCTGATGGCCGCCACCCACGATCGGGTAAAGGCCCTCGGCACGGTGCTCGGGTTCTGGGACGAGGACGAATACCGCAAGCTGGTGGCCAGCGCCAACGTCAGCCTCGGCAGTGCCAGTATGGCCCTGGAGAAGAACAACCGGGAGCTGGGCGAAGCCAACCGGGTGATGGACGCCTCCTGCACCCTGGTCCGGGAACTGCACGCCCGGATGGGCACGCGGGCATCCGCCAGGGTGATCAACGAGCACGTCCAACGCGCCTTCGGAGTGGAAAGCAGTTTATGCCTGATCCGCGACGAGGAACGGCAGGTCTTCACCGGCAGCCTGCTCCAGCACGGGCTGCTTCAGGAAATGGAGATGCCGGTGCATCTCGTCGCCATGGAAAAATACGCCTCCCTGCGCGGCGGTGCCATGGCGGAGATCGAACAGGTCGCCATCGAGCGCCTTCGCCAGGTAACCGCCGAGGCCTTCTCCGGCAAGATCCCGGAAAACGGCCTGGCCGGCATGCTGGCCGGCGCCCGGTTCATGGCAACCTTCTTCACCCCCCAGGTGACAGCGGTCAGCGGCCGCGAAGCCGTATACGGCATGCTGCTCATCGATTTCGGCGGGATGGGAGTGCCGGGAGAGGGAGCCGCTGATCTGCACCGACGGTTCGGCACCTTCGCCCTCACCGCCGGCAGCATCGTCGAGCGGCTGCTCCTGGAACAGCACCTGTCCCGCCAGGCGGACAAGCTGGCCGAAGCCTCCCGGAAAATGGAGGAAAACCAGCGCCAGCTCTTTCACTCGCACCGGCTGGCGACGGTGGGGCAGCTGGCGGCGGGGGCGGCGCACGAGATCAACAATCCGCTGACCATCATCTCGTTGAACGTCCAGTTCCTGAAGAGCATGGCCCGTTCCCTGGACGATGGCGGTGCCACCGGCGAACGGCTGGAGATCGTCGCCAGCCAGGTGCAGCGGATCTCCAAGATCATCCAGGAGATGATGGGCTTCGCCCGCCCGTCCCAGCCCAAATTCGCCACCGCCAGGGTCGAGGAGATCCTCGATCGGGTCCTGAAGGTACTCGGCGACCGGGTCTGCCTTCGCAACATTTCGGTTGCGAGCAACCTGGCGGCCGACCTGCCCGAGGTGATGGTGGATGCGCTGCAGATCGAGCAGGTTTTCATGAATCTGCTGATCAACGCCTCCCATGCCATGCCAAAGGGCGGTTCCATCACCATCACGGCGGGGAATGCCGGCAAAATGGTGGACGTCACCTTCACCGATACCGGCACCGGTATCGACCCCAAACACCTGAGTCGGATATTCGATCCCTTTTTCACCACCAAGAAGGAGGGGGAGGGGAGCGGTCTGGGCCTGGTCATCTGCAATACCATCGTCGAACATAACGGCGGCACCATCCGGGTACAGTCCGCCCTCGGCAAGGGGACCACCTTCACCGTTTCCCTGCCGGTGGACAAGGGCGGCCGCCTGCGCGCCCTGAAGGAGTCCATCAAGGAATCCCGGCCGGCAGCGCCGGTCAAGAAGAGCCGGCACCGGATCCTGGTCATCGACGACGAGCATCTTCTGAACGACATGCTCCAGGAAACCTTGCGCGATGCCGGCTATGAGGTCGACGGCGCCTATGACGGGGTGGAAGGCATCAGCCAGCTCCGCTTCCGCAAGTACGATCTTATCCTGCTCGACATCCGCATGCCGCGCAAGGACGGCCTCGAGGTGCTGCAGTTCGTGCGGGAGGAATTCCCGGAGGTCAAGGTGGTCATCATCACCGGCCTCGCCAGCAAGAAGGAGATCGCCGATACGGTCGGCATGGGGGCCTTCGCCTGTCTCAAGAAGCCCTTCATGCTGGAGAAGGTGCTGGAAACCATCCGTAAGGCCCTGCCCGCCGTTCCCGAGTGAACGCCGCCAAACTGTCCCGTTTTTCCTCCCGAACGTCCAGAGACGCCGTCTTTTCCCGCCGGACCAGCCTGCCGTACGCCTCTAGAGAAACTCCCCGGGCTGGCGGCGGGCTGACGGGTAATTCTGGATCGCTTCGTCACGCTGTTTCTCGGCAAGACCGGGCAGGGGCGGTGTCCTCATCCGGGTGCATCCCGTGCATGGCAAGGCAGGGGAGAGAAACATTTTGACAAATCGAATCCTTCCCTGCTACCTTTCGCCTGTCTCCTGTTGCCTGCGCGCGCAACGCGGAACGGCCGCGGCAAGCGGTACGGGCTGTGGAACCAAACCGGCCGCGGATCGGGGATTCACGCATCCGTCCCGCAAGTGACATTACCAGCAAGATGCCCCTCACCATTCAGGAAATCGCCAGGGAAACCGGGCTCGAGGAGAGCGTCCTTCGCTTTTACGAATCGGAATACCCCGACGAACTGCCGGAAAAACAGCTGCAGGGCGATCGCTACGTCTATGAAAGGGACGCGGTTGCCGCCTTTCTGGGCATCGATCAGCGTTGTCAGCGGCAGTCGGGGGAACTGGCCGCCACCATCGCCACCGGAGCCCGGTACGGCAGGGTCATCGCCGTTACCAGCGGCAAGGGAGGGGTCGGCAAGACCAATCTCGCCCTCAATCTCGCCATCGAACTGCAGCGGGCAGGCAAACTGTGCCTGATCCTGGATGCGGACATGGGAATGGCCAACATCCACCTTCTTGCCGGCATACTGCCCCGACATGACCTGGGCGACCTGCTGAGCGGCGAAAAGAACGTGGAGGAACTCATCGCCGAAGGGCCGGAAGGGGTGGGCCTCATTCCCGGAGGAAGCGGGACCCTGACTCTGGCGGACAGCAACCCCCGCCAGCGGCAGCTGATCATCGCCGCCCTGGCCGAGATCGAGCGCCGTGCCGACGTCATCCTCGTCGACACCGGCGCCGGCATGGGCAAGGGGGTACGGGATTTTCTCGCCGCCGCCGATGAGGTGCTGTTCGTCCTTACCCCTGACATAACCTCCCTGGCCGACGCCTATGGTCTGCTGAAGGCCATGCAGCGGGCCGGCGGCGCCAAGCGGCCGGTCTATTGCCTGGTGAATATGGCGGAATCTTTGCGGCAGGCGGCCGATGTCGCCAGCCGGTTTTCCACCTGCGCCGGGCAGTTCCTCGGGGTGACGGTGGAGAATATCGGCTACGTCCTCAAGGACGCGACGGTGGCCGCCGCGGTGAACCGCCGTGTTCCTCTCTCGGTCTTCCGGCCCGAGAGCCGGGCGGCGAGGAATATCGCCAACGTGGCGGGTGCCCTGCTGCACCGGCAGGATCCGGAGGTGGTGCTCGGTTCCGCCTTCAAACGCTATCTGAACATGCTGGGGGAGGGTGAAGGGAGATGACAGCCGCGGTAATGAATTTTCCCAGAGTGGCCATGCCGAGGAACCCGTTCCGGGACACCATCGACACGGATCTGTTTTTCAGGACCCGCCAGCACGAGGAGGCGGTGATCAAACTCCGCTGCGGCATCGAGGACGGCCACGCGCTGGTGCTGCTCACCGGCCAGTCGGGCACCGGGAAGACGCTGGTGTCGCAGGTGGTGCTGCGGTCGCTCGATCCCGGCTTGTACGATCCGGTGGTCGTATCCGTGCATCCGGGAATGGGCAAGGGCGGCCTGCTCGATGCCCTGTTGCTGGAACTGCAGCAAGGGGATGCGCCGCGCCAGACGGCGGCCCGCATCGGCAGAGTCCAGGAACAGGCCCTTGCCCGCCATGCGAGAGGCAAACGGCTGGTGGTGGTCATCGACGAGGCCCATTTCCTCCAGGCCGACGCCCTGCATCTGCTGCGAACCCTGTCCAATCTGGAAACGGAAAGCGACAAACTGATCACCGTGCTGCTCATCTCCGAGGATGTGCTGCGCCGCCGGCTGAAGAGCCCGAGTTACGCCTCCCTGCGCGGCCGGATCACCTTTGCGGTGCAACTGGCGCCGTTGACCCGCCAGGAGACGGAGCAGATGATCAAGTATCGGCTGCTCAAATGCAAGGCACCCCTGGGTTTCGTGCAGGAAAACGCCTACGATCGGATCTTTCAGCTGAGCGGCGGTGTTCCCAGAGAGGTCAACCGGCTATTGTACAACGCCTATCTGGAGGCAAGCAGCGACGACCGGGCAGCCATCGATTCGGCCGTCGTTTCCCAGGCCGCGGACGTGTTGGTGTGACGGTCGCCGCGGCGATCGGGCGGGGGGAGGGATGGGCGTGCTGAGCAGAACGAGACTGTGGAGCGGAAAAGACAGGGCGAAGCCGGCAGAGGGCGGACTCCGCACCACGGAGCTGGCGGTCCTTCTCGGCGCCGGGAGTCGGCGCGCGGATCACGGGGACGGAGACATGACGTACAAACGGGACGAAAAGTATTTCGGTATCAGTGTCGATTCTTATCGCTGCAATGGCTGCGGCGGCTGCGTCGAGCTCTGCCCCGAACACTTCGTCATGGACGATGGCGGCGGTACCGCCAAGGAAATCCGCAGCCGGGCAACGGCGAGCCGCGAACTGGAGGAAGCGGCGGCCTTCTGCCCGCGCAAGTGCATCACCATCGTCCATGAAGACTGAACCGACGACAGCGGCGTGCCTCCTGCCCAATGCTGCAACAGGCACGGCAGCGTCTTTTTTCTGTCCGGGTGACGACGTTTTCCCCCCGGGAATCGGCCCCCGCCCATGACCCTTGCCGTCGGCCCCGCCGTCGATCTGCTGCTCACCGGCGGCATGCTGCTGACGCGGGCCGGCGTCGAACCGGTAGCCTCATCCCATCTCGCCGTTGCCGGTGGCCGCATCCTTGCCGCCGGCCCCCTGGCCGAGTTGCCCCCCGACATCCGCCAACGGGCGCGCCGGCACATCGATGTTACCGGCAAACTGCTGATGCCCGGCCTGGTCAACGGCCATTGCCATGCGGCGATGACCCTGTTCCGGGGCATGGCCGACGACCTGCCGCTGCTGACCTGGCTCCAGGAACACATCTTTCCCGCCGAAGCCCGTCATGTCCGGCCGGAGATGGTCTACTGGTGCAGCAAACTCGCCGCGGCGGAAATGCTGCTTTCCGGTACCACCCTGGTGGCGGACGGCTATTTTTTCGAGGGCGACGCGGCCCGCGCCTTCGCCGAGTGCGGCATCCGGGCGGTGGCGGCCCAGGGGGTGATCGACTTTCCCGCGCCCGGCGTCGACGACCCGTCCCGCAACCTCCTTGTCGCACAGGCTCATCTCGACCGCTGGGTCGGGCATGACCCGCTGGTGACCCCCTCCGTCTTCTGCCATTCCCCCTACACCTGTTCCGCCGCCACCATCACCGCCAGCCGGGCACTGGCCCGGTCATACGGAGTGCCCTGGTGCATCCATCTGGCGGAAACCGCCCATGAGGCGCGGACCTGCCGGCAGGAGCACGGCGTCAGCCCGGTCCGTTACCTTGCCGGGCTCGGGGTGCTCGATCCCGGCGCGGTCTGCGTCCACTGTGTCCATCTCGACGACGAGGACATCGCGGTCATGCGCGAAAGCGGCGCCGGGGTGATCAGCTGTCCGGAAAGCAACATGAAGCTGGCGAGCGGCACGGCGCATCTCACCGCCATGGCCGGCATGCCGGTGGGACTCGGCACCGACGGCGCCGCCAGCAACAACGATCTCGACATGTTCGGGGAAATGGGCAGCTGCGCCCGTTTGCACAAGGTGGCGAAGGGCGATCCGGCGGTGATGCCGGCGGCGGCGGTGCTCGGCATGGCCACCGTCGGCGGTGCCGCCGTCTTCGGCATGGGGGGAGCCCTCGGGGCGCTGGCGCCCGGGTATCTGGCGGATTTTCTGGTGATCGATCTCGACCGGCCACATCTCACGCCCTGGCACGGTCCGGACCTGCTGGTCTATGCGGCCCGGGGCGGTGATGTCGAGGCGGTCTACGTCGGCGGCCGCGCCGTGGTGGAGAACCGGCGGCTGGTCACCATCGACCTCGGCGAAACCATGGCGCGCGTCCGCGAACTGGCCCGGGGGTTGAAAAGGTAACGCCCCGGTCCGATCAGGGGGGATCGTAACCCTTCGCCACACGGGTACGATGGGGAACAACCACCCATGCTGAACGGTTACAGGGGATTACTCCCATTCGATGGTGGAGGGCGGCTTGGAGGAGATGTCGTACACCACCCGGTTGACGCCGCGCACCTCGTTGATGATCCGGTTGGAGATGCGGCCGAGCAGCTCGTAGGGCAGCGGCGTCCAGTCGGCGGTCATCGCGTCCACCGAGTTGACGCAGCGCAGGGCAACCACGTGCTCGTAGGTGCGCTCGTCGCCCATGACGCCGACGGTCTGGATAGGGAGCAGCACCGCGAACGACTGCCACACCTTGCGGTAGTAGCCGGAGCGCTTCATCTCCTCGAGGACGATGACGTCCGCCTGGCGGAGGATGGCCAGCCGCGCCTCGGTGATTTCGCCCAGGATGCGGATGGCGAGGCCCGGTCCCGGGAAAGGCTGGCGGTAGATCGCTTCTTCCGGCAGCCCCAGTTCCAGTCCCAGCTCGCGGACTTCGTCCTTGAACAGTTCGCGCAGCGGTTCGATGAGCGCCATCTTCATGTGCTCGGGCAGACCGCCGACGTTGTGATGGGATTTGATCACCGCCGACGGACCCTTGAAGGAGACGGACTCGATGACGTCGGGGTAGAGGGTGCCCTGGGCGAGGAAGCGGACTTCGCCCAGCCGGGCGGACTCTTCCTCGAAGATCTTGATGAAGCCGTGGCCGATCCGCTTGCGCTTCACCTCGGGATCGACCACCCCGGCCACCTGGTCGAGGAAGTAGGCGCGGGCGTCGGCATGTACCACGTTGAGCCCGGTCTTTTCCCGGAAAAAACGGAGGACGCTGTCGGTTTCGCCGGTGCGCATGAAGCCGTTGTCGACGAAGATGCAGGTGAGCTGGTCGCCGATCGCCCGGTGCACCAGAGCGGCGACCACCGAGGAATCGACGCCGCCGGACAGGGCGCAGATCACCTTGTCGCCGCCCACCTGGTCCCGGATGTCGCGGACGGTGGTCTCGATGAAGTTGTGCATCGTCCAGCTCGGTTCGCAGCCGCAGATGCCGAAGAGAAAATTGCGCAGCACGTCATTGCCGATGAGGGTGTGCGCCACCTCGGGATGAAACTGCACGCCGACAAAGGGCTTCTCCAGGTGCCGGATGGCGGCGTTGGGCGAGTGCTCGCTCACCGCGGTGATCTCAAAGGCGGGGGGCAGTGCCTCGATCCGGTCGCCGTGGCTCATCCAGACCTGGTATTCGGCATGATCCCTTTCCATGCCGGCGAAGAGGCCGCCGTCGTACTTGACTTCCAGGTAGGCCTTGCCGAATTCCCGTTTGGCGGCCTTTTCCACCCGGCCGCCCAGCTGGGTGGTCATCAGCTGGGCACCGTAGCAGATACCGAGCACCGGCAGGCCGAGCTCGAAGATGGCGGGATCGCTCTTCGGTGCCCCCTCGTCGTACACCGAGGAGGGGCCTCCGGAAAGGACGATGCCCCGGGGCGCCATGTCGCGGATCTTGTCCAGCGTCAGGTTGAAGGGGTGGATCTCGCAGTACACCTTCTGCTCGCGGATGCGGCGGGCGATGAGCTGGGTGGTCTGGGAACCGAAGTCGAGTATCAGTATCTTGTCGCTGTGGATATCCATTGCTTCCTCTCTGCGCCGGCTCATCCCAGCCGGTAGTTGGGCGCTTCCTTGGTGATGATCACGTCGTGGACGTGGCTTTCCTTGAGGCCGGCGGCGGTGATTCGGACGAAGCGCGCCTTCTGGCGCAATTCGTCGATGGTGCGGGCGCCGACGTAGCCCATGCCGGAGCGCAGGCCGCCCATCAGCTGGTAGATCATGGTCGACAGCGGCCCACGGTAGGGAACCTTGCCTTCGATGCCCTCCGGCACCAGCTTGGAGGGGCTGTCCGCCTCGTCCTGAAAATAGCGGTCGCTGGAGCCTTTCTTCATCGCGCCCAGGGAGCCCATGCCCCGGTAGCCCTTGTAGGTCCGCCCCTGGTAGAGGAAGGTCTCGCCGGGCGCCTCGTCGGTGCCGGCGAACAGGCTGCCGATCATGATGACGTGGGCGCCGCCGCCCAGGGCCTTGGTGATGTCGCCGGAAAACTTGATGCCGCCGTCGGAGATCACCGGGACGTCGTGCTTGGCCGCCGCGGTGGCGCAGTTGTGGATGGCGGTCATCTGCGGCACGCCGACGCCGGCGACGATGCGGGTGGTGCAGATGGAGCCGGGCCCCACTCCCACCTTGATGCAGTCGGCGCCCGCCTTGATCAGCGCCTCGGCCGCCTCGGCGGTGGCAATGTTGCCGGCGATGAGCGGCAGATCGGGAAAGGAGTGCTTGACCCGCTGCACCGCCCGCACGATGTTGCGGGAATGGCCGTGGGCGGAATCGAGCACCACCACGTCGACCCCGGCCTTGACCAGACCGGCGACATGCTCGTCTCCGGTGTTGACGCCGATGGCGGCGCCCACCCGCAGCCGGCCCATGGGATCCTTGGCCGCGTGCGGGTACTTGCGCACCTTTTCGATGTCCTTGATGGTGATCAGCCCCTTGAGGTCGCCCTTCTTGTCGACCACCAGCAGCTTCTCGATGCGGTGCTCGTGGAGCAGCGTCTTGGAATCCTCCAGGGTGATGCCCATCGGCGCGGTGACCAGATTCCTGCTGGTCATCACCTCCTTCACCTTCTTGCTGGAGTCGGAGACGAAGCGGAGATCACGGTTGGTGACGATGCCCACCAGTTTCTTGCCGCGCAGCACGGGCAGCCCCGAGATGCGGTAGGTGCTCATGATGGTGCGGACATCCCCCACCGTCTGATTCTCCTTGACGGTGATCGGGTCGAC
This sequence comes from Thermodesulfobacteriota bacterium, assembly GCA_040755255.1. Classification (GTDB taxonomy): domain Bacteria; phylum Desulfobacterota; class Desulfobulbia; order Desulfobulbales; family S012-135; genus JBFLZZ01. Next base: position 13,173 of record JBFLZZ010000019.1, read on the forward strand.
GATCATGCCCGATTCGGATTTCTTCACCCGGGTGACCTCGATGATCTGCTCTTCCTCGGTGATGTTCTTGTGAATGATGCCGAGACCGCCCTCCCGCGCCATGGTGATGGCGGTGCGGTGTTCGGTGACCGAGTCCATGGCGGCGCTGATCAGCGGAATGTTGAGGGTGATGGAGCGGGTGAGCCGGGTGGCCAGGCTGACTTCCGACGGCAGAACCTCGGAGGCGCCGGGAAGAAGGAGCAGATCGTCGAAGGTGTAGGCATGTTCAATGAGGTTGTCCAGCATCGCTGTTCTCCTTGTGACGTGTGTGACCCCGCCGAGGCTGGGGAGAAGACCGCGGGCAGGCTCCGGCCGATGGGGATTGCTTCCTGATGCCCGATAATATATGATGACCTTCCCCTCTGGCAAGCGGCGCACGGCGCACCCAGGGGAAAACCCGATCTGAGCCGGACATGTATCTGAACATCAACCCAGACAATCCCCAGCGCCGGCTCCTGGAGCCGGTGGTGGAGGCCATGCGCCAGGGAGCGGTCATCTGCTACCCCACCGACACCGTCTACGGCATCGGCTGCGACATTTACAACCAGAAGGCGGTGAAGAGGATCTTTCAGATCAAGCGCCGCGCCGCCGACAAACCCTTCAGCTTCATGTGCGCCGATCTCAAGGATGTGAGCACCTACTGCCACATCTCCAATCTCGCCTACCGCATCATGCGCAAGTGCTTGCCCGGCCCCTACACCTTCGTCCTGCCGGCGATGAAGATCGTGCCCAAGATCATGATGACCCGTCAGAAAACGGTCGGTATCCGGGTTCCCGACAACGCCATCTGCCGGGAACTCGTCGCCCTGCTGGGCAACCCGGTGGTGACCACCAGCGCCCTTCTCCCCGGGGAGGAGGATTTTGTCTCTGAACCGTACATGGTCGAGGAGAAGTTCGCCAAGCTGGTCGACGTGATCATCGACGGCGGTTCTGTTTTTCCCACCCCATCCACCGTGGTCTCGCTGGTCGGCGAGGAACCGGAGGTCCTTCGCCCGGGCAAGGGCGTTTTCCCACCGTTGCCCTGATTTCCCGCGGCTGAACGGACTGCCGGGCGCAAGGCATGTATTACTTGCGGACCAGCGGATCCTTGAGCGATTTGCTCATGGTGAAGTGGAGGTTCCGGCGAGCCGGGATGCTCATCTCCTTGCCGGTCCTGGGGTTTTTGGTGATCCGGGACTGCCGCTCGCGGACGGAAAAGGAGCCGAAACCCCTGATCTCGACCCGCTGGCCCTGGGCGAGACCTTCGGCGATGGAATCCAGGATGATGTCGATGGCCTGGCCAATGTCCTTCTTCAGGTAGCCGTTCATGCGTTCGGCCACCATGTCGATCAGATCACCTTTCAGCATAGTTCTTCCTTTTTTTCGACGACCGTGGCCGGATCTTCTGCAGGAAGCCGGCAGGCCGGTATTGCCCGTAAGGGGTGTTGGTTCGGCGCCGCAGGGGCGTCAGCCGCCGGTCGGGCCTTTCCACTCGTAGGAGAGAAAGGGCAGCCGCAGGCGCGACAGGGCGGCAATCCAGCTGTCTGCCTGGACCGAGAGGAATTTCTTCCAGAAAGGCTCGTCCTTGCCGGGATAGATGAGTTTCGGCTCGCCGCCGTCTTCGACGCCGCCGGCCGCCGCCGCGGCTTGCGCCGCGTCGGTGAGGTTGCCGAAGCCGTCGATCAGGCCGGCGGTCATGGCCTGCTGACCGGAAAGGATCCGGCCGTCGGCGAGTTTCCGCACCTCGTCTTCCGCCAGGTTGCGGCGCTGGGCGACCGCGGCGATGAATTGACCGTGGACCGAATCGAGCACCTCCTGCAGGAGGAGACGCTCCTCCTCGGTCATCGTCCGGTCGGGGGAACCGATGTCCTTGAGGGCGCCGCTCTTGATGACCTCGCTGCGGTAGCCGATCTTGGCGAACAGCTCTTCCAGGTTGGCGAATTTGGCGATGACCCCGATGGAGCCGGTGAGGGTTCCGGGGTTGGCGTAGATCTTTCTGGCGCCGATGGCGGCATAGTAGCCGCCCGAGGCGGCGAGCGATCCCATGGAGGCGATCACCGGCTTGACCTTGTCGGTGCGCAGCACCTCGGCATAGATCTCCTGGGCGGCGCCGACGGCACCGCCCGGGCTGTCGATGCGCAGGACGATGGCCTTGACCGCATCGTCCCGGCGCATCTCGGCCAAGTCGGCGAGGGTGTCTTCGGGGGAGAGAATCGGCCCGAAGAGTTCGACGACGCCCACCCCCGGTCCACCGGCAGGATTCCTGCCGGGGTGTGTCAGCCGGCTAACAAAAAAGGCTATTCCGCCCCAGAACACCAGGAAGATGCAGCCGAGTATGATGAACCCAAGCAGAACCGGGTGTTCCTGACGGAATAACCTTTGTGTCATCGCGGAATTGGAATCAGTCGTTGCCGGCGTCCATCTCCGCCTGCTTCTTGGCGTCGTTGAGCAGGTCGCCGATGGTGGACGGGCCCTCCTTCTCCTTCTTCGCCTGGTACTGCAGGTAGCTGCTCTGTTCGTCGTCGTCGGAGAGCGCCTTGATCGACAGGCCGATCTTGCGGTCCTTGGCGGAAACGTTGATCACCCGTGCCTCGATCTCGTCGCCGACCTTGTAGATGCCCACCGGGGTGTTCACCTTGTCCTTGCTGATCTCAGAGACGTGGATGAGCCCCTCGATGCCTTCCTCGAGCTCGATGAAGACGCCGAAGTCGGTGACGTTGGTCACCTTGCCGCTGACCTTGGAGCCCAGCCGGTACTTCTCCACCGCGGAATCCCAGGGATCCGGCTCAAGCTGCTTGATGCCCAGGGAGAACCGCTCGTTCTCCTTGTCGATCTTGAGGACCACCGCCTGCACCGTGTCGCCCTTGGCGAATTTCTCGGCCGGGTGCTTGATCCGCTCGGTCCATGACAGGTCGGAAACGTGGATCAGACCGTCGATGCCGTCCTCGATGCCGATGAACAGGCCGAAATCGGTGATGTTCTTGATCTTGCCCTCGATGATCGAGCCCACCGGATAGGTATCGGCGACCTGATCCCAGGGGTTGGGCTGCAGCTGCTTCATGCCCAGGGAAATCCGTTTGGCGTCGACGTCGACGTTCAGCACCACGATGTCCACCAGGTCGCCGACGTTGACGATCTTGGATGGGTGGCGCATCTTTTTCGACCAGGACATCTCGGAGATGTGGATCAGGCCTTCGACGCCTTCCTCCAGTTCGGCGAAAACGCCATAATCGGTGATGGACACCACCTTGCCGGAGACGCGCGAGCCCACGGGGTAGCGGTCCGCCACGGTGAGCCAGGGGTCGGCCTTCAACTGCTTGACGCCGAGGGAGACCTTGTCGGTTTCGCGGTCGTACTTGAGGATCTTGACGGTGATCGGCTCACCCACCTTGTACAGCTTGGACGGGTGGGAAACCCTGCCCCAGGACAGGTCGGTGATGTGGCAGAGACCGTCCATGCCGCCGAGATCGATGAAGATGCCGTAGTCGGTGATGTTGGTGATGGTGCCTTCGAGGGTGGCGCCTTCCACCAGGGTGTCGCGCATCCGCGCCCGCAGCTTCTCCCTGGCGCCTTCGAGAATGGCGCGGCGGGAGATGACGACGTTGTTGCGCTTGCGGTTGAATTTCAGAATCTTGAAATCGAAGCTCTCGCCGATCAGCGCGTCGAGATCCTTCACCGGCCGCAGATCGATCTGTGAGTAGGGGAGGAAGGCCGGAACGCCGATGTCGACCGACATGCCGCCCTTGACCCGGTATTCGATACGGCCCTCGATGGTGCCGTCTTCTTCCTGAATCTTGGCGATTTCTTCCCAGACCTTGATGCCGATGGCCTTTTCCCGGGAAAGACGGATACCGCCTTCGGCCTCACGTTTTTCGACGTAGACCTCGAAGGTGTCACCGATCTTCACTTCCTCGCCGTCGGTGTCGCGTTTGAACTCCGACAGGGGGATGGCGCTCTCGGCCTTGTCGCCGATGTCGACGATGGCCCGGTCCTTGTCGATGCCGACCACCGTGCCGATGACGACATCGCCTTCGTTGGCAACCTTGAGGCTTTCCTCGAAAAGCTGCGCGAAACTCATTTCTTCCATTGTGTTGTGTTGTGCTGTTTCCATGTTGACAATGTTCCTCCAGGTTAAAGAATCCGGCATATATACCAGAGATGTCGCGCAACTTCAACCGCTCCGTGCGGAATTTCCGGCAGGGAGAAGGGGGCGGCCGGGGGCGGCGGGTGGTTCCGCATTGTCGGAATCGCGAGAGCCGCGATGCCGACAATGCCCTGCCTTCTAATCGATGGTGATTACGTGGTCGGAGGTCACGTTCAGTGACTTCCTGCGATGTCGTCAGGATTCGGAGACGGTGAGACAGCCGCGGCCGGCGGCCTTGGAGCGGTAAAGGGCCTCGTCGGCACGTTTGACCAGCGCCGCGATGTCGTCATCGAGGGGGCGGTCCTGATCCCTGGCAAAGGCGGCGAGGCCGATGCTGATGCCCACGCCCCGGCTGTTGTTGCGTGACAGGCATTCGAGAATCCGGGTGCCGATCTCGGTAGCCTGCTCGGTGCTGATCTGCGGGAAGATGATGGCGAACTCGTCGCCGCCGTAGCGGAAGACGATGTCGACGTTGCTGCGGACGCAACCGGCCATGCCGACGGCGATGTCCCGCAGCAGTTTGTCGCCGGCGGGATGGCCGTAGGCGTCGTTGTACGCCTTGAAGTTGTCGACATCGACCAGGGCCAGGAAGAGGGGGTATCTTTGACGCAGTGCCCGCTGGGATTCCTCGCGGATCTTTTCGTCGAAACTGCGGCGGTTGTTGAGGCCGGTCAGGGCATCCTTCATGGAAATCTGTTCGAGCTGCCGGATGATGGCCCGCTCCCGGAGCACCCGGCTGATCTTCGCCTCCAGTTCATCCTTCAGAAAGGGCTTGGTGATGAAGTCGATGGCGCCGGCGCGGATGACGTCGGTGAAGGTGAAGGTGGAGGGGTGGCCGGTGACGACGATGACGTCCGTGTTGGGATGGTGATCCCTGATATGGCGAAGCAGTTCCATGCCGTCGAGGTTGGGCATGACCATGTCGGTGATCACCAGGTCGTAGGGCTGCTTCTGCAGCTTTTCGATGGCGGCATGGCCGTCCTCGGCGGTGTCGCACTGGTGGTTGAGCGAGGAGACGAAGGAGTGGAGCAGGGTGAGGACCACCGGATCGTCGTCGACGAGCAGAATGTTGCAGAGTGCAGGTTCAGGAGGCAGAGCGGAGGCGGAAATAGGCATCGATGATGGTCCTGTGGTCGAAAACGAGGGGAGGGAGGTTGTCCAATGGAAAAACGGCGGCCCTGGCGGCATCGTCGCCGGCCTGCAGTCGTCCCCGGCCGGTGGCGGCGAACACGGTGCTGACCGTGTGGTGGCGCGGATCACGGCCGGGGTCGGAGAAGGTATGAAACTGGCGCAGATCGTCCAGTTCCAGGCCGGTTTCTTCCCTGGTTTCCCGGAGAACGGCCTGTTCGAGGGTTTCGCCGTAATCGACGAAACCGCCCGGCAGGGCCCAGCCAAAGGGAGGATTCCTGCGCTCGATCAGGACGATGCCGCCGGCCATCTGGATGATGGCGTCGACGGTCACCAGCGGCCGGTCGGCGACGTTTGTCTTGCAGTGGGGGCAGATCATCCGCCGGCGCCGAAGCAGAGATTCCATATGGCCGGCCAGCTGTCCACCGAGCTGAGCCGGTGTCTGCCGCGGTTCCAGGGCTGATCGTAGACGATGGCCGTGACCCCTTGCATGGCCAGAGCGTTACAGGTTTCGGCGCGATCATCAACAAAAAAGTGGAGGCCGAGATTTTTTATGAAGCGGCCCTTGCCGTCGTGTTCGCCGGTGGCAGTGAGGCGCATGTTGGCGGTGGTCCGCGGGGTAAGGTTCCGGCACAGCCAGCTTTCGATGGGGCGCCGGAGTGGACGGGCGGTGATCAGGGTGACCGGCGCCGCCCGTGCCAGTTCGTCGAGGACGGTGACCGCATAGGGCATGGGGCGGATGCCCTCGCCGACCGGATCGACCATCAGCCGCTCGAAAATTTCGGAAATGACCGCCGGATCCGCATCGATGCAGTTTTCGACCTCGAACTCGCGGATGTCCTCGAGGGTGAGGCCGGTGAGGCCGTACTCGCCGGCGGCGATGCGCAGAAAGGCCTCGGCGGTGTTGGCGATGACGCCGTCGATATCGAAGCCGAGGGAGGAAGGCGGGATCATCACATGCTACCTGGGAAAGGGGTGGATAAACGGGGTGAGCGGTCTGTGCCCGCGAACTATACTGCAGTTCCGGGGCGAAGGGCAAGGGGCGGCTCTTCTTTGCCGGGCTTCTCCGGCTGCCGGCCTGGGCATCCCGAGCTTGGACGCCGCCGCGCGCTGTTGCTTGACAAACCACGGAGCAGGGTGCATTATACACAGTCTTTTTTGCTGGGGAACATGTGCCGGGGCGAATTCCCTGCCGTATTCCCGGTCCGCCGCCCGCCGGCCCAGCCTCCACCGCCATCCTATCTATCGGAGAGCATGATTGATGAAACTTCCCCCGCTTACCATCGGTAAATTCACCGCAGCCGTGCCCCTGGTTCAGGGGGGCATGTCCATCCGTGTTTCCACCAGCGCGCTCGCCGTGCCGGTGGCGGAATGCGGCGGCATCGGCACCATCGGCGGCTCGTCCATCCCCGTCGAGGAACTGCAGGCCGACATCCGGCGGGCGAAGAGCCTGACCAATGGGGTAATCGCGGTCAACATCATGTTCGCCATGAAGAATTTCTACAATCTGGTGATGGGCTCCATCGAGGCCGGCGTCGACATGATCGTCACCGGCGCCGGATTCTCCAGGGATATCTTCAAGATCGGCAAGGATCACGACGTGCCCATCGTCTCCATCGTCTCCTCGCCCGCCTTTGCCAAGCTCGCCGAAAACCTCGGTGCCGCCGCCATCGTCGTCGAGGCCAAGGAGGCGGGCGGCCATCTCGGCACCGACCGCGCCCTGCGCGACCTTTTTCCCGAAATCCGCAAGGTGGTGAAAAAGGTGCCGCTGATCGCCGCGGGCGGCATCACCAACGGCTACGAGATGGCGGAGATGATGGACAAGTACGGCGCCGACGGCGTCCAGGTCGCCACCCGCTTCGTTCTCACCAGGGAATGTTCGGTGGACGATGAGTTCAAGGAAGTGCTGCGCCGGGCGGGAAAAGAGGATGTCGTCCTCGTCCGTTCGCCGGTGGGCTTGCCGGGCCGGGCGATCCGTACCCCTTTCGTCGAGGAGATGATGGGCGAGGACGGTTCGGTGAAGGCCAAGGAATGTCTCTTCAAGTGCCTGAAGAAATGCGATTACCGCTACTGTATCAGCGACCGCCTCAACAAGGCCAGGGACGGCAACACCCAGGAAGGGCTGTTCTTCTCCGGCGAGAACGTCTACAAGATGAAGGAAATCCTCAGTGTCCGCGAGGTGTTCGACCAGTTCATCACCGAAGCGGAGTCGATGTACCGAGAGGGGAAGGCGTACGCCTGACCGCGCCTGGCAAGGAGCCGAGCGAACATGAATCTGCGAGTGGAGACCCTGGCGGCGGATCGCCGCAAGGACAAGCCGGATCAGCACAGCCTCGGCTTCGGCCGGCACATGACGGACCACATGTTCACCATGTGCTACGAAGAGGGCAAAGGCTGGCACGCCGCCGCCATCACCCCGTACCATGATTTCGTCCTCGATCCCGCCGCCATGGTCCTGCACTACGGCCAGGCGATTTTCGAGGGGATGAAGGCCTACCGCGGCGCCGATGGCGTCACCTACCTCTTCCGGCCCCGGGACAATTTCGGCCGGATGAACCGCTCCGCCGAACGGATGTGCATGCCCCCCCTGCCGCTGGACGACGTCCTGGAAGGTCTTTGCCGGCTGCTTGCCGTCGAGCGCGACTGGATTCCCTCCGCGGCGGGCGCCAGCCTCTATATCCGGCCGACGATGATCGCCACCGAGGCGGCGCTCGGGGTGCGGCCGGCGAAAAAATACCTGTTCTTCATCATCCTGAGCCCGGTGGGCGCCTACTACCCCGAGGGCTTCAACCCGGTGAAGATCTTCGTCACCGACAAGTACGTCCGGGCGGTGCGCGGCGGTGTCGGCGAAGCCAAGACCGCCGGCAACTACGCGGCCAGCATCATGGCGGCGGTGGAGGCCCAGCGCCAGGGCTTCACCCAGGTGCTCTGGCTCGATGCGGTGGAACGGCGCTGGGTCGAGGAAGTCGGGACGATGAACATTTTCTTCGTCATCGACGGCGAGGTGGTGACGCCGCCGTTGAACGGTTCCATCCTGCCGGGCATCACCCGGGATTCCGCCCTTTGCCTTCTCCGCGACTGGGGGCTCGCGGTTGCCGAGCGGCAGATCAGCATCGACGAGGTGCTGGCGGCCAGCGACTCCGGCCGACTCAGCGAGGTGTTCGGCACCGGCACCGCCGCGGTCATCTCGCCGGTGGGCTCGCTCTACTACCGCGAGGTCAATCACTCCATCAACGGCGGCGTCACCGGGCCGCTCGCCCGGCGGCTTTTCGACGAGCTCACCGCCATTCAGTACGGCCGCGCACAGGATTCCCACGGCTGGGTCATGCGCGTTTGATGCCGCCTTTCCCGCTTCGGGGAGCGCTTCGCTTCGCCGGGAAATCCCGTCTATCTTTTTGAAATGACGGAGAAAAAAAAATCGATGGGCCGGCCTTGATTTTTCAGGGGGCCGTCCCTATGGTTTGGCAATCATCGAGCGGGGAAGGCCTTCCACATACTTCGCTGTACCCTCGCCATCTTGGAACGTTCCCGGCCAGTCCGCCGGGGCGAAATTTCAGAAACCATATCATCACGAAACGCATGGAGGAAACGCATGAAAATTCGTCCGTTGAATGACCGGGTACTGGTCAAGAGACTCGAGGAAGAGGAAAAAACCAAGGGCGGGATCATCATCCCGGACACCGCCAAGGAAAAGCCCGCCGAAGGCGAGGTTGTCGCCGTCGGTCCCGGCAAACTCAACGACAAGGGAGAGCGGGTGGCCGGCACCCTGAAGGCCGGGGATCGGGTTCTGTTCAGCAAGTACGGCGGCACCGACGTCAAGCTGGAGGGGCAGGACTACCTCATCCTCCGCGAGGACGATATCCTCTGCGTCGTCGAACGCTGATCCGTTGAACCTATAATCGAACAAGGAGAAAAGAGATAATGGCTGCGAAAGATATCAAGTTTGGTGTAAAGGCCCGCGAGTCGGTGCTGAACGGCGTCAATACCCTGGCCGACGCGGTGAAGGTCACCCTGGGGCCCAAGGGCCGCAACGTCCTGCTGGAGAAATCCTTCGGTGCTCCGACCATCACCAAGGACGGCGTTTCCGTCGCCAAGGAGATCGAGCTGAAGGACAAGTTCGAGAACATGGGCGCCCAGATGGTGAAGGAAGTCGCTTCCAAAACCAGCGACGTCGCCGGTGACGGTACCACCACCGCCACCATCCTCGCCCAGGCCATCTACCGCGAGGGCTCCAAGCTGGTGGCCGCCGGCAACAACCCGATGGAGATCAAGCGCGGCATCGACGCCAGCGTCGAGGCGGTGGTCGCCGAACTGCGCAACATCGCCAAGCCGACCAAGGAGCAGAAGGAAATTGCCCAGGTTGGCACCATCTCCGCCAACAACGACGCCACCATCGGCAACATCATCGCCGAGGCCATGGACAAGGTCGGCAAGGAAGGCGTGATCACCGTCGAGGAAGCCAAGGGCATGGAGACCACCCTGGACGTGGTCGAGGGCATGCAGTTCGACCGCGGCTACCTCTCCCCCTACTTCGTCACCGATCCGGAGAAGATGGAGGCCAACATCGAGGATCCCTACATCCTGATCAACGAGAAGAAGGTCACCAGCATGAAGGATCTGCTGCCGATCCTGGAGCAGATCGCCAAGATGGGCAAGCCGCTGGTGATCATCGCCGAGGACGTCGAAGGCGAGGCCCTGGCCACCCTGGTGGTCAACAAGCTGCGCGGCACCCTGAACGTCGCCGCGGTGAAGGCGCCGGGCTTCGGCGACCGCCGCAAGGCGATGCTGGAGGATATCGCCATCCTCACCGGCGGCCAGGTGATCACCGAGGACCTCGGCATCAAGCTGGAAAACGTCACCCTGAACGATCTCGGCCAGGCGAAGCGCATCGTCATCGACAAGGACAACACCACCATCGTTGACGGCGCCGGCGACAAGGACAAGCTGGCCGGCCGGGTCAAGCAGATCCGCAAGCAGATCGAGGAATCCACCTCCGACTACGACCGCGAGAAGCTGCAGGAGCGCCTTGCCAAACTGATCGGCGGCGTGGCGGTGATCAACGTCGGCGCGGCCACCGAGATCGAAATGAAGGAGAAGAAGGCCCGTGTCGAGGACGCCCTGAACGCCACCCGCGCTGCGGTGGAAGAGGGGATCGTTCCCGGCGGCGGCGTTGCCTACCTGCGCTGCCTCGACGCCCTCGCCAAGCTGAAGCTGTCCGGCGCCCAGGATCTGGGCCGGCAGATCATCGTTCGTTCCCTGGAGGAGCCGGTGCGGCAGATCGCCAACAACGCCGGCTACGAGGGCTCGGTGATCGTCGAGCATGTCAAGGCCGAGAAGGGCGCGGTCGGCTTCAATGCCGACACCGAGAAGTACGAGGACCTGATCAAGGCCGGCGTCATCGACCCGGCCAAGGTGACCCGCTTCGCCCTGCAGAACGCGGCCTCTGTCGCCAGCCTGCTGCTGACCACCGAGTGCATGATCGCCGAGCATCCGGAAGAGAAGCCGGCCGGCCCGGCCATGCCTCCGGGCGGCATGGGCGGCATGGGCGGCATGATGTAAGCCGATCCCGGTTTTTCGCCTGAAAAAAGCCCCGGCTCTCGTCCGGGGCTTTTTTTGTATTGACAAAACCGGGAAAATTTTTCAAATAGCAGAGTTCCAAGCCATGGCGATGTAGCTCAGCTGGTCAGAGCATGCGGCTCATATCCGCAGTGTCCGGGGTTCAAGTCCCTGCATCGCCACCAGTCGACAGTCCGGAGCTGTCCGGTAAGATACGAAAACCCGCTTCCCGAAAGGGATTGCGGGTTTTTTTGTTGCTGCGCCGGGCATGGCGCTCTCCTGCTCACTGTGGTGGTGAGTCGGTGACTCGAGGGTGAAAGTCCCCTGCGGATACTGATGGTGGGAACGGTTAGCTGAGCAGCGGGAGAGGGTTCTCCCGGGAACAGTGCTCACCTTAATGAGGGTGGCTGAAATTCCGATGGGCACTTCACCGGAGAGGGGCGACGCTGCCGCGACGATTTCCCGACTTCCTTCCCGTCGGCGGCCGGAAATGAAAAAGCGCCCGTGGCGGGCGCTTGTCGGTGGGCGGGCAGGGAAGTGGGGCGACGGTCATTCTTCCTCGTCCGACTCCTCGTCTTCCTCGAAGGCGTCTTCCTCGGCGGGTTCTGCTTCGCCCTCCGGTTCGACCGCTTCCTCTTCCACTTCTTCCTCTGCGCTCTTGATCTTGGGGATTTTGGAGGCGGGCAGGATGATCCTGGCGATGCGGTTCACCTCGGCCTCGACTTCATCGTCGACCATGCATATCGGGCATTCGGCGACATGTTTTTCCATGAAGCTGACCATGCGGGCCGGCGCCAACGCCTCGCCCTTCACCTGCAGGTACCAGGATTTTACCAGTTTGATGAGGCGTTCACATTCCATGAGGGTTCCCTCTCCCCGGCAGGAGTGCTATCGTCCTGCCCCGCGCTGGAGGGGGCAGGAAAAGTGGATGATGCGCAGGCCGTCGACGCGTCGGGCGCGTTTGTGCGCCGGGGCCGCGACAGGAAGAATTCCGGTGCCGCTACGCGATGTAACCCCTTGCATCTGCGAGGGCAAATGCTCCGTGTCGGTGGCTGACGAGTCGAGCAGGGATTGCATGCGGGGCTGATACTGATCGCCGGGGCGGTGCTGTTCCGTCTTTGCGGGCCGAGGGCGTTGGGTCTGACTGCGCCGAGCCCGTCCTGAAAGACCCCGTAATAAATAAGATATTATGCCGAGAATGCAAGGGGATTTGTCAAGGGAAGAAAAAGATTGTCCTTTTGGGCAAAGCTCATTAATCTGTTGACCCCGCTCGGAAGTGGAAAGGGTCTGGTGGCCCTCCCGGACTTCAAATCCGGTGCACCGGGTTAACAGCCTGGTGGGTGGGTTCGATTCCCATGCACTTCCGCCATGTCCCTTTCCCTCCCTTTTCCTGCCGCGGTTCACGTCGGCGGACCGTGTTTGCCCGCGATTCACTCGCAACAGCCTCGGCCTTGCGCTGCGACGCTGCCCACCCGGCACCGCCAGCTGCCGACAACGGCACCGCTTGATTTAGGATTGGAATTACCGCTGACCTCCGGCCAGCAGCGGGTGGCCCATGGCCTCGCGCTGGGCGATGTACTGCAGCGCCACCTTGCGGGCGATGTTGCGGATGCGGCCGATGTAGCGGGTGCGCTCGGCGACGCTGATCGCCTTCCGCGCATCGAGCAGGTTGAAGGTGTGGGAACATTTCAGGCAGTAGTCGTAGGCGGGCAGAATGAGTTCTTTTTCCAGCAGCCGGTGGGCTTCCGCCTCAAAGGTGTTGAAGAAGGAAAGCAGGGCCTCGACGTTGGCCTCCTCGAAGTTGAAGCGGGAGAATTCCACCTCGGCCTGGTGAAAGATCTGGCCGTACTTGACGGTGTCGTTCCAGGCGATGTCGTAGACGCTGTTGACGCCCTGCAGGTACATGGCGATCCGTTCGAGGCCGTAGGTTATCTCAACGGTGACCGGGTGCAGTTCCTGGCTGCCGCAGTGCTGGAAGTAGGTGAACTGGGTGATTTCCATGCCGTCGAGCCAGACCTCCCAGCCGAGGCCGCTGGCGCCCAGAGTGGGGGATTCCCAGTCGTCCTCGACGAAACGGATGTCGTGTTCGAGCAGGTCGAGGCCGAACTGCCGCAAACTGTCCAGATAAAGCTCCTGAGTATCCGGCGGTGACGGTTTCATGATCACCTGGTACTGGTAGTAATGCTGCAGCCGGTTGGGGTTTTCGCCGTAGCGGCCGTCGGTGGGGCGGCGGGAAGGCTGGACATAGGCGGTTTTCCAGGGCTCCGGACCGAGGGAGCGGAGCAGGGTGGCGGGGTGGAAGGTGCCGGCGCCCACCTCCATGTCGTAGGGCTGCTGGACCACGCAGCCTCGATTGGCCCAGTACTGGTTGAGCTTCATGATGATGTCCTGAAAGTACATGGCGGTCCCTCTGGTTGTGCGGTGGGAGGAAAAGGATGGCGCCGGCAGGCGGTCCGGAATCAGGAAACATAAAAAAATGCAGGCGCTTCGTCAATGGGAATCAGGGGCCGCGCCCGGCGTCAGGTCGGGATGGTGCCGGCCATCGCCGCCGGGGGCAGCCCGCCGCCTTGGCTTTTCCTTGACAGACGCGTCATGCCTGTTTAATATCGTTGGTTTTCGGTCGACCAGTGCCGGACATCGGTCCGTTTTCATCAAATTCCCTTCCTCGTGGCAATCCGAGATCGAAGGGAACGACAAGAGGAACCCGTCATGAAAAGAACGTTTCAGCCCAGCAATATCAAGAAGGTCCGCACCCATGGTTTCCGTGAACGGATGAAGTCCAAGGCCGGCCGCGCCGTCATCAGCCGCCGCCGCGCCAAGGGCCGCAAGCGACTGGCCGTCTGAGGGTGACCGGTGGCAACGGCCGGCCGTGAGTGCATGTGGTCTGCCGAAGGAGCTGCTGCTCAGGAAACCCTGGCAGTACCGGCATGTATACGCCAACGGCAGGAGATTGCGGGGCAGGAACTTCACCCTCATCTGGGTCGCCAACGATTGCGGTGAAAGCCGGCTCGGCATCAGCGTTCACGGTTTCAAGTCTGCCGTGCGACGCAATCGGGTCAAGCGGCTCATCCGGGAGTTTTTCCGCCGCAACAGGCCCTTTTTTCAGGAAGCGCTCTGCGCCAGAGCGGCCGTCGCCGGGGCGGACATGGTCTTTGCGGTGCGCCGGGAATTCGATTGCACCAGCAATCAGTTCGCCGAGGAAGTCCAGCGGCTGCTCCGCTGAGCTTCAGGCCTGGAAATTCCGGCAAACCGGTCGAGGCGCCCCCTGCCGCAGTCTGAAGCCAGGGAGGCTCGGGTGAAAACGATTCTTCTCGCCTTGGTTCGGGGCTATCAGCTTCTCCTTTCACCGGTCCTTCCCCCTGTCTGCCGTTTCACCCCCACCTGTTCCCATTACGCCATCGAGGCCATCAACCGGCATGGAGCCTGGCACGGTTCGTGGCTTGCCCTGAAAAGGGTGCTGCGCTGCCACCCTTTCCATCGCGGCGGCTTTGATCCCGTTGAGCCGATCGAGTGACGCACGCACAATACGCAACCTCGGGCCTGTCGTCCGGCCTTTTCCGCCATCACGGCCGTAAGCGGCCCCTATCTGTATGAGAACAGCAACATGGAAAGCAATCGCGCGATTCTCGCCATAGTCCTGTCGGTCATTATCCTGGTCGGCTACCAGTACCTGTTCGCGCCTCCTCCTCCCCCCTCGTCGCCGGCGGTAACGGAGAATGCCGCACCCGTCGCGGGCGGGCAGGAGGTCTCGCTGACCGCGCCGCAGCTTCCTCTCCCCTCCCCGCCGCCCGCCTCGCCGCCGGCGCGACCGGCCCGCGACATCACCGTCGATACGCCGCTCTACCGGGCGGTGTTCACCGAAAACGGCGGTGGGGTCAAGAGCTTCCTGCTCAAGAAGTACCGGGAAACGGTGGCTGTCGACTCCCCTCCCAAGGAGTTGATGACCGCCGCCGAGGGCAGCGAACCTTCCCTGCAGTTTCTCTGGGGAGATGGCGCGGCCCTGCCGTTTTTCGAAGCCGACCGGCCGGCGCTGACCGTCGACAGCGGCAGTGCGGTGCTGACCATGTCCGGGAGGCTGCCCTCCGGGGTCGAGCTGGTGCGCCGGTTGACCTTTTCGGCGGACAGCTATGTGATGGAACTGTCGGTTGACGTGATCAACCGCACCGATTCACCGGTGCAGGGCGCCCCCTTGCTGCGGATGACCAATCGGCCCTTCTCGCCGGTGAGCAACAGTTACGTGTTCAGCGGCCCGGCCGTCTTCACCGGCGGCGGCCTCGAACAGATCAAACCGGAAGACATCAGCAAGGAGGGCGGCCGGTCCATCGGAGATGGGCTGCGCTGGACCGCCTACGAGGGCACCTATTTCCTCTGCGGCCTCATTCCGCTCCAGGATGGTTCCGGCCGCTGGGGAGACGCCAGGGCCGAACTTTCCGTCTCCGGCGAGACCCAGGTGCGGACCGTGCTGACCGGGGCGCCCGAGATCGTGCCGCCGCAAGGGGTGCGCCGTTATGCCTGCAACGTCTATTTCGGCCCGAAGCAGCTGGAGGCCTTGACCGCCGCCAACGCCGAACTCGCCCGGATCGTCAACTTCGGCTGGTGGGATTTCATCGCCAAACCGACGCTGGCCCTGCTCAACTTTCTCTACCGCTACGTTCACAACTACGGGGTGGCGATCATCCTGGTGACGATCATCATCAAGGCCCTGTTCTGGCCCATTGCCCAGAAAGGGATGAAATCGATGAAGACCATGCAGAAGCTGCAGCCGAAGATGGCGAAACTGCGGGAGAAATACGGCAACGACAAGGAGAAGCTCAATGTCGAGATGATGCAGCTGTACAAGACCTACAAGGTCAACCCGCTGGGCGGCTGCCTGCCGATGCTGCTGCAGATTCCGGTCTTTTTCGCCCTTTACAAGGTGCTGCTGCAGACCATCGAGCTCAGGCACGCGCCGTTCATGCTCTGGATCAACGATCTTTCGGCGCCGGACCGGCTGGCCATCGGCATGGAGATTCCCTATCTGGGCGGGATCCCCGTTCTGACCCTGCTGATGGGCGCGTCGATGTTTCTGCAGCAGAAGATGAGCCCTGCCGCCGGCGATCCGACCCAGCAGAAGGTGATGATGTTTCTGCCCCTGATCTTCACCTTCATGTTTCTCAATTTTGCCTCGGGCCTGGTGCTTTACTGGCTGGTCAACAACCTGCTCTCCATCGCCCAGCAATACTTCATCAACCGGCAGGACGAGGCATAACCCCTGTCGCCGGCCGGTGCGCGGCACCGCGGGCGCAGCAAGCATAGAGGTGGAAGATGGCAGTTGTTCAGGAATACACGGGCAAGAACGTCGAGGAAGCGATACGCATCGCCTGCGAGAGCCTGTCCTGCGACCGTGAGCAGTTGGACATCGAGGTGCTGGCCGTGGGTTCGGCCGGTATCTTCGGTTTCGGCCTGAAAAAGGCCCGCGTCCGCGTCACCCTGCGCGGCGTTGCGGAAAGAGGCGAAACGGTCGCGGACGTCGATGGCGAAGAAGCCGGCGACGACGGCGGCGACGGACGGGAGGAGCCCGGCGGCGTGGCGGAGCGGCCGGAAATGTCCCCAGAAATCATTGCCGAGGCGGAGCGGCAGCTGCAAGTGCTGCTCGAAAAGATGGGGCTTTCCGTTACGGCGCGGGTGGAGGCGGGCGGCAACGGCCTCGACGCCCGCATCGAAGGCGAGGATCTCGCCACCCTCACCGGCGAGGACGGAATGGTGCTCGACAGCCTGCAGTACCTGCTGCGCAAGATGTTGAGCAAACAGTTCCGCCGCCGGATCGTCATCACCGTCGACGCCGGCGAATACCGTGCCTCCCGCCGCCAGGAACTGGAGAACATGGCGGTCACCCTGGCGACCGAGGTCAAGGAGACCGGCGAGAGCCGCACCATCGCCGCGCTCAATCCCGCCGAACGGCGGATCATCCACATGGCCATTCAGGACGACACTGCGGTACGCAGCCGCAGTATCGGCGACGGCCTGTTCAAGAAGATCGTCATCTACCAACCGGGCAAAAAAATCCGCCGGTCCGGTTCCAGCGCGCCCCGGGGCCGCCGGGTACGGACCTGACGGCCTGAGCGCCTTTTCCATGCTGGCGCCCGCCGCCCTGGAGGACACCATCGCCGCCATCGCCACCCCGCCCGGTGGCGGCGGCATAGGTATTGTCCGGATCAGCGGCGACGGCAGCCGGTCGATTCTGACCCGCCTCTTCCGCTCCTCGGCCGGTACGGCCGCCCTGGAAAGCCACCGGCTGCAGCATGGCTGGATTGCCGATCCCGAGACCGGCAGGCATTTCGATGAAGTGCTGGCGGTCTACATGCAGGCGCCCCGTTCCTACACCCGCGAAGACGTGGTGGAGATCCACTGCCACGGTAACACCCTGCTGCTGCAGCGCATCCTCGACCTGTGTTACGCCGCTGGCGCCCGGCCGGCAGCGGCCGGCGAATTCACCCGCCGCGCCTTTGTCAACGGTCGGATCGATCTCACCCGCGCCGAGGCGGTCATCGAACTGCTGCAGGCCCGGACCGGCAAGGCGGTGGAGCTGGCGGTGGCTACCCTTGCCGGCGGCCTCGCCGGGCGGGTGGAGAACATCCGTGCTGTCCTGGTCGGCATGCTCGCCGTTCTCGAAGTCGCCATCGATTTTCCCGAGGAAGACGTCGAGATCGTCGACACAGCCGCCATGGCGGCGGAACTCGACCGCCAGGTCATCGCCCCGCTCCGGCGGCTGATCGCTGCCTCGGAAGGGGGAAGACTGATCCGCGACGGCATTGCCGCGGTCATCCTCGGTCCCCCCAACGTCGGCAAGTCGTCGCTGCTCAATGCCCTGCTCCGCGAAGAGCGGGCGATCGTCACCGAGATCCCCGGCACCACCCGCGACACCATCGAAGAATGCCTGGATGTGCGGGGTATGCCGGTGCGCATCGTCGACACCGCCGGCATCCGCGCCGGCGCCGAACCGGTGGAGGAGATGGGCATCAGGCGGGCACGGCAGAAGGCGGAAACCGCCGACCTCGTGCTGCTGGTGGTCGACGCCAGCCGGCCGCTCGCGGCGGAGGAAACCGCTCTGGTGGATTCCGTGGCCGGTCGGCCCCTGATCGTGGTGCTCAACAAGATCGACCTGATCCCGGCCGAGGTCGTCACCGACCTGCGGCAACGGTTCGGCGATCTGCCGACGGCGGCGGTTTCGGCCAGGACCGGCGCGGGACTGGCCGAACTGGAGGAGCGCATCTATAACGCCGTCTGCGGCGCTCCCCTGGAGAGTGAGGCCCCCTGCATGCCCAATATCCGCCAGCGCGACTCCCTGCGCCGGACCCTGGCCGCCTGTCTGGACGCGGCCGCCGGTCTCGGACAGGGATTATCGGCCGACCTTCTCGCCGTCGACCTGCAGCTGGCCCTTTCCCATCTCGGCGACATCGTAGGCCGGACCACGACCGACGATGTGCTCGATCTTGTCTTCAGCCGGTTCTGCATCGGCAAGTAGCCTTATTTTCAAGTTTTTTGACCTTTCGCTCTCCGTGTCGATATAATATCCCTTACGGCATGACCGCCGGCCGCCGTGGCAGCCGGCGCTTCACCGCAGATGCCGGACGGAAGGGAGACCCATGAGCGAACAGGACAAAAACCGGGAGATCAGTCTCGATCAGCAGATCGCTTTCCTGAAAAGGATCGCCTTTTTTGCCGATTTCGACGACCACGAGTTGCGGCAGTTTCTGGCGGTGAGCCGCTGGCTCAAGGTGCCGGCCGACACCCTGGTGATCCGCGAAGACAGCCGTGAGCGGGTGTTCTACATCCTGGTGCGCGGGGAGGTGAGCGTTTTCAAACAGGGGGGAGACGGGCAGCCGGCCACCGAATTGACCAGGCTGGGAACCGGCGACTGCTTCGGCGAGATGTCGCTGGTCACCGATGTCCGGCGTACCGCCGGGGTGCGGACCACCGCGCCCTGCTATCTGCTGATGGTCGAGCCGGACATCATCAACAGCTCCAACATCTTTCTCCAGCTCAAATTCTACAAACGGTTCTGCGAGGTGCTGGTGGCGCGCCTCATCCTGGCCAATCAGAAGATGAGCGGCCAGCAGGGAGAGGCGGTCGAGGAGGCCGGACACGAGCCGGCTGTGCCTGATGACGGCCCGGCACCGGTGCAGGCGAAGCCGCCGCCGGCCGGACCCGCGCCGCCGGTGCCGGTACCGCCGCTGGTACAGGCGGCGGGTGACGATCTCCCGCCCATGCCCAAGGAAGAGGATCGCCTCACCAGGACCAAGGTGCAGCGGCTGGCGGCGGCGTACGGTGAGCGGGTGATGCCGGTGACCCCGGCGGTCAGGATGCAGGTGCGGGGGTTTCTTTCCAGGGAGGGGGGCAGTACCCGCAAGCTCGCCGAACTGATCAGCCTCGATCCGGTGCTGGCCCTGAAGGTGCTGCAGGTGGCCAATTCCTCCTTCTACCGGCGCAGCAACGACGTGCTGTCGGTGGCGCACGCCATGGTGTCCCTGGGGATCGACCTCATTCACGAACTGGTGGGGGAAGCGGTGGAGGCGAGGCCCGAGCGGAAACCGTTCAGCGGCCTGAGCGGGATGCATCGGCGCTTCTGTCTGCACGGGGTGGTGGTCGGCCGCATCGCCGAACTGCTCCGGGACATCATCCGGGTACCGGTCGGCATCGATCTGTATCTGGCCGGCCTGGTGCATGACGTCGGCATGCTGGCGCTCGATTCGCTGCAGCCGCAGTTCTATGCCCAGTCGCTGCGGCCAGGATCGGAAATCGCGAACCAGATGACGGCGGCGGAGATGAAGTACATCGGCGCCGGACACGGCAGCGCCGGCGCCTGGCTCGCCGAGAAGATGGGGATCCCCGCTCCCTATGTCAAAATCATGCAGTTCCACCACGAACCGCAGCAGGCCAGGGACTTCATTCTGCCGGTGGCCATCATCCACCTCGCCGATCTGTTCGCCGCCCGTCGCGGCATCTGCTTCGGCACTCCGGACCCGGAGGCGGTCAACCCGCTCAATTCCTTTGCCTGGGTCATGATCCAGGACCAGTACAAGCCATTTCTCGAGGTCAACGTCGTCGATTTCGTCGCGTCCTTCGAGGAGGAACTGGACAAGACATGGAGCGCCGTCAGCGCCCTGCCGGATTGAGGGTTAGGCGCCTGCCGGAGGGGATTCACTCCATCGGGGAAAACTGATCCTTGGTGGCGCCGCATACCGGGCAGGTCCAGTCCGCCGGCAGTTTCTCGAAAGCGGTCCCGGCGGCGACGCCATTTTCCGGATCGCCCTTGGCGGGATCGTAAACATAGCCGCAGACTTCACAGACGTATTTTTTCATCGTCGACTCCTGTTGAGTTGGTGACGGCAACATCCCGCGCAGAGATCCGCGGTCGGCCGGCATTTGCGCCCATGATAACCGGGGTGCGGGGGAGAGGGTCAAGCATTTTTTGCCGGAGCCGTCGCCGCCAATTTCCGGTTGTCACTTCCGCTGCCGCGGGTAAGATGCTGGCATGATACGGAAAGGGGACATGCAGCTGATTCTGAGCGAAGAGGTGATACGCGCCCGCCTCCGGGCACTTGGCGGCCAGATATCCGGCGATTACCGCGGCAAGACGCCGGTGGTGATCGGCATCCTCAAGGGGGCGTTCATCTTTGTCGCTGATCTGGTCCGGCAGTTGTCGGTGGAGGTGGAGGTGGATTTCATCCGGGTGGCGAGCTACGGCGACGCCACTTCTTCCTCGGGGCGCTGCACGATCAGCAAACCTGCCGAGATCCCGCTTGCCGGCCGCGACGTTCTCCTGGTCGAGGATATCGTCGATACCGGCAACACCCTGGATTTTCTGCGGGAGACGCTGGCGGCCGCCGGCGCGGCCTCGGTGCGCACCTGCGTGTTCATCGACAAGGCGGAGCGTCGTTGCCGGCAGGTCGCCATCGATTACGCGGCCTTCACGGTGGAGGGGGGCTTTCTGGTGGGATACGGCCTCGACCGGGCCGAACGGCAGCGCCACCTGCCGGCGGTGTACGCCCTTGCCGGCGAGGAGGCGGAATGACCCTCGCGGACAAGGATCGGCGTTATCTCTGGCATCCCTTCACCCAGATGCACGACTATGCCGAGCGGGACATCCTCGTCGTCGACCGGGCCGAGGGACTCCTGCTCTACGACGACCGGGGTCGCGCCTACTACGATACGATATCCTCCTGGTGGTGCATCGTCCATGGCCACAATCACCCGGTGATCACCGAGCGGGTACGTGCCCAGATGGGCCGTCTCGATCACGTTCTCTTTGCCGGCATCGGGCATGAGGCGGCGATCCTCCTTGCCGAGCGGCTGGTGGCGCTGACCCCGCCGGGACTGAGTCGGGTGTTTTTTTCCGACAACGGCTCCACCGCCTGCGAGGTGGCGGTGAAGATGTCGCTGCAGTACTGGCAGCTTGTCGGGCAGGGTCGGCGGCAAAGGTTCGTCGGCGTTGAACGCGGCTACCACGGCGACACCATCGGTACCATGAGCCTGGGCGGGGTGCCCGGTTACCACGGCGCCTTCGCGCCCCTGCTCTTCGACAGCCACCGGATTCCTTCTCCGTACTGCTACCGCTGTCCCCTCGGCCGCGACCGCAAGGACTGCGGGGTCGCCTGTGCCGAAGCCCTGGAACAGCTGTTGGCGAGGGAGGGGGAGAGTGTCGCCGCGGTGATCCTCGAGCCGCTGATCCAAGCTGCCGGCGGCATGATCGTCTACCCGGTGGAGTATCTGACCAGGGTCTGCGCCATCGCCCGGCATTACGGGGTGCACCTGATCCTCGACGAGGTGGCCACCGGTTTCGGCCGCACCGGCCGGATGTTCGCCCTGGAGCATGCCGGCGTCGAGCCCGATTTCCTCTGCCTGTCCAAGGGTCTTACCGGCGGGGTCCTGCCCATGGCGGCGACATTGACCAGCGAGGAGATCTTTCAGGCGTTTTACGGCGAGTACCGGCTGAACCGCACCTTCTACCACGGTCATACCTTTACCGGCAACCCGCTGGCCGCGGCGGCGGCGCTCGCCTCCCTCGATGTCTTTGCCGCGGAAGGAACCCTGGAGAAGGCGACGGCGGCGGCAGCCCATCTTGCCGCGGGCATGGAGCGCTTCCGGGCCTTGCCGTGGGTGGGGGATATCCGCTGCCTCGGCATGATCGCCGCGATGGAGCTGGTGCGCGACCGGGAAACCAGGGAGCCGTTCGCCTTCGAGGACCGCGTCGGCTGGCCGGTCTATCTCGCCGGCCTCGAGCGGGGCCTCATCCTGCGCCCGCTCGGCAATGTGGTCTACCTCTGGCTGCCGCTCAGCGTGACCACCGATGAGATCGACGACATCCTCGACCGGACCTGGCAGGTGTTGCACCAGCGCGGCGTCCTGCCGCCGCGCTGATCGCAAGCCCCTTTTTCCAGGGGCGACGGGCAAGCGGATTGACATCTGCCGGAAGGGCTCGTATCTTACGGATCTCGCGGTGAGAAAAGGGGCTGCCGCCAGCCTGGCCGGAGACGGTGGCCACCATCGTCTTGCCCTCACCCAGTTCCCCTGCCGGAGAAGGTCCGCATGCCCCAGATCCTATTGCGCAACATGCGCCGGAACCAGAGCGGCACCATCGTGGCCGTCAAGGTCGGCGGCGAGTTGGGCCGCCGCATCCGTGAGATGGGGCTGGTGCCCGGGGCCGAGATCATCATCCAGGGCAGGGCGCCGTTGTACGATCCCGTCGCCCTGCGGGTGATGGACAGCACCCTGACCCTGCGCAACAACGAGGCCGACCACATCATCGTCGAGGTTCCCTGAACCGGCGACAACCGCCCCTTCCCTCCCAGCCGTTACCAAGAGTTCCGAACGTGTCCGAAAAGATCACCATCGCCCTGGCCGGCAATCCCAATGCCGGGAAGACCACCCTGTTCAACGCTCTGACCGGCTCCCGTCAGCATGTCGGCAACTATCCGGGGGTGACGGTCGAGAAAAAGGAGGGGGTCTACCTGCAGGGCGATCGGCGGATCCATATCGTCGACCTGCCGGGCACCTATTCGCTCACCGCCTACTCGGTGGAGGAGGTGGTGGCACGGGATTTTCTCCTGCTGCAGCGGCCCGATGCGGTGATCAACATCGTCGATGCCGCCAACCTCGAGCGCAATCTGTATCTTTCCTGCCAGTTTCTGGAAATGGGCACGCCGCTGGTGCTCGCCCTCAACATGATGGACGTGGCGCGCGATCGGGGGGTGGTCATCGATCCGGAAAAGATCGCCTCCCTGCTCGGCATCCCGGTGGTGCCCATCGTCGCCCGCCAGAACAAGAATACGGCGCAGCTGATGACCGAGGCGGTTGCGCTCGCCGGCAGATGGAAGGACTGGCGGCCGCGGCAGCTTTCCTACGGCGACGATATCGACGGCGCGATCCTGCGGATGGAGGCGCTGATCACCGCCAGGGGCTTTCTTGCCGACCGTTATCCCAGCCGCTGGCTGGCCGTCAAGTACCTGGAAGGAGACAACCCGGTCATCGCCGAAGGCCGGACCCGGGATCCGGAGACCTCGGCGCTGCTCGAAGCGGAAACCGCGGGAGTCACCGGCCATCTGCTGCGCACCATGGACACCTATCCCGAGGCGGTGATCGCCGATCATCGCTATGGCTTCATCAAATCCCTGGTCAAGCAGGCGGTGACCAGACAAAAGCCGCCGGAAACCCTTTACGCGTCGGACAGAATCGACCGGGTGCTCACCCATCGCCTCGGCGGACCGCTGATCATGGTCGGAGTGTTGTACGCCCTCTACATGTTCACCTTCAAGGCCAGTGAACTGCCGGTGACCTGGTGTACCTCCGGCTTTGAATGGCTGGGGACGGTGGTCGACGGCGCGCTGCCGGACGGGCAGTTGAAATCGCTGCTGGTCTCCGGGATCATCGACGGGGTCGGCGGCGTGCTGGGCTTTGTGCCGCTCATCGTCTGCATGTTCCTCGGGCTGTCCTTCCTCGAGGATTCCGGGTATCTCGCCCGGGTCGCCTTCATGATGGACAGGATATTCCGGATGTTCGGCCTGCACGGCAGTTCGGTGATGGCCTATATCGTTTCCGGCGGTATCGCCGGCGGTTGCGCCGTGCCCGGTGTGATGGCCACCCGCACCATGCGTTCGCCCAAGGAGCGGATGGCCACCCTGCTCACCGCGCCGTTCATGAGCTGCGGCGCCAAGGTGCCGGTGATCGCCCTGCTCACCGGTGCCTTCTTTGCCTCCGATCAGGCGACCTTCCTGCTCGTGCTCACCCTGCTGGCCTGGCTGGTATCACTCCTGGTCGCCAAACTGCTGCGCGTCACCGTCCTGCGCGGCGAACCCACCCCCTTTGTCATGGAACTGCCGCCCTACCGCCTGCCGACCCTGAAAGGACTCGTCATCCACACCGGCGAGCGGACCTGGCAGTATATCCGCAAGGCGGGCACCATCATCCTCGGTTTTTCCATCGTTCTGTGGGCGATGATGACCTTTCCCGGCCTGCCCGCAGATATCGACAACGGTTTTGCGGCCGAACGGCAGGAGATCCAGCGGCAGGGCGGGGAAACGATGGCGCGGCGGCTGTTGGCGCTCGACGCGGCCCGGGCCGAGGCGGCACTGCAGAATTCCGCCGCCGGCCGGATCGGGCGGATGCTGGAAAAGGTGAGCTGGCTTGCCGGATTCGACTGGAGGATGAACATCGCCCTGCTGGGCGGAGTGGCGGCCAAGGAGATCATCATCTCGACCCTTTCCACCGTCTACTCCCTCGGAGAGGTGGGAACGGATCAGGGGGCGCTGTCCGAAACCCTCGCCCGCAGCCCTGGCTGGAATCCGGTGCTGGCGATGAGTTTCATTGTATTCATCATGTTCTACTCGCCATGCGCCGCCACCCTGATGTGCATCGTGCGCGAGGCGGGATCCTGGCGCTGGGGCCTGTTTTCGCTGACCTTCAATACGATGTTCGCCTTTGTTCTGGCGATCATCGTCTATCGGGTCGGCGGCATGCTGTGAGCGGGAGGGAACGAACCGGTCGAGGGAGGGGGGAAGCTTTTAGTCCCCTTCGAGGAGGGAGGCGAGAACTTCGCACTGACGGCAGATCTTCATCTTTTCCTGCCAGGTTTTCTGGGCCTGGCATTCGCAGATGGTGCCGTTGATGAACCAGCAGAGCCTTCCCGCCTGGAATTCCCAGGCGGGGCATTGTTTCTTCCGTTTCGCCGGGCATTTCTTGACCACCCAGCAGGGTTTCTGCTGCAGGGTATTGTCACGGCGACGGGCCAGCAGAAAGAAGATCTGCCGTTCGACATGAGCGGGGATGGACCGCCAGCCCTGCTCGTAACTGTGGATGGCCTTGATCGAGATCCCGAGAAGCTCGGCCATCTCTTTCTGGGTCTTGTTCAGTCGTTTCCGGGCTTCGATGAATTCTTTACTGTCCACGACGCTCTCTCAAAGGGGGGGGCTGGCTGTTCGGTGAGGCACACCGTACCACAATGTGGTATGAGGTTGTCAATATCTAAATTGAGAGGTTACAAAAAAGATTCCCATTAGGCAACCTTTCTTGTTGTGGAGCCGAACCACGTCCGGCTTGGCGGAAATCGAGGATGGAGGGCGCCGCCGCCTCGGCGGACAGGTCGTTTATGCTCCCCGGATTACCGCTGGAGCGGATCCGCATTTTTCCATTGTCGAAATGCCGCGAGTAGGGTATAAAAACCGCTTTCACCATACGCGCCCGTAGCTCAGTTGGATAGAGTGCCGGACTACGAATCCGTAGGTCGCAAGTTCGAATCTTGCCGGGCGCGCCATAGTAATATCAAGGGGTTAGAAGCAATTCTGGCCCCTTTTTTTATGCCCGAAAATCGGCCTGTGACCAAAATGTGACCAAAATGTGACCAGAGTCGCGAGGGGGGAGAAGTCCGCCACTATTTCGGGGCGGATTTTTTGACTATAAGCCTGAATGGGCAGTCTCTCTTGTGACATCATTCCTTGTTATCGTTAATATATTCAAACAGTTCGCCGACAGAACATCCCAGATAACCGCAGAGCTTGTCGATAACCTCGAGCTCGATCCGTGATGCGGTCTCCTTGTACAGCCTATCCAGTGTCCCGCGGTGGACATCGATCTCCCTCGCCACGTCGATAACTTTCAACTTTCTCTCGCCGAGCATCCTTGAAAGATGACATTTAATCATGGCTGTTCCCTCCCAATAAAATCTCTCCGGTAGTAATAAAATTTCTTCTGCAGCAACTTTGTGCTTGCCATCCGTTCTCAAGGGGTATATAGTTTCTCCTAAAGAGACAAAAATACTTCTATAGGTATTTTGTGAAGTCTGGGAAAACTATAGCAAAGGAGGTTGGTTATGTCACAGACATTTTTGACGACCGAGGAGTTGTCGACACGTATCAAGTACGACCCGCGCACCATACGCAATCGCCTCAAGGATTCCGTTCTGCTTGAGGGTGTCCATTATTTTCGCCCCTTCGGGGGGCGCAAGATTCTCTATATCTGGGAAATCATCGAGCGGGACATGGTCAAGTACTCCAATGGGAACGCGATCGGCATCCCAATGGCAAACGGGGGGCATTGCCATGGCTAGGATCAGTGTCCGAGCGGAATCCGGAAATCTCTATTTTGATTTTCGATTTCGGGGCAAGCGCTGCCGCGAGCAGACGACCCTGACAGATAATGCCCCTAACCGGAAACGCCTCCAGAAGATCCTGGATCGCATCGAGGCCGAGATCACCCTGGGGACGTTCGATTACGCAACCTATTTCCCACAGAGTCCGTTGGCAGCAAAGTTCAAGCGCATGCCAGATCCCCAGGAATGGTCGAGTGTGCCGAAGTTCAAGGATTTTGCGGAGACTTGGATGGTCGAGATGAAAATCCAGTGGCGCGCCACCCATTACAACACCAACCGGGGAATCCTGGACAAGTATCTGATTCCGGCTTTCGGCAATAAGGAGCTGAACATGATCACCAAGGCGGAGATTGTCAGTTTCAGGGCATCGCTGGCGGAACTTCCGGGGCGGAAAGGAAAGAGGCTTTCCGCCTCCCGGACCAACCATATCATGAATCCACTGCGCATGATCCTGGACGAGGCGGCGAACCGGTACAATTTTTCGTCGCCGTATAGCGGGATCAAGACCCTCAAGGTTCCACGCAGCGACGTGGAACCCTTCAGCCTTGATGAAGTGAAGCAGATCCTCGCTACGGTGCGCACAGATTTTGCCGATTACTACACGGTCAGATTTTTTACCGGAATGCGCACAAGTGAGATCGACGGCCTGCAATGGAAATTCGTCGATTTTGAGCGCCGGCAGATCCTCGTCCGGCAGGCCCTTGTTGACGGCGAATTGGTGTACACCAAGAACGACGGTTCCTTCCGAACCATCGAAATGTCAGAACCGGTGTTCCAGTCGCTGACAAGGCAGTATCAGGTCACCGGTGAAAACAACGAATACGTGTTCTGTACCCGCAACGGCAGTCCGCTGCGCCAGGAAAACGTGACCAACCGGGTTTGGTATCCCATGCTTCGTCTGCTCGGGCTGCGCAAACGGCGCCCGTATCAGACCAGGCATACGGCGGCAACGTTATGGCTCGCGGCAGGCGAAAGTCCGGAATGGATCGCTCGGCAGATGGGGCATTCGACGACAGAAATGTTGTTCCGTGTCTATTCCCGATATGTTCCCAATTTGACCCGCAGGGATGGTTCGGCAATGGAGCGGCTGTTACGCCATTCCCTGCTGGACAATCCCGATAGTCATCCAATCACGACCAGTAATAAGGAGATCAGCATATGAGTTGTTGCACAGAAACTACTACATTGGATAAAGGAAGCATTGGCGAGGAAATCCTGACCACTTGGTTTCACGAAAATAACATTCCCTTCTTTCCCATAAGGCAGTCGCCAGAGACATTTGCGCATTTTTTTATAAACACGGGAAAACGGCCGGATTTTTTCGTGCTGCTGCAGTCTCTTGGAACCATTGCCGTCGATGCCAAAAACTGTGCTTTATCACAGGGGTACTTCACGATCACCAAACAGGAATTGATGAAGGCGCTCTCCTTCGAGATGGTCACCCGTATTCCTCTCTGGTTCGCATTCCTCAACATCCAACATAATTTTGCGAGCTGGTATTGGATCAGCACGATGAAAGCCATGGAGGGTGGGATAACCCGGGTCAACCGCCACACGGGCGAAGAATTTTTTGCCATCCACCTCAGCAACTTCATCGGCATCAGCTCGTCAGCTGACTTCGGGCAGCTTTATACCTGCCAACTGCAAAGTGCCCCGGTGATCAGCAGGCTCATAGGAGAAAAATCGTAATAGACACTGAAGGACATCCTGAAAATTGGGCACCGCGCAATCTGTATCGTAACCGGACCTCGGAAGAGGCTTATTTGGTGTTTACATATCCGCTTATCCGGATACGATAAAATCGTTATGCGGCATACGATACAACTCTTCAAAGCGATAACCGATGAAACAAGGCTGCGGATCCTCGCGCTGTTGGGGCACGGGGAATTGTGCGTCTGCGATCTTATGGCGGTGCTGGAGCTACCGCAATCCACCGTTTCCCGGCATTTGGCGGTGTTGCGCCATGCCGGGTGGGTGATCGACCGCCGCCAAGGGGTCTGGATGCATTACCGACTCGCCGACGCGGATGCCCCTTTGAGGCAGGCCTTGCAGCCAGCGTTTCTGGAACATCTCGCCACGTTGCCGGCGGTACAGCGGGACCGGGAGCACCTGCGCCTTTATTTGCTGCAGAAGACCCAGGATGCCTGCACCTGAATCGGGTTTTTCCCAGCAACCGAGGAGTATTCGTCGATGAGTTCTGTCCAGTCCAGACGTTTGTCCTTTCTCGACCGGTACCTAACCCTGTGGATCTTTCTCGCCATGCTGGTTGGGGTGATGTCCGGCTACCTCTTCCCCGAGGGCAGCGCCATCCTCAACAGCTTCCAGGTCGGAACCACCAACATCCCCATCGCCATCGGCCTGATCCTGATGATGTACCCGCCGCTGGCTAAGGTTCGCTACGAGAAGTTGCATGAGGTGTTCCGCAACGGCAGGGTGCTGGCCCTTTCTCTGGTGCAGAACTGGATCGTCGGCCCGGTGCTCATGTTCGGACTGGCACTCGCCTTTCTTTCCCATCACCAGGAATACATGGTCGGCTTGATCCTCATTGGCCTTGCCCGCTGCATCGCCATGGTCATCGTCTGGAACGATCTCGCCGAGGGCGACACCGAATACTGCGCCGGCCTGGTGGCCTTCAACTCCATCTTCCAGATGCTGTTTTTCCCCTTCTATGCATGGGTGTTCATCACCGTCCTGCCACGCTGGTTCGGAAGTGCAGGAATGGTAGTCGAGGTGACCATGGCGGAGATCGCCAAATCGGTGTTCATCTATCTGGGCATTCCGTTTTTCGCCGGGATGCTGACCCGTTATCTCGGTATCAGGTTCAAGGGTGAGGAATGGTACACCCGCCAGCTCTTGCCGAGGCTCAGTCCGCTCACCCTGATCTTTTTGCTGCTCACCATCCTGGTCATGTTCTCCCTAAAGGGCGAGTACATCGTCCAACTTCCCTTGGATGTGGTGCGCATCGCCCTGCCGCTCACCTGTTATTTTCTGGTCATGTTCCTGCTCTCGTTCTTCATGTCGTATCGTGCGGGGGCGACCTACGAGCAGGCGACCACCCTTTCCTTCACTGCCGCCTCCAACAACTTCGAATTGGCGATCGCCGTTGCGATCGCCGTTTTCGGCCTCGATTCCGGTCAGGCGTTCGCCGCGGTGATCGGGCCGCTGGTCGAGGTGCCGGTGCTGATCGCCCTGGTCAATGTCGCCCTGCGCTTTCGCGGTAAATATTTCCCCCACGCCAGGCAGACCCCGACCGGGGTCTGCCATGTGAGTTGCAATCTGGATGAGGTGGCGCGATGAAACCGAAAGTTCTGTTTCTCTGCACCGGAAATTCCTGTCGCAGCCAGATGGCGGAGGGCTGGGCGCGACATCTGCGGGGCGAGGTCATCGAGTCGTTTTCGGCCGGGATCGAAAAACACGGCATGAATCCGCGGGCGGTGCAGGTGATGGCCGAGGCCGGGATCGATATCTCCGGGCAGTACTCCAAAACCGTCGATGAACTGCCCCATGCCTCGTTCGAGTATGTTGTCACCCTCTGCGGCCACGCCAACGAGACTTGTCCCTATTTCCCGGGCAGGAAAATCCACAAGGGGTTCGACGACCCGCCGAAGCTTGCCGTCGGAGCGAAAAATGAGGAAGAGGCGCTCGCTCCCTATCGCCGGGTGCGGGATGAGATCAGGGCCTTCGTCCTGACCCTGCCCGGTGCGCTTGCGGGAAAGGGAGCCTGAACCCTTACAGAGGGCCGCCGGAGGGGTCGGAGCGGTTGTGCCGGCAGGAGTGGCGGATGTCCTCGCCCTTGAGCAGGTAGATCAGGTGTTCGGCGATGTTTTCGGAATGGTCGACGACGCGGTCGAGGGATTTGATGATGAAGACGACGTTGAGGCTGTCGCCGTGGTGGTCGGCGTTCTCGGTGACCAGGGAGATCAGCCGGCTCAGGCTCTCGCGGAATTCGTTGTCCATCCGCACCTTCTCGTCGAGCACCATGCAGGCCTTGCTCATGCTGAATGTGGCAAAGGCATCGAGGACATTGTCGAAGACCGCGATCCCCAGCTGGCCGGTGGTGTGGATGCCCTGAAGCAGCAGCGGGTCCAGGGATCTGGCCGCCTCGCCGGAGTAGATCTTCAGCGTTCGCCCCGCGATCTTTACCGCCTTGTCGCCGATCCGTTCGATGTCGGTGACCGCCTTGGAGATGGCCATCAGGAGGCGCAGATCCCTGGCGACCGGCGCCCGTTTGGCGATGATCTTGACGATATCCTCGTCGATCTTCATTTCTATGGCATCCACCGCCTGATCTCCGGCGATGACCGCACGGGCGATCTCAAGATTCCTGCCGTGCAGGGCGAGCAGGGCGTTTTTCAGCTGGGCGCTCACCTTGTTGCCCATGGCGAGCAGGTTGCCGTGGATGGCAAGCAGTTCCTCGTCGTAACGGTGCAGGGTGTGGCCGGTGATGGTCATGTCCGTCATGATTCCCCTCCCTCGATGCTGTGGTCCCGTCCTGGTTCAGCCGAACCTGCCGGTGATGTACTCTTCGGTCAGCTTGTGCTGCGGCGAGGTGAAGATCTGCTCGGTGGTCCCCACCTCGATCAGGTCGCCCAGATGGAAATAGGCGGTGCGCTGTGAAACCCGCGACGCCTGCTGCATGGCGTGGGTGACGATGACGATGGAGTACTTCTCCCGCAGCTGATCCATCAGTTCCTCGATCCTGGCGGTGGCGATGGGGTCGAGGGCCGAGCAGGGCTCGTCCATGAGGATCACCTCCGGGTTGACCGCGATGGTGCGGGCGATGCACAGCCGTTGCTGCTGGCCGCCGGAGAGGCTGGTGCCCGGCTGGTCGAGCCGGTCCTTCACCTCGTCCCACAGCCCGGCGAGCTTGAGGGAGTTCTGCACCAGCTCGTCAAGTTCGTTCTGGTCGCCGCAGAGGCCGTGGATCCGCGGCCCGAACGCGATGTTGTCGTAGATCGACTTGGGAAAGGGGTTGGGCTTCTGGAAGACGATGCCGATCCGGGCCCGCAGGGGGACCACGTCGATGCTCGGGTGATGGATGTCGGTGTCGTCCAGCAGGATGGTGCCGGTGACCCGGCAGCCGACGATGGTGTCGTTCATCCGGTTCAGGCACCGGAGAAAGGTGGATTTGCCGCAGCCGGAAGGGCCGATCAGGGCGATGACTTCCTTACAGCCGATGTCGAGGGAAATGTCGCGGATCGCTTGCTTGTCGCCATAGAAGACGTTGACCCCGCGGCAGACCATACGCGGGCTGGCGACGGTGAAGTCGCCGACGGTGACCGGCATATCGCCGCTCCCCTTTGCGACGGCTCCCGCCTCCTCGCGGTGTACGGATTGGCGGAAGGCCTCGGCCGGTCCGCTGGCGGTCATGCGGGTTGCGATGCTCTGGGTTTCCATGTGGCACGGGTTCCGGGCGCGGCGGGAGAGAGGTGTCGCCTCTGGCCGCGGTGAAGATGATGCGGGCAGGACGGGAAGCCCCGCCTGCCCGCGGGAAAATACCGTTTACAGGGAGCCGAGCGGGGTCAGCTCCATGGCGTCCTTGGCGAATTTCTCACGTTCTTCCTTGGGCATGGGGATGAGCCCTTTGTCCGAGAGATAACCGTTGTCGCCCCAGGCCTTTTCGCTGGCGAACTCGTTGACGTACTCCTGGATGCCGGGGATGACACCGGCGTGCGCCTTCTTGACGTAGAAGTACAGCGGCCGGCTCACCGGGTAGGCACCGCTGGCGATGTTCTCGAAGGTCGCCTCCTTGCCGTCGATGACCGAGCCCTGGATCTTGTCGGCGTTCTGGTCGAGGAAGCTGAAACCGAAGATGCCCAGCGCATTGGGGTTGGCCAC
Source organism: Thermodesulfobacteriota bacterium (assembly GCA_040755255.1). GTDB lineage: Bacteria > Desulfobacterota > Desulfobulbia > Desulfobulbales > S012-135 > JBFLZZ01. Next base: position 45,479 of record JBFLZZ010000019.1, read on the forward strand.
CAGCTTCTGGACGATGAGGTTGTCGTTCTCGCCGGCCTCGATGTAGGCCCCGTCCTCGCGCACCGCCTGGCTGACCTTCTTGTACATCTTCTCGTCGCTCTTTTTCATTGCCTTGATCCAGGGGAAGGAGTTGGCGCCTTCCTCCATCACCAGTTCGACGAAGGCATCGCGGGTGCCGGAGGTGGGCGGCGGGCCAAGCACCTCGATCTTGTTGGCCGGCAGGGCGCTGTTGACGTCCTGCCAGGTCTTGTAGGGGTTGGCCACCAGGGTTTCGCTGCCGTCCGGGTTCGGCACTTCCTTGGCGAGGGCCAGGTAGAGGTCCTTGCGGCTCATCTGCATGGGAGCGGCGCCCTTGGCGTTGGCGACGGCGATGCCGTCGTAGCCGATCTTCACCTCGACGATCTCCTTGACGCCGTTGGCTTGGCAGGTGTCGACCTCGGACTGCTTGATCCGGCGCGAGGAGTTGGTGATGTCCGGATGCTCGACGCCGACGCCGGCGCAGAACAGCTTGAGGCCGCCGCCCGAGCCGGTGGACTCCACCTTCGGGGTCTTGAAGCTGCTGGACTTGCCGAACTGCTCGGCCACCACCGTCGAGAAGGGGTAGACCGTCGAGGAGCCGACGATGGTGATGTAGTCGCGGGCGGAAGCGGCGGTGGCGCTCAGGCCGGCGACGGCGACGGCGGCGGCGATGACGGCTGTTCTGCGGAAGGCTTTCTTCATGGTGTGTTCTCCTTGTTGGGTTGTGGGTATCGATTTTTCCGTCCGGGGTATCCGGGCGAAGTCACCAGCGTTTCTCGAAGCGTTTCCTGAGCAGGACCGCCAGCGAATTCATGACGATGAGAAATACGAGCAGAATGAGGATCGCCGCCGAGGTCCGCTCGACGAAGGCCCGTTCCGGACTGTCGGCCCAGAGATAGATCTGTACCGGCAGCACGGTGGCCGGATCGAGGACCGTCTGGGGCACGTCGACGATGAAGGCGACCATGCCGATCATCAAGAGCGGCGCCGATTCGCCTAGGGCGTGCGCCATGCCGATGATGGTGCCGGTGAGCATGCCGGGCAGTGCCAGGGGCAGGACATGGTAGAAAACCGCCTGCATCTGCGAGGCGCCGACGCCGAGGGCGGCCTCGCGGATGGAGGGCGGCACCGATTTCAGCGAGGCGCGGCCGGCGATGATGATGATCGGCAGGGTCATCAGGGTGAGCACCAGGCCGCCCACCAGGGGCGAAGACCGGGGCAGGCCGAAAAAGTTGATGAAGACCGCGAGGCCTAGCAGGCCGAAGACGATGGAAGGCACCGCCGCGAGATTGTTGATGTTGACCTCGATGAAATCGGTGATCCGGTTTTTCGGCGCGAACTCCTCCAGGTAGATGGCGGCGGCGACGCCGATGGGGAAGGAGAGCAAAAGGGTGACGCCGAGGGTGAGAAAGGAACCGGTGATCGCGCCGAGCACGCCGGCCAGTTCCGGCTCCCGGGAGTCGGCGGCGGTGAAGAAGGTGGTGTTGAAACCCTTTTTCAGCCGCTCGCCTTCGACGAGCCGATCGATCCAGGCCAGTTCCCGGTCGCTCACCCGCCGCTCGCTTTCCGGCGTGCTCCGGTCGATATAACCCTTCACCAGCATGTCGATGTCGTCGTTGGCCGGCAACCAGACCGAAATCGTGGCGCCGAGCAGGCCGGGATCCCGTTCCAGCATGTGCTGCAGCTGGTAGGGGGCGCCGCTGCTGATCAGCCGGTGCAGCAGGCGCAGGTCGCTGCGGCCGGACACTTCCGGGAATTCCTTGGCGAGGGCGGTCCTGACCAGCCTGGCGAAATCGCTGCCGCGGATATCGTTGGTGTCGACGACCGCCGGATCGAAGGAGATCTCCAGCCGGATAAGGGTCTGCCGGAAGGCCGGGTAGCCGTTGACGAGAATGGTGCCGAGCAGGAGGACGAGGAAACCGAGGGCGAGACAGATCGCCGCCTGCCCCATTCTCCGGAAGCGGCGCTCCCTGGCATAGCGTTTGGCCAGCCCTTTCTCGACGATGCTGATGGTGGTTCCGGATTGCATGCCCGTCCCGTTCTACTCGTACTGCTCGCGGTACTTGCGGACGATGCGCAACGCGATGACGTTGAGGCCGAGGGTGATGACGAAGAGCAGCAGGCCGAGGGCGAAGGCTGCCAGGGTTTTCGGACTGTCGAATTCCTGATCGCCCACCAGCAGGGTGACGATCTGCACGGTGACGGTGGTCACCGCCTCCAGCGGGTTGGCGGTGAGGTTGGCGGAGAGCCCGGCGGCCATCACCACGATCATCGTCTCGCCGATGGCGCGGGAGACGGCGAGCAGGACGCCGCCGACGATGCCGGGCAGGGCCGCCGGCAGCACGACCTTGCGGACGGCTTCCGAATGGGTGGCGCCGAGACCGAGGGCGCCGTCGCGCATCGCCTGGGGAACGGCATGGATGACGTCATCGGACAGCGAGGAGACGAAGGGGATGATCATGATCCCCATCACCAGGCCGGCCGCCAGGGCGCTTTCCGAGGAGACATCCATGCCCAGCCGCTCACCGAAGCCGCGGATGGCCGGCGCCACGGTGAGGGCCGCGAAGAAACCGTAGACCACGGTGGGGATGCCGGCGAGGATCTCCAGCAGCGGCTTTACCGTGGCGCGCATTCTGTGGCTGGCGTATTCGGAGAGATAGATCGCCGACATCAGGCCGACCGGGACCGAGATCAGCATGGCGATGATGGAAATCATCGCGGTGCCGAGGAAGACCGGTACCGCGCCGAAGGCGCCGGAGGAGCCGACCTGATCGGCGCGGATGGCCATCTGCGGACTCCAGTCCAGGCCGAAGAGAAATTCGTGCACCGGCACGATCTTGAAGAAACGCAGCGACTCGAAGAGCACCGAGAAGACGATGCCGACGGTGGTGAAGATGGCGATGCACGAGCAGGCGATGAGCAGGAGTTTGACGATGAATTCCACGTGGTTGCGGGCCCGCAGCTTCGGCGTGATCCGGGTGTAGGCGAAAACGCCGCCGGCAAGGGCGAGGAGCGGCACGAGGACGGCGAGCAGCCGTCGGCTCGTGGCGAGCAGCGCCCGGTAATGGGTCGCCGCATCCAGCAGCGCCTGATCGAGCGGCCCGGAGACGATGTTGCCGCTGACGTAGTTGTAGAGGTCGTTGAGCCACAGGTCGAGACGGTTCGCCGAAAGCTGGCGCAGCGCCGCCGGCAGCTGGGTGATCACCAGACGGCGGATGAGCGAGGGTTCGGCAAGCAGCCAGGCGGCGTAGAGAAAGAAGGCGGGCAGGAAGCAGGCAAGGGCGGTGAAGGCGCCGTAGTAGGAGGGAAGCGAGTGCAGTTCCTTGATGTTGCGGCGGCCGCCGACAACGGCACGCGATCTGTTCCTGCCGGCCTGATAGGCGAAACCGGTCAGGACGAGGAGGGTCATGAGGAGAAGGGAGGGGGACATCTCTGCTTGAAGGCACTCTCGGCATGCGGCGGTCGGTCGCCGATTTGCGGGACAACCGTCCCAAGGCATCACCGCCGTAGTTATGTGGGACTCCGGTTAGTTTTTGATTAAGGGAAAATTAGTTTTTGATGAAAAGCGGTCGGCGGGCGTGGGGAGGCGTTCAGATCCGGTCGCGATGGACGTGGAAGGAGATGCGCGCACCGGTGATCATGCTTTTGCCGGTGTAAAGGAAGATGGCCAGCCAGCCGCACTGGACGAGCAGGATGGCGGGCGGCGACCAGAGCCGGCCGAGCGCCCCGGTCAGATCGATGCCGGCGGCGGCCGTCGCCGGAAAGAGCAGGGCGACGGCGCCGCCGTAAGCCACGGAAAAGAGCGCCATGCGCTGGTAGGCGGACATTCTGCCCCCGCCCCGGTAATCGGCGCGCAGGGTTTCGGAAAACACCCGCCACAGCTGGGTGACGGTGAGGGTGAGCAGGAAGGCGGCAGTGAACATCCCTTTCCCGTAGAGGAAGATGCCGGCCAGCGCGACGAGGGAGGAGAGGGTGGCGGTGATGGCCTGGACCGGCACCAGGGGGGTGCCGTCGAGACCGCTTTCGTAGGCCACCTTCCTGGTCTTGCCGTGGAAGCGGACATGGTGGCGGGCAAAGAGCCGGCGCAGCGGCGCCGGACAGCTCTCCAGACTGCGGCCGTAACAGCAGCCGAAACTGATGCAGGCGAGCCGGCCGAGCCCCTCGCCCAGGGCATAGGCGATGGCGAGCGCGGCGAGCGCCGCCGCCACCGGAAATCCCTGGCCGCCATGGAAGCGGAAAAGGTGATCGATGGCGGAAAACAGCGGCGGCGCCAGCAACAGGCCGAGAAAGGAGGCGCCGCCGACGGTGAAGGTGTAGGCCTTTTTCTCCACCAGCCGGGCGATCAACCGGGAGGCGGGGGCGCAGCAGCCGACGATACCGGCGACGGACAGGAGGATCGGCGCTCTGCCGGCGCCGCCGGCTTCGAGCAGCAGCAGGTAGAGGAGGACGGCAAGCACATAGGCGTTGGCGTTGAACAGGCCGTAGTAGGTGAGATTGATCCCCTGCCAGCCCTCCGGCGTGCGGCGGTAGGGTACGGTGGCGATGATCTGCCAGCGCTCCCGGTGCAGGGCGGTGATGCCCCACCAGAGGTTGGCGCCGATGAACAGGGCGAAGCTCAGGAGAAAGAGATGGTTCACGGCGTGCTCCTTGAGATCGGTTGGGCCGGGCGCGGCAGGCCGCGGCCAATGCTGCTCCGCACCCGGACGTCGGTTTCCACCAGGGATTTATCGAAGCCGCGGGAAAAGCGGCTGAGGACATCCCGCCGCTGCATGTTGGCGAGCAGGTCCTCATCGAAGGCGACCCGCCCCGGCTGGAAGAACAGCACCGTGGTGGAGCTTCCCGGCCGGAACAGGCTTTTCGGCTGCCCCTTTTTCAGAAACAGTCCCTGTTCCATCGGCCGCGGCCAGGCGTACTGGAAGGGGCTGTAGCACTGCTGCACGTCGCCGATCATCAGTGCCACCACTTCCACCATCGCCACCAGGCCGGCGCCGCTGCCGCCGACCACGTCGGTGTCGATGACGGTCACATGGCGCCGGTTCTTGGAGTGGGGGGTGACCATCTGGATGATGGCGCCGGGGTTGCAGGAATGAAAGGCACCGTCCAGGGAGTAGAAATCCACCGCCTTGCCGTCCACCGGCACGTGGTTGTAGTGGTACTTCTCCGGGGTCAGCCGGAAGATGGCGAAGGAGCCGCCGGCAAAGCTCTCCAGAATATCCTGCCGCTGGCAGCCCAGCATCTCCTCGAAGGCGAAGAATTTGTCCTTGATGAACAAGAGCGAGTCCTCGGCCAGCGAGCCGAACAGCACCTTGGCATCGGCGGGCGAAACGATCGCCCCCTTGTCCCTGGGCATCGGCCGGGTCTGCCAGTAGCGGATCCGGCGCTCGAACACCTTGCGCGGCGTGTCGAGCTGCTGGGCGCTGTCGACGCATTCGCTCAGGTCGATGTCGTTTTTTTCGAGGAAGCGCTCGATGCTGCCGATGTGCGCCCCCAGCAGGCTGTCGTAGTTGAGGAAGCCGAGCAGCGACGACATCCGCGCCGAGGTCAGCACCTTGAACAGCGACGGCATCCTTTCCCGGCCCTGGTGGTAGATCATGTTGACCAGCCGGTCGGCGTAGAGGGCCTCGGTGCGGACCTGCCGGTTTTCCCGGTCGATATACTCGTGGTGCGATTGCATGCTGTCCCCTTGTCCTTCAATGCTGCGGCGTTCGCCGGTTGCGGCCGTCCATCAGCTGCGTGGCGTAGGTGATGAGGAAGCCGAGTCTGCCGAGGCCGTCGGTGTCGCGATCCTCCTCCTCCCGGCCGAATTGGTCCGCCATCCGGCGCAGGAAAGACTCCAGGGCTTCGCCGCCGAGGATGGCATCCACGGTGGCGCCCAGGTGATGGCGGTCGACGGCCGGGTCCCTGCCGGCGTTGCGGAAGAGGGTATTGAGGCAGTCTAAGGCCTCGCGGATCTGCTGCAGGCGCAGCCGGGTCCGGTACCCTTCTTCCAGGGAGGTGTTGAAGACTTCGGCGTCGAGGTCCAGCGGCGATCCCCCGGGCTTGCCGAGCACCGTCTCGCTCATCCGGGTCGCGGCCGACAGCCGGTGTTCGTCCCGCAGCCGGTCCTCCAGGGAGGCGAGCAGCCCGGCGCCGTCCAGCATGCCGACGAGATCGCGCTCCTCCTCGCGCAGGTAGCGGACCAGGGCCAGCCGGTAGGCGCGGTTCTTCACCCGCAGGTAGCCGGGATAGCGGCGGCTCTTGCGGATCTCCTCCACCCGGCTGAGGATGTCCTTGAGAAAACGGTTGCCGGTGTTCTGGGCCACGTAAAAGGTGGGGATGCCGAGGGCGGCCCCGAAGAAGATCTGCCGCCGTTCGCTTTCCACGGTCGGGTCGTCGGGGATGTCGTGGTGGTGGACGCTGCCGGACAGGATATGACGGAAGGCGACGGCGGTGAGCAGCACCTGCAGGTCGGCGGCCTCGGCCATGTCGGCGCCAAAGCCGGGGAACAGGCTGTAGTAGCGGCCTTCGAAGCCGGAGTATCCCATGCCGTCCATGGTCCGCAGCCGGTAGAGGAGGTAGGCGGCCATGTTGCGGTCGAAGACGCCCAGGTCGTCGAGATCGTTTTTCAACCGTTCGAGATTGCCGAGACTGCCGTCCAGGGCCGGACAGCGGCAGGTGCTCAGCAGGCAGACGAAATAGTCCACCAGGCGGAAATCGGGAACATAGTCGCCCTTCAGGCCGAAAAAACGGCTGACGTTGCGGTCGATGAAATCCGGCCCGAAGGGGGTGAGCGGCTGGCCGCCGACCTTGATCGCCGCCTTTTTCTTCCACCGCCGCCAGAGCATGCGCAGGTGGGTGTAGTCCAGTTCGTGGGCGAGAAAGCCCAGGGCCACCTCGGGGTGGAAATCGGCGTAGGCGATGCGCCGGGGGGCGGCGCTGTAAGTGCCGACGAACAGTGGCAGGAAATGCTCGACGAGCTTGATGGCCAGGTCGCCGAAATGCTTTTCCTCGGCCGGGCCGAACCCGGAACCGGCGTTTTGCAGCCAGTCGCCCAGTTTCCTGGAGCCCAGCGAAATGTGAATGCCGTTGTTGGCGAGACTGATGTTGGAGGTGTTGGGCAGCACCACCAGGTTGCGGGTGATGATCCCCGCTTCCTTGAGCTTGCCCAGACCGTTCAGCTGGCTGCGGGAGAGGGTCTGGTGGCAGAGCGCCATGTAGCGGTGCTTTTCCTCGCCGCGTTGCCAGCCGGAAAGGCAGGGGCTCATGAACAGTTCGCGGTAGAAGGAATCGGACACCAGGGTGTTGAGTTTTTTCTGGCGGCCGCCCGGCAGCGGCGAAAAGTACACCCGGACCAGCTGGCCGTTTTCCCGCAGACGGAACCTGCCGTTGGCGTACCCCGCCAGGGTCTGGCTCATCAGAAAACGCAGCGCCGATTCCCGCGCCAGTTCCACCCCCAGACGACCCGGTTTTTCCGGCGAGCAGACGTAGAAGGAGACGGTTTCCGGCGAGCTGTTGTCGTTGGTGAAGTGTTCGAGTAACTGTTCCCCCTTTCTGCGCAGCAGGTCGGGTTGGCCGGCGGCGGTGTCGAGAAGGTCGGCGAGGGCGAGTTTCAGCAGATAGCTGATCGGCAGCCGCAGCCAGACCTCGCCCTCGGCGTGCTGCACGAATTTGCCCAGGTCGCTGCGCGGCTGACTGTCCGCCACCCCCTTGTCGGCGCGCAGGTCGTCGTTGAGCAGCCCGTCCGCCCGCGGCCCGAGAAGCCGGCGCGGGAAGCGAACCCAGGAGTTTTCCCAGACCTGTTCCTCCTCGGCGTTGAGGAAGTGCTGCAGTTCCTCGACCTTTCGCCGGGAGATCTCGCCGGATGCGGCGCGCTTGACGATGTTGGCCAGGTAGTTGGAGCGGTTGATGGTGCGGACCAGGTCGATGTCCTCGCCCCTGCCGAGAACCACGGCCTGCAACTCGTGTTCGCTGCCGCCGGTGGCGTCGAGACCGGTGAACGGCAGGGCGCCGAGGAAACCGTCCGGCGTCGGGTGGTGCTCCAGGAATGTCCGGATGAACGCGAGGCCGGCGGCGGTGGCGCCTGACGGCTGGGAAAAGGGCAGTTGCTCGTGCATGGACGTTCCCGGGTGATGGAGGGGAGGATATGTTGCGGCAAGGATGCCGGCCCCGTGTTAGGAGAAGGTCAGGATTTGGTAAAAAATCGGTTAAGGGCCTCCCGGCGGATGGGCTCTGCGTTCTGGGACGGGTGGTTCGGGCGGCAAGAAAGGTGGACGGGCCGGAGGCAGGGCAGGAGCAATACCCTCCGGCCCGTCCGATGGAGGGAGGATGAAGATCGACTATGGGGCAAAACTAACCGGTGCGCATTTGGCCGGGGTTAGGGAACGGTTAGGTTTCGGTTAAACCGGGGGGGCGTCGCCCGCCGGCTCTACCGGCATACGGCCGGTGATGACGGCGAGGGGTCTTTCCGGGAAAGCCGGCCGAGGAGGAAGAAGGCGGTATCTGATCACGGGGGAGGTGTTTGGGCAACACCCCTGCACCCGGCTTTTGTACGCGGTCACAGAGAACCCCGTCTCCTTCGCCGCTTCGCTGCTGTCATCGGCCTGTCCGCATAAGGGGTGTATAGCGAACAGGCCTCTTTCGCGGATCTGGGGTGCCCTGTGACCGCATACAGAAGGCGTTGGGCGCGGCCGGCATGTCGTCGCCCTTGCGGTCCCAGCGGTTCTCACCTCCAGCGACGATGCGCGGATCGGTCCAACCGTCGAAATGGTCTGCGAGCCGGCCGAAGGCGGCGCCGACCATGGTGGTATCGCCGGCGGCGATCGCCGCGGCAAACTGGTCGCAGGCCTCGGTGTAGGAGGCACATGGTTCGTGGCCGCTGCCGGGGAAGGTGGTCAGCCGGGCGGAAAGTTCGAGAAATTCACCGGCGTCCTCGGCCAGGGGCAGGCAGCCGGTGGCGATGGTTTCCCCCATGCTTCTGATGAGTCTGCCCATTCGCTTTTTCAATCCCATAGAGCCCCGCCTGCCGTTGCCGGAAGTTACGTCCTCCTCGCCGCCGTCGTCGTCCTTGCCGCCTTTCACCTTGATCTTGAGGGTGATCGCGTCCAGACGCCGGCGGATACCCAGCGTGATTTTTTCACTGTCCTCGATGTGGATGCCGAATTCGTCCAGGGCCCGTTCGTCGCCCTTTTCCAACGCCGCGGCGAGACGGTGGAAAAATTTCGCCGCCTCGCCGGCCGTGAGGGTGAGTTCGCTTCTGGTTTCCTGGGTTGCCATGAACTTGCTTTCCGGATTCGCTGAGGTGAGGGCCGGCCGTGCCGGCTGGTCCGTCCCGGCCACGGGAGGAGCGGACCGGAATCTCTTCCTGTCGAGTTTAGGAAGGGTTTGTTAGGCTCTCGTCAAGTTTCGGTTAGCGTCCCGTTGTATAAGGACCGTCAGGGGAGGGAGAAAATCCGGCGCAACCGGGACGGGGCATCATCGGCCGCGCTGGTTAACGAAACATTAACGGATTTTTCATTCGATCCTAACAAACCACGATTACGGTTCCCCAAGTCCAGTAGCCCGGTCAGAGGCCGGCCAGCCACGGACACGGCGCGCCGCCGTTTCGCGCGAGAACATCTGCCCCCGCAAGGAGCCATGCGACAGAAAACCGTGCTCGTCGTCGAGGATGAGGAAGATATCCAGCAGCTGGTGAGCTACAACCTGATGAAGGGCGGCTTCTCCATCATCTGCGCCGAGTCCGGCGAAGAGGCGCTGGAGCGGATGGGCGCCCGCCGCCCGGACATCATCATCCTCGATCTCATGCTCCCCGGCATCAACGGTCTCGAGGTGTGCAAGACGATCCGCCGCCTGGAGACCAGCAAGGACATTCCCATCATCATGCTCACCGCCAAGGGCGAGGAGTCCGACATCGTCACCGGCCTGGAACTGGGCGCCGACGACTATGTCACCAAGCCCTTCAGCCCCAAGATCCTGCTGGCCCGGGTGCGCGCCATCCTGCGCCGCAAGGAGGAGGAAAAGGCGGAGGCGGCCCAGGCTGTGGAGCCGTCGATCCATGTGGCGGAACTCACCATCGACCCGGCCAAGTTCGAGGTGCTGGTGAAGGGGGATCCGGTTCAGCTCACCTTGTCCGAATTCGACATCCTCAAGATGCTGGCGAGGAGGTCCGGCTGGGTATTCACCCGCCAGCAGATCATCGATTCGATCCGGGGCTTCGATTACAACGTGACCCCGCGGGCGATCGACGTCCACATCTTCAGCCTGCGCAAGAAGCTCGGCAAGGTCGGCAAGAAGATCGAGGCGGTACGCGGCATCGGCTACCGTTTCAAGGTCGATTGAGCGGCCTGCGCCGGCCGGCCTGGATCCGCCTCAGGGCGTCGTCCCCTTTCCCAGGGGCAGCTGCACGGTGAAACAGCTGCCGCACCCTTCCCTGCTGGTCAGGGACACGGAGCCCCGCAGGGCCTCGGCCAGCATCCGCACCGAGTAGAGGCCGATGCCGGTGCCCCTGCTGGTATCCCGAACGTTTTTCCCCCGGTAGAATTTGGCGAATATTTTGTTCTGCTCCCCCTCCGGCACCCCGATGCCCTCGTCGGCCAGCTGCAGCACCAGCCGGTTGTCCCCGGTGATGGCGATGGTGCAAAGGATTTCGGTATTGGCCGGACTGTATTTGACCGCGTTTTCCAGCAGACTGGAGAGAATGAGCTTGAAGGCCCCCCGGTTGAGGCGGACCTCGATCGCGGCGGGGCAGTCGGTGCGGATGACGATTTTTTTTGCCGCCGCCACCTGGTGGTACAGCTGCAGCACCTCGTCCACCGATTCCTTGAGGGAAAAGCGCCGTTCCTCGAGATTGAGGCTTTCGGTCTCCACCTGCCGCATCAGCAGCACCTCGTCGGAGATGTTGAGCAGGTAGCCGACGCTGCGGTTGATGAGGTCGAAGTATTTTTTCTCCCTCCCCTGCCGCGGCGGTTCCGCCGCTTTCTCCAGACGAGCGACGAAGCCCTGGATGAAGGAAAGGTGGTTTTTCAACTCGTGGCAGAGAAGGCTCTGCAGGTCGACGCTGGAGCGGTTTTCGTCCTGCAGCCGGTGGATCTCCGCCTGCATCTGCTGCTGTTTCCGCCGTTCGTCGATCAGTTTCGCGCAGCTGACCAGCACTTCCCGGAAGGCATAGGGCTTGGCGATGTAGCCGTTGGCCCCGAGTTCAAGCCCCCTGATCCTCGCTTCCTGGTCACCCAGAGCGGTGAGCATGATGATCGGCGTCGAGGCAAGGGCGGGGTCGGCATGGTTGCGGATATGGCTGCACACCTGCCAGCCGTCCATCTCCGGCAGCAGGATGTCCAGGAGGATGCAGTCGGGCCGGAAGGACTCCAGCAGCTGGCAGGCCTGGCGGCCGGAAGCGGCGACCCTGGTCTGGTAGTGTTCGCCGCGCAGCCGATAGGCCAACAGCTGGCCCATGTCCTCCTCGTCTTCGACGATGAGGACCTTGGCCATGCAGGGTTGCAGACCATTGGTGCCGGCATGGCTGCCATTGTCGGCGCTGGCCAGGGAAGTGCTCATGGCAGCGGGTCGTGTGCGGCGGAAGGGCGCAGGGTGTTCAAGGGCAGACTGATGGTAAAGGTGGTTCCCTCGCCGAGAACGCTTTCCACTCCCACCTGTCCCTTGTGGGCCTGGACGATGTGTTTGACGATGGCGAGCCCCAGGCCGGTACCGCCGAGCTTGCGGCTTCTCGCCTTGTCGCTCCGGTAGAAGCGCTCGAACAGCCGGGGGAGGTGCTCCCTGGCGATACCGGTGCCGGAATCCCGCACCTGGATCACCGCCTGTTCGCCGTCCGCAGCTGCGGAGACGAGCACCTCGCTCTCGTCGTCGCTGTACTTGATGGCGTTGACGATGAGGTTGGTGATCGCCTGATCGAGGAGCGGGGCGTTGATCGCGGCGCGCAGGTCCTCCGGGCAGCGGAGGGCGATGCGGATGTTCTTGTCGGCGGCCTTGACCGAACAGGTTTCGATGGCGGTCTTCAGGGGTTTGATCAGCAACTCGGATTCGAGAACGATTTCGGCGTTCTCATCCTCCTGTTCGATGCGCGACAGGGTGAGCAGGTCCTCGACGATGGCGTTCAGGCGGTCGGCGTGCTTGAGGACGATGTCGAGGAAATGGCGGGCGTCGTCCGGGTTGTCGATGGCGCCGTCCCGCAGGGTCTCGACAAAACCCTTGATGGTTGTGATCGGCGTCTTGAGCTCGTGGGAAACGTTGGCGACGAAATCCTTGCGGATGTTTTCCAGCCGGCGCAGGCGGGTGACGTCGTTGAGGACGATGAGGGCGCCGCTGCCTTCCTCCTGATCCTGGCCGGCGAGATGGACGCCGTGGGCCTGGAGGAAGACGTTGCCCTCTTCCAGGGAGACGATCTGGATCTCCGCTTCGATGGGGCGCCTTGATTTCAGACTCTGCTTGACGAACTGGTGGAGGCTGATGTTGTTGATGATTTCGAGAAAGGTCCGCCCCTGGGCGCGGCCTTCGCCGGTTTTCAGCAGCGTCGCCGCCGCCTTGTTCACGGTCTTGATCCTGCCTTCCGGGTCGACGACGATCACCGCCTCCACCATGCTGGAGAAGACCGCCTCCAGTTCGCTGCGCTGCTGTTCGGCCGCGACGATGCGCACCGACAGGCTCTCGGTGAGCTGTTCCACCGCCTTGGACAATTTTTCGATTTCCACGTAGGAATGCCGAGAGTTTCGGAAACGCCGCGCCATCTTGAATTTGGTCCTCGTAAAGTGTTCGATCCCGGAACGCAGCTCCTGCAGGGGGGTATTGATCCGAAGCGCCAGCAGGTAGGAAAAGAGCGTGGTCACCAGGAGGGCCGCCAGCAGAACGAGCAGCAGCTTGCCTTTCGGGGCCAGTTCCACCAGACCCACCTGCAGGGTGGGGGTGTACAGGACAAGGAAACCTTCCGGGGCGGTGCCGGCGGGCCGCGCGACCGGCATGGCGACCAGCAGGATATCCTGATGCAGGGCGGGGTCGTAGCGGATGGCCGTCCCAATTCCGCCACCGGCCGCCGCCGCCAGTTCCGGGTTGCCGGGGTCGATCCTGCCGCCCTTGTGTCGGCTGCCGGCGTCGGCGAGAATTTCGCCGCCGACGGTGACCACCATCAGGCCGCCGGCCTGGGGGCGATTTTCATCCCGCCGCAGGAAGAGCGGGTCCCGGGCGAGTTCGGCGGGACCGCTTTCCGGGCGCTTTGCGAGCAACTCCTGCCCCAGGTTGATCAGTTCGGCCTTCTGCCGCCGCATCAGGGTGGTTTCGCAAAGGGACAGGGAGATCGCCGCGGCGACCGTCGCCAGGATGGTAACGAAGACCAGGAAGGCGGCGAAGATGATCGTGAACAGCCGGTGCCGGTGCAGAAGGGTGGCCTCTCGAGGTGCGGTAAGGACTTCGGTGCCGGCAGTAGTAGCCTTTTTTTATTAAGATCCGATTAGGCGAAAGTTAATATTTGCCCCTTCGCCGGGGCCGATGGAAAGAATGGCAGGAGTGGTGGCGGAATTAACACGATGCTAACGATGATCGGCTAGGGTAAGCCGGTCTCGCCGCCGGGAAAGCCCGGCGCCGTTCGATAACCGCCGCATGCAAGGAGTCCGTCGTGCCGAAATTCTCCCTGTTTTTTCTCTGTCTGGCCATGCTGTCCGGTTGCGCCACCTTCGCCCGGATCAATGTCGACGAAGTGAGATTGCGGCATGAAAGCGAGCCGCTGTACGGCGTTCCGGCTGCGGGGAAAGCGCGCCGGCTGGTGGCGACGGAAGGGTACCGGGAGGTGCTGCACGAAGGCAAGATCCACCTGTTCGCCGACGAAGCGGCGGCGGCCGCCTTTGCCGCCGCCGGCCGCCTCGATGCAGACATGGCGATTGCCAGGGCCGCCATCGGCCCCTTCGGCGAAGAGGTCGTGGCCGCGGGGGCGAAGGGCGGCCCCGCGCCGGAAACGCTGCTGGAGACCTACCGGCAGCGGCCGCACCTGCTGGTGCGCCTCGATGCCGACTATTTCGTCTGGATGTACCTCGACCGCTACTACGTGATCGGCAACTACGCCTCGAGCCTGTTTTTCGAACGCCACCATGAACTGGTCCTGACCAAGACCCTCTTCAACCGGGGACCGCACGGCGAGACGGTGCAGTTCGAGGTAGACAAGAAGGACGATGCCATGGTCGAGCGGCTCATGGCCCAGTTCGAGGAGACTCCCTGGCTGCTGGAAAAGAGAGGGGAGGAATATTTTCTCTGGAAATTCCGGGGCAGGATGTACGTCATCGGCGACCGGCAGACCAGTGACCGGTTCAGCCAGCTGCGCCGGGTGGAGTATTCGCCGCGGCAGCGGGAGATGGAGATCCGCACAATCAGGGATGCGCTGGCCGATTCGCGGGTCTACCTGAACGCCGGGCCCCAGGGAGAGACGGTGGTGGTAGCCGAGAGCGCCAGCGACCCCGGCATGCTGGAGCGGCTCCTGCGGGAGTATTTCGGCAGTGAGGGAATGACCGGTCTGTTCTGATGGCGGAGAGTCCGGTGGTCGGCAGGCGTCTTCCCCGGCCTCAACTCTCCGGGAGCGGGACCGTTCGCCTTTCGCCGCACAAACGCTGGATCAGAAGAAACAGTTCATCCAGATCGAAGGGCTTGGTGATCAGGTGGTCCATGCCGGCCTGCGCCGCTATGTCGCCATCGTGGATATGGCCGGTGATGCCCACCACCGGGATACGCGATCCGGCTCGCCTGGCGCTGAGGCAACGGGCGAGGTCGGCATGTCCGGGCGGGCGATGCTGGCCGCCCTGTTCGCACTGGCGCAGGAAGGTGGCGGCGGTCAGACCGTCCATCCCCGGCATGCGCACATCCATCAGCACCATGTCGAAATCGGTTTCCGCCAGGGTGTGCAGGGCATCCAGGCCATTGCGGGCGGTGGTGACCGTATATCCCTCGATGGTGAGACAGGTGCGGAGCATGTGCTGGATGTGGATTTCGTCGTCCACCACCAGGATCCTGGCCGAAGCATTTTCTCTGATCATTCCACCCTCCAGCCGCCGGCGTGTGCGTCCCGCCGGGGACCTCAACTCGCTGCGCCTTCTTCGTCCTCGTCCTCGTCGACGGACGAGCCGCCGTTGCGGTCGACGATTTCCTGGCAGGACACGCAGAATTTGGCGAAGGGGATGCACTGCAGCCGGCCGCTGGTAATCTCCTCGCAGCATCGGCTGCAGACCCCGTAGGTGCCTTCGCGCAGCCGCAGGAGGGCGGAATCGATCTGTTTGACGATATCCTGGGAGGATTCCATCCTCCGGATGCTCAGATAGTTCATGAGATGCATGGCCGAGCAATCGCCCTCCTCCCTGCCGGAGCCGACCCCCTTGGTCAGGTCGCCGGAACTCATGGTCTTCAGGCCGTTCTGGGTACTGGCCAGAGCGTGATCACGGATCGAGATGAGCTTGCCGAGTACTGCCGCATGTTCCATGCTCGTCACCTTGTTCCTTGGAAGTCTGCTGTCAGGTTGCCGCCAGAGAAGGAGCGGAAAATGTTTTTCCGGGACACACCGGTACTGATATTCTGCCGGTAAGCAGGAAGCGGTTAGGGCAAGGTCAATTTTCGGTTAAGAGCATGTCCGCAACGAACATGCCCGCGGCCTGGAATCGGAATGGCTGGCCGGCCGCCCGGCGGCCGTTCGGGGCACCGTCGCAGGGAACGGAACCCGGTCCGGGAAAAGCAAAGCGGCTGACGCGGCCGGCGCACGGGAAACGGGGCAAACGGCAGTGCGGAGCGACAGCGCGATTACCCTGCCGTTCTACCGGTGAAACCCCAGGAGAAATTGAAATGCCGGTCAGAGGGGTCAATGACTCTGATGAACAGGCTTGCCCAGTCGGGGGGCGAATAGGGCCGCACATCGAGAACTACCGAGTCGGCTACGGTCCTGTTTTTGTCGTTGAGCCATACGGTGTTGGCCGTCACATAGGCTGACAAAAAAACGGATGATTTTTCCCGGAATGGGTTGCAAGGAAGGAATGAGAATTCGAATTTGCTGAAGCAGCGATCAAGAGCGGTGGGGGAGTGACCTGTTATTAAAACCTTCGTTAGTTTCCGGACATCGCGGCAGACTGATAACTGCTTGAAATTAGGCAAAATTATCCGAGTAAAGTCGAGGTGGCTTGTGTCCGCTAATCAACGACGATCTTAGTAGCGCAGGCCACTCCCCCCTCCAAACTGGATCTAACCATCCAGCCGGAGTTCCTTCCTTGGTAATCCCTGTCGATATCGACGTCAATCTCTTAGCCGCGCTCGGCAAAGGTTTTTCCTGGGAAAAGCCGGCCTGCTGTCCCAAATGCGGTGGGCGGCTCTGGTGGCACGGTTTTGTCCCCGCCTATTTTTCCTGCCTCGCCCTGGCCGTCCTGCTCCGCCGGCTGTTCAGGGCCATATTCACTCTGGCCTTCACCCGCGAAAACTTTTTCCGCGGCATCGTGCAGCAGGATATTGGGTTCGGCAAGGACGCCGCCTACAGCCTGCTGCAAGGGGCCAATTACAACTGGCGCAAGCTGCTCTTGCTGCTGGCGGCAAGGATCAGCTCCGTTTTCTATCTGCTGACCGACGAGGACAGGCGGAAGGTGCTGATCATCGACGATACCACCTACGAGCGGCCGCATTCCCGGCATGTCGAATTGTTGGCGCGCGTCCACGATCACCGGCCCGGAGTTGTAGGTCCTGGTGAAGGCGATGTCGAGACCCCGCCCCTTGATGGTCAGGTCGGTCTCGTCGTGATAGTTGTTGCCGGTGACCGTGCTCACCGGGTCGGCGGTGGAGGGGGTCTTGATCACGTCGTTGTTGGTCTGGGCTATGGTCAGGCTTTGCAGGTTGATGCCGTTGCTCTCGTAGAAGTAGTCGGTGATGCGTTTGCGAGCCGGATTGGCCGGATCGATCTGTTCCACCATCTCTTTCATGGTGCCGTCCGGGTTGTAGGTGTAGCTCCTGAGCAGAACATTGGCCGTGCCGTTGAGGCTGCCCAGGGTGATGCTCTGCAGCTTGCCGGCAACCGCTCCGGTGGCGGTTGGGAGAAAATAGATCTGTCCCGGTTTTCCTCCGCCCCGAAGGCGGTTAAGAAGAAATCTCAACCGCCCATAAAGATATGTCTGGATAGGTTTCGTTATCTCTCTCTATACCCAATGTGAAACTGAAAAAACGACGGAAGCTCATCAAGATTCTTATTGTAATAACAAAATAAAAAAAATGAACGGAATGGGATAGAAAGCAATAAGGCCAAAATGACATAAACGAGAGAAATATATGGAATAAAATCAAATTTAGTACTCAACCAATAGTTTACCAAAGATATTAATGCGACAATGAAGCATAAATAAAATATAAGGTTATCGGCCTGTTTTAGCACTCTTTTGTCTTTTATATTTTTGAATAGAACATTTCGTAACCTAAAAAATCCAACAAGATGCAATGTGCCGATTAAAAACACGATGACAGGAGGTAATAAGTTAACATCAAACATGATATGAATAAGTTCCTTATTTTGAGTAAACAGCCTGCATCATGTTTGTATTCGGTTTATTCGGGTATAATACAAATCCACCGTTAGTTGAATTTCTAATTTCTGGAATGCTAATGCTAGTGCCTTGATTGTTAAAATTATTTATTGCACTTACGTCAATTGGTGCCGTCATAGTGACTGGGACATCAATTGGAGATGGTATCGCCACACCTACACCTAACGAAGCGGCATCAATGTATCTGGTGAGGTCATACCAAGGCAATGAATAATCAAACTCTTTTCGTAAAGTCACGTTAAGGCCTAAGTATTTCCCAAAACCAAGTGTCCATGTCTCCCCCGCTTGCTTACCGCCTGTATTGCTAACATCACTAACGCCGAAAGCAAAACCAGCATCACCGTAAGTATTGAAAGTTACTTCCTCTTGCATTGGGGTTTTATTATCCAAGATCGACCATGATTGCCCAATTGCCATTGGAACTGGGGAAAATGGCAGATGATAACCCGCTGAGATATCAAAATCCATTAACCCCATAGGATCATTAAAGTTAACAGGATTATTTTGGACATAGGCATAAAAATTCACCCCGGCCTCAAACCCCTTCGGGTCCTCTGAGATGAAGCGCCCGATCTCCGGATCATAATATCTGGCGCGGTAATAGTACAGCCAGGTTTCCTCGTCATACTCCCGCCCGGTGTACTGTATGGAGTTGCCGCTGCCCAGAAGCTGGGCGAAGAGCGACCTGCCAAAGGCATCATAACTGAATCTCTGTTCGATGCTGCCGGCAGGGCCGGTCATGGCGGTGACACTGTTCAGCTGGTCGTGATGATAGGTGTAGTTGGTCCAGTCGTTGGGATCGGCCGAGTGGTAGTGGTAGCCGTTGACGATCTCGTCCACCACCGCGCCCCGGAGGTATTTCTCCTCCAGGGTGCCGCCCGGGCTGTACACCGCCTCCAGGTGCTCGCCTTCCAGGTGATAGAGTTTTGCATCTTTTTCTATCCGGTGGTCGCCGGGATCGTAGCTGAAGTAATGGCGCGTTCCGCCGTAGTTGACGATCTCCTCGGCCCGGCCTTTGCCGTTATAGGTGACGGTGTAGATGGGGCTCCCGTCACCGGTCTGCTTTTCCAGGATGCGACCGGCGGCGTCATAGGTGAACTGGCGGTAAATTGGCCCGCTCGTCGGGGTGTCGGTGCGGATGGTCGTCAGGCGGTTGCCGGCACCGTAGGCGTAATAATAGGTCTTGCGGTTTTGCAGAACAGTCGAGTTTTCCCAAACACTCTTCCGGTTGCCCACGTAATCATAGGTATAGTACCGGTCTTCGTTGTCGTCGGTGGAATACACCCCCTTCAGGCGGTAGAGGCGGTCGTAGCTGTACGTCGCGGTCCGGCCGGACACGGAATCACTGAACCGGGTGATGTTGCCGACATTGTCGCGGAGGTAGGCGAGGTCCTCCACCACCGTGCCGTCGGCAGAAATGTTTTTGAGGCCGGTCAGGCGGTTGTCATCGTCGTAGGTGTAGGCGGTCTTGGCGCCGTTGGAGAGGATGCGATCGAGCAGCCGGCCGGCGCCGTCGTAGTGGTAGGAGACCTGCAGGTAGGCCGGGTTGCGTTCCGCCACCAGCCGGTTGGCGGAGTCGTACTGGTACTCGGTCGTCTCGTTCTGGTAGTCGGTCTTGGTGGCGATATTGCCCACCGCATCGTACGTCCAGGCGAGGGTCTTGCCCAGACGTGAATCGGTCTTGCCTTGCAGCTCATGGCGCGGGGTGTAGGAATAGGTGTAGGTAACGTCGTTATTGGCCGCCTCCACCAGGTCGCCGAAACCATCGTAGACAAAACTGTCCTGTGAGCCATCCAACAGATATTCGGTCAAAATCAGGCGGTTCAGCGCATCGTAGGTGCACCTGGTCTGGCGGCCGGTGCGGTCCTCGGTGAGCAGCACGTTGCCCGCCTCGTCGTACATGAGGACCCGGTCGGTCTTGTCCGGGCTCTCCGCCACCGGATCGACGGTTTCGATCAGCCGGCCGAGATCGTCATAGACAAAGGTGGTCACCTGGCCCAGGGCGTCGGTGATCGAGGTGACGTTGCCGAGCAGATCATAGGTATACCGGGTGTCGCCGTTGGCGGCATCGCGGCTGAGCGTCGGTCGGTTCAGTTCGTCGTATTCCTTGTAGACACTGGCGTTCTGATTGTTTTTGGGCTGCGTGCCGGCCACCGCGTTGGCGTCGGTCACGTGGGTCGGGTTGCCGTTGGCGTCATATGATCTTGCCCAGGATCGACAGACACTCTGTTAAGCGAGTAAAATTCGCGACAGAGGTGAATCATGAGCAAGCTGGGAAAATCGGGCAAGTCACGGAAACGGTATTCGAAGCAGTACAAGGATGAG
>JBFLZZ010000020.1:0-57573 GCA_040755255.1 Thermodesulfobacteriota bacterium
AGGGTCTCCTGGTAGCCGGACATGCCGGTGTTGAAGACGACTTCTCCGGTGGTTTCGCCGGCGCCGGCGAAGGATTCTCCTGCAAAGACGGCTCCGTCTTCAAGGGCGATGAGTGCTTTCATTGCTGACTCCTCAGTGGCTGGAGATGAATGGTGATGGCGTTGTCCGCTCCGTTGCCGGGCCTCTCTGCCCCGGCGCTGCACGGGCCGGCAGAGTCCCGTTCCGTGGGGAAGTCGGGGTTAGTGCCCGCCTGCCGCGGCAAACGCCCGCAGGATGACCCGTTTCTGGCAGTCGAGGGCGCCGTGCCGGCTTCCGGCGAAGGCGGCGGCCCGCCGGCGGGCCTTGTCGTATGCGGACGGCTGGCGGTATAAATCGAGGACCCCTTCGGCGAGTTCCGCGCCGCTCGCCACGGTGAAGCCGGCGCCGCTTTCCGCCAGAAGCCGTTGTGCCTCCCGGAAATCCGCCATGTGCGGCCCGTGGAACACCGGGATGCCGTGCCGTACCGGTTCGACGATGTTGTGGCCGCCCTTGTCGACCAGGCTGCCGCCGCAGAAGGCCCAGGTCGCCACCCCGTAGAGGTCGGCGAGGTCGCCCATGGTGTCGACCAGGACCGTGGCGCACCGGCGGTCGTCGCCGGCAAGGGTGCTGAGCCTTTGGCTGGGAATGCCGTTGGTGCGGAGCAGCGCTTCCACTTCATGCAGCCGTTCGAGATGGCGCGGGGCGAGAACCCAGACCAGGCCGTCGATTTCGGCGAAAAGGCGGTGCATGCAGGGCAGCAGCAGTTCTTCCTCGCCCTCCCGGGTGGAGCCGCAGACGAACACCCGGGTCGCGGGCGACAGGGAGAGCCGCGCCGCCAGCGCCGCCACCGCCTTGTCGTCGACGGGGCCGCCGTCATACTTGACGCTGCCGCAGACGGTGATGCGGCGGCGGTCGATTCCCAGATTCGTAAAGCGCGCCGCGTCCTCCTCGGTGATCGCCGCGATTTCCTGGAATACCGAGAGGGTGTCGCCGATGAATGTTCTGATGCGGCGGTAGCGCCGCCAGGATCGTTCCGACATCCGGGCGTTGGCGAGGATGCAGCCGACGCCCCGGGCGCGCAGGCGCGCGAGCAGTACCGGCCAGATTTCCGTTTCGAGCCCGATGTACAAAGCCGGCCGGATGGCCGCCGCCGCCCGTTGGGCGGCCGGGACGGCATCGAAGGGCGCGAACAGGATCGCGGCCCTGTCGGCCAAAAGCGTCCGGGCCAGCCGGTTGCCGCTTTTCGTCATCGTGGTGAGGACATAGGCCGCCGGCACTTGTTCCGCCCTGAGCGCCTCCACCAGGACGGCCGCCGCCCTGACCTCTCCCACCGAGGCGGCGTGCAGCCAGATGCGGGGAAGATCCGGCAGGGTGGCGAGCTCATCGCCGCAGTGGCCCAGTCGCTGCCGCAATTCCGCAAGGCGATGGCCGGTGCGCAGGCTGTACAGGTGGGCGACAGGGAGAACCAGAAGATACAGAAGCCATCCAAGGAGAGTGTACAGCTGTTTCAAGGTGTTCTCATGCACAATGCAGCCCTGCCAAAAAAATCCCCATATTAGAACCGAGATGTCTCTTGGCGTCAATACGAAAAAGCCGCGACCGTGCCCGGCGCCGGAGCGGTGGTGGGTGGAGCCAGGGCGCGAAGGGAACAGGAGAGGAAGGGGAGAAAGGGCGGGGTGGTAAAGGAAGTGGCTGGGGGACAGGGATTCGAACCCCGATAGGCAGAGTCAGAGTCTGCAGTCCTACCATTAGACGATCCCCCAGCAGGCGAACCAAAAATAGAGAATGGCCCCTGTATTGTCAAGGAAAAGTTGGCATGCCCGGAAAAAGGCGCCGGCAGCGGCATCCGGCGATGGAAGGGGGAAAGGGCAGTGTCGGCGGTGTCGGAACCGCGGCTTCTGCGATTCTGCCAACAGCGGCCGGCAAGGCGACCGCCCCCTATGCGTCGTCGGCCAGCCTTGCCCTGCCGCCGAAAAAGGACTGCAGCTGTTCGATGCAGTGGCGGTCGACGAGCTGGATCACGTTGGTGGAACCGGTGGTGTTGGAATGGCGGCCGATGGTGCAGATGAACGGCTGCCCTTCGGCGAGCAGCCCCTGGGCGATGGCGTCCCGGTGGAAATGGTAGATGGCCTCGTCGCTGTTGAGATGGCTGCGTGTGGCGAGGAAGGGTTCCACCCCCCAGACCACGGTCAGCCGCCTCTGGGTGCGCGGGTTGCTGGTACAGGCGATGATCCGGGTGTCCGGCCGCTGGCGGGCGACCATCAGGGCGGACAGGCCGCTTTCGGTGAAGGCGACGATGGCCGGCACGCCGGTGCGGCGGGCCAGGGTGACCGCCGCCGCCGCCATCGCCCTCCGGCTGTCCGGCGCTTCCTGAAGTTCGCTGTACCAGGGGTAGAAGGTCTCGGTCTCGGTGATGGTGTCCACCAGTACCTGTACCGCCTCCCGCGGGAATTCGCCCACCGTGGTCTCGTCGGAGAGCATCACCGCGTCGGCGCCGTCGAGCACGGCGTTGGCGATATCGGAGACCTCGGCGCGGGTGGGGTAGGGGGAGGTGATCATCGAAGTCAGCATCTGGGTGGCGATGATCACCGGGATCCCCTTGGCGCGCGCCTTGGCGATGATTCGTTTCTGCAGGACCGGCACCCGGTGGACGCCGAGCTCCACCCCCAGGTCGCCGCGGGCGATCATGATGCCGTCCGCCTCGGCGACGATGGCGTCGATGTTGTCCACCGCTTCCGTCTTCTCGATCTTGGCGAAGACCGGCTGGTCGCCGCCGGCGGCGGCGAGAAACTGCTTGGCGGCGCGAATGTCCTCGGCGCTGCGGACAAAGGAGAGAGCGACGAGATCGATGGAGTTGGCGACTCCGAAGCGCAGGTCCGTTTCGTCCTTGGGGGTGATGGTCGGGATCCGGAGGCCGGCCACCGGCAGGTTCACCCCTTTTTTCGAGGTGAGCCGGCCGCCCACCAGTACCCGGGCGGTCACCATCCCCTCACTTGCGGACTCGACCACCGTGCGGATGGTGCCGTCGGCGAAATAAATCTGCTCGCCGGGTCGCAGAGTTTCGAGAACCTCGGGGTGGTTGATCCGGATGCAGCCGTCGGCGCACGGTTCTCCGGGCGATGGCGATTTGTGGATGTGGAGAAGATCCCCCGGGGCCAGCTGCAGGGGTTCCATGGCCTCCACCCGGATCTTGGGGCCGGAGATATCCTGGAGGATGGCCGCGGGCTTGCCCATGGCGGCGGAGGCGGCGCGGATCCTCGCGATGAGGGACCGGTGGTGGTCGTGATCGCCGTGGGAGAAGTTGAGCCGGAAGACGTCAACGCCGGCGGCGAGCAGCCGTTCGATGGTATCGGCCAGTTCGGTGGCGGGGCCGAGGGTGGCGACTATCTTGGTGTTGCGCATGTGGAATCATACGCCTTTGCCGGTTCTGAAGTCCAGCGGATCATGATCTGCAGCGAGGATTGTCATTCCTGCTTCCTATTTGCTGGTGAAGGTGTGGACGCCGTCCCAGTCCGGCGGTGGCGGCGCGGCAAGATGCCGGCGGCAGCGGTCGGCGTAGAGGCGGTAGAGCGGATGGTCGCGGCGGGCGGCCAAGCCTTCGAACCTTGCCAGCGCCACGGCGAAGCGGCGGCCCCGGTATGCGGCCAGCGCCCCTTCGTAGTCCTCGGTTTCCGCCCGTAACGGTTCGTCCGGTTCCCCTTCACAGAGCGGCTCGAAGATCCTGACCGACCTGGTCTTGCCCTTCATCCGCACCTGGTCGAGCTGCCGGAGGAAAAAATTTCCGCCGAGCAGCTCCCGGGTGAATTCGGAGACGATCACCGTGGTGCCGTAGGTCTTGTTGGCCCCTTCCAGCCGGGAGGCGAGGTTGACGTGATCGCCGATGGCGGTGTAGTCGAAGCGCTGCTGGCTGCCGAAGTTGCCCACATAGGCGGGGCCGCTGTTGATGCCGGCGCCGATGTGGATCTCCGGATAGCCGGCGGCGAGCCACAGGGGGCGCAGCCGATTCAGTTCGGCCTCCATGGCCAGCGCCGCCCGCACCGCGTGCACCGCGTCCAGCTCGTCGTCGGCGGGTGCCCCCCAGAGGGCCATCACCGCGTCGCCGATGAACTTGTCCACCGTGCCGCCGTGGGCCAGGACGATACCGCTCATCGCGGTCAGGTATTCGTTCATGAACCGCCCCAGCTGCTGCGGCGTCATCTGTTCGGACAGGGTGGTGAAGTCCCTGATGTCGCTGAAGAACACGGTGATTCGCCGCTCTTCGCCGGCAAGCGTAAGCAGCGACGGGTCGCGCACCAGGCGGCTGACCACCTGCGGTGAGACGTAGCGGGAAAAAGCGCTCTGGATGAACCGTTTCTGCCTGCCTTCGGTGAGATAGTTGACGAAGGTGACCAGGAGCAGGACCCCGACCAGGGCGGTCATCGGGTAGCTGATTCCGACCTGAAGATGGTGGCGGAGAAAGAGCAGATGATAGTCCAGGGCGATCACGGCCGGCAGCAGCAGAAAGCCGGCGACGCTGCCGGCAAGGGGCAGGGCGGAGGTGAGCAGCAGACTGACCAGCAGGCCGCCGCCCAGAATCAGCGCGTAGGCGAGGCCGGCCTCGGTGTAGGCGTCGTGGCGCAGCGGGTCCTTCTGCAGCAGGTTGTCGATGATGGTGGCGTTGACCTCCACCCCCGGACAGACGCTGGTGAAGGGGGTGGCGCGCAGGTCGAGCAGCCCCGCCGCCGAGGTGCCGATCAGGACCACCTTGCCGCCCAGATCCTCCGCGGCCGAACCGTGCAGCACATCGGCGGCGGAGAGGTAGGGAAAACTGTGGGCCGGTCCCCGGAAGTTGATGACCAGCCGGCCGCCCGGATCGGTGGGAAGGAAGCCGCCGGCCTCGATGCCGAGGAGAGTGCGCTGTTCGCCCCGTTGCTGCGAGGCGGCGACGAGGACCGTTTCCGTGACCCCGGCGGCGATCCGGTAGGCCTCCATGGGCATGGACGGATAGGGAACATCACCGAGACGCAGGAACAGCGGCGCGGTGCGCACCGTACCGGTGGGGTCGGGGAAGAAGTTGAGGAAACCCTCGCTGGGGGCCTGGGCGATGGCCGGCAGGTTGGCGATGACGTCCCTGGCCTGCGGCAGGTCGAGATCGCCGAAGGCGACGGTATCCGGCTCGACCCGCAGGGTGATGGAGGGAAAGGGCGCTGGCGCCCTGGGGTTGACGTCCCCCTCGGTGCGGAAGACATAACCGAGCACCACCGGCGCGGTGGCCACCGCGTCGCCGAAGGTCCGGTCGTTGTCCAGATCTTCCGTTGCCGTGCGTAACCGGCGGCGCAAATCTTCGTCGAGTCTGGTGTCGAGCTGGCGGAGCAGGGTCGCGGGCGAGGTGCGGTCCGGTTCGGCAAAGACCATGTCGAAGGCGATGACCGCGGCGCCGGCAGCGGCGATCCGCTCCACCAGCCCGGCGAGCACGGTGCGCGGCCAGGGCCACTGGCCGAGGGCGGCGAGACTGCGTTCGTCGACATCGACGATGACCACCCGACCGCTGGTGGTCTCCTGGCCGCGCCAGCGGAACATGGCGTCGGCGATGCGGCTGTCCACCGCGGCAAAGATGCCCGGTCGACCGGCGATGCAGAGGGCATACACCAGGGCGGCCAGGAGCGATACGGCGATGCCGGTGGCGCGGGCGGCGTTGATCCTGCCGGCGGGCTTGGGCATGGCAGGGTCAGGGACGGTCGCCCAGAAAAATGCCGAGATAGTGTTCCGTCGCGTAGTCGGCGCGGAAGTTGCCGCCCACCGATTTCGCCCCCGGACCGTAGAAGGCGCCGTTGACCTGGCTGGATATCACTCCCGGATCGTTGACCATCGCCTGGAAACCGCCGCTGTTCAGCATGCTGGCCGCCGAACCGATGGGCAGGACCCGGCCGGGAAAGCCGGTGGCGGTGTCCGCCGGAAAGGCGATGCTGCCGGTGACCGCGTCGGCCATGGTCGTCTTGCCGAAATCGACGGTCAGGGCGAGGTTCCCCTCCGGCAACTGCGTCACCTGCCCCATGCTCCTGCTGGTGTCGGTGACGGTGCCATGGGCCTTGCCGGAATAGGTGGCGGTGACGGTGCCGGCGTCGATAAGGCTCTGCACCTCGGCGGCCGGGGTGCGTTCGCCGGCGACCCAGGTGGAGTAGGGGACGTGCAGATGGTAGTCGGCCAGGGAGGCGGGGTCCTGGTAGGCCACCTCCCAGTAGCCCCAGGTGGCGTGGGAGGCGGGCTGCCTGGCCGGGTCCTCGCTGACCAGGTAGTTGCCGGCCGGTTTCAAGGGCCCGGCAGCCGTACCGTTCAGCGCCGAATTTCCGGCGGCGCTGCCACTGAGCTCGGCGAACAGGGCGCGATCGGCGATATAGGCCGAGGTGCCGGGATTGCCCACTGCCAGGCCGTTGAGGGAGACGGAGGGTGCCAGGGTGTCGGCCACGGTCAGGCTGCCTGCCAACGTGCCCTGGGAGCGGTCCACCGTGAAGCCGAAGTCGCCGGGGCTGCTCATGTACAGCCGCCGGTTGCTGTCGATGTTGGTGATGTCCTCGGCGATGCCCACCGCAAAGCCCTGGAAGATCGCGGCGGCGGTAGCGACCGGGGGGGCGAGACCAACGGGCAGATCCGTCCGCAGGGCGGCCAGGACCACCTCGGCGCTGGACTGGGGAATGCCCATGTCCGTGCCGATGCCGCGGAAATCAATGACGGCGCCGCCGGCGATCCCCTGGCCGAGGAAACCGTAGAAGCCGGCATCGGTGCCGGCGCCGCCGATCGCCGCGATGCTCGTGGTGGAGGAGGGGTCGGGATCGTTGCCGGAACCGAAGACACGGATGTTGCCGACCGTGTGGCCGGCCACTTCGCCGACAAAATAAGCGCTGATCAGCGAGGTGGGAGAAGGCGGGCCGGGGTGGGAGACGAAGCCGAGGACCTTGCCGTTGCTCCAGTTGACCGCCACGTCCACCTGCTGCAATTCGGCGGCGAGGGGCGAGCCGACGCTGTTCTTGGACACGGACAGGAGATCGCCGGCATAGCGGGTGATGCCGTCGCCGGTGGGCAGGGAGCCGGGCAAGGCGCCGAGGCTGGACAATTCGCTGTAGCTGAAACTGCCGCCGCTGGCGGTGAACGGTTCCCGGTCCACCATCAGGTAGGCGAAGTCTCCCAGACTCGACGAGATGAGCTTGGTGGTCGTGAAGGAGCGGTCGAGGGCGAGCAGGTTGCGGACGGTTGCGAGACCGGTGTCCACCTTGGCGGTGAAACCCGTGCCGGCGGAATCGGGCGGCGCAATGGCGAAGTCGAGGGCAAAGATGGCGCCGTTGGCGTAGCCTGCCTTGGCAGCGACCGTGCCGCCGGTATTGGTGCCGCTGGCGTTGGCGCCGGTGGCGGTGAGGCCATACAACCGGCCGCCGGCGGGGCCGGTAAGACCGCCGAGGGAATAACCTTGCAGCGCGAGCGGAGTGGGCGTGGGCGTGGTCCCGGTGCCGGTGCTCGGTCCGGTGCCGCCGCCGGTGGTCCTGTCGATGGTGGTATCGGTGAGGATTTCCTGGCTCGCGGTCTGGCTGATTGCAGTGATGGTCGCCGCGATGGCGCCACCGTCCGTCGCCGGGCCTTGCCCTGTCCGGTAGGAGGACCCTGGGGCGGCAGGGGGAGGCAGGGCGGCGGTACCCCCTGCCGGGTCGTCATAGCCGGCCGGCGCCGGGGAAGGGGTCGCCGGCGAACCAACCGCGCCACTGCCGCTCTCTTGATCTCCATTCGTCGCGGCGGGCTTGTTGTCATCCTCTTCGTTCGCCGGAGTTTCCCGCCCCTGACCGTCGCCGTCGTTCTGCCGGCCGGCCTTGCCGGCGGTGGCCTCCTCCAGGTGCTTCATCTCGTCGCCGCTCATCCTTCTCGCCGGCGCCGGAATACCGCCCAACTCGACACGGGTGCCGAAGCCCGGGGTGTCGATCTCCACCCGGCCGCGCCCGTTCTCGACGAAGATCCCCTTGCCGCCGAGAAAGACGGCGTCGGTGCGGACGGCGGAGCTCTTCACCAGGTACATGGAACCGCGGATGCCGATGGTGGCGGTGGGGGTCTCGGTGGTGAAGTTCTCCGGCGCCATCCTGGTGATCGCGCCGCCCATCACCCGCAGCACCCCTTCCTTCACCGTGGTCCGCATCGCCGCCTTTTGTTCCTCGGGTTGGAAACGGTAGGTGTCGATGGCGGTTTCGGTGTTCACCCCCAGGCTGATCAGGGTGTTGTCCCGGAACATGATCTGCACCCGGCCGGTGGCGCCGGTTCTGATCACGTCCTTTTCGAAGACCGGATCCCGGGTGCGGGGCGTGAGTGTGCCGCCGTCGCGGACGATGGTCACCGGCCCCCGCATGGCGACGATGTTGCCGGCCTCGTCCCCGGTGCCGGCGAAGCAGGTGGCGCTGTGCAGGAACAGCAGAAGCAGGACGGGCAGGAGGGGACGGGGAAGGCGGCAGGCGACAGGCATCCGGATACCTCAGAATCTCAGGGTGAAGAGAAGGGAAAGGACGTTCTTGTCGTAGGTGTAGAGGGCGAGGTTGGAGTCGGTGTCGGTGAAGGTGTAACCCGCCTCGCCGAGCAGCTGCCGGGCGGAACCGGGGGCTTGCCACAGCATTTTGCGGAGGCCGGCGGCAAGCATCGTTTCCCGGTCGCGGCGCCGCTCGAGGAACATCGGATGGACACCGTCGTGGCGGGTGTCGGTGCAGGCGGCGGCGGCAAAGCCGGTCAGGGTTGCGGTGAGATCGTGGTCGAGCCGCAGGCCGACGGTGTAGGCGTCGTTGGAATGTACGTCGCTCTCGGCATTTTCGAAGGCGGCCGCCAGATTGCCGGTGAGTCGCGATTTCCCCAACTGCAGGTAGCTGTTGAGGAAACAGCTCTGTCTGACCGCGTCGCGCTCGTGGTCCTGGTAGTAGCGGCGGCTTTCCAGTCGCACCCCGAGCTGGCCGACGAAATTGGCCCGGGGGAGCCAGCTCCACACCGCCTCGCCGCCGAAACTGCCCAGGTAGCGGCGCTGGTCGAGGTCGAGATGGGCGAGGATGGGGTGCAGTTCGAAGGAGTGGTTCCGTTTTTGCCAGAAAGGGCCGCTCTGCAGCGAGAGGTAGCTCACCTCCTGGTCGTTCTCGAACTGGTGAACCGACTGGTAGGCGACGAGGGCGCTGCGCCACAGCAGCCCCTGCCGCTCTGTCTGGTAGACGTGGTCGAGGCCGAGGGTGGCGGCCAGGATGTTGTCCTCCTTCGGCCGCTCGGCGGTGGTGTCGATGAGGACATTGTTCAGGTAGACCCTGACGAGGTCGTCCGCCGGCGCCACCCGGACGTTGTCGTCGCGGCTGTAGCCCAGGGAGAGGCTGCCGTGCAGGGCGTGACGGCGGCTCCTGGCGTCGATGACGGCAAGAAGCGCGTTGATGTTGGTCAGCACGGTGGAGGGAGGGTTGGTGTTGCGCACCTCCTGGAGCAGTTGCCGTGCCGCCTCCAGGTTGCCCAGCGCCAGGTGGCAGCGGGCCAGTTCCAGCCGCACCCGCATGGCTCCGGGATCGACGATGAGCACCCGGTCGAAGGCCATGACCGCCGATTCATAATCGCCCGCTTCATAGGCGGCGCGGCCGAGGAGGAAATTGATCTCCGTTCGGTCCGGGTCCTTCAGGAAGGCGGCGAACAGCCGGTCGCGGGCGGCGGCGAAATCGCCCTGGCGCAGCAGCTCTTTGCCGGCGGCAAGGTCCGGATCGTCGGAGGCCGAGGCCGAAGACCACGGCAGGCAGAGGCAGCAGAACAAGAGGAGAAGGACGAAGCGCATGGGGAAACCTGTGGTTGGGAAAGCGGTGAAGCCGCCCGGGAACGTTGCGGAAATGCCTTGTCATTGCATTGTAGTACAGGTAGTTTTCGGAAAGCAAGAACACCCCCCGGCATGCGCCGTTGCCCCGGCGCAGCCCTATCCTTCGAGGTGACGATGAACCAGGCGGACGCGGACCTCGGGCGCTGGACCCTGCAGCTCTACCGGGAACATGAACTGATCTGCCGGCAATACGGTGTGGCACTGCCGAGGCCGCTCATCGAGGTGACCGAAGACCGGTCCCGCTGGGGCAGTTTTCACTCCGGTCACAACACCATCCGCATCAGCCGGAAACTCATCGCCGAGCATGCCTGGGACGTGGTCGTCGAAGTGCTGAAGCACGAGATGGCCCACCAGCTGGTGCATCATCAGGGGGGCAACGACGGGCCGCCCCACGGGCCACGCTTCCGGCAGGCGGCGGACCGGCTCGGGCTCGATCCGCTTTTCGCCGCCGCCGCTGGCGATCTCCCCCGGACGCTGGCGGCGGACGATCCCGCCGGCGAGCGTTTGCGGCGGCGGGTGGAGAAACTGCTGCATCTCTCCACCTCCGCCAACGAGCATGAGGCGCTGGCGGCGATGAACAAGGCCGGGGCGCTGATCCTGCGCTACAACCTCGACCAGGCCGGGGAGCCGGCCGGCTGCTGCTACCGGGTGATCGAACTGAAGCGGCGGCGGGTGGAGAACTGGCAGCGGCACATCTGTCGGATCCTGATGGAACATTACCGGGTCGAGATCGTCCTTGCCTCCCAGTATTGCGCGGCGGACGGCTGCGAATACCGGACCGTCGAGGTCTTCGGCACCCCGGCCGCGGTTGCCGGCGCGGTGCATGTCTTTGCCTTTCTGAGTGAACGGCTCGCCGTCCTCTGGCGCATGGCGGCAGGCTCCGGCGGCATGGGGACAGGCGCCCGGAATTCCTACTGGCGAGGGGTTCTCGACGGTTTCGCCGCATCGCTCGCCGGAGCGCGGCAGGTGCACCCGGCCGGCGACCCGGCCGGCGCCGGAACGACCTTGCCGGTCGCAGCCGAAGGGGACAGCCGGCTTGCCGCCTTCGTCCGTCGCCGGCATCCCCACCTCTGCCGCCGCCGGGGTCGCGCCACCGCTTTCCAGCCCACCATGTACGCCCGCGGCCGGGAGGATGGCGCCGCGCTCCGGGTCCGCCGGCCGCTGCCCGCATCGTCGCTTCTCTTCATCGAATGAGCTGCCCATGGAACACCGTGACGAAGCGTGCGAGAACACCCCGTAAACCCGCAACCGGTCCGGGCGGGTTCTATAGAGTGCAGGCTGCTTCCTGTCCGGGAAGGCCGGGAGAAAGTCGTTGCCAATCCGACGGGCGCTGTTGTAGGCTTTTTTGCCATGAACACGACTGCGATCGAACGGCGGCGGATGCCGCGCCTCAAACTGCGCAACAGCCGGACCAAGGTTCTCGTCTACGGCAAACCGATCGGCCCCTATCCCGTCCTCGACATCTGCGCCGAGGGCCTCGCCTTCCGCTACAGCAGCCCCGGGGTCTGGGCGGAAAAGCACTGTGTGCTCGACATCGTCGACAAGGGCGAGATGCTGCTCGAAAGGGTGGAGGCGAGGGTTGCGGCCGACTGCATCCTCTCGGCAGAGGGCTTCTCCTGCTGGCGGCGGGGCGTGCATTTCCCCACACTCTCCGATGAGCAGCGGCGCCGGCTCGCCGCCTTCCTTGCCTCATTGGGGTGACGAGCTCAGCAGCGGTCTGCCGGCCCCAACCCGCGGCCACGGGATGTACAATCTGCTGACATTGGTAAGCGGGTCAGGATGTTTGCCTGGGTGCTGCCCGGTGATCAGTCACTGACATTCAGCCCCGCCGGCCGCTGATCGCCGGCCTCCTCCATCCACTACCAGGAGCACTTGCATGACGGAAAACGATGCTGGCCTTGCCAGCGACGCCCTGATCGCGAGACTGAAGACCATCAGCCCCCTGGACCGGTTTGCCGACGGGGAACTGCGGTCCATCCTCGGCATGAGCCGCATCCTCCAGTACGACCGCAACGACGCCATCATCCGCGAGAACGAGTATGACAACCGCGTCTATTTTCTCATCGCGGGCGAGGTGCAGGTCGAAAAAGGCGGCCGGCAGGTAAAGCGCATCCGGGAGACCGGCGCCGTGTTCGGCGAGATGGGGGTGATCGAAGGGGCGGCCCGCTCGGCGACGGTGACCGCGGTGAAAAAGACCGTCTGCCTGGCCCTCGATGCCAGCCTTGCCGAAGAGCTGCGCGCGCATGGCGGCGGCAATATCCTGGAGCGCATCTTCCTGGAGGCGCTCGCCGACCGCCTCCGCGCCACCACCGACGAACTGGCCGCCATCCGGGAGGAGATGCTCGCCCTCCGCCGGCAAAGGGATTCTCTCAGAACCAGCCTCGCCAGCCTGGAAGTGCTGCTCGGCCGCGCCGGGGAGATCCTTGCCGGAGCGCGGGAGACGCGGCCGGTTCAGAAGGACGCGGCCAGGGAAAGGTAGGAGGGGGCGTTACGGTCACCGGCCTGTTCTCTGGCTGAGCAAGCAATGGCTGAAATCGGCGGTCATCGAAGAAGACCAGGACGGTACGCGCCGAACCGGAGGGGGCGGCAAGGGCAATCGGCTGGGTACTCCGCAGGGTGGCGTCATTTCGCCCCTTCTTGCCAACCTGTATCTGCATCTGCTGGATCGAATCTGGGAACGCCATGGGTTGGCCCAGCGGTATGGCGCCAAGATCGTCCGCTATGCGGACGACCTGGTCATTCTCTGCGCCGGGAAGGTTGACCGGCCATTGAAGATCCTGGGGAAGGTACAGGGTTTGTTGGACTTGCGGCTAGATTTTCGGAAACTCGTCCCCCTGGCCAGTCAGTCTGAAGCGGCACTGGAAACAGCCACTCTCGTCCGTGATCCGCGGAATGCCGGCGTCCATGTCGATGATGGAGGCCGGGCAGTCCTGGGCGCATTCGCCGCAGCCGGTGCAGCGCGTCTCGGCGATGCGGAACTGGATCATGATCGTCTCCTTTCCCGGGGATAAGGGAGATGGAATCCTACCAAGGCATGGTTTCGCCCATGTGGAAGAAACCGCCGCTGGGGCCTTCGGCGGGGAGGGTCGCCAGGGCGACGCTGGTTCTGGCGCCGTCGACGATTTCCATCGGCGCCTCCGCGCCGCCCAGTTCGGTCTTCACCCAGCCGGGGTGGGCGGAGTTGACTTTCACCGGCGTGCCGGCGAGCAAGGCGGCGAGATGCACGGTGAAGCCGTTGACCGCGGTCTTGGAGACGTCGTAGGCAAAGGGCTTGATTCCGGCGAGCCCGGCGTTGGGATCGCTGTGCAGGCCGAGGGAGCCGAGCATGCTGGAGACGTTGACGATGCGACCGGCCGCGCTTTTCCGGATGAGCGGCAGGAGCGCCTGGGTGAGTTCCACCAGGCCGAAGAAGTTGGTGTCGAAGGTCTCGCGCAGCGCCTGGCGCGAAACGGTTGCGGTGCTGTTGGTGAAGAGGGGTTCGTCGCGGTGGGCCATGCCGGCGTTGTTGACCAGGACGTCCAGCCGGCCGAATTCCTGGTCGATGAGGGTGCGGACCGCTTCGATGTCCTCGCTGCGGGTGACGTCGAGCCGTACCGGCCGGACGTCGAGTCCCTCCTGCTGGAGTTCCGCCGCGGCCGCCGCGCCCCGCTGTTCGTTCCGGGCCCCGAGCAGCACCTTCATGCCGAGCCCGGCCAGCTGCCGGCAGCTTTCGAAGCCGATTCCCTTGTTCGCCCCAGTCACCAGCGCGATTTTCTTTCCGCTCATCTTCGCCTCCCGATGGTTTTTGTTGCCGCGGCCGCGGCCGCGTGAGCGTTGCCGTCATCGCAAGCGGGCGATCACGACACCGGTTTGCCTCGTATCGTAAACAATTTTCCCGCCAGATGTGGCCGCGGGCGGGTCTGGATCGCTTCGTCCATCCGGCAGCGCACAGCCCCAGGGCAACCCGTTGAACTCAGGTTGCCGAAGGCGGCAGATGGCGGTTTTTTCGAGACCGGCATCATTCGTTCCAGGAAAACAGCGCCGCGCCCAGCACCAGGCAGACGAGGGTGGTGGCCAGCAGCACGGTGCACTCGCCGCTGATGTCGGCGAGCCCGGCGCCGTCGTTCATCACCCGCCGCGCCGCCCGCAGCAGATGGGTGAGCGGCAGGAACCCGGCTGCGGTCCGCACCCAGTCGGGTGCCCCCTCCAGGGAGAACCAGACCTCGGAGAGAAACATCATCGGCCAGGAGATGAAGTTGAGCATGCCGGAGGCGAACTCCTCGCTGGTGCCGCGCGCCGCCAGCAACAGGCCGATGGCGGTGAGCGCCAGCCCGCCCAGGGCGAAGACGGTGAGCAGGGTCAGGTAGGAGCCCTCGACATGGAAGGAAAAGAGCAGGTCCGCCCCCAGCCAGACGACCACCAGGGTGAAGAGCAGCAGGAAGAAGCGGGACAGGGCCTGGGCGGAGAGATACTCGAAGGCGGTGAGCGGCGTCGCCTTCAGCCGTTTCAGCGCGCCGTTCTTGCGGTAGCGGACGATGGTGTAACCCACGCCCCACAGGGCGGAGAACATCATGTTCATGCCGAGAATGCCGGGAAACAGCCAGTCCAGGTAGCGGATCTCCCGGCCGGGCACCGCCACCTTGGCGCCGCCCGCCCCTTCTGCCAGGAAACTCGCCTGCAACAGACGCTCGACGATGTACCCCTTGGGCGACGAATCCAGCACCCAGTAGGAGTGGCGCGGGTCGTCGGCCCGCATCAGGAAGTCGATCTTGTGATGCCGGAGTTTTTCGAGGCCGCGGTCGAGATCCGAAAAACCGATGAACTCCAGGTGGCTGGTGGCGAGGAATTTCGCGGGGAGAGCAAGGTTGGACGGGGAGAGCCTGCCCGGCGGCGACGGGAAGACCCCCACCTTGAAGCCGGAAAAATCGCGGCCGCCGAAGATGATGCCGAAACCGGCGATGATCAGGAAGGGGAAGAGGAAATTCCAGCCGAAGGCGGCCCGGTCCCGGAAGAACTCGCAGTTCCTCGCCTTGAACATGGTCCATATCCGTTTCCAGCTCATGGTGGCCGTCACTCCCGCAGGGTTCTGCCGGTGAGTTCGAGAAAGACGTCCTCCAGGTTGGGGGAGTGGACGCTCATCTCGCTGAGGTTGATCTTCATCGCGAGCAGACGTTCGAGGCCGGTGTTGATCCGTTCCGGCCGCAGTTCCAGGCGGCCGTTGACTTCCCGGGCGGGGAAGGGCAGCTGCGCCAGCGGCACGGTGACGTTGGCGCGCGGCAGGGTGATGGTGCCGCCCTCACAGTAGCGTTCGATCAGCGCGGAGGGTGACCCCTGGGCGATGATCCGGCCGTGGTCCATGATGGCGATGTCGTCGCAGAGAAATTCGGCCTCGTCCATGGAATGGGTGGTGAGGATCACCGTCTTGCCGCCCTCCCGGATGCGGCGGACGATTTCCCACAGATTGCGGCGCGCCTGCGGATCGAGCCCGGTGGACGGCTCGTCGAGGAAGACCAGCTTCGGTTTGTTGACAAGGGCCAGGGCCAGCATCAGTCGCTGGTTCTGGCCGCCGGAGAGTTTGTCGTTGCGGCGGTCGAGGATGTCGCGCAGGTTGCAGGTGGCCACCAGCTCTTCGATGGATTCCGTGTCCTGGTAGAGATTGCGGTAGGTGACCAGGGTGTCGCGCACCGACAGGAAGTTGAGTAGGGTGGTGTGCTGGAACTGGATTCCTATTTTTTCGCGTAACGACGCGGACTTGGTTGGAATACCTTCGAAAAGGACTTCGCCCGCCGAGGCCGGCAGGATGCCTTCGATCACCTCCAGGGCGGTGGTCTTGCCGGCGCCGTTGGGGCCGAGCAGGCCGAAACAGATGCCTTCCGGCAGGGAGAAACTGATGCCGGCCACCGCCTTGACCTTGCCGTAGTTCTTCACCAGGCCGCGCACTTCCAGGATCGGCGTCGTCATGGCTGCACCCCGAGGTCGGCCATCAGCCGGAGAACCGCCAGTTCCTTGGCCTTGGCCTCCACGTCCACCGTGGCGCAGAGCGACTTCCATTCTTCCGGGAAATCGCACGGATCGATGTAGTCGGCGTGCGGTTTCGGGCTGCCGGCGCCCCAGCCGTTTTTCGGTGAGGAGATGTGGAAATAGGGCTCCCGGCCGAGGCCTTGCCATGTCTCCACGCAACCGGCGGTGGCCTCTTCCTCGCTCATCCCGTCTGGCAGGCAGCGGTGGTGGTGGACATCGTAGACGAAGGGGATGCCCTCCTGCCGGCAGAACGGCAGCAGATCCGCCGGGGAAAAGGAGACGTCGTCGTTTTCCAGGGTAAGGCGGCCGCGGATCGCCTCCGGCAGATCGGCGATGCGGCTGCGCAGCCGGGCGAGGGCCGCGGACTTGTCGCCGTAGACGCCGCCGGCGTGGAGATTGATGACCTCGACCCCGGCGAGTTCGGCGAGCAGACCCTGGTACTCCAGTTCCCGCAGGGTGTTGCGGACCACCTCCGGCCGGGGTGAGGACAGGACGTTGAACTGGTCGGGGTGGAGACTCAGGCGGATGTCGTGCTGTCGCCGGAAGGCGCGGATGGCGGCGAAGCCGGCATGGATGGCCGCGGCGTCGGGCAGGTCGTCCAGGCGGTAGCCCACCTGCGGATGGGTGTAGCGGGGCAGCAGCGGCGTCGAGATGCGGAAGGCGTCGATGCGATTTTTGGCAAGATAGTGCAGGGCCCGGCCGACGCCGCCGACGTTTTCAAGGCAGATGGCGGACAGTTTGCGCAGCCGCTCCTTCCGGGAGAGGGGTAAGAGCGCCCTGGCCGTCGTCTGCCGAAAACGGATGGGCTGGGAGTGGAAGATGCAGCAGAGCCCGAAGCGGAGGGCGGGACGATCGGGGGGCTGGGGCTCTGTCTGGCAGACACCCGGACGTGATGCGGCGGGGCTGGCCGTTCTCGATCGCTTCGTCATGGTGTTCCTCGTGAAAACGGAGCAGTGGCCGCGTCATCATCGCGAGGGCCGCAGGTCCGCCGCCATCCAGTCACTACCGCGGTAATCATTCCTGTCCCATCCCTTGGGTGCGCCCCGCCCATGGCCTGCTTTCGTGACGATTCCGAACAGCTCTGGCCTGCGGCAGGATGTCGAATTGCTTCCTTCACCATAAACCAGATGCACCGTGACTCGCCACCGGTTTGCCGCGACCGTATCAGGGCAGGGGCAGGATGATCTCCGCTTCCGCCCCCGGGCCGTCGTCACGGTTCTGCAGCCTGATGCTGCCGCCGTGGCTGCCGATGATCTGCCAGACGATGGCGAGGCCGAGACCGGTGCCGTTTTCCCGGGAGGTGAAAAACGGATCGAAGAGATGGGGCAGGAAGTTGGGATCGATGCCCTCGCCGGAATCGCGGACCTGGATCAGCACCGAACCCTCGCCGTTCTCCTCGCGTTCCAAAGCCTCGACGACGATTTCGCCGTCCCGGCCGGCAATCGCCTCGCAGCTGTTGGAGATCAGGTTGATGAACACCTGCTTCAGCTGGTCCGGGTCGGCGTAACAGTCGAGCTGGACGGGGATGTCGAGCAGCAGCCGGCATCTTTCGCCGATCAGGTTGCCCTGGCGGAGCATCTCCACGGTTTCGCGCACCAGGCCCACCAGGGAGAACCACTGCCGGTCCGGTGCCGCCGGCTTGCTGAACTGCAGGAACTCGGTGATGTTGCGGTTGAGCCGCTCGCTCTCCCGCAGGATGATGTTGACCAGCCGCCGGTTCATCTCCGATTCGGCGTCCTGGGAGAGCATCTGGGCGGCGCCGGAGATGGAGGCCAGCGGGTTGCGGAATTCGTGGGCGATGCCCGCCGCCATCTGGCCGATGGAGGCCATTTTCTCCGATTGCCGCACCTGTTGCTCCATTCTTCTGATCTGGCTGAGATCCTGAAAGGTGTAGACCAGATTGCTGCCCTCCTTGTCGGGGAGGTGCAGCCGTGCCCAGGAAAAACCCACCGGTATCCGTTCCCCGTCCTTGCGCACCAGTTCGCTCACCGGCCGGTCGGCGCGGTTGGAATGGGCGGCAAGGCCGGGGAAGAAAAGGTCGGCGGCCATGCCGACCACCTCATAGGTACGAAAGCCGGTGATCCCCTCGGCGGCGCGGTTGAAGGAGGAAATTCTGCCTTCGGCATCCACGGTGATGATGCCGGCGCTGATGTCGTTGAAGATCTGCCGGTAGAGAATGGAAAGGCTGTCCAGATCCTGGCTGGCCATGCTGAGGGCCATTTCGGCCTGGCGCAGGCGGGTGCCGAGCAGGGAGCTGAGAAAGCCGACGAAGAAAAGGGCCAGGGCCGGGATGGTGAATCGGGAAAGCAGTTCCCCGTAACGTTCGGGGTGCTGCAACAGAGCGGCGAAGTCGAGGGGGACCGGGGAATCCCGGTATTCCAGCAGCAGG
This sequence comes from Thermodesulfobacteriota bacterium, assembly GCA_040755255.1. Taxonomy (GTDB): domain Bacteria; phylum Desulfobacterota; class Desulfobulbia; order Desulfobulbales; family S012-135; genus JBFLZZ01. Next base: position 18,246 of record JBFLZZ010000020.1, read on the forward strand.
ACCGTCCCGTAGGCGACAACGCTGAGGCTGGTGAGCAGCAGCCGGTGCCAGGGGTGGTGGAGCAGGCCGCAGGCGATGATGGGAAAGAAGAGGACGAAGACGAACAGCGATTGGCTGCCGCCGGAAAAATGGATGAGCAGCGAGGCGAAGACAATGTCGGAGAGGATCTGCCAGAAACCGAAACGATCCGGCCGCTCTACCCGCCGCAGGAAGATGGCGGCGGTGATGGTGTAGGCGTAGACCGCGGCGATGAAGGCGGTGATGCGGCCGGTGGGCAGCAGGAAGGGGGTCTTGCCGGGGTCCTGGAGAATGAAGGTGACGCCGAGCAGCACCGTCAGGGCCACCACCCGGAAGAGCAGCAGCCATTGGAGCTGGCGGCGCGCCTGCGGTAGCTGTTGGCCGGTGGGTTCCATGGCGGCTCTCAGGAAAGTTCCCCGGAAGGATGTGGCAGCGGGGTTGTCCCGGATCGCTTCGTCACGGTGTTCCTCGTGGAGACGGAGCCGGGGCCGCGGCGTCTTCGCGGGCGAAGCGTGGCGCTCGGGCCTGTGCCTCGTTCCAACGGTGCTGGTGCGCCCCGCCCATGGCCGGCTCAGCCGTCCATGCCGTATTTCTGAATCTTGTAGCGCAGGGAGCGGAAGCTCACCCGGAGCAGTTCGGCGGCGCGCATCTTGGAACCGCCGCTTTTTTCCAGGGCCATTCTGATCAGATCCCTTTCGATCCCGGCAATGTATTCCTCCATGCCGAGATCCTGCATGCGGTCGAAAACGTCGAGATCGCCCGCGGCGGGAAACGGCTGGCCGCCGGCGGGCTTGCGGCCGCGGCGATGGGCGGCCAGGGTGAGACTCTCCGGCAGGATGAGACTGGAACTCGCCATGGCCACCCCGCGCTCGATGATGTTTTCGAGTTCGCGGACGTTGCCGGGAAAGTCGTAGTCCAGCAGGACCTCCATGGCATAGGAGGAAAGGCCGTTGATCTCCTTGCCGAAGGCGGTCGAATATTTTTTCAGGAAGAAATCGACCAGGAGCGGGATGTCCTCCTTGCGTTCCCTGAGCGGCGGCACCCGGATGGGCACCACCGCCAGCCGGTAGAAGAGGTCTTCGCGGAAACGGCCGGCGATCACCTCCTGTTCCAGGTCCTTGTTGGTGGCGGAGATGATCCGCACGTCGATCTTCACCGGCTCGGTCGCGCCCACCGGCATGAATTCCCGTTCCTGGAGGACGCGCAGCAGCTTGGTCTGGATGAGCGGGGTCAGTTCGCCAATCTCGTCGAGAAAGGCGCTGCCGCTGTTGGCCAGGGCCAGCAACCCCGGCTTGGAGGCGGTGGCGCCGGTGAAGGAACCTTTGACATGACCGAACAGTTCGCTTTCGAACAAGCCCTCGGGAATGGCGCTGCAGATGATCGGCACGAAAGGCCGGGCAGCCACCTTGCTGTGCTGGTGGACGGCGCGGGCGACCAGTTCCTTGCCGGTGCCGGATTCGCCGTAGATGAGGACGTTGGCCTGGGTGGGGGCGATGCGGGCGATGATCTCGAAGATCTGCCGCATCGGGCTGCTCTGACCGATGATGCCGGCGCAGGAAGGGGTTCCGGCGGCGGCGGTCGCCGCCGGGGGCGGCGCGGCCAAGGCGGCATTGACGATGCGGACGATCTCCTCGACCTTGAAGGGCTTGGTGATGTAGTCGTAGGCGCCTCCCTTCATGGCGGCGACCGCATCCTCGGGCGAGGCATAGGCGGTGATCATGAGAAAGGGGATGGCGGGGTCGATGGCGTGGGCCGCGTTCAGCAGTTCGAGACCGGTCATCTCGGGCATGCGGATATCGGAGATGACCAGCTGCGGATGTTCGGCGGCGAGGAGTTCCAGTGCCTCTCCCGCCCGGGATGCGCAAAGGGCGCGATGGCCCTTTTTTTCCAGCAGGATGGTGAGGAATTCCCGCATGCTCGGTTCGTCGTCGACGATGAGGATCGTGGCCATGGGTTCAGTCGACCTCCATGTCGACGATGTCGAACTCGAAGCCGCCGGAGAGGCTGTAGCGGGCGGAATGGCAGTGGGGGCAGTGGAGGACGCAGGAGCCGGCGGCGACGAAACCGCGGCCGCAATCGTGGCAGGTGCCGCCCAGGGGGACCTGTTCGATGACGAGTGTCGCCTTCCTGGCCGCTGGGAAATCCTCGCGGGCGATCAGAAAGGCGAAATCGAGGCAGTCGGCCACCACGCCCGCCGCCTGGCCGATGCGCAGCCGGACCGAATGGATGGTGTGAAACCCCTGCTGCCGGCATTGCCCGCAGACCGTTTCGAGAATGCTGAGGGCAAGGGAGGCCTCATGCATGCGGCTCGTCGTCCGGCAAGGGGGTGGCGAGGATCTCCCGGAAGAGGGCAAGTGACTCGGCGCCGGCCTCGGCGTCGAGCTTCTGGATGGCGAAGCCGGCGTGGACAAGGACGTATTCGCCGATTTCGGCCTCGTCGGGAAGCAGCATGAGGCTGACCCGGCGGCGGGCGCCGTCGACGTCGATGGTGGCCATCATGCCGTCGATGGCGACGATTCGGGAGGGGACCGCGATGCACATGGCGCTACTATACCAGAAGGAGGCGACGGGCGGAAACAGAAACGCGCAGCCGGGGCTGCGCGTTTCCGTTGGTTGTCGTCGAAAGGGGATCAGTGGCCGGAAGCGGCTCCGGCGCCGCGCGGGTAGCGGATGCTTTCCACCAGATCCTGGACGTCCTGGGGCGGCGGCGCGGTCATCCGCGACACCACCAGGGTGATGACGAAGTTGATCACCATGCCGACGGTGCCGATGCCCTCGGAGCTGATGCCCAAGAACCAGGTGGTGCCGCCCAGGAATTTGTGGTTGATGATGTAGGCGGCGGTGAAACCGATGCCGGCGAGCATGCCGCAGATGGCGCCTTCCCGGTTGGTGCGCTTATCGAAGATGCCGAGCACGATGATCGGGAAGAAGGAGGAGGCGGCGAGACCGAAGGCGAAGGCCACCACCTGGGCGACGAAGCCCGGCGGATTGATGCCGAAGTAGCCGGCGATGCACACCGCGATGCCGATCATGATCCTGCCGATTAAGAGCTGCTGTGCCTCGGAGGCGTTGCGGTTGATGATCCGGTAGTAGAGGTCGTGGGAGATGGACGAGGAGACGACCAGGAGCAGACCGGAGGCGGTGGACAGGGCCGCGGCGAGACCACCGGCGGCGACCAGGGCCACGACCCAGGCCGGCAGGTTGGCGATCTCCGGGTTGGCGAGCACCATGATGTCGCGGTCGATGAACAGCTCGGTGGCGGTGTCCTTGGGTTTGTTGGAAATCATCCGCTGGCCATGCGGGCCGGTTTCCTTGGTGAAGGTGGGCGCCTTGCCCTCGAAGGCGTCGCCCTTGCCGTACTGGATGATGCCGTCGTTGTTCTTGTCCATCCAGGCGATGAGGCCGGTCTTCTCCCAGTTTTTGAACCACTGCGGCACCTGCTCGTAGGCGGTGTTGTTCAGGGTGTTGATCATGTTGTAGCGGGCGAAGGAGGCCACGGCCGGGGCGGTGGTGTAGAGGATGGCGATGAACAGCAGGGCGAAGCCGGCGGAAAGCCGGGCGGCGCGGACGCTGGGCACGGTGTAGAAGCGGACGATGACGTGGGGCAGGCCGGCGGTGCCGACCATCAGCGCCAGGGTGATGCAGAAGACGTCGAGCAGTGACTTGGTTCCCTTGGTATAGAGGTCGAAGCCCAGCTGGGTGTTCAGTTGATCGAGGGTGTCGAGCAGGGACTTGCCGGCATCGGCGCCGCTGGCGATGGTGGAACCGAAGCCGAGCTGGGGAATGGGGTTGCCGGTGATGTTGCTGGAGATGGCGATGGCCGGGATCAGGTAGGCGACGATGAGTACCAGATACTGGGCCACCTGGGTGTAGGTGATGCCCTTCATGCCGCCCAGTGCGGCGTAGAAGAAGACGATGGCCATGCCGATGAGCACGCCGGTGTTGACGTCCACCGACAGGAACCGGGAAAAGACGATGCCGACGCCGCGCATCTGGCCGGCGACGTAGGTGAAGGACACGAAGATGGCGCAGACCAGCGCCACCAGTCGCGCCGTCGTCGAGTAGTAGCGGTCGCCGACGAAGTCGGGCACGGTGAACTTGCCGAACTTGCGGAGATAGGGGGCGAGGAGCAGGGCGAGGAGCACGTAGCCGCCGGTCCAGCCCATCAGGTAGACGCAGCCGCTGTAGCCCATGAAGGAAATGAGGCCGGCCATGGAGATGAACGAGGCGGCGCTCATCCAGTCGGCGGCGGTGGCCATGCCGTTGGCCAGCGGGCCGACGCCGCCGCCGGCGACGTAGAAGCCCTTGGTGGTTTTGACGCGGGTGTACCAGGCGATGGTCATGTAGATCGCGAAGGTCAACCCGACCATGATATACGTCCACTGCAGAATCGACATCTTTCAGTTCTCCTTTTCTTCGCTGATTTGAGTGCTGTTGCGGGTGGGGTTACTCGTGCACGTCGAACTCGGCGTCCACCTTGTCCATGATGACGAAGTAGACGAAGATCAGGACGACGAAGACGTAGATCGAACCCTGCTGCGCGAACCAGAAACCCAGCGGAAAGCCGCCGAGCTTGATGGCGTTGAGCGCGTCCGCGAAGAAGATGCCGCATCCGTAGGACACGGTTGCCCAGATGATGAGCAGAACCGTCATGATGGACAGGTTCTTTTTCCAATACGCTGCCAGATCTTTTTTCATCCTTTCCCTCCTTCCGATTTGCGTCCACCGGCGGGGTGCCGGCCGGACAGTTTCCCGATTGTTGTCTGCCTTTTTCCTGTATAAAGACCGGCCGCCGTCCTGTTACGGCCGATTTTTATCGAACTCGGGATCTATATACTTGGTAATTGTACGGGTGTAAATATTCTTTTGCCTGGTGTAGCTGCCGGAGGGGGCCGGTACCGGCACCAGGTGGTTCGTGCCGGTGCTGCTTGCGTATCGTGTCGATTTTCCGGCGATCCTGCAGTGGCTGCCGACAACCCTCCCTGTTCCCTTTTGAACCGGGCATGACCAGCCTGATTTTCACCTGGTACCACATGGTGGTATAAGGTGTTGGGTAGATTTACATAGCTTTTTCAGGCTGTCAATCGGAAAAATGCGCGAGGGGATGAAAATGGTGGGGGTGGAGAGGCGGTTGCCGGCGGAGAAAGGGCCAAGCGCGAACGCTGCGTATAATTACACAAGCCGGAGCCGCCGTCAAGTCTCCGGTCGTGGCGGAAGTCACTCTTAAGTCTCGGCGCAACAGGCGAATTTATCGTGCAAATTTCAGAAAAAACGCCGCCAGCGCTGGCCGGAGCGGAACAGGTCGCGCAGGGTGACGATACCCATGCCCCGCAGTTTTTTGATCAGAAAGAGAAAGAGGTAGGCGGTCTGCATGGCGTCCTCGAAGGCGTCGTGGGGCTTGCAGTAGGGCAGGTTGAATTTCCTGCTCAGGTCGGCGAGGTTGTAGGAGGCGTTGAGGTTGAACTGGTCGTAGTAATTCTTCCAGCGGTTTTCGGTGAAGGTCTCGGCCAGGCGGATGGTGTCCAGGCAGGGATTCTTCAGGCGGGAATGGAACAGCCTCTCCGTCACCCGGTTGACGAACTGCATGTCGAGACCGATGTAGTGGCCCACCAGGAGCGAGCGCGAGACGAAGCGGATGAACTCCTCCATCACCGCCCGGATCTGCGGCGCCGTTTTCAGCTCCTCCGGGGTGATCTGGTGGATGAGGGTGGATTCGGTGGCGGCGAGGCTGGTGGGGCGGACGTGACTGAAAAAGGATTCTCCTACCTGGATACGGAGGTCGCGGATACGCACCGCGCCGATGGAGACGATGTCGTCGTCGGCGCGGTTGAGACCGGTGAGTTCGGTGTCGAAGACCACGAACTCGTACTGTTCCAGGGGCTGGTCCTGGTCGAAGGCGGCGAAAAAGGCGTGGTTTTCCGCGAACAGGGGGTGAATCTCCCCCGCTTCCCGGCGCAGGAGGCGGCTGATTCCTTCGAGCATCGTCCGGAACCGTTCAGCCGTCGCCCAGGTGGAATTCCTGGCGGATGTGGCTCTGCAGGCGGCGGATGACGCTGAAGGCCTCCTTGAGCGTCTGTTTTTCCAGGTCGGAGAGATCGGCGGGATTGAGGTGGTTGTTCGGCTGCCTGCCTTCCTCGATCAGCCGCATCTGGTGGACGAGGCGGATCTGCATGAGAAATTCGTAGGCCTCGTTGGTTTCGGCGCAGAGGTCGCAGGACATGTGCCCCTGTTCGCAGAGGAGCAGCAGCCGCGCCGGGGTGTTGGTCTCGCGGATGCCGTACTTGAGAGCGTAGAGGCGGGCGAAATCGACGAAGGGCACCAGCCCTCTCGTCTTGAGGTCCAGGGTGTTCTTGTGCTCGCCGTCCTTCTCGACGATGAAGTTCTTGAAGAAGGAAAGCGGCGGCCGGGTGGTCAGGCAGTCCTTGGCGAGATGGTAGAGGTAGATCTCCTGCTTCGGCGCCTCCTTGCAGAGCATGGTGCGCAGCTCGTCGGCGAGATCGGTGTCGCCGTAGCCGGCGCGGAAATCGAAGAAGATGGTGGAGTGCAGCACCTCCCTGGGGTCCGGGACCAGGAGCCAGTTGCGGAAGTACCGCCGCCAGGCAACGGCGTCCTGCCGCCACTTGGGGTTGGACGCCATGATGTCGCCGGGGCATCTGGGGAAACCGCAGGCGACCAGGTGCTCGATGGCCTTGGCGGTGAATTCGCGGAAGTACTCTTCCGCTTCCCTGGCGAGCTCGGGGTCCTCGGTGGGCCGGTAGATGAGGGCGTTGTCCTGATCGGTGCGGAAGGTCTGCTCGCGGCGGCCTTCGCTGCCCATGAGCAGCCAGCAGAAGGGCAGCGGCGGGGTGCCGGTCTTTTCGATGAGCAGGGTCAGCATCCGGTCGAGGATGTGGTCGTTGAGAACGGTGATCATCCGGGTGATGTTGTTGGCCTTCGCCCCTTCCTCCAGCAGGTGGCGGACCACGGCGGGGATCTTGTTGGAGATGGGGTAGAGGCCCTCGATGGTCTGCTGGGCGATGATCTCCCGGAAGAAGTAGAGGGGGGAGGTGCCCTGCAGCAGCATGATGTCGTGGGTGGTCACCATGCCGACGATCTCGTCCTGCCGCTCCACCGCCAGGTGGTGGATCTTGGCGGACATCATCCGCAGGAGCGCGTCGAAACAGATGGCGTGCGAGGGGATGGAGCGCACCGGAAAGGTCATGATCTTCTCCACCGGGGTGCGGTAGTCCAGCCCCTTGGCGACCACCCCGGTGCGCAGGTCCTTGTCGGTGACGATGCCGATGATCTTCCCGGCGGCGTCGCGGATGAGCAGCGAACCGATATGGTGGTCGGCCATGATCCGCGCCGCCTCCTGGACGGTGATCCCGGGCGCCACCGTGTGCAGCTTGCCCTTGGCGATCTCCTCCACCCGGGCGGTGAACAGGTAGAGGGCGCTTTCGGTCTTGGGCTGCACCTTGTGCTTCCTGAGTTCGCTGTAGGCGGTACGTACCAGCTTGTCGGTCATCGAACGCAGGAAGTAGGTGGCCACCGGCGGGTAGTGGCTGATCAGTTCGACCAGCACCGACTTTTCCAGGAGAAAGCAGAAGGTGTCCTCCACCGTCTCGACGTTGAGATTGGCGCTGCCGCCCTGGATGATGGGCAAGGCGCCGAAGTATTCCCCCTCGCCCCGGTAATCCCTCAGGGTCTCCTCGCCGTCTTCGTCGACGATGTAGATGCGGACCCCGCCCCGCTGGATGATGTGGAGGTGGCTGACGTCGGTCTGGTCCTGGCGGAAGATCAGGGTGCCCTTGGGGAAGAAATCGATGGTGGTGCGCTTGGCGATGCGGTCGATCTCCTCTGCGGGCAGATCCTTGAAGGGCAGGAAGCCGGCGAGGAAATTCCGGACCATTTCCGGTTGGGCGTGATGGGCGTTCTTGCTGGGTTGGGTCATGGCGTTCCCTGGAGGAGCGGTTCGGCGGTGCCGGCCTTGGGGGTCAGGAGGCGGCGGCGAGGAGGGAGGGGTCGAGCTGGCCGCGCTTCGGGAAAAGGTGCAGGTAGGCGATGCCGGAGGCGGCGATGAGCACCGCCAGCATGGCCAGTTCCGGGACGTGGTGGTTCTCCGGCTGCAGCACGGAGAGAAGGGAGAGCACGAAGAGGAACTGGTAGCCGATCCGGCGGAAGCGCAGGATCTCGCGCAGCACGTAGATGTTGATCACCGGCACCACCAGGGAAAGGAGGAGGAAGAGGTCAATGGAGCCGAAGGCCATGGCCGCCAGCAGTTTCTTGAAGGTGAGAAAGGCGAGCACCAGGGCCATCCCCAGGTTGAGCAGCCCGATCTTCCCGCGGTCCGCCGGCAGGGAACTGTTGTTGATCAGGAAGAAGAGTTTTTCCGGCCGCTCGCTGCCGACGAGCCGTTTCCATACCTGCTGCCGGGTCAACCCCTGAAGCAGCAGTTCCTCCACCTTCTTTTCCGTTTCGCCCGCCATGTTCCTCCCGATTCCGGCTCGGTCGCCGGCGAGGCGCCGGCGTCGTGTGCGTAGTTCTGCCCAGAGAACCACTTAGTAGCACATCGCGATCCGCTCCGCCAGATTTTTGTCGGCGCCGCCGCCGGCTCCGTTTGCCGCCGCCATCATCGCATTGACAGGGTGCGGCCGGCTAGGTAATGTGTCCCTTCGGGGAAAAGACTCGTCCGCCCGGGGCCTGGTGCCGCGGCGGACGTGACCGTCTGACGGGAGCCGCGATGACCATCACTTCGCTGTGGCTGTTCATTTTCGTGTCGATGTACTGGGCCTACTGCGTCTTCTGGGGCATCCACGGCGCGATGCGGGCCAAGACCGCTTCCGACTACTTCATCGCCGGCCGGACCATTCCCGTCTGGGTCTTCGTCATGGCCGCCACCGCCACCAGCTTTTCCGGCTGGACCTTCATGGGCCATCCCGGGCTCATCTATCAGGATGGTTTCCAGTATGCCTTCGCTTCCCTCTACACCATCACCATCCCCTTCACCGGGGTGCTCTTTCTCCGGCGCCAGTGGGTGCTGGGCAAGCGGTTCGGCTACGTCACCCCCGGGGAGATGCTGGCCGACTACTACCGGTCCGGCTTCATGCGCATCCTCACCGTGGTGGTCGCCCTGTTCTTTTCCATTCCCTATCTCGGCCTGCAGCTCAGGGCTTCCGGCTTTCTCTTCAACGTGCTCAGCGACAATCTGCTCGGCGTCGAGGTGGGCATGTGGCTCCTGTCCCTGGTGGTTATCCTCTATGTCGCCCTGGGCGGACTGCGTTCCGTCGCCTACGTCGACACCATGCAGTGCATCCTGCTGGCCACCGGTATCCTGGTGGTCGGGGTGATGACCCTGAAGGCGGTGGGCGGCTTTGCCGCGCTCAACCACGGCATCGCCTCGCTGGCCGCCGGCGACCCGGTGCGCACCGCCGAAGGCTACAGCCATTATCTCGCCATGCCCGGCGCCTTCCAGTGGGTACGGGATTCGGCCCAAGCCACCGGCGGGTTATGGACCGGCACCATGTGCCTCACCTATCTGTTCGCGCTGATGGGCATCCAGGCCTCGCCCGCCTTTTCCATGTGGGCCTTTTCCAACAAGGATCCGCGGCCGTTCGCGCCGCAGCAGGTCTGGGCCTCCTCCGCCGGCATCGGCTTTCTGCTGATCTTCTTCACCGTCGTGCAGGGGATGGGCGGCCATCTGCTCGGCGCCGATCCCTCGGCGGTGGAAAGCGGCATCGCCACCGACATGCTTCGGGTCGGCAATATCATGGAGATGCCGGGCAAGAGCGACATGCTGGTTCCGGCCCTCATCCGCCTGCTGGCCGACAATCAGCCCTGGCTGGTGGGGTTCCTCGCCATCTGCGCCCTGGCCGCCATGCAGTCCACCGGCGCGGTCTACCTCTCCACCGCCGGCGGCATCCTCACCCGGGACGTCTACAAGCATTACCTCAACCGCAACGCCTCCCATCTCACCCAGATGCTGTTCGGCCGCGCCTGCGTCATCGCGCTGTGCGGTTTCGCCCTGCTGGTGGCCACCACCTCCAGTGATGCCCTGGTGCTGCTTGGCGGGCTGGCGGTCGCCTACGGTTTTCAGATGTGCCCGGCCCTGGTCGGCGTCTGCTGGTGGCCGTGGCTCACCCGCGCCGGAGTGAATGCCGGCCTGGTGGCCGGTCTCGTCGCCGTCACCCTCACCGATTCCATCGGCCCGGAGTGGCTCGGCATCACCGCCTGGGGTCGCTGGCCGCTCACCGTCCATTCCGCCGGCTGGGGCATCCTGTTCAACCTCGGCACCGCGGTACTGGTCTCCGCCCTGACCCAGAACGACGAGGAACGGCGCCACCGGCAGAAGTTTCACGACTATCTCGGCGCCCACTGCGCGTTGCCGCCGCATCTGAAGAGATGGCGGCCGGTCGCCTTCGTCCTCTGTCTGACCTGGTTCGTCTTCGCCATCGGTCCGGGGGCGGTGGTCGGCAACACCGCCTTCGGCAGTCCCGACGATCAGGCCACCTGGCTGTTCGGCATGCCGTCCATCTGGGCCTGGCAGATCATCTGGTGGCTCCTCGGCGTGGCGATGATGTGGCTGCTCGCCTACAAGCTCCGGATGTCCGGCATGCCCGTCCGGGAGGTCGTCGCCCTGGTCGACGACGTGGGCGACAGGCAATGACGGCGTCGGGAATCAATTCGTTGGAAGGTGCAGGTCCCGCAGGACCTGCCATGGAGATGGCGCCGTGCCCCTTTCCGGGATGAAAATCCACCATCGCCTGCTGGCGACCTTCACCGTGATCGCCCTGCTCGCCGGGGTGGTCTCCCTTTATTCCCTGAACGCCACCCGGCAGATCATCCGCTCCTTCGAGGGCGGCGAGGAACACTTCCAGAAGATCATCGAATCCGCCAATGCGGTGGGCAGTCAGGCGAAACGCTCCCAGAGTCACCTGATGCTCTTCCTCTCCCTCAACGACAAGGCGAACCGGGAGGAGTTCTTCAAGCGTTACCGGGCGGTGCTCCAGGAGGTCACCCAGTTGCAGAGCCTGGTGCGCGACGACGAGGCGAAAGCCATCGTCGGCGAGATCAGCGGCGGGGTCGAGCAGCTCTACGTTTCGGCCCAGCAGCTGCTGACCGCCTACGACATGGAGATGCGCAACCACGGCACCTTCGACCCCGCGGGCCACGCCCACCTCATCCGCAACTTCTTCGCGGTCTCCTCGGACGTGATGCGGTCGGCGACCCGGCTGGCCAACTACGAGACCGACTTCCTCAACAAGCAGTTCGCCATCCTCAACTCCACCAGCATCAACCACTTCGCCAAACTGGCGGAGGGCCAGCTGATGCTCTACATGCTCCTCAACGACCAGCGCGACCTGGAGCGCTATCTGGTTTCCATCAATTCCCTGGAAGGGACACTGAAGACCCTGAAGGACCGCATCCGCGACCCGGAGGGGGAGAAGCTGCTCAACGACCTGGACGGCCAGCTCCGGCAGTTCAGGGATGCGGGCCAGTCCCTGTTCGAGGCCTTCCACGGCGAGCAGCAGCGCCAGGGGCGGCTGGATATCAAGAACTACTCTGCCAGGCTCCTCGAATTCCACGAACGTTCGTCGCAGATCCGGGAGATGTCGGTGCAGCTCTCCAATCTGATGACCAACCAGGAGGTGGCGAAAAGGGAAGAGGCCCTGCATACCGCCTCCTCCATCCAGCGGTCCATCTTCTTTCTCGTTGCCGTCGGCGGGTTCCTGACCCTGCTGCTCGGCTATTTTCTCTCCCAGGCGGTGGCCGAACCCATCGTCAAGCTCAAGGAGGCCGCCCTTGCCATCGGCCGCGGCAATCTCGACGCCGCCGAATCGTTGCGCGCCCGGGGCGAGATCGGTGAACTGATCAACACCATCCGCGCCATGGCCGGCGATCTCAAGGCGGCCCGCAACGAGCTGCTCGCCTCCAAGGAGTACACCGACAACATCCTGCGCTCCATGTCCGATGCGCTCTGCGTCGTCGCCCCGGACGGCCGCTTGCGCACGGTCAATCACGCCCTGTGCGCCCTGCTCGGGTACGACACCGAGGAACTGCTCAAACTCCGCTTCGTCGATCTCTTTTCCGGCGCGCCACCCCTCCAGTTTTCCGCCGACACCCTTGCCGGGCAGGGCAATCTGCCGCCGGTGATCACCGCGCTGCAGACCAAAGAGGGGGCGCCGGTCTACGTCTCCTTCTCCAGTTCGGTGATGTACGATGCCGGCGGCGAGCCGCTGGGTCTGGTCTGCGTCTCCCAGGACATGACCCAGCGCCGCCAGGCGCTCAAAGAGTTGCGGCAGCTCGCCACCGTGGTCGAGCAGGCCACCGAGGCCATCGTCGTCTTCGATCCCGACGGCACCATCGGTTACGTCAATCCGGCCTTCGAAAACATCGCCGGCTACGACCGGGCCGAGGTGGCCGGCAGGGACATCAGCATCTTGAAGGACGGCAAGTACAGCGAGGAATTCCACCGGGTCCTGTTGAGCAGCCTGCGCCACGGCGAGATCTGGCGGGGCAGCTTCACCAGTCGCAGGCGGGACGGCACCGCCTACGAGGTGGAGTGTACGATGAGCCCGGTGTACGACGAGGCGCGGGAGATCATCAACTGCGTCGCCCTGCTCCACGACGTCACCCGTGAGGCCAAGCTGGAGCGGCAGCTGCAGCAGAGCCAGAAACATCAGGCCCTGGGCACCCTGGCCAGCGGCATCGCCCACGACTTCAACAACATCCTCGGCGCCATGGTGGCCTTTGCCACCGGCAGCCTGCCGGAGTTGGAGCCGGACAGCAAGGTGGCCGCCAACATCCGCGAGATCGTCAAGGCCGGCGAACGGGCCGCGGATCTGGTCAACCAGATTCTCACCTTCAGTCGCCCCACCCGCCAGGTGCGCAAGACGCTCAGGCTGCAGCCGATCCTGACCGGCGCCCTCAATCTGATGCGCGGCACCATGCCCGCCTCCTACGTCATCGAAAAGGAACTGAGTTCGGCCTGCCGGCCGGTGTTTGCCGACGGCTCTCAGGTCCATCAGATCGTCATCAATCTCTGCACCAACGCCTACCATGCCATGCGCGAACAGGGGCGCGGCATCCTGCTGGTGTCGCTGGAGGAGGTGACGGTGACCGCGGAAATGGCGGCGGAGCACAAGAACCTGGATGCCGGACCCTATGCCAAGATCACGGTGAGCGATACCGGCGCCGGCATGGATGCCAGGACCATGGAGCGCATCTTCGAGCCCTATTTCACCACCAAGAAGGTGGGGGAGGGCACCGGCCTCGGCCTCGCCCTGGTGCACGGCATCGTCGAGAGCCACGGCGGCGCCGTGGCCGTCAGCAGCGAACCCGGGGCAGGGACCACCTTCGAGGTATACCTGCCGGTGAAAACCGACGGGTTCGAGGAGATCGAGCTGCCGCCCGCACCCGTTCCGGACAGGATCGCGGGCCATGTCCTGTTCGTCGACGACGAGGCGATCATCGTCCAGTCGATGCGCATCGTTCTCGAACAGATGGGGCTCAAGGTCACCACCTCCTCCAGTTCCCGCCGGGCACTGCAGCTCTTTGCCGAACAGCCGCGGGAATTCGACCTGGTGATCACCGATCAGACCATGCCCAACATGACCGGGGTCGAGATGTCCCGGGAAATGCTCGCCCTGCGCCCGGACATCCCCATCATCCTCACCACCGGCTATTCCGAGTCGGTGAACGCCGAGGATGCTAAGAAAACCGGGATTCGCGAATTTCTGATGAAACCGCTGGTCATCGACGACCTGAAAAAGGTGGTGGCCCGCATCCTGGCATCCTGCGGGCCGGCCAGCGGCGGCGGCGGGGGAGAGTCCGGCGCCGGAAAACCGGGAGCCGCCACCGCTTGACGACGCCGGCGGTTTGTGCTCTAGTGGGAGCCCGCCGCCCGCAGGGGCGGCCGCACGTCACGTTCCGCGCCCTTGTCCGAGGGGCAGCCGTCCGGCTGTGGATCCGCCTATTTTACGAGTAGTTCACCCATGACTTCCTATGACGAATCCAAGATAAAGACCCTCAGTTCCCTGGAGCACATCCGCATGCGGCCGGGGATGTACATCGGCCGCCTGGGCAACGGCAGCCATCCCGATGACGGCATCTACATCCTCCTGAAGGAGGTGATCGACAACGCCGTCGACGAGTACATCATGGGTGCCGGCAAGCGGATCACCATCACCGTCGGCGACGAGGGCGTCGTCGCGGTGCGCGACTATGGCCGCGGCATCCCGCTGGGCAAACTGGTGGAGTGCGTGTCGGTGATCAACACCGGCGGCAAGTTCAACACCGACGCCTTCCAGTTCTCGGTGGGGTTGAACGGCGTCGGCACCAAGGCGGTGAACGCCCTGTCCGACTGGTTTAAGGTCACTGCCTTCCGCGAAGGCGAGTACGCCGCCGCCCGTTTCCTGCACGGCCGCCTCGAGCACGAGGAACGCGGCGCCACCGAGGAGAAGAACGGCACCCTGGTGGAGTTCCACCCCGACCCGGAGCTGTTTCCCGAGTTCGCCTACAACCACGACTTCATCCGCAAGCGGATGTGGCGCTACGCCTACTTGAACGCCGGGCTGAAGCTCTCCTTCAACCGCGAGCTGTTCCATTCCGCCAACGGGCTGCTCGACCTGCTCGCCAAGGAGATCGACGGCAGCCAGCTCTACGAGCCCATCTACCACCGCGACAAAAACATCGAGTTCGCCTTCGCCCATACCGACGGCTACGGCGAGAACTACTTCTCCTTCGTCAACGGCACCTTCACCAACGAGGGCGGTACCCATCTCTCCGCCTTCCGCGAGGGAATTCTGAAAGGGGTCAACGACTTTTCCGGCAAGAAATTCTCCGGCGAGGACGTGCGCGAGGGCATCGCCGGCACCATCGCGGTCAAGATCCGTGAACCGATCTTCGAGTCGCAGACCAAGAACAAACTGGGCAACACCGATATCCGTGGTGAGATCGTCTCGGTGGTCAAGGACGTGGTCGCCAACTTCCTCTACAAGCACGGCGACATCGCCGAGATCATCCTCGACAAGGTCCAGCAGAATGCCCGGGTGCGCAAGGAGCTGCAGGACGTCCGCAAGGAGGCCAAGGCCAAGGCGAAAAAGGCGGCGATCAAGGTGCCGCAGCTCAAAGACTGCAAGTACCACCCCAGCCGGGAGAACCCCTCGCCGCCGGGGCGGGAGAACATGCTGTTCATCACCGAGGGGCAGTCGGCCTCCGGCTCCATCGTCAGCGCCCGCGACCCGATGACCCAGGCGGTGTTTTCGCTCAAAGGCAAGCCGATGAACGTCTTCGGCCAGGCGATGACCCTGCTCTACAAGAACGAGGAGATGTACAACCTGATGCGGGCGCTGGACATCGAGGACTCGATCACCAACCTGCGCTTCGACCGGATCATCCTCGCCACCGACGCCGACGTCGACGGCCTGCACATCCGCAACCTGCTCCTCACCTTCTTCCTCACCTTCTTCGAGAACCTGGTGAAACGCGGCCACCTCTACATCCTCGACACCCCCATCTTCCGGGTGCGCAACAAGCAGCAGACCTTCTACTGCTACTCCGAAAAGGAAAAGGTGCGGGCGGAAAAAACCCTCGCCGCCAAGAAGGAGAAGGTGGAGATCACCCGCTTCAAGGGTTTGGGCGAGATCTCGCCCAAGGAGTTCAAGCAGTTCATCGGGGCTGACATGCGGCTGCAGCAGGTGAGCATCGATCGCCTCCACGAAGTGCCCACCCTGCTGGAGTTCTACATGGGCAAGAACACGCCGGAGCGGCGGGATTTCATTGTGGCGAATCTGGTGTGAGGTGGGGCAAAGCGAAAGGGGTTTTGCGTATGTCGGTTACTGCGAAAATCACCGCCAAAGGGCAACTCACCCTTCCCCGGCACGCCCGAGAAATACTGGCCTCGGACACGGTCGAGGTCGAGGTGAAGGGCGACCGGGGCATCCTCATTCCGGTGCCCAGTGTCGCCGGTTCCCTCGCCAGATATGCGGGAAAGGAAAAGCCGCTCGCGGAAATCCGGGATGAGGTCTGGCAGGAGGTCGCCGATGCCGGGAAGGATTGACAGCCTCCCGGATACCAAAGGGGGAAGGCGTTCTCTTTCAAAAAAAACCTGATTACCGTCGAACTAGAACATGCTCTTGTACGAAGCGAGCAATACCGAGGAGCCTTGTGCGGGAAAACCGCATGCAGGGATCTGTGAGAGGGCGGTCGGGTAACTGGCCGTCCTATCTCGATTGCCCCAAAGAAAAAAGACACTTGACACTACACTTACACTTGTGATATTTTCTGAGTTATAGAAAATAAAACTTAACTCAGGAGGTAATCGCATGGGCACATTAACAGAGCTTCAAAACGAGAAAAATAAAATATTATCAGCTATTTCCAAAGCAGCTAGCGAGGGGAAAACCGACACTGTCTTGGCGGAAAGTGAAAAATTAGAGAAAATTGAAAATCTTATTTCTCGCCATAAACAAATTACTTCAGAACTTGAAGGGCTGAGAAGTGGCACTCCACAAACGACACAACCAAAAACTCGTCGTATTGTGGCCACCCCTGTTAGCGAATCAAGATCGGCGCAGATGGTTTCCTCAAGAGAGCTTGGAGAACAAATTCGTAGTGAGTTCTTAAGAAAACGTGAAGTAGAAGGTATCCACCTCCAGTTAATTAAAGGAAAAACAATATTTCGCACTAGGTCAGGGAAGCGGGTCGGCCTTGCTGTTGCTACGGAAAGGCAGCCAAATCGTTGGTTTCTAGGTTTGCCCGCTGGTGGCTTTGACCATGCCGTTCTTTTATGCCAACGCGAAAACGGAGAAGTTATAGATATTCCTCTCCCTGAGAGATTCTTCGAGAAATACGGCAGAGAAATGAGCGAGTCTAAGGGGCAGCTTAAATTTAATGTGGTCAATAGAGGCAGCGGGTTACTTGTGCAGGTTCCTGGCACTGACGGAATAAACGGTAAGTCATTTACGAGTGACTATTCTTTTTTGTCATAGTTCTTTTGAGAAATTGTAACTTTGATCATAAGTGTACTGAGTAGCAGGGGTTCTGAGTGAGTAGCGGTTCTGAGGGTCAGGTCTTGCAATCTTGCATTATTGATCCCTGCAGGGAATGGAATGGAGTGAGCCCCTTTTTGGGGGAACACCCAACGCTGGAGCGCCTGCCGGCAGCGCGTTTTTTTCTTTGCCGGCCAAAGAAGATGGAGTCGTAATAACCCAAAACCAGGGTCATTGCGAGCGAAGCGAAGCAATCCATGAGTTTGTAACTGGATGAAAATACTGGATTGCTTCGTCGCTCCGCTCCTCACAATGACGCGGGTTGCCAGTTTTTACGAATCCATCAAAGAAAGGAACTCAAAACGGTCGTCCGTTCATTTGCCCCGCTGCGCGGCGGCCTGAACGAATCTGTTGGTGGCTGACAAACCGTCTGTTGGGCAACACGAAGGTTCTCGCCGCATTATCTATCACATTTAGGTCAAATTTCCCGACACGAGCAATCCATGACCGACCATACCGACTACGGCGAACTGCAGCGGCTGTTCCACGACAACTTCATCGAGTACTCCTCCTACGTCATCAAGGAGCGGGCGATCCCGGACCTGCGCGACGGGCTGAAGCCGGTGCAGCGCCGCATCCTCCAGACCCTGCACAACATGGACGACGGCCGTTTCCACAAGGTGGCCAACGTCGTCGGCGAGTCGATGAAGCTCCACCCCCACGGCGACGCCTCCATCTACGCCGCCCTGGTCAACCTCGCCAACCGCGGCTATCTCATCGACCGCCAGGGCAACTTCGGCAACATCTACACCGGCGACCAGGCGTCGGCGGCCCGCTACATCGAATGCCGGCTGTCGCCGCTTGCCCGTGAGACCCTGTTCAACCGCGACCTCACCGAATTCGTCGACTCCTACGACGGCCGGATGCAGGAGCCGGTAACCCTGCCCGCCAAGCTGCCGCTGCTCCTGATGCAGGGGGTGGAGGGGATCGCGGTGGGAATGGCCACCAAGATCATGCCCCACAACTTCGTTGAACTTCTGGAGGCGCAGAAGAAGATCCTGCGCGGCGAGGAGTTCGTGGTCTATCCGGATTTCCAGACCGGCGGCATCCTCGACGTTTCCGCCTACGGCGAGGGCAACGGCCGCTTGAAATGCCGGGCGCGGATCGAGGAGAGGGACGAGAAGACGGTGGTCATCCGCGAGATCCCCTACGGCACCACCACCCAGTCGCTCATCGATTCCGTCGAGAAGGCGACGAGAAGCGGCAAGATCAAGATCGTCTCGATCAACGACTATACCGCCGAGGATGTGGAGATCGAGATCAAGCTGCCCCGCGGCATCTACGCCAGAGACACCATCCGGGCGCTCTTCGCCTTCACCGACTGCGAGGTGCCGATCAGCCCCAACCTTACGGTGATCCGCGACAACCAGCCGGTGGTCATCGGCGTCGATACGGTGCTCCGCTGCAACACCGAACAGCTGAAGGTGGATCTGGAAAAGGAGCTCACCATCGAGCTCGGCCGGCTGCGGGACCGGCTGCACGCCCATCTGCTGGAGCAGATCTTCATCGAGGAACGCTTGTACAAACAGATCGAGGAGTGCACCTCCTACGAGGCGGTGCTCGCCACCCTGGACGCGGCGCTGGTCCCCTATGCGGAGCGGCTGCTGCGGCCGGTGGTGCAGGAGGATCTGGAGCGGTTGCTCGAAATCCGGATCAAGCGGATCAGCCGCTACGACATCGACAAGAAGAAGAAGGACATCAAGGAGATCGAGACCTCGATCCGCCAGGTGCAGAAACATCTCCGCCACCTGGTGGACTACGCCATCGAATTTCTGGACCGGCTCCTGACCAAATACGGCCATCTCTACCCGCGCCGCACCGAGCTGGAGACCTTCCAGGAGGTGGACGCCCGCCAGGTGGCCCTGTCCAACCTCCACGTCGGCTACCACCGGGAAGGCGGTTTCATCGGCCATCAGGTCAAGGAGCGGGACGACATCTCCTTTGCCTGCTCCGAACTGGACCGGCTCCTGCTGATTTTCAGGAACGGCATGTACAAGGTAGTGAACGTGCCCGACAAACTGTTCGTCGGCTCCGACCTGCTCTGGGCGGGCAAGGTGGACGACAAGCTGACCTTCAACGTCATTTACCGCGAGGGCGCCAGCGCCCTGTCCTACATCAAACGGTTCAAGACGCCCAAGTTCATCCTCGACAAGGAGTACCGGCTCTTCCCCGAGCACCGGGATTCGGTCGTCCAGTACCTGTCCCTGGGAGAGGGGAAGAAGGTGCGGGTCTACTGCACGCCGAGCCGGCGGGCAAAGACCAATATCTTCGACCACGCCCTGGACGACTATCTGGTCAAGGGGGTGGCGGCGCTGGGCAAGCGCTTGTCGAGCCGCACCGTGCGCCGCATCGTCGAACAGGAGGAGCCGGCGCCGGTGGTCACCCCCACCTCGCTGGGTCTGTTCGAGGGGGGCAAGGCGCCGGAGGCGAAGGAAGAGCCGCCGGAAAAGTGAGATTGAGGAGAAGATGGCAGCCGGCAGTTTGCAGCCGGCTGCATGTCTTTCTGCTGCCGACCGACCACTGCCGGCTGACCGCCTCCAGGGTTCAGGGTTTGCCCTCGCCCTCGTAAGCGTGGACGATGACCGCGTCGGTGACCGGCACGTCCCGGAACCCCTTGTTCATCCCCGTCGGCTGCGCCGCGATCCTGTCCACCACCTCCATGCCGGAGACCACCTCGCCGAACACCGCGTAGCCGAACTGGGCGGGATTGTCGCCGCTGTGGTCGAGGGGGGGATTGTCCTTGAGGTTGACGAAGAACTGGCTGGTGGCGCTGTTCACCTGGTTGGTGCGGGCCATGGACAGGGTGCCCCGCTTGTTGGGCAGGTCGGCGCGCGCCTCGTTTTTGATCGGCGGGTGGGGCGGGTTGCGGACCTGCATGCCGGGCTCGAAGCCGCCGCCCTGGATGACGAAGCCGGGGATGACCCGGTGGAAGATCAGGCCGTCGTAGTACTTTTCCCGGACGTAGCGGCGGAAATTGGCGCAGGTGATCGGCGCCTTGTCGTCGTAGAGCCTGATGACGATCTTGCCCAGCGAGGTTTCCAGGGTGACGTCGGCCGGTTTCGCCGCCGGCGTTTCTCCGGCGGCGGCGGGGCCCGCCGCAAAGAGCAGACAGGAGCAGGCAAGAATGAGGATGAGGGCGTTTTTCATGGCGGGATCTCCTTGGCTGGGTGGCGATGGTTGTTGCGGATTGCTGTGTTCGGTCGGGGGTGCCCCGGCACGCCGGAATAGTTCCATGTCGCGGCGGGAAAGTCAAACGGCAAGCACGTTGCGCCCGCTCGCCGCCATCATGCTGTTCTTCGCCCTCCTGACCGCATCGGCCGACTGCCGAGCCGACGCCACGGTCCTCCTCTATCACCGATTCGGCGAGGACCGCTACCCCACCACCAGCGTCCCGGCGGCGGCCTTTGTCCGGCAGATGGACTGGCTCGCCGAGAACGGCTACCGGGTGGTGGACCTGGCCGATATCGTCGACAGTATCGAGGCCGGCCGGCCTGTTGCCGACAAGACGGTGGCCATCACCATCGACGACGACTACCGCTCGCTCTATACCGTCGCCTGGCCGGTGTTCCGCCGGCACGGCTATCCGTTCACCGTCTTTGTCTACGGCGAGGCAACCGACCGAGGCTACCGGGATTTTCTTTCCTGGCGGCAGGTAGAGGAAATGGCCGCCGCCGGGGTTGCCTTCGCGAACCATGGCTACGCCCATCCCCATTTCGGCATGCGGCCGCGGGGTATGGGCGACGAGGCCTACCGGCAGTGGATCCGTGCCGACCTGCGCCGCGGCGCCGCCCTCATTGCCGAACACACCGGCCAGCGGTCGGATCTGCTGGCGCTGCCCTACGGCGAGTACACCGCGGAGGTGCTGGCAGTGGCGAGGGAGGAGGGGTATCGGGCGGTGTTCACCCAGACCCCCGGTGCGGTGAGCGAACACACCGACCCGATGATGATCCCCCGCGAACCGATCCTCGGCCGGGACTGGTCCACCCTCGACCATTTCCGTGCCGTGCTCCGCCGCATCGATCTGCCGCTGGCGGAACTCCGTCCGGGGATCGAACCCTTTGCCGGCGTTCTGCCCGAGCGGGTGGGGGCGAGGGTGCTCTCCCCCGGGCGGTTTCAGGAAGGGAGTTTCATGGTCTACGTTTCCGAACTGGGGTGGCGGAAGGCGGAGCGGGACGGCGATCTGTATTTCCGCCGTGGCGGCGAAGTCCTGACGGAGCGGGTCAATCGCATCGCGGTCAGCGCCCGGGAGAAGGGGAGCGGCAGGGAGGCGCTGCGTTTCTGGCTGGTGGTGGGCCCGTCGTCCGTTGGGGGCAGGGAGTAGAGCCACAGCACGGAAAAGGTCCGGCGATTAATCGACCGGAAAGCGGTTGATGTTAAAATATGCTTATGAAACAAAAGGTTGGCCTCTTTTTGGTTGACCGTCCCAGGAAGATTGGCTATAAGGAGCAACGGTCGGGCATCTCCCTGGCCGCAGCCTTCCGTCGCCGGCGGCCCGCATGCGCCCGCCCTCGTCCGGCCGCGACAAAATCCTTGAACTTTCGTCACCGATTGTTGCTACAATAGTGACTGCTTGTTTTCAACCACACACCCCCAGGTAAGGAGTACGGAAAATGGGAAAGCACGATGATGCACTGATCCTCTGGTTCGATGATATCGGCATCGAGGACGTTCCGCTGGTCGGCGGCAAAAACGCCTCCCTCGGCGAGATGTACCGGAAGCTGACGAGCAAGGGGGTCGCGGTTCCCCACGGTTTCGCCATCACCGCCCAGGCCTACCGCCATCTGCTCAAGACCGCCGGCATCGCCGCCGCCATCGAGGACGCCCTCGCCGGTCTCGACACCCATGATCTCCGCAACCTGCAGGAACGCGGCCGCAAGGCCCGCGACATCATCCGCCACGCCCAGTTCCCCGACGATCTCCGCACCGCCATCCTGGAGAGCTACGCCAAAATGGAGAAGGAGTACGGCAAGGACGTCGACGTCGCCGTCCGCTCCTCGGCCACCGCCGAGGACCTGCCCGACGCCTCCTTTGCCGGCCAGCAGGAGACCTACCTCAATATCCGCGGCGCCGAGGCGCTCATCGACGCCTGCCGTCGCTGCTTCGCCTCGCTGTTCACCGACCGGGCCATTTCCTACCGCCATGACAAGGGCTTCGGCCAGTTCGACGTCTATCTTTCCATCGTCGTCCAGAAGATGGTCCGCTCCGATTCCGCCTGCTCCGGCGTCATGTTCTCCATCGACACCGAGAGCGGCTTCAAGGACGCGGTCTTCCTCACCGGCGCCTGGGGGCTTGGCGAGAACGTGGTGCAGGGCGCGGTCAACCCGGACGAGTACTACATCTTCAAACCGACCCTGAAACAGGGGAAAAGGCCCATCGTCGGCAAACGGGTGGGCAGCAAAGAGATCAAGATGATCTACAACACCGACCCGGGCGCCAAGGAGCCGGTGAAGAACATCCCCACCACTCCCGAGGAGCGGGGGAGCTACGTCATCAACGACGAAGAGATCCTCCAGCTCGCCAGCTGGGCCTGCATCATCGAGGATCATTACGACAAGGCGATGGACATCGAATGGGCCAAGGACGGCGACGGCAAGAAGGTCGGCACCGGCAAGCTGTTCATCGTCCAGGCCCGCCCCGAGACCGTCCACTCCCAGGCCTCGAAAAAGGTGATGGAAACCTACGTTCTCAAGGAGAAGGGCACGGTGCTCGCCTCCGGCCAGGCGGTGGGAGCCAAGATCGGTCAGGGCAAGGCCAACGTCATCATGAACGTCGCCGACATCCATGACTTCAAGGCGGGCCAGGTACTGGTCACCGACATGACCGATCCGGACTGGGAGCCGATCATGAAGATCGCCTCGGCCATCGTCACCAACCGCGGCGGCCGGACCTGCCACGCGGCGATCATCTCCCGCGAACTCGGCATCCCCTGCGTCATCGGCACCGAAAACGGCGCTTCCAAGGTCAAGAACGGCCAGGAAGTGACGGTGAGCTGCGCCGAGGGCGAAACCGGCAACATCTACGACGGCCTCCTGAAGTTCGAGATCGAGCGGATCGACCTCGAGAATGTGCCGGCCACCCGGACCAAGATCATGATGAACGTCGGCATCCCGGAGAAGGCCTTCTCCGAGGGGCAGATCCCCAACGAGGGCGTCGGGCTTGCCCGCGAGGAGTTCATCATCAACTCCCACATCGGCATCCATCCTCTGGCCCTCTACAACTTCGAGGAGCTGAAGAAGAAGGCGGCGGGCGATGCCAAGATCGGCGCGGTGGTCAAGGAGATCGAGGCCAAGACCAGCGCTTATCCCGGCGACAAGAAGAAGTTCTTCATCGATAAACTGGCCGAAGGCGTCGGCCGCATCGGCGCCGGCTTCTACCCCAAGGACGTCATCGTCCGCCTCTCCGACTTCAAGAGCAACGAGTACGCCAACCTCATCGGCGGCCATCTCTACGAGCCCGAGGAATCGAACCCGATGATCGGCTGGCGTGGCGCCTCCCGCTACTACGATCCCAAGTACAAGGCCGCCTTCGAACTCGAGTGCATGGCGCTGTTGAAGGCGCGCAACGAGATGGGGCTGACCAACATCAAGCTGATGGTGCCCTTCTGCCGCACCCCGGAGGAGGGCCGCAAGGTCATCGAGGTGATGCGTGAGTTCGGCCTGGTCCAGGGCGAGAACGGCCTGGAGGTCTACGTGATGTGCGAGATCCCCTCCAACGTCATCTCCGCCGACGCCTTCTCCGACGTCTTCGACGGCTTTTCCATCGGTTCCAACGACCTTACCCAGCTCACCCTGGGACTCGACCGCGACTCCGACCTGGTCGCCCACATCTACGACGAGCGCAACGCCGCGGTGAAGACCATGGTCAAGATGGTCATCGACACCGCCAAACGGCGAGGCCGCAAGATCGGCATCTGCGGCCAGGCCCCCTCCGATTTCCCCGACTTCGCCACCTTCCTGGTGGAATGCGGCATCGACTCCATGAGCCTGATCTCCGACACGGTGATCAAGACCCGGCTCGCCGTCGCCGCCAAGGAAAAGGAACTCGGGATCGAGCCTTGAGCATCGAGCCTTCGAGACAAAAAAATAGCCCGCTTCGCGCGGGCTATTTTTTTGTCTTCCGGGGGAGTGGCGTCACATCCCGTCGATCACCGCGTTGAAGGTGGCGCTGGGCCGCATGGCCCTGGTCGCCTTCTCCTCGTCCGGTCGGTAGTAACCGCCGATGTCCACCGGCCGGCCCTGGGCACCGTTCAGTTCGCCGATGATCTTCGTTTCGCCGCTGCGCAGCTCGGCGGCGATGCCGGTGAAGCGCGCCCGCAGTTCGGCGTCCCCGCTTTGCCCCGCCAGACTTTCCGCCCAGTAGAGGGCGAGATAGAAATGGCTGCCGCGGGTGTCCAGTTCGTGCACCTTGCGTGACGGCGACCTGCCGTTTTCGAGAAAGGTACCGATGGCCTGGTCCAGGGTCTCGGCAAGGATCCTCGCCTTTTCGTTGTTGAAGGTCGCGTGGACCTGCTCGAAGGAGGGCACCAGGGCGCAGAATTCGCCGAGGGAATCCCAGCGCAGGTGGCCTTCCTTGAGAAACTGCTGGACATGCTTGGGCGCCGAGCCGCCGGCGCCGGTCTCGAACAGGCCGCCGCCGTTCATCAGCGGGACGATGGAGAGCATGCGGGCGCTGGTGCCGATCTCCAGGATCGGGAACAGATCGGTCAGATAGTCGCGCAGCACGTTGCCGGTGACCGAAATGGTGTCCTCGCCTTTTCTGATCCGTTCCAGTGAAAAGCGCATGGCCGCCACCGGATCCATGATGCGGATGAAAAGGCCGGCGGTGTCGTGGTCCCCGAGGTATCGTTTCACCTTGGCGATGAGCTGGGCGTCGTGGCCCCGGTTTTCGTCGAGCCAGAAGACCGCGGGACTGCCGGTTGCCCGCGCCCGGGTCACCGCCAGCTTCACCCAGTCCCGCACCGGTGCGTCCTTGGTCTGACAGGAGCGGAAGATGTCGCCTTTGTCCACCTCTTGGGCGAGGAGCACCACGCCGTCCCGGTCGACGACCCGGATGGTCCCCTTGCCGGGCGCCACGAAGGTCTTGTCGTGGGAACCGTACTCCTCAGCCTTCTGGGCCATGAGTCCGACGTTGGCGACAGAGCCCATGGTGGCCGGATCGAAGGCGCCGTGCTGCCGGCAATCCTCCACCACCGCCTGGTAGATGGTGGCGTACGAGCGGTCCGGGATCATGGCGATGGTGTCGTGCAGCTGGTCGTCCGGCCCCCACATCCGGCCGCCGTCGCGGATGACCACCGGCATCGAGGCGTCGATGATCACGTTGTTGGGGACGTGCAGGTTGGTGATCCCCTTGCTGGAATCCACCATGGCCAGCCGGCAGCCAGTCCGGTACACCTGCTGGATGTCGGCCTCGATGGCGGCGCGTTCATCCTCCGGCAGTTTCCCGATCTTCGAGTGGAGATCGCCCACCCCGTTGTTGACGTTGACCCCCAGCCCTTCCAGCACCGCCCGATGCTTTTCGAATACGTCCCGGTAGAAAACCGAAACGCAGTGGCCGAACATGATCGGGTCCGAGACCTTCATCATGGTGGCCTTGAGATGCAGGGACAGCAGCACCCCATCGGCGCGGGCCGCGTCGATCTGTTCGGCATAGAAGCGGCGCAGGGCCCCGACCTGCATCACCGCGGCGTCGAGGATCTCACCGGCCAGCAGCGGCAGGCTTTCCTTGAGAACGGCGGTTGAGCCGTCCTCGCCGGCGAACTCGATTCTCGCGGTGCAGTCTCGGTCCAGGGTGAGTGATTTTTCGCTGCCGTAGAAGTCGCCGCCGGTCATGTGCGCCACCCGCGTCTTCGATTCCTTCGGCCATGGCTTCATCAGCCGGTGGGGGTTCTTTTTGCCGAAGGCCTTTACCGAGGCGGCGGCGCGCCGGTCGGAATTGCCCTCGCGCAGGACCGGGTTGACCGCGCTGCCCAGCACCCGGGCGAAACGTTTCTGCAGTTCGCGGTCGGCGTCGGTCGTGGCGGATTCGGGATAGTCGGGGATGTCGTAGCCCTTGTCCTGCAACTCCCGGATCGCGGCCTGCAGCTGCGGAATGGAGGCGCTGATGTTGGGCAGCTTGATGACGTTGGCCTCGGGCACTTTCACCAGCCGGCCAAGTTCGGCGAGGTAGTCGGGAATCTTCTGATCCTCGCGCAGCCTGTCCGGAAAATTGGCGATGATCCTGCCCGCCAGGGAGATATCCATTTTGGTGAAGACGATGCCGGAGCCCCTGGTGTACGCCTGCAGCACGGGGAGCAGCGAATAGGTTGCCAGGGCCGGTGCTTCGTCGACTTCGGTGTAGATGATCTGTTGTGTTGCCATATCCGTTTCCTTCATTTCCTGTGGTTCGGTCGCGACGCAGGTGCGCGGAAAGGCGCCATGATACCACAGCGGCCGGGAAATTCCTCCCTTTCTCTGTCCCGCTCTCTGCGCCTGACGGAACTTGGTAAAGGGACTGCCCGGCACTTGGATGTCCAGCAACTTCCGCCGACTCTGAAAGAGCCGCGGAAATCGCCAGATCGGCCGCAACCGGTTTCGGCCGACCGATGGTTGAAAATGTCCGGGGTGGTTCCTTCACCGGGCCGGCGGGGAAGGGGAAAATCGTTTTCAGGTCCCTGGCGTCGCGGCGACAAGACCTTGACTTTCTCCGTCCGGCCGTGCCAACCTAGGGTCGACGGGCCGCGCCGCGGCTCGTCCATCCAGCTTCCTCGACAGTGGAGGAGCCATGACAGGGTTGGCGATCGGTAGTCTCATCCTCTTTCCCCTGCTGGCGGCGGCCGCCGCCCTGCCGGTCTGCCGCACCCGCTTCGGCCGTCTCGCCCTCGTCCTTCTCACCGTCGCCGTCCCTGCCGCCGGCTCCCTGTTGTTGCGGGCACCGGGGGAGGGTGATATCGCCGGCGTTGCCGCCGTCCTTCTCTGTCAATTCGCCTCCTGGGCCGATTTTCTCCTGCTTGCCGTCCTCGCCTTTCTCGGCTGGCGCATCCGCAGCTGGCCGGTGGTTGCCCTGAGCCTCCTTCAGCTTGTCCTGCTCGCGCAGTTCGAAACCCGGCTGTCGGCGGAAGAAGCAAGGGTCGCGTCCCTGTTTGTCGTCGACGGCCTCTCCCTGGCGATGGTGCGGCTGGTGAGTCTGGTGGGCGGGCTGATCTGCCTGTACGCCCTCTCCTACATGCGGACCCACGAGGAGCACCGGCATGTGATCCGCAGCCGCCAGCCCCGCTTTTTCTCCCTCGTGTTTCTCTTTCTCGGCGCCATGAACGGGCTGGTGCTGTGCAACGACCTCAGCCTGATCTATCTGTTCTACGAACTGACCACCCTCTGTTCCTTTCTGCTCATCGTCCACGACGATACGGTGGAATCCAGGGAGAACGGCCGGCATGCCCTGCTGGTCAACAGTTGCGGCGGCCTGGCGCTGCTGGTCGGGGTCCGCTGCCTGTACGCGGCCACCGGTACCTTGGACTTGCAGCAGCTCGTCGTCGTCATGGCGGATGGCCAGTTGCTCCTGCCGCTCGCCCTGCTCTGTCTCGCCGCGATGATCAAGTCGGCGCAGCTGCCCTTCCAGAAATGGCTGCTGGGGGCGATGGTGGCGCCGACCCCGGTGTCCGCCCTGCTCCATGCCGCCACCATGGTCAATGGTGGTGCCTATCTGGTGCTGCGCTTTTCGCCGGCGCTGGCCGGCAGCAGGGTGGGGACGGTGATCGCCACCCTCGGCGGCCTCTGCTTCATGGCCACCGCCGCGCTGGCCCTCGGCGAACGCAATGCCAAGCGCATCTTCGCCCTGTCGACGGCGGGCAATCTCGGCCTGATCTTCGCCGCCGCCGGCCTCGGCACGCCGCGGGTGGCCGCGGTCGGGCTCTTTCTGCTGCTCTTCCACGCCATTGCCAAGGGGTTGCTTTTCCTCTGCATCGGTACCGCGGAACAGCGTCTGCGCAGCCGCGACCTGGAAACCATGCGCGGCCTCCTTGCCGTCCTGCCGGCCACCGGCGCAATGGCCGCCGTCGCCGCCCTCGCCCTCATTCTGCCGCCCTTCGGCATGCTGTTCGGCAAATGGCTGCTGCTGGAGGCAGGAGCAGCCAATATCGTCTTCTATCTCCTCCTGGTGCTGGGCAACGGTTTCACGGTGCTCTACTGGGTCCGTTTTGTCGGTACCCTGGCGAGTTCCCCCGGTCCGGCCAGGGGCAGGGAAAGGATCGGCCTTGCCGCCCACGGACCGCAGGCCGCACTCTGTCTTGCCGTCCTGGTGGCGAGCGGCGCGGCCGATCAGCTGTACGCCTGGTGCCGGGCGGCGGCTTCCGTCCTGTGGCGGAGTATCCCCGCGGAGTTGAACGCCGATCCAAGGCCGCTGGCCGCGGCAGGCGGCGAGGTCATCCTCTTTCCCTTCCTGCCCCTGCTGCTGTTTGCCCTGCTCCTCGGTCTGTGGGCCACGGCGGGGGTGGGGAGCGCGGGACGCGGCGGCGGTGGCCCTTATCTCGCCGGCGGCAACAGTTCTGGTGATGGGGCCGCCTTTATCGGGCCGATGGAACGCACCGTTCCTCTGGAGACCGCCAACTCCTACCTGACGGATCTGTTCGGCGAGCACTTCTCCTTCTGGGCCGCCGTGGCGGCCTGGGTTCTGCTCCTGCTCCTCTTCGGGGTGATGGTATGGACGTGAGGACGGCCAATCTGCCCCTGGTGGCGCTGACTCCGGTGGCGGCGGTTGTTGCCGGCGGCGTGCTGCGCGGTCTGCAGCGGCGGCTGACCGCCCGCCTGCAGGCGCGGCAGGGGCCGCCGCTCCTGCAGCCCTTTCTCGATATGGGCAAACTGCTCGGCAAGGACGATTCCCTGGTCCATCCCTGGCTGGCCGTCTTCCCCCGGCTGCAGCTGGCGGCGGCAACGACGGCGGTGGCGCTGTTCGCGCTGCGGGCCGATCTTCTCGTCGTGCTGTTCGTGCACGCTGCCGGCTGTGTTTTTTTCACCATCGGCGGGCTGTGCTCGCCTTCGCCCTTCAGCCGCTGCGCCGGCCAGCGCCAGCTTTGGCAGCTGCTTGCCGGCGAGACCCTGCTTTTCCTCGTCGCCGGGGCGCTGTACCAGCAGACCGGCAGCTTTTCCCTGACCGCGGTGGCTGCGCTGCCGCAGCCGCTCCTGCCCCGTCTGCCGCTGCTGTTCGCCGCCTATCTCCTCGCCCTGGCGGTGAAGATGCGGGCCTCCCCCTTCGATTTCGCCGGCAGCGATCACGCCCACCAGGAACTGGTGGGGGGCGTGCTCACCGACTACTGCGGCCGTCATCTCGCCTTCGCCGAGATCGCCCACTGGCTGGAGCTGGTGCTCTATCTCGCCATCGCTTCGCTGTTCTGGGCAACGGCGGCGGCGCCGGCGGTGGCGCTGGCCGTTCTCGCCTTCCTGCTGGTGGTGGTCCTCGACAACGTCGCCGCCCGGCTCACCTGGCGCTGGCTGCTGCTGCGAAGCTGGCTGCTGGCCCTCGGCCTGGCAACGTTCAACCTTCTTCTCTGCGCCCGGTGAGACGGATGCGCCCCTTACGGAACCTGCTCGCCGTCTGCCGCCGCGCCTCCCCCTGGCTGCTGCATTTCGACTGCGGCAGCTGCAACGGCTGCGACATCGAGACGGTGGCGGCGCTGACCCCGGTGTACGATGTCGAACGGTTCGGGGTGGTCAATGTCGGCAACCCGCGCCACGCCGACGTCCTGCTGGTGACCGGCACGGTCAACCGCCGCAACCGGCGGGTATTGTCCGTTCTCCATGAACAGATACCCCCACCGAAGGCGGTGGTGGCCGTCGGCTCCTGCGGCCTTTCCGGTGGCGTCTTCCGGGACGCCTACAACGTGGTCGGCGGCGTCGACCGGGTGATCCCGGTGGACGTCTACGTTCCGGGATGCCCGCCGCGGCCGGAGGCGATCATCGACGGCGTCCTGCTGGCGGTGGCCGGCCTCGCCGGCAGGGAGGGACGATGAGCATCGCCGCCCGGGCGGTAACGGTGGCCGAACTGATCCCCAGGGTGGAATCCCTGCGGCGGCAGGGCTACCGCTTCGTCACCATCACCTGTGTCGCCGCTGCCGAAAGTGGGGCGGAACTCATCTACCATTTCGACCGCGCCCTGGCCCTGCTGCATCTCCGCCTGATGGTGGACCCCGGCGGGGCACCGCCGAGCATCGTTCCGGTCTACGCGGCCGCCTGGCTGGTGGAAAACGAAATCCAGGACCAGTTCGGCCTCCGTTTCGCCGGCCTGGCCCCCGATTACCGCCGCACCCTGCTGCTGGACGGCGAGGATATGGCGCCGCCCCTGCGCGGCGATGGGCGGGAAGGGGGATAGGCCCATGTCGCCGACGGTCATCCCCTTCGGCCCCCAGCATCCGGTGCTGCTGGAGCCGCTGCAGCTGCAGCTGAAGACCGAGGACGAGATCGTCGTCGAGGCCACTCCGGCCTTGGGCTACGTCCACCGCGGCCTGGAACGGCTGGTGGACAGGCGCGACGCCCGGCAGATGCTGCAGGTGGTCGAACGGGTGTGCGGCATCTGTTCGATGATCCACTCGCTCATCTACTGCCAGGCCATCGAGGAATTGCAGGCGGTGGCCGTGCCCCCCCGCGCCCGTTTTCTGCGGGTGATCTGGTCCGAGCTGCACCGGCTGCAGAGCCACCTTCTCTGGCTGGGGCTGTTCGCCGACGCCATGGGCTTCGAAAGTCTGTTCATGCAACTGTGGAAGATCCGCGAGAAAATACTCGACATCAACGAGGCCACCGCCGGCAACCGGATCATTCTCTCGGTGTGCGTGATCGGCGGTGTGCGCCGCGACCTGGACAGTGACCAGGCCCGGACGCTGGCCGCTGCCCTCGGTGAGGTGACGGGAGAGATCCGCGGGCTTGAAGGCGTCATCCTCAACGATCGCACCGTGCGGAAACGAACCTGCGGCAAGGGGGTACTTTCCCCGGCCCGGGCGCGGGAGCTGGGCTGCGTCGGTCCCACCCTGCGCGGCAGCGGCATATCCGAGGACCTGCGCCAGCTGGGCTATGCCGCCTACGGCGAACTCGATTTCGAGCCGGTGGTGGAACGGGGCGGCGATTGCCATGCCCGCTGCGCCGTGCGCTACCGGGAAACCCTGCAGTCGGTGGATCTCATCGCTCAGGCACTGGCCGGCCTGCCCGCCGGCGAGATCAGCGTAGGGGTGAAAGGGCAGCCCGAGGGCGAGATCGTCGCCCGCGCCGAGCAGCCGCGCGGCGAGTGCCTGTACTACCTGCGCGCCGACGGCAGCGCCCATCTGGCGCGGCTCAGAATCAGGACGCCCACCTTCGCCAACCTGCCGGCGCTGCTCGCCCTGCTGCCCGGCCATGAACTTGCCGACGTGCCGGTGGTGCTGTCCTCCATCGATCCGTGCGTCAGCTGTACCGAGCGCTGAGGAGGGGGAATGGTGTTCATGCTGCCGGTGGTGTTTGGCAATCTGTTCGGCGGGCGGGCCACCCGCCCGTATCCCGCCCGGCCGCGGCTGCTGCCGCCGCGGGTACGCGGCCGGCTGGTGAACGACCCCAGCCGATGCCTGCTCTGCGGCACCTGCGCCCGGGTCTGCCCGGCCCGCTGCCTGGAAATCGACCGCGACCGGCGGCGCTGGCGCCATGCCGCCGATGTCTGCGTCTACTGCGGCGTCTGCGTGGAGAACTGCCCGGCCGGCAGCCTTTCTCAAGAAACCGCCTGGCCGCAGGCGGCAACCGTGAGGGAGAGGGTGGACCTCCCGGTACCGGAGAGGCCCCGCAAACAGCGCGACAAGAAGTCGGAATCAAAAGACAACGGGACCGGGCCGCCATGAAGCCGATCATCTTCACCGATCTCGACGGTACCCTGCTCGATCACGACGGCTATTCCTGGCAGGGCGCCAGCGCAGCCCTTGCCGCTGTCCGGCGGCTGGCCATCCCGCTGATCTTCACCACCAGCAAGACCAGGGCCGAGGTCGAGGCCTTGCAGAAAAACATGGGGATCGACCAGCCGTTCATCGTTGAAAACGGCGGCGGCCTCTTTTTCCCGGCGGCCTTCTTTCATCTCGATCTTGCCGGGTTCGAGATCTGCGGCCCCTACCGGTTGCGG
Organism: Thermodesulfobacteriota bacterium; assembly: GCA_040755255.1. GTDB lineage: Bacteria > Desulfobacterota > Desulfobulbia > Desulfobulbales > S012-135 > JBFLZZ01. The sequence goes on from JBFLZZ010000020.1 coordinate 50,390, forward strand.
CGTTTCGGTTCCGCCTATGCGGTCATCCGCGCCTTTGTGCAACGGTACGGCCCCGGTTTCCGGGTGCGGGGCTTCGGCGACATGGAGGTGGGGGAGATCGCCGAGCGCACCGGTCTGTCTCCGGCCGAGGCAGCGCTGGCCAAGCAGCGGGAATTCAGCGAGCCCTTCCTCTGCTCAGGCCCCCTGGCTGATTTCCGGCGGCAGGCCGAGGCGCACGGTTTCGCGGTCACCACCGGCGGCCGTTTCCACCATCTGATGGGGAGTGGGCAGGACAAGGGGAGGGCGGTGCGGGAGGCGGCGGCGATCTGGCGAAGGACGGCCGGCGCGGTGACCACCATCGGTCTCGGCGACAGCCCCAACGACGAACCGCTGCTGGCCAGTGTCGATGTGGCAGTCCTGCTGCCCGGGCCGGACGGTTCCTTTGCCGCCGTCCGGGCGGAGGGATTGCGGCGGGCGCCGTATCCCGGCAGCAGGGGATGGGGTGAGGTCGTCACCGGTCTTCTCGACGGATGGGAGGCGACCGGGAAAGTGGGCTGAAAACATCAACACAGGAGGTTCGACATGGCTGATTTTCACCAGCAGGGGATTGTCACCAATCTGCACAATCTCTACGGAGCCTTCGACCGGCAGGAGTACCTGGCCGGGCTGGAGGAGAAACTCGAAACCTATGCCCGGCACGCCAAGATCAGCCTGCTGCTTCCCTGTCTCTTTTCCGAACTTGAGCAGCGGCAGGTGCTGGACAATATCGTCTCCGAAATCAACAAGGTGCGCTACCTCGGCTCCATCGTCGTCGCCCTGGGCGGCGCGCCCGAGGAGGAAAAATTCAGGGAGGCGGGCAACTACTTCCGGCAGCTGTCCCGGTCGGACTGCGAGGTCAGAATCGTCTGGATCGACGGGCCGCGGGTGCAGGGCGTCCTGCAGACGATCCGCCAGCGGGAAATCTCGGTCGGCGTCCAGGGCAAGGGACAGTCGGTCTGGACGGCGCTGGGCTACATCCTGGGCCGGGGGGAATCGGAGGTGGTCGCCCTGCACGACTGCGATATCGTCACCTACGATCGGATCCTGCTCGGCCGGTTGATCGAGCCGGTGGCGAACCCCAACAACGACTTCGAATTCTGCAAGGGCTACTACGCCCGCATCTCCCCCAGCGAGCGCACCATGAAGGGAAGGGTCACCCGCCTCTTCGTCGTGCCCTTCGTCGACGCCATGATCAGAATCATGCGGGAGCGACGGGCCTTCGACAACGAGAAGTTCTTCGCCTACCACCGCTCCTTCAACTATCCGCTCGCCGGCGAGTTCAGTTTCACCACCCATCTGGCCAAGGGGATCGACATCGCCTACGACTGGGGGCTGGAGGTCTCCACCCTGTCCGAGGTCTACCATCGGGTCATGCCCAGGAAGATCGCCCAGGTGGATCTGGCCGCCAATTACGAACACAAGCATCAGGTGCTCTCCGTCGAGGATCCGGCGCGGGGGCTGCACCGGATGGTGATCGATATCGCCAAGTTCTACCTCAACTACATGCGTTCCCACGGCTACGCCCTGAACGACGGCATCGTCGACATGCTGCTGCACACCTACTACCAGAACGCCCTGAACTTCATCAAAACCTACAGCGACGACGCCGAGCTCAACGGCCTCCACTACGACCGCTATGCCGAGGAGATGGCGGTGCAGCATTTCCGCGGCTTTCTCTGGCGGGCCTGGGAGCAGAGCAAGGGGCCGACGGAAAGCACGGTGATCCCTTCCTGGAACCGGGTGGTCTATTCGGTGCCCGACATCTACCGGCAGCTGATCGATGCGGTGGAGGCGGACAATGGCTGAAAGGACGCGGGCGGCCGTCCGCTCCATCTTCGAGGCGGCCGTGGCGGCGGTGCGGCCCGAGAATCTCCTGCCCGCGGTTGTCCGGCTCGACGGCGACCTTCTCCGCATCGCCGATGCAACCTACCCCCTGCGGCCCGGCCAGAAGGTGCACGTCTTCGGCTCCGGCAAGGCGGTGTCGGGCATGGCCCGCGCCCTGGCCGCGATCCTCGGCGACCGGCTCGCCGCCGGCTGCCTGGTGGGCAATACGGATTCGCCCCTGCCGCCGTTCACCGTGGTCCGCGGCGGTCATCCGGTTCCCGACCAGGGCAGCGTTGCCGGCGGCAGCGAGCTGTGCTCGCGCCTCGCCATGTTACGGGACGACGATCTGTTCATCTATCTGCTTTCCGGCGGCTCCTCGGCCCTCATCGAAAAGCCGGTGGTGCCGCTCACCCTCGACGATATCCGCCAGACCTCGCGTCTGCTGCTGCACGCCAATGTGCCGATCCACAAGGTCAACATCGTCCGCAAGCATCTGTCCGCCATCAAGGGGGGCAGACTGGGGCAGTGTACCCGGGCGGCCGGTGCGGTGCTGGTGCTTTCCGACGTGGTCGGCGACGATCTCACCACCATCGGTTCCGCGCCGCTGTATGCCGATGCCAGCAGCTTCCGGGATGCCCTGGCGGTGATCGACACCGCCGGCATCGCCGACCGGATCCCTGCAGTCGTGCGGGCGGTGCTGGAGGAGGGCGCGGCGGGGCTGCGTCCGGATACCCCGGACCTGCCGGCGGCAACCATCCGTCATTTTTGCATCGGCACCAACCGGCGGGCGCTTGCTGCCGCCGCCGCCAGGGCAGGAGAACTCGGTTATGCCGCCCGGATCATGACCAGCGTCCTGGAAGGCGATGCCGAATCGGTGGCCGCAGTGCTCTACGCGCTCGGCTGGGAGATCGGCCGCCATGGATCGCCCTTCCCGCCGCCGGTCGTGCTGCTGTTCGGCGGTGAAACCACCGTCGCGGTTACCGGCGGGGGGCGGGGCGGCCGCAATCAGCAGCTCGCCCTCGCCTTTCTGGCGCGGCTGGGTGCCGACCGTGCCATGACCCTGCTGGCGGCCGGCACCGACGGCATCGACGGCAATTCCCACGCCGCCGGCGCGACCGCCGATGCGGAAGCCTTTCGCGCCGCCGCCGCCCGCGGGCTCGATCCGGCCCGTTATCTCGCCGAAAACGATGCGACCGGATTTTTTGAAAAGGTCGAGACGCTGGTGGTCACCGGACCCACCGGCACCAATGTCATGGATGTCACGGTTCTGATCGTTGAACCAGAGGAGGATGCATGAGCCGAACAGGACGATTTTCCAGCGCTCTCAGGGAATTCACCCGCAAGCAGATCGAGCGGCTTGCCAGTGCCGATGTGGTGGTCGGTATCCCCGCCTACTACAGCGACGATACCATCGCCCACGTCATCGAGCAGGTGGCCGAAGGCCTGCAGCGCCATTACCCGGAGCTCAGGGCCCTGATCATGATCGCCGACGGCGGCTCCACCGACGACACGCGCGAGGTGGCGCAGAACGTCGAGGAGCACGCCTACAACCTGGAAATCATCACCACCATCTACCGGGGCATGCCCGGCAAGGGCTCGGCCTTCCGGGCCATCTTCGAGACGGCCCGCTTCCTGCGCGCCCGGGCGGTGGCGGTGTTCGACTCCGATCTCAAGTCGATCAACCACGCCTGGGTCAGGAACATCCTCGATCCGGTCTTCCGCGGCTACGACTTCGTCGCCCCCGACTATTCCCGCTACAAGTTCGACGGCACCATCACCAACACCATCGCCTACAACCTCACCCGGGCGCTGTACGGCTGCAACATCCGCCAGCCCATCGGCGGTGATTTCGGCGTTTCCATGCCGCTGGTCCGCTACTACCTGGAACAGGATGTCTGGGAGACGGACATCGCCAGGTTCGGGGTCGATATCTGGATGACCACCGCCGCCATCACCGGCGGCTTCCGCATCTGCCAGGCCAGGCTCGGCGCCAAGATCCACGGCGAGAAAGACCCGGCCGCCGACCTCGGCCCCATGTTCCGCGAGGTGGTCGGCACCATCTTCCGCCTCATGGAGCAGAATTATCCCTTCTGGAAAAAGGTGGCCGCAACCGAGACGCCGCCCACCTTCGGCGAGGCGGTGGGAGTGGAGCCGGAAGCCTTCGAGATCAACGTCGGCCAGCTGGTTGACTATTTCCGCCTCGGTCACCAGAACTTCGGCGGGGTGTGGAAGAACATCATCGATCCGGAGGACTTCGCCGTGATCGAAAGGCTGGCCCGGGCGGAGGGCAGCGACGGGTTCGATCTGCCGGTGGAGGTCTGGGTGCGCATCGTCTACCGCTACGCCTGCCACTGCACCTCCGCCGCCCGGCAGCGGATGAAGATCCTCGACACCCTCATTCCCCTGTACAACGCCCGGGTCGCCTCCCTGGTGACGGTGCTGAAGGACAAGACTCAGCAGGAGGCCGAGGAGTACTACGACGCCCAGGCCAGGGTGTTCGAGAGCATGAGGCCGTACCTGCTCGCCGACTGGGAGAGGTCCGGCGCCGGTCAGGTTGATGGGCTGCCGGCGAAGGGGTGAAGGGGTGGAGATGAAAGGTTGCTGAAGCCGATTTCGGCCGTGTCGATGTCTATTGCGGAACGGCGCTTATTGCGGCCGGCGGTGCATCTCTTTGAGTGAACTGCGCGGGTATGGCGATTTTGCTTGATTTATCAGGAATCATATTGATATGCCAAAGGCTGGGACAGCGATGATGCGTTGAGAATGTTTCGCATTGCGGATATTCGTCGCATCACAGAAGTATCCCGTTTCGCGTGGCCATCCGACTGCCGCGGCCCCCCTTGGCGAGGGTTGCGTCTGTCGGAGCAGGAGAGGGGGGGACCTCTCGGCCGGAGCGAAACCGCGATGCCGAACTGCCGCCACAGTGGGGGGAGCATGCTGAACGACGTGCAGATATTCATCTTTGGCCGTTTCGCCCTGCAGAACCAGCTGCTCGCCACCCATTTTCGGAAACTCAACGCCTCGACCTGCCGCATCTTTTCCGACCGAGACGAGATCCAGTCCGCCCTTTGCCGAAGGGGAAGCTGCGACAGCCTGGTAGTGTTGCTCGATGCGCACAGCCTTCCGGCCGATGGCCGGGACTTTCCCTTCCGGACAATGCGGGACACGGGCAAGACGGCCGTTTTCAATCTCGCCCCGTCCTTTGGTCTCGAGTGGGGGTTGATTCGCAACGGCGTGCGCGGCGTCTTTTACGAGCATGATACCCAGGAGGTACTGGTAAAGGGTATCCAGACGATGATGACGGGTGAACTGTGGTTCCCGCGGCGGATTCTGTCCGCCATGGTCTGCGAGGACGAGGGCTGGGAGGATGTCCAGGAGGGCGCCCGCGTCCTCACCTCGCGCGAGCAGAGGATCCTGCAGGCGCTGTGCGGCGGCGCCTCCAACCCGCAGATCGCCGAGGCTCTCTGCATCAGTCCCTACACCGTCAAGACCCATCTTTACAACATCTACCGCAAGATCAACGTCACCTCCCGTCACCAGGCCTGCCAGTGGGCGATGAGCAATTGGCAGCAGTTCCCGACTGATACGAAAGTAGTAGAAGCATTACGAGGGTAATCATCCTCCTCCGGTCGGCCGGGATGGGCCGTTCAACACCACGCCGTGGTGGTCGGCCGACAAGTTCTCCCCCTTCCTGATCCCTGACTCCGTCGCTGCCTCCGGCAGATGACCGCCGTTTCCTTTCCTCTCCATCGTGCGTCGATCCCGCTCGTGCTCTGTCGTATTCCGAAAAATCATACCGACGGCGTATTGAGAAAGTCCGTTTATTCACCATAACCTGCCAGTATGGGCAGAAGGTCGGGACGGGCACGGCGATGCGCATCAGTTACTCCGGTGAATCGACCGGAGGGGTTGCCGGCGCCGGCGGATGCAGTCTTGGAGGAGGGGCGGTCGCAGGCATGGAAGGCATGGCGCAGTGTCATGCGGGTGAATAATTCCAACCGAGGAAATTGAGGAGGCTGTTATGAAAAAAAGGATGTATTCGATGGCAATGGTCCAATCACTCGCACTGGCCCTTGTTGTGGGGGCATGGACGCCGGCACTCGCCAATCCGACAAATACGGCCACGGAAAGCGCCCTGACGCAGGTTGCGACCGCATCTTCCGACGCGGACAACAAGGGCGTTGCCGCCAACGAGAATTCCCAGGCGAGCGCCCTCAACGACAGTGCAAATGGCAATACCGTCAATGCCGACCAGGGCAACGACAAGAGCACAACGACCACCAGCACGGCGAACTCGGACCAGAACAACGACAAGAGTACCACCAACACGGCGAATTCGGATCAGAACAACGACAAGAGCACGACGACCACCAACACGGCGAACTCGGACCAGAATAACGACAAGAGTACCTCCAACACGGCGAATTCGGACCAGAACAACGACAAGAGCACGACGACCACCAGCACGGCGAACTCGGACCAGAACAACGACAAGAGTACCACCAACACGGCGAACTCGGATCAGAACAACGACAAGAGCACGACCAACACGGCGAATTCGGACCAGAATAACGACAAGAGCACGACCAACACGGCCAACTCGGATCAGAACAACGACAAGAGTACCACTAACACGGCGAATTCGGATCAGAATAACGACAAGAGCACGACGACCACCAGCACGGCGAACTCGGACCAGAATAACGACAAGAGCGTCAATACCGACTACAGCGACACCAACACCGCTGACAATAAAGCGGTAGTGGGAAATGACCAGTCGTCGGTCAGCTCGACGAGCGATGCGAATAACGGCAACGACAACAGTGTCAATACGGATCAGTCCAACCAGGGCAACAACAGCAGCACGAATACAGCCCAGACCGACGTGAACACCACCAAGCAGACTGATGTTGCCAATGACAAATCGGTGAATACCGACAACTCCGACCAGGGCAACAACAGCAGTACGAACACGGCCCAGACCGACGTGAACACCACTAAGCAGACTGATGTTGCCAATGACAAATCGGTGAATACCGATAATTCCAATCAGGGCAACAACAGCAGCACCAATACCACCACCGCGACGACAAGCAGCGATTACAGCGACACCAATGCCGCTGACAACAAGGCGGTGCTGGGCAACGACCAGGCGACGGTCTCGGCGGTGAACGACGCCAACAACGGCAACGACAGCAGTGTCAATACCGACCAGTCCAATCAGGGCAACAACAGCAGCACCAATACCACCACCGCGACGACCAGCAGCGATTACAGCGACACCAATGCCGCTGACAACAAGGCGGTGCTGGGCAACGACCAGGCGACGGTCTCGGCGGTGA
>JBFLZZ010000020.1:57673-63818 GCA_040755255.1 Thermodesulfobacteriota bacterium
TCCAATCAGGGCAACAACAGCAGCACCAATACCACCACCGCGACGACCAGCAGCGATTACAGCGACACCAATGCCGCTGACAACAAGGCGGTGCTGGGCAACGACCAGGCGACGGTCTCGGCGGTGAACGACGCCAACAACGGTAACGACAGCAGTGTCAACACCGACCAGTCCAACCAGGGCAACAACAGCAGCACCAATTCCAACACCACTACCGCGACGACCAGCAGCGATTACAGCGATACCAATTCCGCCGACAACAAGGCGGTGCTGGGCAACGACCAGGCGACGGTCTCGGCGGTGAACGACGCCAATAACGGCAACGACAGCAGTGTCAACACCGACCAGTCCAATCAAGGCAACAACAACAGCACCAATACCAGCACCACTACCGCTACCACCACCGCGACGACCAGCAGCGATTACAGCGATACCAACACCGCCGACAACAAGGCGGTGCTGGGCAACGACCAGGCGACGGTCTCGGCGGTGAATGACGCCAATAACGGCAACGACAACAGCGTCAACACCGATCAGTCCAATCAGGGAAATAACAGCAGTACCAATACATCTCAGGCGGATGTCGGCAACGATAAATCGAACAACAGCACCAACCTGGCGCAGTCGCAGAACGACAACAGCAACAGCAGCACCAATCTGGCGCAGTCACAGAACGATAATTCGGTGCAGACGGATAACACCAATAACAGCGTCAATACCGCGCAGACTGACGTCAACAACGATAAGTCGATAGCTACCGACAATTCCAACCAGGGGAACAATAGCAGCTCGAATACTGCCAATTCCACAACAAGTACCGACTACAGCGACACCAACTCGGCCGATAACAAGGCGGTGGTCGCCAATGACCAGGCAGCCATAACTTCGACCAACGACTCGAATAATGGCAACGACAACAGTGTCAGCAGCGATTCGAGTAACAGCAGTACCAACACCGCGCAGACTGATGTTGCCAACGACAAGTCCAACAGCAGCACCAACCTGGCGCAGTCACAAAACGACAACAGCAGCAGCAACAGCTCTACCAACCTGGCCCAGTCGCAGAACGACAACAGCAACAGCTCCACCAACCTGGCACAGTCGCAGAACGATAACAGCAACAGCTCCACCAACCTGGCACAGTCGCAGAACGACAACAGCAACAGCTCCACCAATCTGGCCCAGTCGCAGAACGACAACAGCAACAGCTCCACCAACCTGGCACAGTCGCAGAACGACAACAGCAACAGCTCCACCAATCTGGCCCAGTCGCAGAACGACAATTCCACCCAGACCAACGCCGCTTCCGGAGACGCAGGCGCCTCGGCGAACAATTCGTCGACTTCGCAGGTGGATAACAGCACAAATTCGACGCAAAGCGATGTCGGTAACGACAAGTCGGACAACAGTACGAATCTGGCTCAGTCGCAAAATGACAACTCGGTCAATACGGATAATACCAACAACAGCGTGAATACGGCCGATTCCAACAACGACAACAGCAACAACAGCACCAATCTCGCTGACTCGCAGAATGACAATAGCGACAACAGCACAAGCCTGGCACAATCTCAGAATGACAACAGCGACAACAGTAACAACAGTGATAATCGGAACCAGTCGGTGAATACCTCTGATTCCAACAACAACAGCAGCGATAACTCCTCCAGCATCGCTGATTCCTACAATAACAGTTCCACCAACACCGCAGACAGCAACAACGCCGACAACTCTGTTGCCGATTCCAACAACGATAGTTCCACTCAGACCAATGCCGCCGCTGGCGATGCCGGCGCCGCCGCCAACAACAACTCCACCTCGCAGGTGGATAACCATGTTGCCGATTCCAACAACGACAACAGCAACAATAGCACCAATCTCGCCGATTCGCAGAATGACAACAGTAACAGCTCGGTGAATGACTCCAACAACGCCGACAACTCTGTTGCCGATTCCAACAACGACAGTTCCACCCAGACCAATGCCGCCGCCGGCGATGGTGGTGCCGCCGCCAACAACAACTCCACCTCGCAAGTGGATAACCATGTCGCTGATTCCAATAACGACAACAGCGACAACAGCAACAATTCCACCAATACTGCTGATTCCAACAACGACAGCAGCAACAGTTCCATCAACACTGCCGATTCCTACAACGACAGCTCAGTGACCGGTTCCAACAACGACAACAGCCTCGATCTCCGGGTCAGCGATGTCTCGGTTGCGGTTGCCGTCAGCGAGCTGGCCGGCCAGGTCACCGGCAATTCCTTCAACTTCGAAAAGAAGGCGACCCAGGCCACCGGCGACAACCGGATCGCCGACAACGCCCTGAATCAGGCCGCCGGTATCACGGTGCTTTCCATGAATTCCGGCAATCAGGCCCTGACTCAGCAGTCCGTCAACGTCCAGGCCAATGTGAACACCAAGTAATCTCCTGCAACTCCGGTCGGCGGCGGGGCTTTCCTGCCGCCGACCGGACCTTTGACACCCCCACGGCTGTCGCCTGATGTTGGCCTATCGAGGTGGAATATGAGATGCGGGATCAAACAGCTCTTCGTTTTTCTCGCCCTGGCGGAATGCAGTTTACTCTCCGGACCGGCGTGCGGCGCTCCGGCCGATCCCATTGAAAACCAGGCGGAGGGGACGATTGCCTATGCGGATATCGGCGAACCGGTTTCCGGCGAAACGCTTCAGTCGTTGAGCGGCGGACAGGCGATGGAGATCGGTACCGTGGATATCCTGCTCAATGACATGAAGATGAATACCGGCATGGAGAACAACCAGTTGCATTCAACCGGGACCGGCCTCAATATGGTGACCAGCGATGCCTTCTCCAATGCCAGCGGCATCGCTACCGTCATTCAGAATTCCGGCAATCAGGTCATCATCAACAACGCCTTGATCCTGAACCTTCGGATGCAGTGACCGCGGTGACGGGAAGTCAATGGTTCATTGTGACCCTCGCCGCGGCGCTTTTTTGCACCCCCGCGCCGGCCCACTCCGGAACAATTACCGTTTTCGATGCGACCAGCGGCGCTCTGGTGGTGAAGGTAACGAGCATCAAAGAGCGACGGTTCAAAACCACTGTCCGACAACAGTACGATTTCAGTTGCGGCTCCGCCGCCCTGGCCACCCTCCTGAGCTATCACTACGATGATCCCACCAGCGAGCAGGATGCCTTTGCCGCCATGTACGAGAGCGGCGATCAGGAGAAGATCAGAAAGGAGGGGTTTTCCCTGCTGGATATCAAGAACTATCTGCGGGAGCGTGGGTATCAGTCGGACGGTTTCCGCATCACCCTGGACAAGCTGGCGGAACTCGGCGTCCCGGCGATCGTCCTCATCGATCAGGACGGATACCGGCATTTTGTCGTGGTCAAGGGAGTGACCCGGACGGAGATCCTGATCGGTGATCCTTCCAAGGGGTTGCGCCGGGTTTCGCGCGACCGGTTCGAACCGATGTGGAACGGCCTGTCGTTTCTGATCAGGGACAAGCGGGATGTCGCCAATCGGAATTTCAACCAACAGGGGGAATGGAACCTTCATCCCCTGCCTCCTCTGGCCGCAGCCCTGCCCGACAGCACTCTGGCGAAAATAACCTGGATGATGCCCAATCGCTGGCTAGCGCCCAGAATAGTGGATTTCTGAGGGCCAAGTCCCATGCGAGCAAGGAGATGGTACAGATGGCTCTCTGCCCTGCTGCTGCCACTGGCGATAACCACCTCGCCGGCGTTGGCGGGAGATCCTTTTGCCGGACTGTCGGCGGTCGCGGATCAGGAATTGGACACCATGCGGGGCGGGTACGCCCTGGCGGATGGCCTGGAGGTCTCTTTTGGCATCGAACGGGCGGTTTTCGTTGACGGTGTCCTGCAGGTCGTGCAGACCCTGACGGCAGCATTGATGACCGATATGCTGCACCAGCAGGCGGCAACGCGCAACATCGGTCTGTCGGCGGTAAACGGGACGCCTATTCTGGAGGGTGATTTCGCGGTACCCCGGGTCGGCCTGGCGGCGGCCGACACCGTCCTGGCCGCCCTCATCCAGAACAGCGACGATCATCGCATCATTGACAGCATAACCACCATCAATGCGACGATCACCAGCCTTGGCCTTTTTCGGCAGCTCAATGCCATGACCGCCCTGCAGCAGCAACTGGTGATCGGCCCCTGAGTGAAAACAGGCGGGGCATGTGCGGCGGCGGGAGCCATGCTCCTGACCATGCAGCGGATCAGGTGTTTTGCCTGGGGCGTGCCGGTCAGCGCATGCCTTGTCTCGCCGGGGTCACAGACTGTACGGCATCCTGACGACGATCTGCACGTCCGGGGCCGCTTCCGTGGCTCCCACCCCCAGCGAAAGATTGAGGCTCAGCATGTCGGAATAGCGGTGCGAGTATCCCAAGAGGACGGTGCCGACGTTGATCGGGACCTCCCCGACCGGAGGGGAACCGTTCACCCTGTTCCTGCCGATGATGCTGTGCTCGTAGCCAAGGCTGAAGGAATCCTTTTCGTTGAGGGCGACCCCCAGGCCGAAGTTGAAGCCGTATGCATCGCCGGGGTCGATCCTGCCGTAGTCGTAGCCGTTTTTGATTCCGATCTGCCGTTCGACATTCCACAGGTAGTTGACACCGCCGAAAAGCACCGCGGGATCGGTGGGATAGATGAAGGATATCCCTGGCTGGACCCCCCAGAAGCCGGACCCGGTGGCCAGTTCGGTGGGCAGCGAGGTTGCCGGGTCCAGGGACAGATCGAACGGACTCCGGCCGGTGTCGGTTTTGACGCGGAGGCTGGCGACATAGAAGGGGCCGCTGCGGGGTTGATTGATCTGGTAGCGCAGGCCGAGTTCGATATCCCCGAGGCCGTAGCCGTCCGTGGATGAGGTGGGGTTTGGGGTGGCGGTGGCAAAGGGGGTGGTGGAAGAAAGCTCCTGGCGGTAGGTGAACGGGACTTTTGTTTCCAATTCCAGCCGGTCGGTCAGGCCGTAACGGGCGGAGATGGCGGCGACGAAGGTGTCGCGGGCGAAGCGGCGGACATCGATAAGGCCGATGGTGATGGCGGGAATGACCGTGTAGCCGATGAGGGCGATCCGGTCGCTCGAAGAATTGGTAAATTGCAGCGATGGCTCAACGACCCAGCTTCCCCGAGAAGTCAGCACGCCGGGCTGATCGAAGATCGGCGCCACCTCCGGCGGCCTGCCCTGGTTGGGATCCGCGGGCGGCTGCCCCACCGGTTGGGAAGGAGGTGGAGAGGAGGATTTCTCCATCGCTGGCCGGGAAGCGGCCTCGGCCAGCAGAGGCGGGCCGGTCGGTGCGGAGGTTTTCGCATTATTGCCGGCCGAGGGTTTTGTCGCCGCGGTCTGCTCGACCTGGGGCGCGGGTTCCTGCACTTTCCTTTTTTGTTTCGGGTTGGTGAGGACCCTTGGCGGAGAGGCGGCGATTCTGGATTTGAGATCCTCGAGGGCCTTCTGCTGCTCGGCCAGCATTCGTTCCATCTTCTCCTGGTACGCGAGGAAGCGCTTTTCCTGCTCGGCCATGGCCTTTTGCTGGTCTTTCAGCTGGACTCCCTGCTGTTCGACGATGTACAGCAGTCTTTGCTGATCGAGCGGAGGCGGGGCAACGGTCTCGCCGAGGCAAGGCGAGGGCGCGGCGAAAGAAGCGAGAGCGGAGAAGTGAACGAGGCCGGCGAAGCGCATGATCCTTTTTACCATGGTCCGAAATCTCCTTTGCCGCGGCTTTGCTGCCAGGGGCGGTGCTGTTGCGGAGGCCGTCCGCTGTTGGCGAGGGGCGGTTGGGCTGATATTCGCCCGCCGGAGCGACAACCGGCACCGGCCGGCAGGATCGTTGTAACCGTGCACCGCACTGGTAGGGTGTGCACAACCACCTACGTTGTAACCGTTCCCGTTTCCGGGTGCCATGGCGGGATGGCGCGAGTGGGGCGCCGGATACCGGCAGACGGCGGCATCGGCAACCCTGATCTCCCGAAAAGCCTATGCAAAACTTTCGCGGCTTGTCAAATTCTCAATCACGAAAAGGGTCGCATCCACGATATTTTTTCACGCATCGCTTTCTCTTTGGGATAAGACAATTCTACAGGTCCCTTTCGGATGAGGCATGAAACATGGGAAGGACAATGAAGAACCTGGTGTTATTG
>JBFLZZ010000021.1:0-60388 GCA_040755255.1 Thermodesulfobacteriota bacterium
GGACACCCGAAACCAAAATCATGAAAAGCGGACTTGCCCTTCTTCCTCGTTGTCGTAATCGTAGTCGCCGCATAGCCGACGAATTACGATTACGACAACGACAACCGTTTCGCTGCCGCTCCGCTGACAACGAGCGGAGTACAAACTTTTCGGGACAGGAGTGCGCCAATGACCGAGCAACCCCAATCCTCCGGCGTCCAGCAGCTCATCGACCGGCTGCGCCGGGACGGCATCGGCAAGGGCCGGGAGGAGTCGGAACGGCTGGTCGCCGAGGCCCATGCCGCCGCCAAGAAGATTCTCGACGAGGCCAACGGCGAAGCGGAACGCCTGGTCGCCGAGGCGACCAGGGAGGCCCAACGGCTGCACGAAACCGCCAAGGAAGCGGTGCAGCTCGCCGCCCGCGACATGATCCTCGACCTCAAGGGCGGCTTCTCCCGGCAGTTCTCCAGAAGGATCGCCGAGATGGTCGGCGACGCCATGAGCGACCCCCTCTTCATCCAGAAGGTGATCCTGCAGCTGGCCGGCCGTCTGAGGGAAACGGTGGGCGAGGGGGAGAAGGTGGAACTGATCCTGCCCGACGACGTCATCGGCCTCGATGAACTGCGCCGCCATCCGGAAAAATTGAAGGAAGGACCGCTCGGCCGGTTCGTTCTCGACGCCTCCCGGGAACTTTTCAGCGAAGGGGTGACGGTGGTCGGCGGCGGTGCGGCAAGGTCCATCACGGTACGCCTCGTCGACCAGTCGCTGGACATCACCATGGACGAGGAAACGATCAGCGAACTCCTGCTCGATCACCTGCTGCCGAGATTCCGCGCCCTGCTGGAGGGGGCTATCCGATAAATGCGCACCCTGCTCACCAGCCTGCCCGGTCTGCCCGCCGGTTTCGAAATGGCGCATGTTCCCATTTCCCGCATCGGTCTCGAAAAGCGTCTCACCATGGTGGACGACCGGCAACGGCTCATCCTCGCGACCTTCCTCCGCTTCTGGGCCGACGGCGGCGAGCGGCCGCAGGAACAATTCATGCAACTCTACCGGCAACTGTTCACCCTGTTGCCCGCGCCGGCGCTCGCCATCTTCCTGAGCCTCTGCGACATCCGCATGCTGGCGGCGGCGGTGCGCAGCCGTGCCCAGGGGCGCAATCCGCCGCCGGCCATCGGCAATTTCGGCGGGGATATCATCCGTTTGTGGAAAAGCGGCGATTTCGGCATGGGCCGGCGCTTTCCCTGGCTGTTCGAGTTCCGGAGTCTGGTGGAGGGCAACAGGGTCCTGCAGGCGGAACGCAAGATAAACGGCCTCCTGTGGGAGACCGCCCGCCGCCTGGGGGAGATGCACCTGTTCGATCTGGAAGCGGCACTCTGCTACCTGGTGCGCTGGCAGATCATCCGCCGCTGGACGGCTCGGGATGCAAACGCCGGCAGGAAAACCTTCCTGGAGTCCATGGCAGCAGCGAGGCAGCAGTATGGCGCAATCTGAGGCAAGGGTAACCGGCGTCAACGGCAACATCGTCACCATCGATTTCGGCACGCTGGCGGTGATGAAAAACGAGGTCGCCTACGTGGTCAGGGGAGAGGCGCGGCTCAAGTCGGAGATCCTCAAAATCCGCGGCAGCAGCGCGGAAATGCAGGTCTTCGAGGACACCGCCGGCATCGTCGTCGGTGATTCGGTACAACTGTCGGGGGAGCAGCTCTCCATCTCCCTGGGGCCGGGGCTGCTCGGCAGCATCTACGACGGTCTGCAGAACCCGCTGGCGGTGCTGGCGGCCAGTCACGGTTTCTTCCTGCCGCGCGGCGTCGGCAGCGCCCCCCTCGACCCGGGCCACAAGTGGTCCTTCGTTCCCGACGCCAGGGCCGGCGACCGGCTGCGGCCGGGCCAGGTGCTGGGCACGGTCCAGGAGGGAAGAATCCTCCACAGGATCATGGTCCCCTTCGACATCCAGGGCGAGGCCGAGGTCACCTGGATCAAGGGCGGCAGCTTCACGGTGGAGGATCCCATCGTCCGCCTCGCCGACGCCGGCTCCGGCGAACGGCTGCTCACCATGACCATGCGCTGGCCGGTGCGCACCCCGATCGCCGACAATCTGCTCGCCGCCCGTCTGGCGGAAAGGCTCTATCCAGACCGGCCGCTGACCACCACCATCCGCATCATCGACACCTTCTTTCCGGTGGCCCAGGGCGGCACCGCCTGCATCCCCGGCCCCTTCGGCGCCGGCAAGACGGTGCTGCAGGGACTCATCGCCCGCTACTCCAGCGCCGAGATCGTGGTCATCGTCGCCTGCGGCGAACGGGCCGGCGAGGTGGTGGACACCATCGAGGAGTTCTCGCGGATGAAGGATCCCCGCGGCGGCGGCACCCTGCTCGACCGGTCGGTGATCGTCTGCAACACCTCCTCCATGCCGGTGGCGGCCCGCGAAGCCTCCATCTACACCGGCATCACCATCGCCGAATACTACCGGCAGATGGGCTACCAGGTCCTCCTGATCGCCGACTCCACCTCCCGCTGGGCGCAGGCGATGCGGGAAACCTCGACCAATCTGGAGGAGATCCCCGGCGAGGAGGCCTTCCCCGCCTATCTGGACTCCTCGATCAAGCGCCTTTACGAGAGGGCCGGCGTCATCAGGAATCCGGACGGCGCGGTCGGCAGCCTGACCATGATCGGCACCGTGTCGCCTGCCGGCGGCAACTTCGAGGAGCCGGTCACCCAGTCAACCCTGGCCACGGTCAAGGCCTTTCTCGGTTTATCCTACGACCGCGCCTACCGCCGCTTCTATCCGGCCATCGATCCCCTGCTCTCCTGGTCGCGCTACATCGGCCAGCTCGCCGGCCACTACACCGGCAACGTCCATCCGGAATGGCCGGAGCTGGTGACCGGGGTGCACGCCCTGCTCCACCGCGGCGAGGAGGTGCGGAAAATGATGCAGGTCACCGGCGAGGAGGGCATTTCCCTGGCCGACTACGTCGTCCTGCAGAAGGCGCAGCTGGTCGATACCACCTACCTGCAGCAGGATGCCTACGATCCGGTGGACGTCAGCACGGAGCCCGAGCGGCAGGTGGAGACCTTTCTCTTTCTCAAACGGCTCACCGACTACCACTACAGCTTCACCGACCGCCACCAGGCCCGCGATCTTTTCCTGCGGCTCGCCGGCCTGCTGAAGAACATGAACTACGCCCCGGCCGACTCCAGGGAATATCAGGAAAACCGGGAAAAGATCGAAAAACTGGTGGAACCGTACATCGTGCCCTGAGCCCGCCGGGCCGTTTCCTTCAACCCGGGAGTTCCCCCTGGGTGGCTATAAAGCCTTCAAAACACCAGCGCACCGACGCGATGTCAGGGCCGCTCACCCCGTTCTCACGCAGGACCGATTCCCAATTGCGCACGGCCGCCCGCACTTCCCGTATGATCTCCAGTGCTTCCGGACGACGGAGACCGAATGCCGCATGCGCGCTCAACAGATTGACAAGACTCGCTTCCGAGCCATGCGTTCCGGCCTGCAGTGACAGGTGGAAGGTTTCCGGCTCCTGCCTCCGCGCCGGAGTGGGAACAAGATCGTAGGCCGGCGACAGGCACCATTCGCCCGCCTTGCCGCCACAGAGAAAACCGTGGTTGCGCAGGTGATCGTCCTGGTTGCGGACGTGCATATTGAACGCCATCCGGCGAAACAACTGCTGCAGGTCCTCGCCCACCCTGGCGACGAAGGTGCGCATCGATGTGGCGAGTTCGATGTAGGAGCCCCATTCCAGTTCATCGATATCCAGATTGGCGAGGGCGAAGCCGCTCAGAAAGGGGAGGCGACGGCCGTGTTCCCGATCGAACCGCCGGACCAAATACACGGCCCGGCCACCGATCCGTTCCAGGCGGATTTCCGGAACGGTGATCCCGGCCTGCCGCGCCAGGGTCATGGTAGCGAACTCCAGGGCAGGATAGCGGACAAGGGTTTTGCTGCTCGCGAACTTGGCGATCCACTCCTCGCCGTCGATGCGCGCCGCGCATTTGGGTTGCGCCCCGCCCAGGGAGGTTCCCTGCTGCAACAGGTAGCGGATCTCCGGCGACAGGGGCGCATCGGCCATCGCCCGGTCAATGACCTCGGCCACGATACCGAGATCGGCAAGCGACACCGGTTGCTCCCGCCGCGTTGTTGGCTGCTCCGGCGTCAGCCCCAGCGTCAGGGCACCCACCGACTGGGTGGAAACGAGATCGAGCAATTCGTGGTCGCGCAGGGTGCCGAAGGGCAGATTGTGCCGTTTGGCAAGGATGAATCTGCCCCAGCTGTCGGGCAGCAGGTCGCAGAGCGGCCCGAAGATGCCTTTGTTCTTCCTGGTCTGATACTCCCGGGGGACAAGCGGCAGATTGACCGGATCGAGGGGGATGGCGTTCGGCCGTTCCATATACCGGTTGCCGTAGCGGAAGCGGCCGACGCCGAGATCGGTATCCAGGCTGAACAGACCGGCGGGAACCGGCGCCATTTCTCCGGGCAGCTCGATGAAGACGATCCGCTCGAACCCCGCCCTAGAAATCAAATTTCCGCTCCTTCTTCATCCGCACCCGCTGCGGCAGCCGCTGTTTTTCCAGGGTGAGGCCGATGAGATCGTCCTCGGGCTCGGCGAACCGCAGCGTGTCATCGAGCTGGAATACCTCCAGGGCGGCGAGAAAGGTGCCGAACTTCACCGAAGGGTCGCCCGCCTCCATCCGCCGCACCGACGACGCCGAGGTGCCGATCATCTCCGCCGCCTGCTGCACCGATTTACGCCGCCGTTTGCGGGCGAGCTGCAGATTGCGGCCGATCACCGCCATCCGTTCCCGCATTTTCCGAGAGAGCATAGGCCATTCTTTCCGTTGTTGCGTGTCGGTAAATTGCCATATTTGATCAGCAATACCGCTTTAAATAGCATATCTGAACAAATTACGCCACCTGGACCGCCGGAACACGGCCTTTTTCCTGCCCACGCCCCGAAGTCCGCATGCCGCACCAGGGATGCAGGGGAAACCCCTCGTCGGGCCGGCAGAAAATACAAAACTGCGGGAACCGGACATCGTGCCCTGCGGGAAATCCCGATCTCCCCGGGGCGGGCGACCGGGCAGCCGCGGCGGCGCCCGTTAGCGGCGGACCGCCTTCACCCTCTTCCGAAGCGGATCGGCGACAGGAAGGTACTCCGGCCGGGGTTGCCGGCTTTTTTCGGGATGGCACAGGACGCAGAACCGGCCGATTCCCTCCCCCCCCTGCCCGCCGGCGATGGAGTAACGAAACAGATTCGGCACGGTGGACTGGTGGGGTTCGTGGCAGGAAAGGCAGGTGAATTTCCTGTCGGGATGGAGCGGATCCCTCTCCCCCTGGACGGGGTGACCTGCCACCGGGTGACCGCCGGTTTCAGCCGGGTCGTCGTGGCAGGCGAAGCAGAGTTCGTTCCCGGCTCCCTGCAGGTTGAAGGACAACGGTTCCGGGGAGAAATGTCTTTCGTGACAGTTGAGACAGTCGCGGACCACCGGAGGATGCCGATGATCCAGGGTGAGCCTGCCGTGACAGAAGGAGCAGGGCAGATCCTCGACGGGCGTAGCGGCCCTTGCCTGGGAAATCCCGAGCAGGCAGAGGAGGACGGCGGCCAGCGGCAAGGGGAAGGAGGTCATGTTTCCGCGGCGCGGCGGAAAATGGGCGGCGAAAGGGAATAGGTCGTAGCGCATGAGCCATGCTGCAGTTGGAAGCGCAAAGGTGCGCATCGATGGAGACCGTCTCATCAGGAAACGGCCTTGGTTGCCTGTTGCCCGCAGGGGCTTATGGATCGCTTCGTCGCCTTGTTCCGCGCGATGTATGACGTTTTTGCTGCGATCCAGTCTGCCGCCCCGTTGCATTCATCCGGGTGCGCCTCGTCCATGGCGAACTCACCAGTGCCCCGGCGACCCCTTCATTATCCCACTCTTCCGGACAGATTGGCAAGCCATCGCCACATGCGGGACAATTTGCCGCGGCAGGCCAGGTGCGGCGATTTGCCACAGGGCGCCCGGAAGTGATACCATGGAGGGAGAGACAATCTCCCGAGCGGGCGCCCCTTTCTTTTTCCTCCTTATCCGGAAATGAAAATGAAACTCCTCATCGCAGACGACGACCCCACCGTTCATGTTGTCTTCACCAGATTTCTGACGAAAAACGGATTCGAGGTATTCCACGCCAATAATGGCAGGGAGGCTCTGGCGATGGCGCAGGCGCACCGCCCCGACATCATTCTGCTCGATCTGCTGATGCCGGAAATGGACGGTCGGGATGTCTGCAAGGCGCTGAAGGCAGACCCCGGGACAAACCTGATCAGCGTCGTCATGCTCACCGCCAGGGACCAGCCCTGGGACCGATTGCTGGGGTTGGAACTGGGTGCCGACGAATATATCGAGAAACCCTGTGATCTCTTCTACCTCGACCGGGTCGTGACCCGGATCCGCACCCGACGTGAAGGCTAGCTTCCGCCAGTCTTCCTTCGCCTCCCTTGCCCGCCCGCCATCCGGCGGCATCCGCTGAACCTCCGAGGTACGCGGATGCCCTCTTCCCTGCCGAAAAACCTCAAGTTTCTCATCGTCGTCGCCTCGGTGATCGGCCTGATCTTTCCGCTGCTCAACATCTTCATCATCTACCCGGCCTTCAAGGAGGAGATGATCGGAAACGCCGAGATCGAGGCGGAGAAGATCGTCCGCCACATCGGCGCCAGGTTGCTGCGCGACGGCGAACTGGTAACGGATTTCACGCCTTTCAAAGAGTGGGTTCTCGATCTGCACCAGCCGCTTGGCCTGATGAAGCTCAAGGCCTTCACCCCCGACGGCACCGTCGTCTTTTCTTCCGACCCGGAGGACATCGGCATCAGGAACGATACCGCGGTGTTTCGGGAGCGGGTTGCCAAAGGACAGAAATTCACCAAGGTGGTGCGGAAGGATGCGGACAGGACCATGGAGGGGATGACCCTGGCCAGCGATGTGGTGGAAACGTACATCCCGGTCATGTCCGGCGCCCGCTTCGCAGGCGCATTCGAGCTGTACTACGACATCACCGACCGACTGGAGCGGATCAACCGGGTCATCGCCAAGGTTTCCTTCTATTCCTTCGCCGGCATCGTCGTCCTGCTGATCTGCGCCAATCTCCTGGTTCTCTGGACAAAAGAACGGACCGCGCCGATCGCCACCGACAGATTCCCGCTCATCTATCGGCACCCCGCCCTGCCGCCGCTGGTCATCGGCGCCTTCATCTTCACCGCCGAACTTTTCGTCATGATGCTCCTGACCGCCTGGCCGAATCTCATTGGGCTCACCGAGGCGACCATCGATTCCTCCATCCTGGTCCTCATTCTTTCGCCGATATTCTACTATCTGCTGGTTCGGCCGCTCATGACCCACATCAATGAACGGCATCGGGCGGAACAGGAACTCAGCCGGGAGAAGGAAAAGGCGGAGCAGGCCAATCGGGAGCTGGCAAAAACCATCGCCCAGGTCAAGGTGCTCGCCAGAGAGGCCGCCTCGGCCAACCGGGCCAAGAGCGATTTCCTCGCCAACATGAGCCACGAGATCCGCACCCCGATAAACGGTGTCATCGGTATGAGCACCCTGCTCCGTCATACCGATCTGACCCGGGAACAGTCCGAATACGTGGATGCAATCGTCAACAGCGGCGAGAGCCTGCTGACCATCATCGACGACATCCTCGACTTCTCCAAGATCGAATCCGGCAAACTGCTGCTGGAATCCCTGGAATTCGACATCCGTGCCTGCATCGAGAACCTGTCCGACATGCTCGCCTTCCGGGCCCAGGAAAAAGGGCTGGAATTCCTCTCCATTGTCGATCCCAAGGTACCGCCGACCCTCATCGGCGACCCCACCCGGCTGCGCCAGGTTGTCGTCAATCTCGTCACCAATGCCATCAAATTCACCTCCCGGGGGGAAGTGACCGTCAGGGTCGGCCTCGCGAGACAAGACCCGGCCGGCCACCGACTGCGGGTGGAGGTCGCGGACACCGGCATCGGCATTTCGGCCGAAAAGCTGCAAAGCCTGTTCACGCCCTTCACCCAGGCCGACGTCTCGGTCACCAGGCGCTTCGGCGGCACGGGGCTGGGCCTGTCCATCTCCAAACAGCTCGTCGAAATGATGGGGGGCGAATTTCAGGTACAAAGCACCCCGGGCGAGGGTTCGATATTCGCCTTCCACATCCCTTTGGCCAAGGCAGGAGAGGCGGCGTCCCTCCCTGGCCGGCTTGCGCCGGCGCCGCTTGCGCTGACCGTGGTGCTGCTGTGCAAGCACGCCGGCACCTCCGACTACCTGCGCTCGGTGCTCGAAGGCTGGGGATGCGACACCACGGTGGTGAATACCCAGAGCGAGGCCGAAGATCGCTTGCGGGCGGCGGCCGGGAACAGTCCGATCCTGATTCTCGACCGGGAGGTTCCGGACGCCGATGCCTTTCGCCAACGGCTGTCGGCGGGACCCGGGGCCGCGCACACCCGGGTCGTGATGCTGGTGCCGCTGATCAGTCGGAGGGAATCCTCTTGCCTGGAGGAACCCGGACTTGCCTGCCGTCTCACCAAGCCGGTCAAGCAGTGCATGCTCCGGCGCTGCCTGGAAAAACTCGCATCGGGCGAAGCCGCCGCTGACCTGCCGCGGACTGAACAGCCGGCCGGGGCAGCGGACCTCATCCTGCCCGCGGCGGACCCTGGTTCCCCTGCCCCGCAGATCCTCGTGGTCGAGGACAATCAGACCAATCGCAAAGTCGTCCTCGGCCTTCTCCGCAAGGCGGGCTATCGGCCGGATGTGGCGGAAAACGGCGAAGAGGCCCTTGCCGCCGTGCAAAAAAAAACCTACGATCTGGTTCTGATGGACTGTCAGATGCCGGTGCTGGACGGATTCACCGCCACGAGGGAAATCCGCGCACTGGGGGGCACCCTGGTCACCCTGCCCATCGTCGCCCTTTCCGCCGGTGTGTTGCAGGATGAGCGGACCAGATGTCTCGAAGCCGGGATGGACGACTTTCTCGCCAAGCCGGTCGGCTTCGCCGATCTGATCGAAACCGTCAGAAAATGGACATCCAACAAGGAGTCTGCCCGCGGCCTGCACGATGGACGGAACCATCCCGGATTCCTCGCCGGGGCTCCCCCCCTCCAGTGGGACAGGGTCTGCCTGCTGCACCGATTCATGGGGGATGCGAACCTGGTGGCGGAGGTCATCAAGGTCTTTCTCGACGAGACCCCGAAACTGTTCGCCAAACTCGACGAGGCCACCCATGCCCTGGACGGCCCCGGCATGAAACTGCACAGTCACACCATCAAGGGTGCGGCCGGCAACGTCAGCGCCCTCGCACTGAAACAACTGGGGCAGGTCATGGAAGACCTGGCCACGGCTGGCGATCTCGAAGGCGCCGCCAACCTGTTGCCGGTTTTCCGGGAGGCTTTCGAAGATCTCAGGAAGATTCTGGAACGGGAGTGCCGCTGACATCATGCTCTGCGTCCACAACGAAACCCTCCTCGACCTCCTGCGCCAGCGTTACCTGCCGGCCGATCTCGATGCCCTGCGCCGCCACCTCCTCCATCACTCCACCTTTGCCCTGCCGGAACCGGTCAACGGCCTCTATCCCGCCATCGGCACCGGCTCCCGGGACGCTGCCGCCAGCGGGTACCGGCGCGTCTGGGTACGGGACAACTGCTATATCGCCCTGTCCCAGCTCCGGGCCGGCACGCCGGCAATCGCCCTCGCCATCGTCGCGGCGCTCCGTTGCTATTTCCGCAAGCACCGCCACCGCTTCGAGGCGATCATCGACGGCGCGGTGGATTTTCACCTGCCGATGAACCGGCCCCATATCCGTTTCGACGGTGCGACCCTGGCCGAAGTCGAACGGAAATGGCCGCATGCCCAGAACGATGCCCTGGGGTATTTCCTCTGGCTGTACTGCAGGATGGCGGGAGAAGGGCTGTTGGCGGAGGATGGGATCGATCTGGAATTGCTGGCCCTGTTCGTCCGCTATTTCGCGCGGATAGAATTCTGGCGGGATGAGGATTCCGGCCACTGGGAGGAAGGCCGCAAGGTCTCCGCGTCGAGCGTCGGCACGGTAACCGCGGCATTGCGGGAACTGCGCGCCGTCCTGCTGCGGACCGGGCGGGAGGAGGAGGCGGCAGCGAACGGTATCGACCCGCAGCTGCTCCACCGGCTGATCGGCGCCGGCCAGGCGGCCCTGGCGGAGATCCTGCCGGCGGAATCGGTGCAAGCGGGCCGGCGGCGGCCGGTGGACGGCGCCCTGCTCTTTCTCGTCTACCCCCTGCAGGCGGTGGACGATGCCATGGCCGACCGGATCATCGCCAACGTCGCCGCCAGCCTGTCGGGTGCCCACGGTATCCGCCGTTATCGCGGTGACTCCTACTGGTGCGCGGATTACAAAACCCACCTGCGGGAGGGCGAGCGCTCCGTCGATTGCAGCGACAACCTCGCCGCCCGCGACGCCCTGCTGCGGGAGGGGGAGGAGGCGCAGTGGTGCATCTTCGATCCGATCCTGTCGGTGATCCACGGCGAACGCTGGCTGCGTTGCGGCGACGACAACCAGCGCCGCCTACAGGTACACCATTTCAACCGTGCCATCGCCCAGCTCACCGCCGCGGACTGCCCGAGCGGACCGCTGCGCTGCCCCGAGGCCTACTACCTGGAGCGGGGCGTCTATGTGCCCAACGACCAGACCCCGCTGTTGTGGACCCAGAGCAATCTGCTGCTCGCCTTCCAGTGCATGGCCCGGACCGTCGCCGCACCCCGCTGAGCTGTTCCCCGCCGAACTACATGACGCCGCCGGCCAGCAGTCCGGCCACCACCACCGCCAGAACCAGGCGGTAATACCCGAAGATCGCCAGGCTGTGGCGGTTGAGGTAGCTGACCATCCATTGCACCGCCACGGCGGCCGACACCGTTGCCGCGGCAAAGCCGATGAACATGGTGGTCCAGCCATAGGCCTGCACCATGGCGGCGCCGCCGTGCAGGGCCTTGAATCCGGTGGCAGCGGTCAGGGTGACGACGCCCAGCAGGAAACTGAACTCCACCGCGCTGGCAAGGCTCAGGCCGGTCAGGATGCCGGCGAGGATGGTCACCAGGCTGCGGCTGGTGCCCGGCCACATCGCCAGGCACTGGGCAAGACCGATAAGCAGGGCCATCCGGCGGCTCAGGGTGGCGAGGTTCCCCCCCTCTCCCGCCCTTGTCCTCTGCAGCCGGGGCCGTCGGGCCACGGCGAGAATGGCCAGACCGCCGGCGAACCAGGCGGCGGTGATCGGCCAAAGCCCGAAAAGGTAGGTTTCGATCCTGTCGTCGAACAGGACACCGAACACCGCCGCCGGCAGAAAGGCGATGACGATGTTGCCCGCCAGGGCGAGTCCTTCTGCGTCGCGGCCCAGCAGCCCCAGCAGCATCTTCCGCACCTGCGGCCAGTAGAGTCCCAGTACCGCCAGGATCGCGCCGGCCTGGATGCAGATGGCATAGGCGTCCGCCGCCTCGCTCGCCGGGATCCGCAAGAGGCGTTGACTGAGGATCAAATGCCCGGTCGAACTTACCGGCAGATATTCGGTCACCCCTTCGACGATCCCCAGCACGGTGGCTTGCCACCAGTTCATCACTCCACCTCGCCCCTTGGTTGAAAATCCTGTCTCCCGCACCGGCCAGCCCCGGCAGGGCATCATCTCTTACCATAAATTCCGCCGGCGGCAACCGCCTTTTTCCCCGGACGCCGTCCGGGCAGCCCATCCGGCTCCTGCCCTCTGCCTCGCGGCCCCCGATCCGCCTGCGACATTTTACCTCACCCGCCCGGCCCATTTTTCCTGATCCGGCCGCCGGTCTTCTGTATAGTGAGGGTAAGTCGTCTTTCCACAACCCAGGAAAAACAAGGAGGCAACCATGGCAGTGCAGATGGAAAAAGGACAGTGGAGCCCCTATCTGGCCGGCGGCCTGAGCGGACTGGTCATTGTCGGCTCCGTCTGGATGACCGGCAAGTATGCCGGCGCATCCACCACCTTCGTGCGAAGTGCCGGCATGATCGAACGGCTCTTCGCGCCGGAACGCGTGGCGCAGATGGAGTACTTCCTCAAGGACAAACCGATGGTCGACTGGCAGTGGATGTTCGTTGCCGGCATCCTGATCGGGTCGCTGATCGCGGCGCTGACTTCGGGTTCCTTCAAGGCACAGGCGGTACCGGACATGTGGCGGCAAAGATTCGGTCTCTCGCCGGCAAAACGCGGCTTGGCGGCATTCGCGGGCGGGATGGTGGCCATGTACGGCGCCCGCCTGGCCGACGGCTGACCGAGCGGTCATGGGCTGAGCGGTTCGCTTCAGCTGGCGATAAGCGGCTTTGTCGCACTGATCTGCTTTTTCATCGGCGGTGTCGTCATGGCCCGCCTGCTCTACGGCCCGGGAGGGAGATCATGAACCTGCTGTTCGCCGGGCTGGTCACCGGCATCCTTTTCGGCTTCCTGCTGCAGAAAGGCCGGGTCATCCGCTACGACAGGCAACTGGGCGCGCTGCGCCTCATGGACATGACCATCGTCAAGTTCATGGGCGCCTGCGTCCTGGTGGGGATGATCGGCATCCACCTGCTGTACGACCTCGGTCAGGTCAAGCTCTCCATAAAGGCCACGGTTCTGGGCGGCAACATCATCGGCGGCCTGCTCTTCGGTCTCGGTTGGGGACTCATCGGCTACTGTCCGGGAACCTCCGCCGGCGCCCTGGGCGAAGGACGTTGGGACGCGCTCTGGGGCATCGCCGGCATGCTGGTCGGTGCGGCGGTTTACGCCGAGACCTTTCCCGCCGTGAAGGCAACGGTACTCACCTGGGGGCAGTTTGGAAAACTCACCCTGCCCCAGCTGTTGGGGGTCAATCACTGGCCGGTGATCGTCCTTCTTGCCGCCGGAGGACTGCTGTTTTTCCGCTGGCTGGAGAAAAAGGGCCTGTAACCCGGCTTGAGGTTCCGCAACTGCGGTTCTTTCGCCGCCAGACGGGCGGGCACCTCATCGGTCCGATGGGTGGGACGGTCGTTGACGACGATGAACTCCGGAGCCGGAGAGTCGGGAGCCGGCAAGCAGTGCAGGGTCGGTCGAATCAAGGGGTCACGGAGGCCTTTCAGGCTCCGACACCGGTGGCCGCCTGCAGTTCGGCCCGGCCCTTGCCGATCCCGGCAGCGTATTCGCCGTTCCAGTCGAGGGCGGCGGCCTCCTGGTAGTAGCCGAAGGCGCGACGGCCAAGGGCCGTTTTCACGCCGGCGTCATCGGTCTGTTCCGCCTTGCGGACCAGGGCGTTGGCCAGATGGTAGCAGGTGTCGAGATCGACGCCGGCGGCGAGCGCCTTCTCCAGACTGACGATCGCCGGATCGATGCGGTTCCCCTTGAAAAGGATCACCCCCTCCTGCAGATCGCAGCCCGCCTGCCAGCGTGCCTTCAACTCGGAATTGGCCAGATCCGTGATCGCCGCCCGCGCCTTGGCCACCTCGGCAAGGGCCGAATCGAGGAATATCTGCCGTTCGTGCAGGCTCACCGCAATGCCGAGATGGGCAAAGGCGGCAGCTGAACCCAGAACCATTTCCCCCTCGCCGATGGGTGTCTCCACCGTCTCATCCACCCCCTTGGCCGCGGTTGCCAACAGCCGGTCGACTTCGGCCGCCGCCTGCCGGAAACGGCGTTCCGCCTCCGCCCAGTCGTCGTTGCCGAGGTGGGCGTCGGCGAGTTCGATGGCCACCGCCAGGTTGCAGTAGTCGCTGCGGTCCAGTGCCCGCAGCTCCCGCAGCGCCTCGGTGCGGCGACCGGCAAGGGAGTACGCCCGGTAGAGTTTGAACCGGGTGCTGTTGCGCAGCGGGTCGGCGTCGTCGAAAAGGTCCATGGCAAGGTTCAGGCACTCGGTGGCCCGGTCGAGATGGGCCCGGCGCACCGGCTTGTCCCGGGAATCGTCGAGCTGCGCCAGGTGGGCCATGCCGAGATTGACGTGCAGCTGCGGATCTTCCGGAGCGAGGACCAGGGCATCTTCCCAGGCGGACTGGGCGGCGGGATACTCGGCGAGATACCAGTACACCCAGGCGAGTTCCCGCCGTTCGTACAGGGAGATCGGATCGCGGCCGACGCCTTTTTTCGCCTCCTCCAGGGCCGCGGCATATCTGCCCTGCAACCGCAGGATGCGGGCGAGCAGGGCATAGAGGCCGCGGCGCCGCACCTCGCTGTGGATGGCGTGCTCCAGGTAGGAAATGAGTTCCCGCAGACCCGTTTCCGCCTCGTCCAGCCGCTCGAGCCCCATGTAGAGGCTGACCAGCTGATAGCCGGCTTCGCCGACCTCCCAGTGGTGGCCGTGCTGCCGCTGCTCGGCGATGAGGGCCTGCAGGGGCTCGATCCCCTCCTCTCCCCTGGCCGCCAGCTCCGATACCCTGCCGGCGTATGGGACCAGTTCCCGGGCGCGATTGCCGGTCCGCTCGTACGCTTCGATGACCGCGGTGAGCCGTGCGGGCGAGGCGAGAAAATCGGCCAGTTCATTCTTTCCCCAAGCGAATCCGATGAAATCACCGCCGCCGAGCCGATAGCTGAACCGGAGGAAACGCCCGAGGAACCAGGCCTTGAAGGCCAGTTTGCCCCTTACCTGCCGCTGCAGGGGGATGGCCTCGCTGAATTCGCGCACCTGCAGACACAACCCCTTGACGGTGTCGAAGGCCTGGACCAGGGCCTGCAGTTCCTCACTGCCGACTTCGGCGGCATTACCAAACAGACGCTGGCTGATCTCATGGAGCTGGCTGGTGCGATAGCCGCGGGCGGAGGCCAGGGCCAGGTATCCCCAGCCGGTCGGCGACGCCGGAGTAATCCGGGCCGCGGTCGCCAGGGCGATGGCGGCCCGACGGTGGTTGCCCCTCTCCATCCAGGCCTTGCCGAGATCGAGCTGGATGGACGCGTCCCCGCCCACCAGTCCGCTCGCCTGCCGCAGCAGACAGGTTGCCTGTCGCAGGGCAAAAATCCGGATGAGATTACCATAGGTCATCGAGATCGCCAGCCGGTAGCAGGCACGGGCGGCGCGGAGGGACAACCGGACAAAAACGGCCCGCGGGCCGTGCTGATCAGCAAGCAGACGCAACCTTTCCTCAACCGCGGCGATATTGGCGGCCACCCCGGCGTTGATGGCAGCCGGCTGCTCCGCCTGTATTTTCGCCACCTCCAGCAGCATGCTGGAGCGGTTCTGCAGATGGCGGCTGGCCATGGAACGCGCATAGTCGCGACCGGACAAACGGCCGCGCCGGTCGTCGCCGAAACCGAGTTCGGCCCGGCACAGCGCCCACCAGCCCCGCCAGATGGCCCTGCGGGCGAGTCGCCCCGCCTCGCTGAACTCGCGGTAGGCGTTGGCCGGGTGGCCTTCCCACATCCGGAACCCGCGCCACCAGAGAACGATGGCCTTCAGCGACAGGATGTGCGCCGCCTCCTCGGCATCGGGGCCCATGGCCGAGGCCTGATCGCAGAGATCGATCGCCTTGGAGAGATGCAGTTTGGCCGCTTCGTGCTCTTCGCGGGCAAAGGCATGGCGGGCGAGCAGATTGTTGATCAGCGCCAGGGCGTAATAACTTCCCCGCCGCCGGTTGTTCACCCTGATCGCCTGGGTGAAGGCGACGTCCGCCGCCTCGAGTTTGCCCAGTTCGTTGTACACCACCCCAAGGTTGTAGAAGGCCAGATCGAAGGAGGGATCCTCGGTGTGGGCCTGGATCAGGCAGCGCTCTGCCTCCTTGAGGTTGCGCCGGCGCGCCCTTGGGGTCTGCAGACTCCGGCGGTAGGCGCGGACTCCGGCGGCGAACCGGGAAAGCGCCGGCCAGGAAACCTCGCGGGAAAAGGCCAGTTCGGCGAAGATCCGGCAGGCGAGTTCGCCGGCAACTTCGCTCACCGGCCGCCACTCCATCCGGCCGTCCTCCGCAACCGTCCCGCCATCTGCCAGGGACCAGGATCGGTTGCCGCGACTGCCCAGGAGGCGGACGGTGATGAGCCGCCGGACACCGTCGCGGTGCAGCTGGCCGGTCAGACGCGGACCCTGGACCAACTGGCCGATGAGGCTCATGACGATGCCCACCGGGATCTGCAGGGGCCCGAGGGAGAAACTGGTCTCGGCGCTCACCGTGTTGCGGAGGAAATCGCCGCTGCTCTCGGTCTGGATGGTGGCGTCGAGGGGTTTCAGCTTTTCGGGGGTGGACTGGATGCTGCGCCCCTCCTCGAAGGCGCCGAACAGTTCGCTGAGAAGCGCGAGTTCGGTGGCGACCAGCACCCCGAAGCCGCCGGCGTCGATACCGGTCTGCTGACCGGAATGGTCCTCGAAACCGCCGATGACCAGCCGGCGCCGCGCCCGCGCCACCCACCAGACCACCAGCCCGCCGGCCCAGAGGGACATGACGTTCCACAGGGAAAACCAGCCGCTTGCCGCCTTGCCGCCAAGGCCTTCCCCGCCGCCGGCAGGGATCACCCCGGCCTCCTGTCCTGCAGCAAGGGAGAAGGACAGCCGGCCGTCGGTAAAGGCATCCGCCAGATGCAGCAGGGCGGCGAGGAGGAGAAGCAGGACCAGATGCAGGACCACGGCATGCCGCAGCAAACGATGGCCGGCGCCGATCAGTCGGCAGATCCACAGCGACAGCCGGCGCAGCCAGAAGCCGATCATGACTCCTCCTTATCAGCCGGCGGCCGGCGGCCGGCGCTGGTCGCTTTTCCGCTTGCGGCGTTCATTCCTCGCCATCCTCGGTCATGGCGGGGTAGTGCTCCCGCAGGCAATCTGGACAGATGGAATGGCTGAACCGCACCTCACTGTGTTCGCTGAGGTACTTCTCCAGCTGGTTCCAGTAGCCCTTGTCGTCGCGGATCTGTTTGCAGAAGGAACAGATGGGCAGGATTCCCTGCAGAACCTTGATCTCCTCGGTGGCCTTTCGCAGATTCGCCAGCAGCCGCTCCTTTTCCGCCGCCGCCTTTTTGCTCTCGCCGATGTCATGGCCGATCCCGTTCATCCCGAGCAGGGCACCGTTCTCGGCATGGAGAAAACTCGCCGTCCAGGAAAGGTGGAAGACCTCGCCGCTCAGGCAGTTCACCTGCCGGTTCTCGATCCGCGCCTGCGGCAGCTTCTTCGCAATGCAGTCCTGGAACCAGCGTTCGGTCCGCTCCCGATCCTCGGGATGAACGAAGTGCAGGGCGGGGGTGCCCAGGATCTCGTCCGGCCGCTTGCCGAAGATCCGCAGGCCAACCGGGTTGACATAGGAAAACCGGCCGTCCCGATCCACCCGGACGACCAGGTCCGCGGTGTTCTCGACGAGCAGCCGATAGCGCTCCTCGCTGCCGGCGAGATCGAGAAGGATCCGCGATTTCTGGCTGTTACCGTACTGCAGCTGGGTAGACCCGAAGCGGATCAGCAGCAGACCGCTCAGCAGGAAAGCCGCATGCCAGAGGAGAATCGCCTCCACCTCCCGGGCGGCGTGGTGCTGCAGCCTGGTCATATTCAACTCGAGACTGGCGCCGCCGCAGACCTCTCCTTCCCGATAACCCGCGAAACCGTGGCAGTCCACGCACTCACCGCTGACCCGCAAGGGGCGCATCACCCGAAGATAGGCAACCCCTTCCTTCTCGGTGAATTGGGCGATCTCGGGGAGCTCGGCCCGGGAAAGCTCGAAAAGCGCCCGGGACTCCCAGAGGTCCGGCCGGTTTTCCGGACGCATGGGGGTCAGACTGGTGAGATGGCCGCGGATGTCCAGCGATCCCGCCGACATCTCGTTGAGCTGCCGCTCCATGTACATGGGGTTGACCAGGGTGAGGAGGTCTCCCGAAGCGGTGCGGATATCCCGGTCGGCGATATGGTTCAGGTAAGGATTGGGACGAATGGTGTCGCCCGCCCGGACATAGACGCCGCCGTGACCGGCGGCCCACCGGCGGAAGGATTCGTTGCGGGCGAAGAAGGCCTCGACCTCCACCCTGGCGATCTTCCGGGCTTCGGTGTAGCAGGAATAACCCATCCAGACGCCGGACAGGACGACGAGCAGCATCCAGGCTACCAACAGAACCCAGGTGAGCCTCTCCATCTGCCGGTTGGTCTGTACCGGATCGATACACTGTGTCAGGGTCATCGAATATTTCCCGCAACCAACAGTCTGCCTCGTCCGTCCCCTTCCTGCATTATTAGAGGAACGGAACGGCAGAGTCAAAAATAATTTTTCTCAAAAAATCAGCGGGTTCACCTTCTCCTCCACCAGGGGCTCCGGCGGACGCCCCTTTCCCCGGCAGCGCGGAATGCGGTTGACAAGGCTTGCCGCTTCATACTACGACGGAGGCAGAAGGCGGCTCTCCACAGGGGAACCGCCAAAAAAAACCAAGGAGATCCGCCATGCCCCGCAAAGAGATTGACAACCGCACCTTCGACGCCCGTCCCGACCGCATCGACTACCGCGACCGCCCCTACAATCCCCCCCTCAGAAGCCTGCCCGGGCAGTATCCGGAGGAGGGAACCATCGCCGCCCACCTCCGGGATTACACCGAGACCCACAAGCTGATCCTGAACCAGGGCAAGGAAGGGGCCTGCACCGGCTTCGGCCTGGCAGCGGTGGTCAACTATCTCCTCTACCTGGCCCACCTGAAGGAGAGCGGCGGAAAGAAACAACCATTGAAGAAGGTCAGCCCGCGCATGCTCTATCATCTGGCCAGGATCTACGACGAGTGGCCCGGCGAGGATTACGAAGGTTCGAGCTGCCGGGGTGCGATGAAGGGCTGGCACCGGCACGGTGTCTGTCTCGAAGACCTCTGGCCGTACAAGACCTCCTTCGTGGCGCCCGGGGAAGGCTGGCAGCAGGATGCCGGCCGGCGGCCGCTGGGGGCCTATTACCGGATCAACAAGGATTCCATCGCCGACATGCAGGCGGCAATTTACGAGGTCGGGGCGATCTACGTCTCCGCCACCGTGCACCGGGGCTGGTTTCTCGGTGAAGAGAAGCACCTGCCGGTTATCGCCCTGCAGCCGGAACAGGTCGGCGGGCATGCCTTTGCCATTACCGGCTATACCGGGCGGGGTTTCATCATCCAGAACTCCTGGGGGCCGAAGTGGGGCTACAAGGGTTTCGCCATCCTTCCCTACGAAGACTGGGTGCAGCACGGCAGCGACGCCTGGGTGGCGGTGCTCGGCGCCCCCATGGAAGTGGCGGCCGCGACGCGCACCGTCAGCAGCATGGGGCTGCGGGAGGTGGCGGCGGGCAAGGCGGAATGGTTCTGGAACAGCGAGACCACCAGTGGACCGCAGCCCTATCGGAATCCCCGGGTTCAGCCCCTCGGCGAGAGCCGGGCCTACGAGCACACCCTGGTGCTGGGCAACGACGGCAGGCCGATCAACCGCTTTCTCGACGTGGAAAACGGCGGGGGCGCCGCCAGACAGGTCTGCCTCGATCTGCCGCTGGCCTGGTTTGCCGCCGGGAAGAGGCCGAAACTGGCGATCTACGCCCATGGTGGGCTCAACGACGAAGGCGCTTCGATAAAACGCATCCGGGTCATGGCCCCCTATTTCCTCGAAAACGACATCTATCCGCTGTTCATCACCTGGCGCACCGGTTTCCTCGAAAGCATCTCGGGCATCCTCGCCGACGCCGCGGCCGGTTTCTTCAAGCCATCGACGGAAATGGCGGCGCGCGGCTGGCTCGATGACGCCAAGGCCCGCCTCAAGGAAGCGAAGGACCGTTCGCTGGAGGCCGCCTGCGAGCGCATGATGGTCAAGCCGGTCTGGGGACAGATGAAGCAGAACGCCGATGCCGCCGGCCGCGGCCCGTCGGGACTCGGCCAGTTGGCCGAGCACCTGGCGGCGCTGGTCAGGGAGATCCCGGAACTGGAAATCCACCTGATCGGTCATTCCGCCGGCTCCATCCTCCACGGCCATTTCCTCGACCTGCTCGGCCGGAAGAAACTCTGCGTTGCCTCCTGCTCCCTGTACGCGCCGGCCTGCACCGTCAACTTCGCCCTGCAGCATTATCTGCCGGCGGTGGAAAAAAAGATGATTCTGGCGAAAAACCGCATCGTGCTCGACATCATGAGCGATGAGCGGGAGCTGGCCGACACGGTGGGGCCCTACGGCAAATCGCTGCTCTACCTGGTGAGCCGTGCCCTGGAGGAATACCACAAGATGCCGCTGCTCGGCATGGAGGCCGCCTGGGATCCGGTGGTGGAGGACCGCCCCGGCCGCGACCTGTGGCACCGGGATTCCCTCAGGGACATCGACCGCTGGCGCGACTTCGCGGCCGGCGACATAACCGTCAACATCCACGGCCGGGACAATACCGCCCAGGGCAGGATCTCCGACGGCCGCAAGATGATCCCGCTGGCCCACGGCTCCTTCGACAACGACGTCAGGGTGATAGCCGCCACCCTGGAACGGATCCGGGGCAGGAAGCTGGCCGCCGCCGTGGAGAATCTGGCCGGGTTCTGACCCGGCCCGCCATCTTCCCGTGAAGACCCATGCGGCCATGCCCGCCGGAATCGCCGTGCCGCCGCCTCGGCGGCGCCACCGCAACCAGGAGAAGACAGGTCAGCCGACACCCGATCCGCCCCTGCCTTCCTGCTGGCCGCACTTCTCGGGGAA
The DNA here is from genome assembly GCA_040755255.1 of Thermodesulfobacteriota bacterium. Classification (GTDB taxonomy): domain Bacteria; phylum Desulfobacterota; class Desulfobulbia; order Desulfobulbales; family S012-135; genus JBFLZZ01. The sequence goes on from JBFLZZ010000021.1 coordinate 20,569, forward strand.
ACCCGTTTCCTGAACATCGGCTGGTCTGGCAAGGAAAGCGGCGAAGAGGCGGGCTGCCCCTCGCCTCCCTGTCCCAGTTCGCCATAGCCTTTATTCCGGCTCTTCCGTCGAACTGTTTTTTACCGCCGTGGCCCGCTTCATCACCGCCTTTTCCGGCCCCACCGCCGCTATGCAGCAGGACCGGCTGTAGTTCCGTTCAGAGCAGGCGGTAGGGAAAAGCCCGTTTCGTCCATTCGCTCCCCGGGTGTTTCTCCTCCAGCCTTTCGTGGGTCTCCTTGAGGGCCTGGGGATCATGGGACTGCTTATAGCGGCTGACCCCCTGCAGATACATGGCCTCGGCGGCCCCGTCACCCTCCGGGTATCCGGCAAGCAGCCGATCGAAACAGTCCAGGGCCTCGGCGAAACGATCGCCGTCGAACCAGCGTTTGCCCAGACCGAGCAGCAGCGACTGGATCAGCTCGGCGGGCGCCAGAAAGCCGACGGTGCGGTGGTGCTCGCCGCCCAAGGGATCCAGGGTGACCAGCAGAGGCGTCCATTTGACGTGAAACTGCTCGGAGAGCGGTTTGGCGTCATGGGCGACGCGCAGGGGAATGAAATTCTCGTTGAGGAAAGCGATTACCTCGGCGTTGGGATACGTAACTGCATCCATCTGCTGACAGCCGATTCAGCCGGGGTTGTGAAACATGAGCAGAATCGGTCTGTCATTTTTCTTCGCCCGCCCCAGGGCCACTTCCATTTCCGTTTCCCAGTGAATTGCCGTGTCCATCGCTTTCTCCTCCTTGGTATTGTTTCATTTGACCCGGCAAATGCCGCGGATGGCATCGCAGGCCTGAGTAAACAGTTTTTCCAGCCAGTCGTCGCCGGCAATTTTGTCATCGGGCAGGCCGCCGCACTCGGGACACCTGTGGATGCGGGCGTGCCGACGCATGATTTTCCTGGCCGAGGTAATGTAGGTGGCGTGGCTCCACGTAAGGGGGGAAACGGAAAGAGGGCGGCCGCTCACCGGATGCAGTTGTTCGGCGAGTACTCCGGACGGCAGGGCATGATCGGCCACCCACTCGAGAATGGCGACCGATCGCGCCAGGTCGGCTTCGGTTTTGGCAAGATCGGTCAGATAGTCGGCGTACCAGAGGGTACAGATGAACCAGGGGTTACCGGGAAAGCGGGGATCCGCCCGGTGGTAGCCGTCGCCCGGGTAACGGGCCATACCACCGATGGCGGAATCGACCCACAACGCCTGGCGCAGGGCGGTCATGGTGGCCTGGATCTTCGGATCATCTGGGGCGTAGAGCCCGAAGGCGAAAAGTCCCCAGAGGCTGGCGTCGAGGGTGTCGTCGTACTCCAGTTTTCCCTGACCGTTGTGCGAGACCATTCGGCAGAAGCGGTTCTTTTTCCCGCGCCAGAGATGGCGGGTGGCGGCGTCCCGGATGGCCGCCGCGGCCTGCTGGTACTTTTCCGCCCGGTCGTTTTCCCCGAAAACCGAACAGAACAGTGAGGCGGCGGTGATACCGCCGAAAACGGCGCCGGTGGTGAAGCTGAGCATGCCGCGCCGTTCCTCCCAGAGATCGTACGAACAGTCGGGCAGGCCGGTGGCGGCGTCGATGTACGAACAGAGAAAATCGGCTCCATTTTTGATCAGCGGCCGGTAAAGGGGCTTGATGAATTCGATGTCGCGGTAGATGACGAAATGGTTCCACAGTGCCCACAGCACCAAAGCGGTTTCGTCCTCCTGGATCGGCAGTTGCGCAACGCCGTCGACGGCCCAGGGATGCCACGACGAGGCCAGAGTGGTGTCCGGGTTGAACTTGTGGAGGAAATAGCCTTCCTCCTCGATCACCCGGGCGGCGAACCGGTAGAACCGCTGGGCGATCACCGGATAGCCGGCCACGTCGAAGGCGTGGGCGGCCAGGGCGCCGTCGCGGGGCCAGACGTAGGAATAGGTGTCGCGGTTGAACTGAATGACGTCGGAGTCGTTGCCGGCGAGGATACCGCCTTCCCCGTCGACCTGGGTGTTGAGGATCAGCAGGCTGCGACGGTAGAGGGCGGCCGCCTTTTCCGGCAGGTGGCGCAATACCGGAGTTTCCTTGTTGAGCCACAGGGTCCAGTAGGCAGCGGTGCGTTCGATGAGCGCCGCCGGACCCTTGTGCCTGACCAGCCGGTCGAGGTGTTCGACATCCTCCCATCGCTGACCGGCGCAGATCCAGTAGCAGGCGCTCTGACGGGACATGGCCCCCACGTCGGCATGGAGGGCCAGCACCGAATCCACCGAGCCCTGGGCGATGGTGTTGCCGGAGAGCAGGCCGTCCTCGGCGTCGCGAAAGGTCCCCTCCAGCCCGTTGCTGTTTTTCTGCCCGACGGCAAAGCCATGCGGCACGTCCAGCCCGGCGGTGGAGCCGTTGGCGAGAAAGTAGCGAGCCCCCTTGTAGTGGACGATACCGCCGGTGGAGGGGTCGAAGGCGGCGGTGTCGCCTATGTCGTTGCCGCCGATCCGGAAGTGATGGGTGAGAAAAAGGCGGATCTGCCGCGGCCGGTCGGCCAGGTTTTCCACGGTTATCTCCCGGAGGAAGATATCCTCATGAAAATCCACGGCGTCGCGGCAGCCGAGCAGAACGGCGAGTTCGGGATGATAGAGGCTGACCCGGGTGACAAGGGTATCGTCCTGGTAGAGCAGATCCCTTTTCCACTCCGGACCGATCCAGGAGAAACGCCCCTCCACCCAGACGCCGAGACGCAGATGCCCGCCGCCCACATGGTTCTCCTGACCGACATGGGGGTAGTAGAGGTCGCGGATGCAGTAGTTTTCGTCGAAACAGAGCAGCAGCCGGCGATTGCTGACCGGAATGTCTCTGGGCACTGCCGCACCTCCCTGGTTCGCTTGGTATCATCTGACCATAGTCAAAGGATCACCCGCAAATCAAGAACAAAGAGAACGGACACCGGCGAGGCGACGTCCGACCTCGGGCCCAGGGGAGCGGCAATTTTTCGCCGCTCCCATCTTCCCGCACAGGTGTTCGACACCAACAACCGTTCGCAGCCGCTTGGAGGGCAACGGCGGTTGCGAACGGCCTGATGATCATTGGCCGGCAAACAGATGGGAGAATCCGCCGTAGCCTTCCTTTTCCAGGTCGGCAGCGGAGATGAAGCGCAGGGCGGCGGAGTTCATGCAGTAGCGCTTGCCGGTGGGCGGCGGGCCGTCGTCGAAGACGTGGCCGAGATGGCTGTCGCCCTTTCTGCTCCGCACCTCGACCCGCACCGAGAACAGCTTGCGGTCTTCGCGGGTGACGATGTTTTCGGAGACCAGGGGTTTGGTGAAGCTTGGCCAGCCGGTGCCGGAATCGTACTTGTCCAGCGAACTGAAGAGCGGTTCGCCGGAAACGATGTCCACATAGATGCCGTCCTCTTTGTTGTCGAAGAATTCGTTGCGGAACGCCGGCTCGGTGCCCTCCTCCTGGGTGACGTGGTACTGCAGCGGCGTCAACCTGGCCCGCAACTCCTTCTCGCTCCAGGGTTTGCGCTCCTTGCCCCAGACGCGGTCGAGGAACTGGTCCCGTCCCGAGTTGCCGCGGTAGATCTTGTAGCGGAAGGGATTGTTCCGGTAGTAGTCCTGGTGATAGTCCTCGGCAGGGTAGAAGGTCTCGGCCGGCAGGATCGGCGTGACCAGCGGTTTGTCGAAAATCCCCCGCTCGGCGAGGCGTTTCCTGGAGAGCTCCGCCAGATGTTTCTGCTCGTCGTTCAGGTAGTAGATGGCGGTGGTGTAGGCGTGCCCCCGGTCGACGAACTGGCCGCCGCCGTCGGTGGGGTCGACCTGCCTCCAGTAGACGTCCAGCAGTTCCTCGTAGGAAATCCTGGTGGGATCGTAGACGATTTCCACCGCCTCGACGTGTCCCGCCGCCGCGTAGTTTTCGTAGGTGGGCGCCGCCGTCCTGCCGCCGGTGTATCCGGAAGTGACCGAGAGCACACCGTCCAGGGATTCGAAGGGCTTTTCCATGCACCAGAAGCAGCCGCCGGCGAAGACGGCCTTTTCCGCCCGGTCACGGGCTTGATCTGCCGGAACGGTGCCCTGGGCTGCATCCGCAAAGGCGCCCAGCACGCACCAGATGCCGGCGAGAACCGCAATGATCATGAGTTTTGCTACCATGGTATCGCCTCCTCTTCCATTCGCTTGAAGGTTTCTGGAACTTACGGAAACGATAAGCCCGGATGAGAAAAAAGCAAAGGGACGCCGAAGCGTCCCTTTGCCGTTGTTCTCTTCACCGCTCCGGGGCGGAGCGGGGTCAGGTTTGGGTCATCACGGCGTGCCGTCGATGCGGATGTTGTCGAAGACCACGTCGTTGGCGTAGTTGTTGGTGTCCGCGGTCACGTGGATCCGTACCCGCGAGCCGGCCTGGTTCAGCACGCTGCCCAGGTTGATGTTGCCGCTGGAGGTCCACGCCGCCGTCGTTCCCCGCCGGGCGGTGGCGATGGGCGTGCCCAGCTGCGTCCAGGTGCCGCCCGTGCCGTTGCGGTAGTACACCCTGATGGTGCGGCCGCTGGTCTGGGTCGACTCGTAGTTCCAGTCGAAGGACAGGATGAAGCTGTAGCTGTTCGCTGCCAGGTTCGGGCTTTCCAGCCAGAACTGGTCGCCGGCGTTATAGCTGCACGACGGGCTGCTGGAAGTAGAAGCCTCCAGGTAGACGTACGGGGCCGGGTTGCCGGCGGTGAGACCGGTGCCGCCGGAGGCGGTGGTGTTGGTGTCGGTGAACCAGCAGTTGGCCGAAGCGTTGCTCGACCCAACCGTCCACTGCGAACCCAGCGACTGGGCGGTGAACAGGGTCGCGTCCGCGGCGCCGGTGAAGGTCTCGGTCCAGTCGGCGAACGGCGTGATGCTGTTCACCGTTACCGTTACCGTGCCGTTCACCGAGTTGATCCCGTCAAAGGCGGTGTAGCTGAACGTGCAGCTGCCGCCGGTGGCCGGCGCCGTGTAGCTGACATTACTGGTATTGTTCACGACGCTGCCGCAACTCGGCGTGCCCACCGCGGAGACGGTCAGCGCGTTCGGACCGTCGCTGTCGCTGTCGTTGGCCAACACGTTGAGGCTGGTGGTCGAGTTGATGCTCACCGTGTAGGCGTCGTTGGTCACCGTCGGCGGCTGGTTGGCGGCCACGGTCAGATTGACCGTGCCCGTCGACGGCCCGCCGGTCGAGCCCTGGATCGTGTAGGTGAAGCTGGTGCTGCCGCCGGTGCCATTGCCCGTGTAGTTGATCGATGCGCCGCCGCCGGCGATGGCCACCGAGCCGCGGTTCGGCTGGGTCACCCCGGTAATGGCGATGGCCGTGCCGCTGTCGTTGGCCAGCACGTCCAGGTTGGTCACCCCGTTGGCCGAGGCGGTGAGGTTGTCGTTGCCGGCTGCCGCAGGTATCGGTGTTGCGTTGTCCGTGATCCGGTAGCCGTAGACGCTGATCCCGTCGCTGTTGCTGGTCACCACGTTCACCGTGGTGCCGGCCGCCGGGTAGTTGGCGCCGTTGATCGTCGCCGTGCAGGTGCCGGCACCGCTCATCACCTGGTTCGTCGCGCCGTACTGCACCGTCATCGCGCTGCAGCCCATGCTGTTGGTCGCGTTCACCACCAGGCTCGTGCCGTTCCAGCTCGCCTGGGTCACCTTGACGTCGTCCGCCGCCGGTGACGCCGTGCCCGTGTTCGCCGTCTTCGAGCCGAACACCGGTACCTGCTGGTTGGCCAGGTTGCCGTTGTGGATCACCGCCGGAATCGTCATCCGCACGAAGTTGGGCGTCGCGGTCGGCTTGGCGTCGTACTCGCTCCGCACCGAGCTGCAGTTGGTCGAGTTGCCGGGCTTGCCCGAGGCGATGTAGTAGTTGGCCCGGAAGATGTTGAAGGCGCCCAGGTTGGAGGACACGGCACTTGCGGACGAACCGCCGGAGCCGTCATAGGCGCGGCCGGCCGCGTAGCGTGCCTCGTCGCCGTAGCAACGGCTCCGCTGGTAACGGGTAGTGCCCAGGGCCCAGGTCGCGCCGCCGTTCTTGTCCGGGCGCGCGTGCCACAGGTTCACCTGCGGGCTCGTCGCGTTGTTCGGATTGTTGTGGCAGTCGAAACAGATGCCCCAGTTGTTGATCTGGTTGGCGGTGTTCGGAATCGTGTGCACCGTTGCCCGCGTCCAGTCCGTCGCCAGGTTGGTGTAGTTGGTACGGGTGTACTTGGTGATGGTCAGGTTGCCGCCGCCGAAGGCGCCGTGGCAGTTGACGCAGGCAAGCTGGGTCGGGTTCAGCGTGCCGGCACCGGTGATCGCCGTGCCCGTGCTGTTGGCGTCGCCCGGACGGGTGGGCGACCAGGTGTTGCGCGGGTCGGAATGGCAGTGTTCGCACTGGCCCACTGCCGCGTAGCCTGAGCCGTGGGTGATGGCATGGTGGAAATTGGATGCCGTCGTCGCCAGGCCGGTATGGCAGACCTTACAGGTGCCGCCGCCGTCCGTGCCGCCGATGGTGCCGCCGTTGGGCAGGCTGCCCGTGCCGTTCACACCCTTCTGGTTGGTGAAGTTGCGCAGGATGCCACGCTTGTTGGCGTCAAAGGTATGGCAGGTCACGCAACCGTCGTGCACCATCGGATCGGTGAGCGACACCGGCGCGCCCGTGGCCGTGCCGTTGGTCAGGTCATGGCACTTGGAGCAGGGCGTGACGTTGGCCACCGTCGTCGCGTGGTTGGAGCTGGCATGGCAGTCGGTACAGTTGTTGTTCGCCGCCTTGGCCGTGTCGTGATGGATCGAACCCGCCGGGTAGGTCGTGCCGTTGTGGCAGGTGACGCAGGTGGAGTTCGTCCGGGTGTTCACCACCCCGTCCACCCGGGTGGCGTCGCCGTCGGTGGCCGCCTTCCTCGCGTAATTGCCGCCGGAGGCGTTGACGTGGCACAGGTCGCACTTGCCGCCGTGCACGTCGGTCACCACGCTGGCGCCGGAGTGGCAGCTGGCGCAGGTGCCGCCCCAGCCGAAGTCCGTCGGCGCGTGGCCGCCATGGTTGACGTTGGGCACCTTGTCGGTGTGGCAGGTGGCGCAGGTCGCCGGGCTGCCCGAACTGATCGCACCCTGTACCGCGGCCAGCGGTGCGCTGCGGTCGCCGGCGTAGGCATGGCAGATCTGGCAGGCGCCGATGCCGTCCTTCACCCCGTCGCGCACGTCATGCTCGAGGACGATGTCGGCGAAACTGGAGAAGCCGTTGCCGGAATCGTCGTGACAGCTCGCGCACGGCGCCATGTTGGTCTGCGAGGTATCCGTCGCCGGGTTGTAGGTCACGTCGCTGGGCGGCACCGTATCGTGGTGCAGATGATCCTGGAAGAAGCCGTGGCAGTCGGCGCAGTTGGCGCCGCCGGCGATCATGTCGCTCGCCCGGCCGTAGGCGGCCCGCAGGCTGCCGTCGGTCAGGTTGTGACAAGTGGAGCAGGCGTCGTGCACCTTGCTGTCCGCCGGGTTAACCGGCACTGTCGTCGCCGTGCCGGCGGTCGCGGTGTGGCAGCTGGTGCACTCGGCAAGCCCGGCCACCCTTGTGCTGTGGTTGGCGTTGCTGTGGCTCGCGAAGTACTGGCCGTGGCAAGCGTTACAGTTACCGGAAGCGATGGGTGCGGAGCCGCCGGGGGCGGTCACCGCCCGCAGGCTGCCGTTCGTGTTGTGGCAGGAACCACAGGTGTCATGCACCTTGTTGTCAGCCGGGCTCACCGGCACCGTGGTCAGGGTTCCGGCCGTCGCCGAATGGCAGCTGTTGCAGTTGGCCGAGTCCGCCACCCTCGTGGTGTGGCTGGCATTGGTGTGGTTGGGGAAGTATTCGCCGTGGCAGCCCGCACAGGTGCCGGCAACGATGGGAGCGGAGCCGCCGGGGGCGGTCACCGTCCGCAGGCTGCCGTCGGTGTTATGACAGGAGGTACAGACGTCGTGCACCTTGTTGTCGCTGGTGCTGACCGGAACGCCGGTGGCGCTTCCGGCTGCGGAGCCATGGCAGAGCTGGCAGTTGACGTACTGACCGACAAAGGTCGAGTGGTCGCCCTGATGGCCGCTGGTGCCATGGCAGGCGGCGCAGTTGCCGGCGGTCGCATAGCCGTTCCGGGAGACATGGTGGATGGTCGCCCCGCCGGTCTTGTTGCCGGCGTTCGGATGACAGGTCAGACAGGTGGCGGTGCGGTCGATGGCGAGGGTGGCATCGCCGTCGACACCGAAGGTGGCGTCACCGGCCTTGCGGGTGTAATTGCCGTTGGCCGCGTCGACATGACAGAAGGAACAGCCGTTGCCATGGACGATACCGATAACGGAATCGGTGACCGCGCCGTGGCAGTCGGCGCAGTTGCCGGCCCAGGCGAAATCGGTGGGCTGATGGCCGCCATGGTTGGTATTGGGCACCTTGTCGGTGTGGCAGGTGGCGCAGGTTGCCGGATTGCCGCTGGCAATGGCGTTCTGCACCGCGGCCAGCGGCGCGCTCTTGGCGCCGGTGTAGCTGTGGCAGCGGGCGCAGGCGTTGGTGCTGCCGTCCTTGACCCCGTCGAGGTCATGCTCTACCAGGATCGTCTGCCAGGTGGACAGGCCGAGGCTGGTGGAGTTGGCCGTGTCGTAATCGGTGTGGCAGACGGCGCAGCCGGTGGGGGTGGTCTGGGAGGTGTCCACCGTGGCATTGTAGCTCACATCGTTGGTGGCTCCGTTGTGGTGACCGTGCTGCGGGAAGTAGCTGCTGCCATGGCAGGCGGCGCAGTCGCCCGCAGCGATGGCGGCGGAACCGCCGGGAGCGGTCACCGCCCGCAGGCTGCCGTCGCCGTTGTGGCAGGAGGTACAGGCATCATGCACCTTGGCGTCCGCCGCGTTCACCGGAACGGTGGTGGCGGTGCCGGCGGTGGCGGTATGACAGGTGACGCACTCGGCCAGGGGAGCCACCCTGGTTAGATGGTTGGCATTGGCATGGTTCGGGAAATAGGCACCGTGGCAGGCGTTGCAGTCGCCGGCAACAATCGGCGCGGAGCCTCCGGGAGCGGTGACCGCCCGCAGGCTGCCGTCCGCGTTGTGGCAGGAGGTACAGGCATCGTGCACCTTGTTGTCAGCCGCGTTCACAGGAACGGTGCTTGCCGACCCCGCGGTGGCGGTGTGGCAGAGGTTGCAGTTGGCGCTGTCCGCTACCCGCGCCGTATGGTCGGCGGCGGTATGATTGGCGAAGTATTCGCCGTGGCAGGCCGCGCAGGTGCCGCCGCCGTCGTTGGAGGCGGCGGTTCCGGCCGGCATGGCGATGACGATGTTGCGGCTGAGATCGACGAGTCCCTTCAGGCTGCCATCGGTCTTGTGGCAGGTGGTGCAACCGTCGTGGATCCTGTTGTTGGCGGCATCCACCGGCGCCCCGGCCGCGCTGCCGGCGTTGGCGGCATGGCAGAGGGTGCAGTTGGCGTAGTCGGCCACCAGGGTGGCATGATCCGCCGCCGCGTTGCCGTCGTGGCAGAAGGTGCAGTTGCCGGACTGGGCATTGGCAGTGGCATGATGGAAGGTATTGGCCGGATACACCGCCGGGGCATGGCAGACGGTACAGCTGGAGGTGTTGCCCTGGCCGACGGCGCCGTGCAGGGCGGCGTCACCCTTGGTGCCGGTGCGCAGCACCGTGTAGGAGGGCAGGGTGTGGCAGGCGGCGCAGTTGTTCTTATGGATACCGGCGACGATGTCGGCGGTGCCGTTCGGGTCATGGCAGGTCTCACAGGAGGTGGCGCTCTTCAGCAGCCAGCTGTGCGCCGGCATGGTGTCGTTGGGATGATCCGCCGGCCGGCTGCCATGGCAGTCGGCGCAGTACACGGTCGCGGCGGCCGGGTTGGAGGAACGGCCCTTGGCGACGGCATCCGCAACAAGCTGCACGCTGCTGTTGTGGCAGGTGGCGCAGTCGATCACCGTGCCGACCGCGGCGCTGCCGACAGAACCGCGCACAACGGTGCGGCCGACATGGAAGGTGTTGATGTTCAGGCCGGCGCCATGACAGCCGCCGCAGTCGAGAACCGGGGCGGTGTCGTAGGCGGTGAGGTTGTGGTCGCTGACATGGGCGTTGGGGTCGCGGCTCGGATGACAGCCGGCGCAGGTATTGGCGGCGATGCCGGCCTTCAATGCCGGCGGCGAGGTGTGGCAGTAGGAACAGTTGCTCTTGTGGATGTCGGCGACGGGATCGGTGTAGGTGTGGCAGCTGGCGCAGGCGGCGGTCTGCTGGATGGGCACGTTGCCGCTGGAGGCCGCGACCGTGTGATCGGTGTTGCCTGCCTTGAAGCCGTCGGCGGTCAGATGGCAGGTGGTACAGTCGACGCCGGTGTTGTGGTCGGTGGCGGCGGGATTGTTGGTCACCGTTCCGTCGGCGAGCCAGTTCCTGGTCAGGGTATGGCAGACCTGGCAGATACCCTGCGGGGTGGCGTTGACGGTATCGACATGGCCGCCCTGCGGGTTGAAGAACTTCACCGTCTTCTTGACCCCGGCGCTGCTGACCTTGCCGCGGACCAGCTGGCCGTAGACGAGGCCGAACTGGCTCCCCAGGGTGACGTTCCGGAGATCGCCGCTCACGGTGACCGTGGTTTCGTCGGCGGCGGTGACCTCGAAGGTGTCGTACGGCCGGGCCGTATCGGCAACGAGGATCAGGCCGCGGCCGGCGCCGGTCTTTGCCGCCCAGGTAGCCGGGCTTGCCCAGCCGGCCAGCGCGTTGATGCCGGAATAAGCGATGGTGGAAAAGGTGGTGGTCTCGGGGTTCAGGGGATCAGTGGTGGTGACGCTGATGCCGTTGGCCACATAGGAGCCCCGTACCAGATAGAGCGAGGAAGCGTCGGTGGCGAAGTAGTCGACCTGGGCCTGGAAGTGCGGATCGTGGCAGTCGACGCACTGAACGGTCCAGTTACCGTGGCCGGTGGAAAGGTTGAGACTGGAATGGGTCTTTTTCCCGGGAATCCCCGCCTGGCTCCCGTTGTGACATCGCAGACAGACGAAGTTGCGGATGGTGTCGTCCGCATTGCCCGGATCGGGCACGTATCCGGTCCACTGCTCGAAGGGGTACTCGTGGCAGTCGACGCAATCGACGCTGTTTGCCTTGTTGTGGGGGGCGTTCAGAAACGTTGCGCCGGTGTTGCCGCTGCCGGCCACGACGCTCAGCAACACCGCCCCAAGAAATAGACTCGATTTTTTCATTGCAACCTCGCCAGTATGAAGGTTCGAAAAGCCAACGGCCTGCTCACATAAATGATCGGGGAGAGAATAAGCAAATCCCGTTCCCTAGATTAAAAAAAACAAATTCGAATCTTTTCCTTGAAATCCCGTACGATTAGCCGGGTGCACCCAATTGGGTCCGCCGGCAGCACACGCAAATATGGGGGAAATAACCCAACCCACCCTGGGGGCATTTCCCCCAACAACTGTGGGCAAAGGGCGCAGCAGCGACCCCACCTCACCCATTCCGATTGCTGGAAACGGAGCGGGGCGAGGCGCGTCGCCCCGCCGTTTCCGACGCCGGCAAGACTACGGATAGGTGGAATTCATGTCGGTATGCTCGAAGCCGTGACAGAAGAGGATGCAGCTGCCGCTCCGCCCCCCTTTGTCGATGAAGATGGGCGACATCTGCCCGCTGCCCGGAGAGACCACATTGGTATCGAAATTGATGAGATGGGTGTGGCTGCCGGACATGCCGTCGTCCTCGACGCCGTGGGGGTCGTGACACACGGAACAGGGAGCGCCGCTGATCCCGGCGGCATGGCCGTTCAGGTGGTTGCTGTGACCGCCGTTGCCGGTTGCGATCCTCTTCCGAAAACTCTCATCGTTCAGAATGCTGGTCCGGGAATGGCACCAGTAGCAGAGGGCATAGGACGAGGCGCTTTCGAGGTTGCCGTCGGCGGTATCGTAGCGCTGCCGCAGCAGCGGGGCATAGACCGAGCCATGCGGCCCACTGGCGCCGAAACCACCGACGGCGGGACTGTCGTCGCTGTTGTGACATTCGGTGCAGAAGAGTTTGCTGCTGACGGTCAGGGCCGGCATGTCGGCGCTCGGGATACTGGGGACGTCCAGGTTCCTGCCGATGGTGACCACCGGATGGAAGGACGGGTTGGTGGCCTGGAACTCGAGGCGGGTGTTGCTGCTGTTGACCACCCTGGGAATAAACGGCTGGATGGGATTGTCCGCCTGGTCGTTGGAATCGGCGTGGCACTTGAAGCACAGTTCGTACTCGTTGTCCACGGGCGATATCGCCGCGCCGAACTGGGTGACGCCGCTCACCCCGGAGATGCTGCCGTACGCCCGCGGCGGAGGTGGTTTGCTGGAGGAAAAGGTCGCGTGCGGGTTGTGGCAGTCGGCACACTCCACATGATCGGTGACGGTAAGTGGATCTTCCGCGGGATCGTGGGCGTTCAGAGTTATACCGATGGTCTCGGCGAACACATCGTGCCGGCTGACCTTGTAGAAATCCGCCAGCACGTCCTTGGCGGCGACCGTACCGCCGTGACAGACGAAGCAGGTGTCTTCCTCGTTCTGATAATTGAGCAGGCGCATGGGGCCGCCGGCGGAGTGGGGCGCATGACAGTTTTCACAACCGTTCTCGGCAACGGTCAGCCAGGAGGTGTGCGGCCAGGGGTTGTTGCCGCTGCCGTTCCAGGTCGCGGTGGAACTGCGGTGGGAGGCAAGGGACCAGCCGCGCATCTGGTGACATTTGACGCACAGGGCCGAGTAGGTGTTGTTCATCACCAGGAACTTGCCATGGGTGTTTTCGTGGGGGTCGTGGCAGGTGTTGCAATGGATGAAATGATTTTCGTACTGGATGAACTCCGGCGGGAATTCGGGGTTCAGTTCGTCGTTGGGCAGCGAGGCGTCATAGGAAAAGGAAACGGGATGATCGTCGGAGATGTCGGTACCGAGAAAGGCCCGGCGATCGCTGGTAAGCTCCCGGGTCATCTGAATACCGCCGGGGACGCTCTTCACGCTGCCGAGGGCCACCGTGCCGTCGTGACAGCTCAGACAGAGCCTGCTCGGCCCGGTAGGCTGCGGGATGTTGGCCTTCATCGTCGTGGACGAGTACGGGATGTAGTTGGTGGGCTTGATGTCCCGGTTCCACAGCGGCGTGAGCGGCGAGGCGTTATGGGGGGTATGACAAAAGACGCAGACGCGGGTTTCGCTCAGGGCGCGGATCTCGCCCGGACCGGTCACCGACAGGTTGTGGGGGGTGTTCATGATGCCCGTCTGAGCATGGGCGCCGCAGGGCCATGCGAGCAGGGCCAACCCGATCAGGGCAGACCGGAAGGAGGCGGCCGGCAACGACCGCCCGCACCGGACAGCATCGACATGAGAAAACCTTGTCATGCAGAGACCTCGTCTTTTCCCTCTGGAAACTCCGCCGGGGCCGATGCCGGGGCGGAATGCGTTTTCCCCGTTTTCTTATTCCGGCTGGAAATCAATGACCTGAAAGACCTGAACCCTGTTGTTGTAGCGGTCGCAAACGTACAAGCGGTTGGCGTGATCGATGAAGATGCCGGAGGGCAGCCAGAACTGGCCGGGCCCGCTCCCCTGCCCGCCTATGGTCAGAGCGAAATTCTTCTGCGGATCGAACACCTGGACGGCGTCGAACAGGGCATCGACCACGTAGACGGCGCCGGTGTCGTCGACGGCCACCCCCTTGGACATGGCAAAATCGCCGGAACCGTCGCCATGGCGGCCGAACCTGGTCATGAAGGTCATGTCGCTGTCCAGCACCTGGATGCGAAAGTTCATCGCGTCGTTCACGTACAGCATGCCGTTGCTGTCGGTGGCCAGATGGGTAGGCATGTTGAATTGGCCGTCCGCGGTGCCGTTGCCGCCGATACTGCGCAGATAGCGGTTCTGACTGTCGAAGATGTGGACGAGATGCCTGGTGGCGTCGGAGACGTAGAGAAGGCCGTTGCCGTAAGCGATACCGGTCGGTCTGCCGAACTCCTCGGGCTTGGGGCCGCCGAACTCTTCCTGCCGTGGATGCAGTTCGCCGGCGAAAGCCCCGGCCTCATCGAAGATGACCACCTTCCTGCCCGCGGAATCGGCGACATACAGCCGCAACGAGGTATCGAACATGACGCTGACCGGGGAGGCGAACGGTTCCTTTCCTTTGAACAGCAGCACATATTTCTGCTTGGCGGGGATATAGAGATGCACCCCCTGCTTGCCGGCCTCGGCAATGGCGATCCGGCCGTCCAACCCCACCGCCACCGAGACGGGCTCCTGAATCAGACCGGCGTCACCCTTGCCCAGCAACAGGGAGGCCAAGGACCACCCTTCCGGCGAGAAGCGATGGAGTGCGCCCACATAGACGACCTTGGCCCGCTTCGGCGCCGCCGGCCAGGTCAGCTCGGCCTTGTCGGTCAGCTCGTAACGCCATTGCGTCGAAGCGCAACCGGAAAGAAGGAGCACTGCCACCAATAGGATCAGAGGATACAAACGCATCGGCAACTCTCGATAGAACCGCGTCCGACGCACCCGGTTCGGGGTGGGGCGTCCGCATGGGGTATCTTCCGGATTGCTTCGTCCCGCCGCGCCCCCTCGCGACTGAGGGCCTGTGCCGCTCCCGCGCCGACGAGGAAGGTCCCCTTTGTCATCGCGGGGCCGCGGGACGGTGGCGATCCGGTCTTCGGTCTTCCGCCTCCTCCATCGCGGCCGCTGTTGGCGGCGGCCGGACTGCCACGATTTTACTGCGGCTCATCCATTGTAACATATTCGATCTTGGCCTTGCCATTCAGTGTCGCCATCATGGCGTTGAACACGTCGGCACGCTGCTGGGCGAGCACCTTGTTCTTGATCATCGGCAGGGCCTCCTCGTAGGACATTTCCTTGTAGGGGCGGTAGCCGGTCAGCTGCACCAGATGCAGGGTGCCGTCGGCGACGATCACCTCGGAAAGGGCGAGTTTTTCCAGCTTGCTGGCAATTTCGTACAGTTCCGGCTGCCGGTTTTTGTCCAGTTTCACCTGCTGGGCGATGTAGTAGTCGCCACTCTGGGGCAGCTGGGCGAGGTCGCCGAAATGATCGGCGAGAATCTTCTTCCGGACCGCCTCGGCCTTTTCCCGCGAGGAGGCGTCCTGGGGATCGAAAAAAAACATGAGGTCGCTTACTTCCACCTGCTCCTGCTGGATGAAGTTCTGCCGGCTCTGCTCGTACAGCTGCCTCGCCATCTTCTCGTCCATGGCGTCCACCTTCTGGTTGACCTGCCGGTCGATATAGCCCTGCATCAGCAGGAAACGGCGACACTCGTCCCGGACGTCCGTCTCGCTCAGTTGCATGATCTCAAGGTACTTGCGGAAATGGTCCTCATCCTTGTGCTTGTTTTTCTCCGCGACGAGGCATTGGGCCACCGCATCCTCGTCGGCACCGATGCTTTCCTTCACCGCCGCATCGATCAGGACCTCCTCGACCACCAGTTTGTCCAGGGCCTGCTGCCGCAGCTGCTCCCCCAGCTCCTTGGTCATGGGGTTGTTGGCATACTTTGCCATCCGGATCTTGGTCATCCGTTTCATCAGAGTGGCGAGGGAGATCTCGCGGCCATTGACCCGGGCCACCACCGTCTTTTTCGCCATTTCGTCATGGACCGACGGTCCGGAAGGCGCCTGCAGTGCCGGCGGCAGCGCATGCATCCCTTCTTCCCCGGCGCTCCACGCCTCTCGCCCCAGGCAGAAAAACGCCAGAAACGCCATCACCGTGCCAGCAAACCACTTGTCAACCATGGATACCCCTCCTGTTCAGAACCTTTCAGACGCCGTTCCGGCACCTGCCCGTCAACATATCAACAAACATCGCCAAACAACACGAAACCACCCGGTTACGGACGACGATCCCCCGGCCAAGCAGGGTGAGGAAGCCGAGGTTTCGTCACCGGCGGTGCGCTCAAAAAAGATTGGGCAGCATCCGCCGCAGGGTCAGGGTCGTCTCCAGGACATCCTGCCGCTCCTCGCCGCCCTCACCGGAACGGGAACCGTAAATCTTCTTCCTGGTGTACTCGCCGTCGAAATCGATGGAGGTCAGCCCATAGCGCCAGAGCAGGTTGAGCCGGTACTCCCAGGTCCTGGTGCCAAGGGTTTCCCCTTCATTGCCGCTGCCGAGATCCTCTCGCCACCGCACCGACCAGATCGACTCCAGGTGCCGCTCGGGAAATCGCTTACGCGCCTGCAGGCGGATATCGGTCCTCTCCTCGGAAAGAACCCGCCGGCTCAGGTCCTGGGTCGAGGGCGCATAGATCACCTTGCTGTCGCTGCGTTCGAAGAATTCCAGGTCGCGATTGCTGTCGTTTTCATATTCGTTCTCGTACTCGGCGGTCAGGCTCAGGGTCAGGTCCAGCAGCGGAACGAAACGATACCAATCGAAGGAAAAACGATAGTCCCGCTCCTCGAAATAGGAGGGTGCAACCCCCGGAGTCCCGGAGTCCTCCTCCGCGCCATCGGTACTGTCACCCGTCCATTTGAAGGTCATCTTTCCCAGCCAGGCGTCGACAACGCACTCGAGGATCGCGTTGTAGATACTGGCATGGTAATCGGGACGGCTCAGGTCGGTCACCATTCTCCCCCAGCGGGTTTCCTGCGCCCCCCGCGCCCAGCCTCGGAAATGGGCTTTGGCAGTGAGTTCGCGGGCGTACTCCACCTCCGCCCACCCCGTCCGTTTCTTTTCGGTGGACAAGCGGTGCAGTTCGTCATGGACCGGCCCGGCGGGGGTATCGGTGACCACGTCCCTCCGGCTGCCGATGTTGTAGCGGGTCAGGTCGAGACCCACCCGGAACAGGGACCAGTGCAGGCTGCCTCCCCATCCGTACCGCATGTCGCTCTCCGCCAGGTCGCCGGTGGTGAACAACCCGTCCTCCAGTTCCTGCCTGGTCCGGCGGGAATTGAAATAGAGGGAGAGAAAATCCTTCCACAGTCGGGTGCGCACGTCCCAGGCGAAGGCGTCCGAGGAGATGTCGTAGGGAATGACCGTATATTCCAGCCGCACCCCGAGCGGGTAGGCGGTGGTGTCTTCCAGGGGCGGGAAGGGCTCGCCGCAACTGTTGGACGGCAGATTGACCTTGGCCCAGTCGGCGATGTCCCGGCCGCGCAGCTCGACTCCCAGCCGTCCCTGTTCGGCAATGACCCGGTACATGGCCGTGGGCAGGGGGATGTACTCGGAAACGCAGCGCCCGACGGCAGAGTTCTGGTAGCGCACCAAAACCACGATGGAGCCGACATCCACCGCGCTCTGGGGGATGAACACCGTGCGCAGTTCCGCATCCGTTCCCCGGCTGGGATTGTCCGGATTGATCAGGGTCAGCCCCTGCTCGACGAAGGCGAGCGGATCGCGGACATCGGTGGACTCCGCCCCCAGTCGCTTACCGAGGGAGGCCTCCAGCAGTCCATCCAGCGGCCGCACCTTCTTGGTGTAGTCCATGTTCAACCCGTGGTGGGAATAGACGTTGTCGTTGCCGGTCGACAGCCGGTCGAGCCGGTCGGCGAACAGGGAGGTCGTCAGACTCTCGTAAAGCTGATGTCTGAGCTCCGCGTCCATGTCCTGCACATCGGTTTCGCTTTCCGCTTCAAGGGATCTGAGCACGTCCCTGCCGCCGGCGTCCCTGATCACCCCCACCTGGTCAAAATCGGAGATCTCGGTTTCCCTTCGCCGATCATGGTTGGCCTCAAAGGTAAGATGGTAGGGAAGGTCCGCTTCGAGATGATTCTCGATCTCGCTGTTTTGCCGCCGGCGATGCTGGTAATGATCGACATAGTCCCCGCCGGAGAATCTTGTATCGAAGCGCCAGCGTTTCTTCTGCAGGGCAAAGCGGCCCC
Organism: Thermodesulfobacteriota bacterium; assembly: GCA_040755255.1. GTDB lineage: Bacteria > Desulfobacterota > Desulfobulbia > Desulfobulbales > S012-135 > JBFLZZ01. Next base: position 38,344 of record JBFLZZ010000021.1, read on the forward strand.
AGCCGTAATCGTTCCGGGCGACCCCTTCGACATCGACGCTCGCGGGCCAGCGGTGGATGTTGTCATGCCGGAAATGACCGGCGGTTTCGAAATCATGGCCGTGATAGGCCGCCTCGCCGGTCATCTGCTCGTTTTTCACCGTGCCGTGCCCGTGGAAGCCGAGACTGGTATAGGTGGCGGTGGAACGCCACGGTTTCTTGCGGTAGAGCAGTTTGCCACCGCGCCGCGTCCGCTTTTCATAGGGCAGACCGCCGTCGCGGATGAGGTACCATTTGGTCAGCACCGGCGCCTCCTGCTCGGCAAACACCACCAGGTTGTAGGGATGCTTGGGGAAAAAGGTCCCGTAGAAATCGTATTCCTCGATAATGCCCCGCCGGGGGGAATTCAACTCATCGTTGAAACGCTCCCTTTTCTGCTCGAAACCAAGGTTGGCGTCGAAATCGAAGAGGAAAAAATTCGGATGGTAGACGTACCAGGCGGACAGCAGGTCGATCTCCTCGGTGAACTGCCGCCGGCTCCCCTTGAAAACCGACCCGTCCCCCCGTGTGGTCCGGCTGTTGTCGAACTGGGTCTCCAGTTGCAGGGTACCGACGAGCCGGTAGGGCGTCGGGCTGAAGGTGAACGGTGCGGTTCTCCCCGGGGACGCGGTGCACAGCAGCAGCAGACAGGCAAGGGTATAGCCCTTTCTCATGGTCCACCCGAAGAGAGGGAAACCCCCTGCGCGCCCTCACCCCCGGCAGGCGTCATATGCCCCAGCATTCCCCGCTCCGGGGCGCGACCCGCCCGCCCCTGCTCCCGCGGGACGCAAGGTCCGCTCCACACTGTCCCTGGCAATACTTCGCCTCCAGCCATTGTTTGCAATCCACACCATCCGCGTCACCGCGGGGAACGCGAGGTGCTCCGGGGATCATCCGCAGCCAAGGGTCATCGACAGGAAACTTCGCCGACCGACCCGATCCGCCCCGCGCGATTCTTCATCGGCGGGACAGAAACACCGCATCCACCTTTGCCGGAGCCATCCTGACGCCGCCCGGTGCTGACGGGAATGCAGGCGGAATCGTTCTGTTTCGACCCTAACGGGTCTTGCGGAGTTCCTCGAGTTCCTGCTTGCGTTTTTCCAGCAGTTCCTCGTATTCGGGATAGACAACGCCCTTCTGTTTGCCGTAGGCGAACACCGACACCGGCCGATTGCCGAACTGACTGGTCACATAGACGAGATATTCGGCCTCGAAATTGGGATCGATATATTCCTGGAACAGGTCGACGTTGGCATAGTCGATCTCGACTCCGGCAGCCAGATTGAACTGCCCCGGTTCATCCCCGGCCCCGCCCAGGAAGGTGAGAAGCTGCCCGTCCTTGGCAAAGACCTGGATATTGTCGAAGGCGGCGTCGACCACGTAGATCTTGCCTTCGCGATCGATGGCGATTCCCCGCGGCCGGGCGAAGCGGCCGGGACTCTGGCCAGGGGAACCGAAACTGCCGAGGAAATGGCCGTCGAGATCGTATTTCATCACCCGGATTTTGCCGGCGTCGGAGATATGGAGGATGCCGTCGGGACTGATGGCGATGTTGAGGGGCAGGCCCATGCGTTCGTCGGGAGCCCCCTCCTGGCCGATGCTCTGCAGCAGATCGCCGGTACCCCTGTCGAAGATATGGACCTGCCGGTTGAGGCCGTCGCCGACGAAGAGCATGTTCTTGTAAAAATCGACATCCACCGGCTTCCAGTCGGTGGAAAAACGGAACGCCTTGACGAAGAATTCCCGGCTGTCGTACTGCAGCACCTGTTTGCGGAGCGGGTCGGCGACGAAGATGTTGCCGGCTTCGTCCACGCAGGCGTTGATGGGCTGCACCAGCTTGCCCAGTCCCTGCGCCCCGGCAATCTGACCGAACTTGCGGTTGATCAGATCGAATTTCACCAGGGAGAAATTCGTGTCCGCGACGTAGATGCCGCCCCTGACCGCGGCGACCCCGTAGGCCTTGTCGACGCGCAGCCCGCTGCTCTGCCGGCCGACCACCAGGGCATCGAATGCCGACTGCTGGCCGGTGAAGTCACTGCTTCCCAGGTAGCCACGCAGAAACTGATACCGCGGCAGGTCAGGAGGTTCCGGAAAAAAGATCGCCGAGGACTTCGCCTGCTGCTGCACCGGTGCCGAAGGCACGCAGCCGGCCGCCAGCAGGACAAGCCCCAGGGCAGCACCCAACACCCCGCAGAACCGTGATCGCCCGTTCGCCACTGTTGTCATCATCACCCTCCTCTGGTCACAAAAAAAATGCGCCGAACATCCTTCGGCACGTCCCCTTTCCTGAACAGTTTTCGAAGTTGTACCAGTGTATCATCCCTGGCCACCGCCAGCGGCGGAAAATCGCGCAACGCGCTTCGCCATCGTTTTATATTGGTTGGAAGGATTCCGGGCAATATAAAAATTTTTTACTACGGCGCAGATATATATGGCAAATTTATTATTTCCTGTCTATATAATTATCCCCGGAGGGGCCTCCCGCCGGGGCCGCAGCAGCACATTCCGCCACCCAGGTGGGGCATATAACCCTGCATTTCCTGCCAGATCCCCCCGCAACCCTCCGCCGGGGTGGAGAAAGAAAAAAGCGGAAACACACAACATATCGATTTTATAGGATTATTTGTTTTTGCGCAGCAATGGCATGCCGCGTGCAGAACTTCAGGAGCAAAATGGTTCTGCACAACGCGGCCACAAACAGCACTTCACAACACAAAGGAGAGGAAAAATGAAAAAAACACTTTTGGTAACCGTAGCATTGGGTGTAGGCATTTTCGCGCTTACCGCCGGCTCCGCTGACGCGGGCTCCGCCCCGGGTTCCGGCATCAAGGGTTCCCGCCACGACCTGTCCTCCACCGGTGGATACGACGTCGGCGGCGATGCGGCTGACCAGGCCAGCCTGGACCGTATCTGCATCTACTGTCATGCCCCCCATCATACCCAGGACGTGAGCTCCTTCACCGCTTCCCAGTACTCGCCGCTGTGGAACCGCCCGCTGAAGGGTCTGGGCACCTACGACCTGTATGACAACGGCATGAACCCGACTCAGGGCAAGCATCAGTCCCAGGCGATGACCAACCTGAACTCCAGCGCCATGAACCTGGGCGTCTCCAACCTGTGTCTGAGCTGCCATGACGGTTCCGTCGCCCTCAACGTGTACGGTTCCACCAACATGAACAACGATCTGGGCGGCTCCATCGGCGGCGCCGGCGCGTTCACCGCTCCGTCCACCAACGGACCGGTTCTGGACTTCGGCACCTTCCAGATCGGCGGCAGCGGCAACCTGACCAACCACCATCCGGTCGGTTTCGAGTATGACCAGGTTTCCGCCCTCGACGACGAGATCGCCAACGCCGACACCACCGATTTCGGCACCACCGGCGTCTCCATCCGCGACGTACTGGACGGCGGCACCCACATGCAGTGCTCCACCTGCCACGACGTGCACAACAGCACCACTGGCATGGGCGAGAAGTTCCTGTGGACCACCGACCAGAACAGCGCCTTCTGCCTCACCTGCCATCTGAAGTAAGGCAGCTGATCCTGCCTCTTCAGACCCAATGCGAAAAGGGGATCCTTCGGGATCCCCTTTTTTATTGGTGCGTTCCTTCCGAAACGGGTAAGGTGACGCTTATCTGCCGATATGAAACTGAAAAGATCCAAGGGAAAATCCGGTGGGTTCGCCATCCCCTCCCTGCTGCGGGACGGCATCGCCCGCCAGCGGCAAGGAGATGCGGAGGGAGCGGAATCCTTCTACCGCAAAATCCTCACCGTTGCGCCGGACCACCCCGAAGCCAACAACAATCTCGGCATCCTGCTGCATGGGCGGGGAGAAACGGCGCGCGCCCTTCTGTGCTACGAGCGGGCACTCAAGGGCAACCCCGGCCACCGCGAGGCGAGAAAAAACCTCGCCATTGCCTGTAAGGATACCGGCAACCCGGCAAGGGCGATCGAACTTCTCACCGACTTCCTGGCCGCCGCCCCCGACGACATCGACGCACTGAACAGCCTCGCCCTCGCCCATCGCGCCCTCGGCCGACACCAGGAGGCGGAGGCCAGCCTGCTGCGTGCCCACGGTCTCGCGCCCTACGACCCCAACACCCTGATCAATCTGGCCAACACCTGGCACGATCTCGGCAGAAACGACGAGGCACAAGCGAAGTACCGGCTCGCCCTGTCCCTGGCCGGCGATCACCCGGTTTTCCGCTTCAACTACGCCAATTTCCTCAAGGAGACGAATCACAGTGGCGAGGCCCTGCCCATCCTCGAGGATCTGATTCTTCGCCACCCTGACTTTCCCCCGCCCCACGAGGTGCTGGCCTCCATTCTGCTCGATCTCGGCGAGATCCGGCGGGCGCTGCATATCCAGAACTCCTGGGCTACGATGACGGCGACCCCGGCGAGCGCCAGCGCGTTCATCGCCTGCACCAACTACGACCCCGACAGGGGGCAGCAGGAGCTGCTCGCCTGCGCCCGCGCATGGGACAAGATTTACCGCGCCGGTCGGCCACAGGGGAAGGTGGATCGTCCGCCGGTCACCTGGCGCGGCGACGGCAGAATCCGCCTCGGCTACCTGTCGCCGGATTTCCGGGACCACCCGGTAAGCTACTTCCTCCGGCCCGTCCTCGAAAACCACGACCGCTCCGGATTCACGGTCTGCTGCTATGCCGCGACGGCCACGGTCGACCCTTACACCGAATCACTGCGCGCTCTCGCCGACGACTGGCGCGATATAACCACCATGACCGACGAGCAGGCGGCAGCACTCATCCGCCGGGACCAGGTCGATATCCTCGTCGACCTGGCCGGCCATTCCGCCGGCAACCGCCTGGGAATCTTTGCCGCCGAGCCGGCGGCGGTACAGCTCAGCTGGCTCGGCTATCCCAATACCACCGGCCTGATGGCCATGGACTTCCGCCTCAGCGACCCCTGGGCCGATCCGGCGGTGGAAGGCGATTCCCAGACCAGCGAACGGCTCGTCCGCCTGCCGAACAGCTTCTTCTGCTTCACGCCGCCCGCCGACGCCCCCGCCGTTCCACCGTTGCCGGTCGACCGCAACGACCACGTCACCTTCGGTTCGGTCAACAACCTGCGGAAACTCAACCGCACCGTCCTCGCCACTTGGGCCGACCTGCTCACCGTGGTCCCCGCCTCCAGGCTCAGGATCATCTGCCACCAGTTTCACGATCCCCTGTTCGTGGACAGTGTCGCCGATTTTTTCGCCGGGAGGGGAATCGACCGTTGTCGTCTCCACCTGCAGGCGAGCCTGCCCCGGGAGGAGTATCTGCGGGAGCTGGGCAACATGGACATCGGCCTGGACAGTTTCCCCCTGTGCGGGCACACGGTCACCCTGCAGCAGCTGTGGATGGGGGTGCCGGTGGTCACCCTGCGGGGGGAACGGTTCGGCGGCCGCATGGGAGTGAGCATTCTCCAGCAATGCGGCCTGGAGGAATTGATCGCTGCATCGGTGGAGGAGTACGTGGCGGTCGCCGCAGCCCTGGCGGACGATCTGCCGCGGCTGCGCTCCCTGCGGCAAGGCTTGCGGCGGCTCTGCGCCGCTGCGCCCTTTGCCGACCCGTCCCGTTTCACCAGGGATCTGGAAGAGGTGCTGCGAAAATTACTGAAGGACAGGATGAAAGATGGATCGCCACGCTTCGCTCGCGATGACGCCGCGACTTCTCCGTCTTCGCGAGGAACAAGGTGACGAAGCAATCCAGAACGGCCCGCAAAACCCGCAACCAGCCCGGGTGGTTTTTAATAGAATTCGCCACGGGCCTGACGGCCCTGGCGATGACGGACTGGGTGATTTCCCGCCGTTGCTCATCCGGGAAGCGGTGTCGACGCTTTCTCCATCATTTCTTCACGACCGCGTCGTTGCGGAACAGGACGACGTAAGACTCGCCGTTGGGAAACCGATAGGTGCCGAGCCCCTCCTTCCTGCCGCCGCGGTAAATGGCCTCGAGTCGTACCCCGCCGGGAAAGGTGAACACCCCGAATCCCTGCCTTATTCCTTTCTCGTAGGTGCCCTCGAACACGGCGCCGCTGTCGAAGGTGTAGCGTCCGCGGCCATGGCGCAGGCAGGCGGCGAACCCGCCCTCATAAACCGCGCCGTTGTCGTAGCGCATGGTGCCGGTACCGTTCATGCAGTCCCCGGCGAGGCATTGCCCGCCGAGACCGGAAGTCGTTTTCAGCACCCCGCCCTCCACGTAGACGCCCCGGGAAAATATACCCTGGAACAGATTGCCGTTGGGGAATTTGACGGTGCCGAATCCCTCCATCTCCCCGTCAACGAAGGTGCCGGTGAAAAAGGTATGGTCTTCGAGGGTTATATTACCCTCCCCGTTGGGCACGCCACCGACAAACATGCCTTTGTACATGCGGCCGTCCTGGTAGAGCAGGGTTCCCACCCCCTCCAGTCTGCCGTTGACGAACCGGCCCGAATACCGCGGTCCGTCGGTGATCAGCAGGTAGCCGTTGCCGTTGATGCATTTCCTCCCTTCGGCCTTGCGGCCGTCGGCAAGGGTGATCTGCCCCTGGCCGGCATAGTACCCCACCGCGAATGTTCCCTCGTAACGGCTGCCGTCGGCGAGGGTGAACACCCCCTTGCCATGGAAGCGACCGCGGTAGAATGCCCCTTCGTAGACCCCGCCCCGGTCGAGTTGAAAGCGGCCCTGGCCGTTGACACAATCCCCTTCCTGGCATCTCCCGGCAAAAAGCTCGTTTTCGGTCAGCTGCCAGGCCTCCTTCTTCTTGGCGAAAAGACCGCAGCCGCCCACCGCCAGCAGCAGAAGGAGGACGACGGTGGTGCGCAATGGCCGCGACCTGAGCACGCCGGCTGCGGCACGGCGCAGAAAAACGTCTGGGAATACAGATTGTTGCAGGATATTTCGTTCGGTCATCGCGTAGTGGTCCACACACGTTCCCCCTGCGCTTTAGTAACACAATCCGCGTGCAAAAGCACCTGACCCTTCCTGAAAAAATCGCAGCCGAGTCTGCCATGAAAGTGGCTGCCGCATCAAGGAAAAGCCGGCCGCCATTCCATTTTATCCTTGCGTTCGCCTACATAGCCTCGTAAGTTCAAATGTCCCGAAAGTACTGAACAAGTCCTCCGCGATCAAGAACAAAACCACCATAACCCTGTCCCCCTGCCCCATGTTCCGGCCACCCATGCACACGATCGCCGCCCCCCTGGCCGGCATGGCAGTTCTCCTCACTCTGCTCCTGCCCCCTTCTCCCGCCGGCGGCGAACCCCAGGCCACATCCACGGACGCGGCCGGCCCGGCAACGGCCGACTGTGTCAAATGCCACTTCGACATCCTCCGCATCCTGGACAAACGGGGCGGCAAACACCGCGACAAACTGACCTGCATCCAGTGCCACGCGAGCCACCCGCCCGACGGGGTGGACGTCATCCCGCTGTGCAGCAGATGCCATCAGGGAAAAGAACATTTCACCCTCCCCGACTGTCTCGTCTGTCATAACCCGCATAAACCGCTTGACATCACCCTGCCAAACCGGCTAACAGAGCCTTGTCTGACATGTCACAAGGAGCAGCAGGAACAGCTGGTCGCCAATCCCAGCGTACACAGTCGTCTCGGATGCACGGCCTGCCACAAGCAGCACGGCAAGATCCCATCCTGCTTCCGCTGCCACGAGGCGCACACCGCCGAGCAGGACAGCGACGCCGTCTGCGCCGGCTGCCATGCGGCGCATCGGCCACTGGCAGTGGCCTACGGCGACGACACGCCATCGGAGGTCTGCGGCAGCTGTCACCCGGCCGTCCTCGCCACACTGCGGGCAAGCAAGGCCAAACACGCTTCCCTCGCCTGCGTGAACTGCCACCCGAAACGACACAAATTCATCCCGCGATGTTCCGAATGCCACGGCAAGCCGCATTCCGACGAGATACTCGCACTCACCCCCCACTGCGGCGACTGTCACAACATCGCCCATGACCTGGCATTCTGACCGGATGGATTTTCCGCCCCCCTGCAATCGCGAGCCCCGTCTTCCCACGGCCCTGCCGCTGACGCTGCTGGCCCTGTTCCTGATCTCGGCGGTGGCGCCGCACCGTGCAATCGCCGAAAGCACCTCCTGCCTGACCCCCATCTGCCATGGGCCGCTGCTGGAAACGAAGGTGTTGCACCCGCCTGCCGCCGAGGACTGCCTGGGCTGCCACGCATCCGCATCCGCCAGTCATCCTTCCGGAAAAGGGCCGGATTTCCCCCCGTCAGTGGAGGGTGCGGACCTGTGCTTCCAGTGTCATGACCAGGGATCCTTTTCCCACCCCGTGACGCACGGCCCAGCCGCCTCGGGCGCCTGCACCTACTGCCACTCCCCCCACGGCGGCGACTCGGCCGCGATGCTGAAGCGGCCGGTCCGCGATCTCTGCCTCAGCTGCCACACCACCATGGCCGAAGATCTGCGCCAGGGCGAACTCCTCCACTCGGCGATCACCGAGCAGGAATGCATTTCCTGCCATCAACCCCATGGCAGCGCCAGGAAACAGCTCCTGTTGAAAGAAGGCCAGGAACTCTGCTTCGACTGCCACGAGGAGATCGGGCACATCCGCCAGACCGCCGCCGCCGGCCACCAGACCCTTTTCGCGGAAAGGGGCTGCGGCGCCTGCCATTCCACCCATGTCTCCGATTTTGCCAACCTGCTCAACACACCCGCCGAACAGCTCTGCCTCGACTGCCACAACAAGGACAACCCCGCCACGCGCAAACTACGCGACATCCGGGCGGAGGTGAGCGGCAAAAAGTACCAGCACGCCCCGCTTGCCGGGGAAGGGTGCTCGGCCTGCCACAACCCCCACGGCAGTTCCTCGCCGCTGCTCCTGAACCAGCAGTATCCGGCTGGGGTGTACGCACCGTTCACCAAGGATACCTATGCCTTCTGCTTTCAATGCCATGAAGCCGGTGCCTTTACCGAACAGTACACCGAGAATCTCACCTCCTTCCGCAACGGCAAACGGAACCTCCACTTCCTGCACGCCAACCAGGGCAACAAGGGCCGAACCTGCCAGATGTGCCACAACCCCCACGCCAGCGATGTGGAACACCTGATCAATACCGCGGGCATGCCTTTCGGCAAATGGCGGATCCCGGTGGAATACCTTGCCAGGGAAAACGGCGGCAGATGTGCCCCTGGATGCCATCGGGAAATCGAATACGACCGGGCGACCCCCCTGGACTACGAAAAGCAGGCCACCCGTGAAGAATAGATCCCTGCCCGCCTTCCTCCCGGGTCCGACCATGGGCAGGGTGCTGCTGCTGGCGGCCCTGTTTCTTCTCCCCGGCTGTTCCCAGGACCCCGTCCGCGAGCACGCGCTCAAAACCATATTCTTCGACGGCGTCCCCGCCCTGCCGTCCCTGGAAAAACTCTGTTCGGCGAACCTGGCCGGCATGTTCGGTGAGTATTACGAATCACGGATATCCGAATCGGTTTCGGGGGCCGAGGACGCCATGGTCTTCCAGGAAGGGGACACCGGCTCGATTCATCCGCCCTTCAAACAGAAAAACTGCCTCGGCTGCCATGATTTCACCAAGCAGGATCTGCTCCTGCTCCCCGCCAACAAGCTTTGCTTCAAATGCCACAAGGATTTCATCAAGGGGACCTTCGTCCACGGGCCGGTTGCGGTTGCCGCCTGCCTCGCCTGTCATTATCCCCACACCTCCGCCAACCCCTCTCTCTTGAAATTGCCACGAAATGAACTCTGCCCCTCCTGCCACCAGGAACGCCGGCAGGCCGAGGCCATGCACGTCCGTGTCATCGACAAGGGAATGTTCTGCGTCGACTGCCATGACCCTCACAGCGGCAACGTCCATTTCTTCCTCAAATGACCCGACGCCGTCATCGGTGGCCCCGGCCGGTTCCGCTGGGGGCATTTTCCGCCACGACGGCTTTTGCCCCCGATTTACCGGCATCACCGCCTGTTTTCGGTCGGAAACCTTGACCACCTGTCAGCCGGACAACAGGGGCAGGATTCCGCCTCCCCGCGAAAAACAGTAACCGCAGGCGGCACTATCAAACATTATTCTGTAATTTCAACAAGCTGCCAACAGTGCGGGATCATCGGCCTTTTGTCGGCACGAGACGCCATTTCAGGCATGACATGGCCCGGCAATTGCTTACAAACCAGTAGCTGAGAAAATGAATCATCTTCTTCGTCTTGTTTTTTCTCTTCTTCTTCTGCTGCTTTGCTGGCGACAGACAAGCGCATCAGCGCAGGAGAACCCGGACTCACCGCCGGAGCCTTCCTGTATCGGCGGCGACTGCCACCCGAGCCAGCGACGGCACGTCGGCAGGGAACTGCAGTCGGAGGACTGCCGGCGCTGCCACGAAGTCAGCGAGGGCCATGAGCGCCCGGCAGCGGCGGAAAAGACAACCCCGCAGGTGGACATGGGCATCTGCGCCGGATGCCATCCCTTCGCGGGAGCGTACTGGCATCCACCGGCAGCCGCCAACGACTGCCAGGCATGCCATGTCTATCATTCGGAAGAAAAGCCGGCGCTTCGCCCCGGCAACAAGGAAACGATCTGCACGGGGTGCCACCTGGCTTTTGTGGAATCAGGGACAATGCAGCACATCACCGACAAGGATGGAACGAAGAGTACAGATTGCAGTTATTGCCACTCGGCCCATGTCTCCTCCTTTCCTGCCCTGCTCGCAGCCCCTTTGGAAGGAGCCACCTACGTATCCTACGGAGACCAGACTTACTCTTTCTGCTTTTCCTGTCACAATCGCAACATGCTGCAATTCGCCGATACGATGCATTACACATCATTTCGCGATGGAAAGAAAAATTTGCACTATATTCACAGCAACAAACGGCGTCGTGGCATAAACTGCCGCGTTTGTCACGAGATCCATCAAGCAAAGGCCCCAAGTCTCATGGCCGAGCGCACCCCTTACGGCGAATGGCAAATGCCAATCCATTTCAAGAAAACAGAAAACGGCGGAAGTTGTGCTCCGGGATGTCATCCCCTCAAAACCTACGAACGAGCGAACTATGGCACGACAACTGGAGAAAGACCGGCGGCGGGAGCCGCGGAGGCCGATTGAGACGGAAACCCTTGTCCACTATACCGTTGCCGGGGAATTTCCCCTGCCACGAACAGCCAAAATCGTTGACATCTGCAGCGGCGGAATTGGTATAATGAGTAAGGAACTGGGCCCGGGAATGATCCTTCTGTTCGACCAGGAAAATGCTCTGGAGATTCCAGCCAGGGGAATGGTGGTCTGGACACTCGAGACCAGGATGGGGCAACGGGTCGGAGTACAGTTCCTCAGTTGACCACCCGGGGGAGAGAAACAGCAGGAAGCTTGCCGGCAGACGCCTGCGGGCCTACGCCAGCCGTGCCGTTTTCGGCCGGTCGCGAACCTCCTGATCCCGAACACTGCAATCTTTGCCGTCGGTATCGCAATCGTCTGCGAACACGGCGCCGACGAGCGCCGTAACATGCAGAATCACCTCCAGCACATATCCAGTGTCCGGAGGTCGTTGCGGGTCCCGTTTTCGTATCACTGCAATGCATCAGGAAGAGAGCTACGGAGAGAAAGATGACCCCTGAAAAACATGAAAAACGTCGAACCCAGCGCCGGATCAGCAAATTCAAATCACTCTATCCCGTGGTTCTGTTCGAGGATCCCTCCGAGATCGCCAACGTCAATGCCAAACAGGCAGAGGTGCTGGACATCAGCGAAACCGGCATGGGCATCCACACGTCCTTCCCGTTGAAGGTCGGCAATACCATCCGCTTCACCAAAAACAGGAACTGGAAATTGCCCAAGGCCGCGGTGGTGGTCTGGTCCATGAAAGAAAACGATGGCTACCGGACCGGCATCAGCTTCACCGCTGATCACGCCGCCCACTGAACCGAAGCCGCTATCTCCGGTCGCCACGGCCTCGCCCCCGCAGCGCGTCCCGCCCCGCCAATCCTGCGGGCTGCCCCGGGATCTGCCGCGGTGCCTTTGCAGCGCGTCCGGCTAGGCAACGTCAGCTGCCTTTGCCGTAACCTTGCGACCGACGCCCGTTGGCGCCACCCAACTGACCAACCGAGGCACCGATGCAGCCAACGCCACCGATCACCTCCGATGTCTGGCGCAAGACCTTTGCCTTATGTTCCCTGTTCTTTGCCCTCGGGATCGCGATCACCTGCGTGCTGCTCCTCGTCCTGTTCCACAAGCCGGCAGGCGCCGGCTACTCGGACAGCTTCCAGACCTTGAGCAGGTTCCGGGACGAACTGGTTTCCATCTCCGTGCTCATCTCCTTAAGCGGCCTGCTGCTGACCCTGGGCGGCATCATCTTCATCACCGTCCTCTACTCCCATCGCATCGCCGGCCCTGCCTACCGTCTTGCCGTTGTCAGCAAAATGGCCAGCGGTGGAGACCTCTGCCAGCGGGCCCATTTTCGCAGGAAGGATTTCATCAAACCCATGGCGGAAGAGATGAACGCCATGCTCAGCCACTACGCCTCTCTCATGGAAGAGTTGCACAACCTGCTGCAACAGGAGACACCCACAGGGGATGACGGCCACGCCCAGCAGCCCCCTTCCGCTCTCGCCGCCAGACTCGACGAAATCGACACCATTCTTTCCCGCTACAGGGTGTGATCGCCATGCGCCGTTTTTCCGGACTGCTGCTCATTCTCGGAGGACTTGCGGTCACCTTTGTGGTGTACAGCCTCACCGCCAATCCGCACAATTTCACCCAGGCCGAATGCACCCTGTGCCACCGCATGGGCAATTCCGGCAAGCCCCTGACCAGTAGCCTGGCATCCTCCACCTGCCTGTTCTGCCACAACGATCTCATCAGCAATTCTTATATGCACCCCATTGATCTCGAGCCGACTTCGGTGACGATCAACGATTCCTTTCCCCTTTCCGAGGACGGCTACATCACCTGCGCCACCTGCCATGACGTCCACGCGAAAGCGGTGGACATCTTCGGCTCGGCGAGCGCCTTTCTCCGCCGCCCGGAACGGGGAAAAAGCTTCTGTGATCTCTGTCATGCCATTCAGCCCTCCGGAAAGGCCCCGGTACACCAGGCGGTTCTCGGCCAGGCCCATTTCGAATCCCTTGCCAGGGAGAATTCCCAGTTCGTCGAGATAGACCCGGTTTCCCGCAATTGCCTCTCCTGTCACGACGGCAGCCTCGGGGCGTCGGTGGCCCTCAACACCGGCATGTACGAGCATGGCCAGAGTTTTCTCCTTCACGACCAGGGGTCTCACCCCATCGGCATGGACTACGAACGGACCAGGATCGATCGCGGCCCGAAATCAGACCTGCGCCCCATCGATTCGGTGGACCCGCGCATCAAGTTCTTCGACGGCCGCGTCGGCTGCGGGTCATGCCACAACCCCTACTCGACCCTGGCGAAAAGTCTGGTGATGAGCGACCGGCAGAGCGCGCTCTGTTTTGCCTGCCACGCCCTTGACGGCAGCAGTTGAAAGGACGTAGGTGGTTGTGCACCTCCGTACCAGTGCGGTGAACGGTTACGAAAGGACGGATCATGGACAGACCCCGCTACAAACGCCGAATATACATCATCGATCGCAGGAATCAGTTCCGGTTCATCGCCAGATTCGTCGCCGCCTCCCTGATCGGCAACCTCGGCGCCATCATCGCCTTCGTCCTGCTGGCCAGGCCGAAACTCGATACGGTCATCTACTCCATGCGTATGCCCGATGTTCCGGTGAGCAGCATCATCATGAGGGAGATCGTCGTCACCAGTGGAGGCGTCACCCTGCTCACCGCCGCCATCTTCGCCGTCACTGCCTACCGATTACTGAGCCGCCTCAACGGCCCGCTCTATAACATCCAGGGAAAACTCGGCAGGGCCGCCGACGGCGACCTGACCGCCCGCGTCGTCCTCAGGAAAAACGACTCCTTCCAGGAACTCGCCACCGGGGTCAATACCCTGCTCGACCGATTGCACGGCGATATCCGCACCCTGAAGGAGTTGAGCAGCGAGGCAAGACGGCAGATGAAAAGCGATCCGGCGGCAGCGGCGGACAGCCCCGGTGGCGACGGCGACGCCGGCCGCACCCTGGCGAAGATGCGGGAAGTGGTGGCGGGTTACCGGCAATGCCCCGATTGAAGTTTCTCAGCCCCTTCCTGCTCGGGGGGATCCTCGCCCTGCCGGCCATGGCGGCGGCGTCCACCCCCAACGCGCACCTCCAGTGCACCCCCGGCACCAGCCGCTGCCTGGACTGCCACACCTGCCTGCCCCTGGACGGCAAAGCCGGAAATTTCCACACCAGCATCGAAAGCATCTGCCGAACCTGCCACCGGTCGAGCCACGCCACGGGCCAGAATCGCCTGGCGCATCCTTCCACCGGCAAGCCGGCCAAGGATCTTCCCCGCGACCTGCCGCTGGACCGGGAAGGCAACATCACCTGCATCACCTGCCACTTCTTCCATATCGACAACATGCCCCAACGGCAGCACGAGCCCCATCTGCTCCGCCGTCCCGCCAACCGCCTCTTCTGCGGCTGTTGCCACATCGACAAGTGATTCCGGTTGCTCCCACGGGATAGCAGCCGCGAGCATCCCGCCCGACAGTCTCTCCATCCACTCCTTGTCATCCGATCGACGGTTCAGCCATCCGCCTGCCGGGCCTCCCGCCCCCGGCTGTCGACACAAGGGCGACCAATACCGCACTGATCATCGTCACCTCCCATCCTTGAACAGCAAAGGGACGCCGAAGCGTCCCTTTGCTCATTCCGGGAATCAGAACAGACCCCCTATGGTACACACGCCACTCAGAACGGACCCGGCACCGGGATATCGTTGTAGTACGGCACCTGCGGGCTCGAGTTCATCAGATTGGCCGGGTCGTTGACCGCGTCGATCTGCGGGATGGTGATCCGCTGGTTGTACACCGAGCCTATCCAGGGGTTCTGCGAAGTGCTCTGGTAATCCTTGTACAGATCCTTGCCGCGGGTCTGCGAGGAGGTGCCCTTGTACGGCTTGGTGGAATCGGAGCCCACCGTGTAGCGGCCGTACATCCGCATCTTCTCCACCCCGCCGGTATTGAGGCCGGTGGCAAAGATGTTGAACCGCCGATCGTTGGCGGCGGAATCGCTGGTCGCCCGCGGTGGCGTGTTGTTGTTGGCGAAATAGGATCGTCCCGGGGCGTTGCGCAGCACGTCGAAGGTCTCGTTGCCGGCGGCGCTGGTGTCCTGGGTCTTGCCCCAGGTCGGCTTGGCGTGCCACACCTGCAGGCGGGCGTTGCTGCCCACCTTGTTGACATCCTGGTGGCAGCCAAGGCAGATGCCGTAGTTATAGATATTGATCTTCGCCCCGCCGGTGATGGTATGAATGGCGCTCTTCTGCACAGCGGCGTCGTTGTTCACACCCCAATTGGATGTGCCGTTCGGATAGGACGTCGAGACGTTCACCGGCGTGTAGGTGTTGCGGTAAACGACCAGACCGGTGCCGGCAGGTTCGATATGGCATTTGATGCAGGCCAACTGCTTGGGCATGGGATTCGGCGCCGAAACGCCGTACTGCGAAGCCCAGCCAGGGCGGGAGTCGGCATGACACCAGTCGCAGTCGCCGCCCTGGGCGTGGACATTGGTGTGGTGCTTGCCGCCGTAGGTGGTGTGGGTTCCGGTCACCGTGGTCATGTAGCCGCTGCCGTGACAGACCAGACAGTTGTCCGCATGCGGCGCCGCGGTGGAGGCCAGACGGGCGTCGCCCAAGCCGCGGTCGCCCAGTTTCGCCGTGCCGTCACCGCCGGAAGAGCTGCTGTGGCAGAGGGTGCAGGTGTTATGGTGGATGTTGGCGACGACGTCGCCGTTGGTGGCGTAGTCATGGCACAGCGCCGTGCCGCAGGTGGCCTGACTCGTCACGTCCCAGGCGAAGTGGCCCGGATCATGGCCGCCATGCCCGACGTTCGGCACCTTGTCGGTGTGACAGTCGCGGCAGTGCTTGGCCCCGGCGGTGGCGATAGCGCTCTGCACAGCGGCCAGAGGCGCGCTCTTGTTGCCGGTATAGCTGTGGCAGCGGGCGCAATCGCTGAAGTGCTCGACATAAATGTCGTTGAAGGTCGCCAGGGAACCACCGTTGTCGTTATGGCAGCTGGCGCAGCCGGTCGGGGTAGTCTGCGAAGTATCACCGCCAGCGGGATCATAACTCAACTCGTTATTCACCCCGCTGTGATGCGTATGGCTCGGGAAGTAACTGCCGTGGCAGCCGTTGCAGTTCCCCGCCGCGATCGGCTGGCTGCCGCCCGACGCGGTCACCGGCCGCAGGCTGCCGTCGGCGTTGTGGCAGGTGGCGCAGGCGTCGTGCACCTTGTCGTCCGCACCGTTCACCGGCACCGTGGTCGCCGTGCCGGCGGTCGCGGTGTGACAGGTGGTACACTCGGCAAGCCCGGCCACCCTGGTGCTGTGGTTGGCGTTGCTATGGCTCGCGAAGTACTGGCCATGGCACTTGGTACAGTCGCCCGCACCCGCCGTGGCGCCCGCGGTCATCGCGCCGTTGGTGACGTTATGGCAGCTGGAGCAGGCGTCGTGCACCTTGTTGTTCACCGTCGAGGTCGGCACCGTCGTCGCCGTGCCGGCCGTGCCGGTGTGGCACAGCGCGCAGTTCGTCGCCATGGCCACCGTCGCCGTGTGGTTGGCGTTGGTGTGGCTCGCGAAGTAGGCGCCGTGACAGCCGTTGCAGTCGCCCGCCGCAATGGCGGCGGAACCGCCGGGCGCGGTCATCGCCCGCAGACTGCCGTCCGCGTTATGGCAGGAGGTACAGGCGTCGTGCACCCTGTTGTCGGCAGCGGAGGTCGGCACCGTCGTCGCCGTGCCCGCCGTCGCCGTATGGCAGCTGTTGCAGTTGGCCGTATCCGCCACCCGCAGGGTGTGGTTGGCGTTGGTATGGCTCGCGAAGTACTGGCCATGACACTTGGTGCAGTCGCCCGCGCCCGCTGTCGCCCCCGCCACCAGCGTGCCGTCCGCGTTATGGCAGGCAGCGCAGCCGTCGTGCACCTTGTTGTCGGCAGCGGAAGTCGGCACCGTCGTCGCCGTCCCCGCCGTGCCCGTGTGGCACAGCGCGCAGTTCGCCGCAAGGGCCACCGTCGTGCTGTGGTTGGCGTTGGTGTGGCTCGCGAAGTACTGGCCGTGGCACTTGGTGCAGTCGCCGACACCCGGGATCACTCCTGCCAGGAGGTTACCGTTGGCGGCATGGCAGGTGGCGCAGCCGTCGTGCACCTTGTTGTCCGCCGCCGAGGTCGGTACCGTCGTCAGCGTTCCTTCCGTGCCCGTGTGGCACAGGGCGCAGTTCGCCGCAAGCGCCACCGTCGTGCTGTGGTTGATGTTGCTGTGGCTCGCGAAGTAGGCGCCGTGGCAGGTCGTACACTCCGCTCCACCGGCCGCCGCGACGTTCACCAGGCTGCCGTCCGCGTTATGGCACACCGCGCAGCTGTCGTGCTTCTTGTTGTCCGCGCCGTCGACGAAGCCAGGATAGCTCAGGCTCACTCCGTGGCAACCCTGGCAGTCCGCGCTCAGGCTCACGAAGCCCTTGGCCCCGTGGTCCACGTCGTGCGCGTACCAGTCCGCCGCGATCCCGCTGTGGCACGTGCCGCAGGTGTTCGGATTGCCGAAGCCAGCCTCCAGGCGGCCATGGCCTGCCGCCGACGAACCGGCCTTCAGGCTGTAATCGGAGTTGGCCGGATCGGTATGGCAGGTGGCGCAGCCGCCCGCGTGCAGGGTGTCGGTGTAGAAGCTCGACGTGCCCACGCTGCCCGGATCGTGGCAGACATTACAGGACGCGAGACCGGTGATCACTCCCATCGTCACATGATCGGCATGGGCGCTCGCCTTGCCGCTGTGGCAGGTCAGACAGCCGATCTGGCCGCCGCCCACTCCCAGGGTGACCGCATCCTTCACCGCCTGACGGGCAGACTGGTGGCAGGTCGCGCAGGCGCCGGCGCCGTTGGTCGCCACGTCGTGCAGATTGCGGATATCCGTCCAGCTGTCCAGCGCGATCCCCGCTCCGTCGCTGTTGTTCTGATGGCAGCTGTTGCAGGCGGCGCCCGCCGACAGGTCGGTACCCCGCTGCGCCGTATTCAGATGGCCGTTGCCATAGGCATGGCTGTCGAAGTAGGCGTTGTGACACTTCGTGCAGTCGCCCGCGCCGGAGACCGCGTTCACCGCCATCGAGCCGTCCGCCGCATGGCAGGCCGAACAGCCGTCGTGCACCTTGTTGTCCGCCGCATCCGCCGGCACCGTCGTCGCCGTGCCCGCCGTCGCCGCATGGCAAGTCGTGCACTCCGCCGCACCGGCTACCGTCGCCCTATGGTCGATGCTGGTGTGGCTCGCGAAGTACTGGCCGTGGCACTTGGTACAGTCGCCCGCGCCCGCCGTCGCGCCAGCCGTCAGGCTGCCGTCCGCGTTGTGGCAGGCGCCGCACGCGTCGTGCACCTTGTTGTCCGCAGCCGAGGTCGGCACCGTCGTTGCCGTCCCCGCCGTGCCCGTGTGGCACAGCGCGCAGTTCGCAGCCTGCGCCACCGTCGCGCTGTGGTTGGCGTTGGTATGGCTCGTGAAATACTGGCCGTGGCACTTGGTGCAGTCGCCCGCGCCCGCCGTCGCGCCCGCTACCAGCGTGCCATTGGCGTTGTGGCAGGTGGCGCAGCCGTCGTGCACCTTGTTGTCCGCCGCCGAGGTCGGCACCGTCGCCAGCGTCCCCGCCGTGCCCGTGTGGCACAGCGCGCAGTTCGCAGCCTGCGCCACCGTCGCCGAGTGGTTGATGTTGCTGTGGTTCGCGAAGTAGGCGCCGTGGCACTTGGTGCAGTCGCCCAGGCCGCCGGTCGCCCCTGCCGCCAGCGAACCGTCCGCCGCGTGGCAGGCAGAACACGAGTCATGTACCCGGTTGTTCGCCGCGTCCACCGGCACCGTCGTCAGCGTCCCCGCCGTCGCCGCGTGGCAGCCCGCGCAGTCCGCCGCCGCGGCCACCGTGCCGCTGTGATCGATATTGCCGTGGCTCGCGAAGTACTGGCCGTGGCATTTGGTACAGTCGCCCGCGCCAGCTACCGCGCCAGCCACCAGCGTGCCATTGGCGTTGTGGCAGGCGGCGCAGCCGTCGTGCACCTTGTTGTCCGCCGCCGAGGTCGGCACCGTCGCCAGCGTCCCTTCCGTGCCCGTATGGCACAGCGCGCAGTTCGCAGCCTGCGCCACCGTCGTCGAGTGGTTGATGTTGCTGTGGTTCGCAAAGTAGGCGCCGTGGCAGGTCGTACACTCCGCTCCGCCGGCCGCCGCTACGTTCACCAGGCTGCCGTCCGCGTTGTGGCACACCGCGCAGCTGTCGTGCTTCTTGTTGTCCGCGCCGTCGACGAAGCCAGGATAGCTCAGGCTCACTCCGTGGCAACCCTGGCAGTCCGCGCTCAGGCTCACGAAGCCCTTGGCCCCGTGGTCCACGTCGTGCGCGTACCAGTCCGCCGCGATCCCGCTGTGGCACGTGCCGCAGGTGTTCGGATTGCCGAAGCCCGCATCCAGGCGGCCATGGCCCTCCGCCGACGAACCGGCCTTCAGACTGTAGTCGGAGTTGTTCGGATCGGTGTGGCAGGTGGTGCAACCCGCATGCAGGGTTTCGGTGTAGAAACTCGACGTACCGACGCTGGTCGGATCGTGGCAGACGTTGCACGAGGCGAGACCGGTGACCACACCCATGGTCACATGGTCGGCATGCATGGTCGCCCCCCAGCTGCTGTGGCAATCGAGACAACCCACCTGGCCGCCGCCCACGCCCAGGGTGATCGCATCCTTCACCTCCTGACGGGCAGACTGGTGGCAGGTCGCGCAGGCGCCGGCGCCGTTGGTCACCACATCGTGCAGATTCCTCACCTCCGCCCAGCTGTCGAGGCGGGTCCCGGAAATATCCGAATCAGTCCCGTGGCAGACATTGCAGGATACCCCTGCCGAGAGATCCGTTGCCCGCAGTGCTGTATTCAGATGGCCGTTGCCATAGGCATGGCTGTCGAAGTAGGCGTTGTGACACTTCGTGCAGTCGCCCGCGCCGGAGACCGCGTTCACCGCCATCGAGCCGTCCGCCGCATGGCAGGCCGAACAGCCGTCGTGCACCTTGTTGTCCGCCGCATCCGCCGGCACCGTCGTCGCCGTGCCCGCCGTCGCCGCATGGCAAGTCGTGCACTCCGCCGCACCGGCTACCGTCGCCCTATGGTCGATGCTGGTGTGGCTCGCGAAGTACTGGCCGTGGCACTTGGTACAGTCGCCCGCGCCCGCCGTCGCGCCAGCCGTCAGGCTGCCGTCCGCGTTGTGGCAGGCGCCGCACGCGTCGTGCACCTTGTTGTCCGCAGCCGAGGTCGGCACCGTCGTTGCCGTCCCCGCCGTGCCCGTGTGGCACAGCGCGCAGTTCGCAGCCTGCGCCACCGTCGCGCTGTGGTTGGCGTTGGTATGGCTCGTGAAATACTGGCCGTGGCACTTGGTGCAGTCGCCCGCGCCCGCCGTCGCGCCCGCTACCAGCGTGCCATTGGCGTTGTGGCAGGTGGCGCAGCCGTCGTGCACCTTGTTGTCCGCCGCCGAGGTCGGCACCGTCGCCAGCGTCCCCGCCGTGCCCGTGTGGCACAGCGCGCAGTTCGCAGCCTGCGCCACCGTCGCCGAGTGGTTGATGTTGCTGTGGTTCGCGAAGTAGGCGCCGTGGCACTTGGTGCAGTCGCCCAGGCCGCCGGTCGCCCCTGCCGCCAGCGAACCGTCCGCCGCGTGGCAGGCAGAACACGAGTCATGTACCCGGTTGTTCGCCGCGTCCACCGGCACCGTCGTCAGCGTCCCCGCCGTCGCCGCGTGGCAGCCCGCGCAGTCCGCCGCCGCGGCCACCGTGCCGCTGTGATCGATATTGCCGTGGCTCGCGAAGTACTGGCCGTGGCATTTGGTACAGTCGCCCGCGCCAGCTACCGCGCCAGCCACCAGCGTGCCATTGGCGTTGTGGCAGGCGGCGCAGCCGTCGTGCACCTTGTTGTCCGCCGCCGAGGTCGGCACCGTCGCCAGCGTCCCTTCCGTGCCCGTATGGCACAGCGCGCAGTTCGCAGCCTGCGCCACCGTCGTCGAGTGGTTGATGTTGCTGTGGTTCGCAAAGTAGGCGCCGTGGCAGGTCGTACACTCCGCTCCGCCGGCCGCCGCTACGTTCACCAGGCTGCCGTCCGCGTTGTGGCACACCGCGCAGCTGTCGTGCTTCTTGTTGTCCGCGCCGTCGACGAAGCCAGGATAGCTCAGGCTCACTCCGTGGCAACCCTGGCAGTCCGCGCTCAGGCTCACGAAGCCCTTGGCCCCGTGGTCCACGTCGTGCGCGTACCAGTCCGCCGCGATCCCGCTGTGGCACGTGCCGCAGGTGTTCGGATTGCCGAAGCCAGCCTCCAGGCGGCCATGGCCTGCCGCCGACGAACCGGCCTTCAGGCTGTAATCGGAGTTGGCCGGATCGGTATGGCAGGTGGCGCAGCCGCCCGCGTGCAGGGTGTCGGTGTAGAAGCTCGACGTGCCCACGCTGCCCGGATCGTGGCAGACATTACAGGACGCGAGACCGGTGATCACTCCCATCGTCACATGGTCCGCATGGGCGCTCGCCTTGCCGCTGTGGCAGGTCAGACAGCCGATCTGGCCGCCGCCCACGCCCAGGGTGATCGCATCCTTCACCTCCTGGCGAGCTGACTGGTGGCAGGTCGCGCAGGCGCCGGCGCCGTTGGTCGCCACGTCATGCAGATTGCGGATATCCGTCCAGCTGTCCAGCGCGATCCCCGCTCCGTCGCTGTTGTTCTGATGGCAGCTGTTGCAGGCGGCGCCCGCCGACAGGTCGGTACCCCGCTGCGCCGTGTTCAGATGGCCGTTGCCATAGGCATGGCTGTCGAAGTAGGCGTTGTGACACTTCGTGCAGTCGCCAGCTCCCGCCGTCGCGTTCACCGCCATCGAGCCGTCCGCCGCATGGCAGGCCGAACAGCCGTCGTGCACCTTGTTGTCCGCCGCATCCGCCGGCACCGTCGTCGCCGTGCCCGCCGTCGCCGCATGGCAAGTCGTGCAC
>JBFLZZ010000022.1:0-4148 GCA_040755255.1 Thermodesulfobacteriota bacterium
CTCGGCTGGGTGCTCAATTAGCCTGACCCCGCCGCCGGCAAAACTGCTCAATTCCCCTGACCCCGGGTGCTCAATTCCGCTGACCCTGACCCGGGTAAGGGTGCTCAATTACCATGACCCTCGACAGCCGACTACATCAACGATGCGCATGCCCATCTCCGCCGGCCCTGGCCGGTGGGTGCGGAAACGGGCCGGCTGCTGGTCGCGGCTTTTCTGGATCGGCCCCTGCGGGACCTGTTGCTCTTTCTCGAAAAAGTGCGGGACACCATTCGGAACCCTGGCAAGGCGATGGCGGCCGCAGGCGGACCGGTTGTCAATCTGCAACTGGTGCTCGACGTGGATGAGGAGGTCCGGGCCTTTGAGGAATGGGCGCAGCGCTTCGACCAGGAGAGGTGGCTGAGAACGGCAGCGGAGCGCCGCCGACAAAGCAGCAGCCTGTGGAGCATCGCTGCCGGATTTCTCTTCGGCTACTGGATCGGGAAGGATTGACTTAATCGAGAGTCAGTAATGATACCGCAACTGCAGGACGAACAGCGCCTCATCCGAAGGCCGGTAGACGAAGCGGTGCTCGTCGTTGATCCGGCGGGACCAGTATCCGGCAAGCCCGTGCCGGAGCCGCTCCGGCTTGCCGATGCCTGAGAACGGGTCCCGCATTGTCTCCCGGATGAGGGTGTTGATGCGCTTCAGCATCCGTTTGTCGGTCTCCTGCCAGTGGAGGTAATCCTCCCAGGCATGGGTGGAAAAGACGAGGTTCATTCGGCAAGGGAGCGTTCGGTGCCGCCACCCTTGCCGAGTTCGGCAACGGATTCGAGGAGCCGCCGGGCATTTTCCGGACTGCGGAGCAGGTAGGCGGTCTCTTCCAGGGAATTGAAATCCTCGAGCGACAGCATCACCACCGGCTCTTCCTGCTGGCGGGAAATGATCACCGGTTCGTGGTCGTCGCAGACCTGCTTCATGGTCCTGGCGAGATTGGCGCGGGCGGCGGTATAGGTGATGGTGTGCATGGTGATCTCCCTGGCAGATATGTACAAGTTACAGTACATACACGGGAGGGTTTTGTCAAACTTCCCGATGCCGCCGCGGCAGGATGCGCCACAGGCCGGCTTTCACCAGAAGGTCTGCACCCCGTAGCGGGAAATGGTCTGGTTTCTGGTGAGCACGGTGAGCCCGTTCTTCTTCGCCTCGGCCACGAGAATACGGTCAAAGGGATCGCGATGGATGAGCGGCAGGGTTGCGGCGGCAATAGCGGTATCAAAGCCGATGGGCACGGGCGCGATCCCCATGGCCTGCATGACGGCAGGGACAAAGACTGCGGGGGGTTCCTGGAGCTCGATGCGGCCGAGTTTCCAAAGCAGGGCGATCTCCCAGCCGCCGGCGGCGCTGAACAGCAGTTCGCTGGCTCCCTGGGAAACGATTTCGCGCACGGCGGCAGAAAGCTTGTCCGGGTCGGCCGCGATCCAGAGAAAGGTGTGGGTATCGAGAAGGTAGGTCATGCCGGCTCGCCTTCCGGCCAGAAATCAGCCACCAGCTCCTCCGGCAGCGGCTCAAGGAGATCGTCGTGAAGGACCACCTGGCCCTTGAACAGACCGAGAGGCCGCTCACCTCCCTCGTTGCGGTAGGGCACAAGCCGAGCCACCGGCCTGCCGGCATTGGTGATGATGATTTCCTCCCCGGCCGCGGCGGCGGGAATGAGTTTGGAAAGGTTGGTCTTTGCCTCGTGGATGCCGACCCGCATACGTCACCTCGTTACTTCAAATGAACTAGTTTAGTCATGAACTAGACTAAGCAAAAATAATGACCTTGTCAAACTGCCGGCAGAGCGGAATCACGGACGAAGATGTTTTCGCCCCCACCTCCCATGGAGGCGCCCAGACATTCGTCCGGCAACAGGAGCGAAATACGGCATGGAAACGGTAGTCGACGAAAAACAAGGCTCCCCTGCCTGCGAACCGGTCTCCC
This sequence comes from Thermodesulfobacteriota bacterium, assembly GCA_040755255.1. GTDB lineage: Bacteria > Desulfobacterota > Desulfobulbia > Desulfobulbales > S012-135 > JBFLZZ01. The sequence goes on from JBFLZZ010000022.1 coordinate 1,960, forward strand.
CCGCCGGCTCCCTGCCGCCCATCCCGGCGCGGATGCTGAACGAATTCGTCTACTGCCCGCGGCTCGGCTACCTGATGTGGCCGCAGGCGGAGTTCGCCGCCAGCGCCGATACCGTCGAGGGGCTGGCGAAACACCGGCGGGTGGACAAACAATCCAAGCCGCTGCCGGCAGCGCCGGCCGAGGAGGAAACCATCCATGCCCGCTCGGTATGGCTCACCTCGGAGCGGCTCGGCTTCACCGCCAAAATCGACCTGGTGGAGGGTGAGGGCAAACACCTGACCCCGGTGGACTACAAGCGCGGCAAGCGGCCGCATGTGGCGGCCGGGGCCTACGAACCGGAACGGGTCCAGCTCTGCGCCCAGGGTCTGCTGCTGCGCGAGCACGGGTTCGACTGCAGCGGCGGCATCCTTTTCTTTGTCTCCTCCCGGGAACGGGTGCGGATCGACTTCGACGACGAACTGACCGCCCGCACTCTCGCCGCCGCCGAAGATTTCCGCCGGACCGTCGCCGCCGGCACCCTTCCACCACCACTCGCCGACAGTCCCAAGTGCCCGCGCTGTTCCCTGGTCGGCATCTGCCTGCCCGACGAGGTGGGATTCCTGACACAGCCGGGGATGGAACCACGCCCCCTGGTCCCGGCCCTGGAATCCGCCCTGCCCCTGTATGTCCAGTCGCCCAGGGCCTACATCCGCAAAGACGGGGAAACCCTGGTCATCGAAGAGGAAAAATGCAAGGTGGGCGAGGCACGTCTGGGGGAAACCTCGCAGGTGGTGCTCTTCGGCGCCACGACCCTCACCACCCCGGCCCTGCAGGAGTGCATGCGCCGGGAGATCCCGGTCACCTTCATGAGCTACGGCGGCTGGTTTCTCGGCCATACGGTGGGAACCGGTCACCGCAACGTCGAGACCCGCGCCGCCCAGTACCGGGCAAGCTTCGATCCCGACCGTTGCCTGAAACTCGCCCGCTCCCTGGTGGCCGCCAAAATCGCCAACTGCAGGACGATGCTGCGCCGCAACCACAAGGGGGATGCGCCACCCGACGAGATACTCGCCGGCCTCCAGCGCGATGTCAAACAGGCGATGCGGGCCAGGGGGTTGGACAGCCTGCTGGGGATCGAGGGAACCGCCGCCGGCCGCTACTTCCACGCCTTTCCGGCCATGTTGGCAAAGGAAAACGGCATCCAGTCCTTCGATTTCACTACCCGCAACCGGCGGCCGCCGCGCGATCCGGTGAACGCCCTGCTCTCCTTCGCCTATGCCATGCTGGTGCGGGAGTGGACCGTGACCCTTTCGGCGGTGGGCCTCGATCCCTACCGCGGCTTTTACCATCAGCCACGGTTCGGCCGGCCGGCCCTGGCCCTGGACATGATGGAGCCGTTCCGGCCGCTGACCGCCGATTCGGCGGTACTCACCGCGATCAACAACGGCGAGGTGCGGCCGGATGATTTCCTGCTGTCCGCCGGCGGCTGCGCCCTGAAGGATGGGGCGCGCAAGCGGTTCATCGCCTGCTTCGACCGGCGACTGGAACAGGAGGTGACCCATCCGCTCTTTGGCTACCGGGTGAGCTACCGGCGGCTGTTCGAGGTGCAGGCCCGGCTGCTGATCCGTTTTCTCACCGGCGAACTCCCCCGCTACCCTAACTTTCTGACCCGATGAAACCGAAGGACGAACGGTACTATCTGGTAAGCTACGATGTCCGCGATCCCCGGCGCTGGCGCCGCCTGTACCGGGCGTTGCGCGGCTACGGCGAATGGTTGCAGCTTTCGGTATTTCACTGCCGTCTCAGCCGGCGACGGCTGGTGCAGTTGGAGATCCTGGTCCGGGAACTCGTCAATCAGAGCGAAGATCACGTGCTGATCGTCGATCTCGGCCCCGCCGACGGCGCCGGACCACCGGTGCAAAGCATCGGCCTGCCCTACCAGCCGCCGGTGCGGTTGCCGGTGATCGTCTGATCCCGCCGGGACCGGGCGAGCGCTCCGGTGGCGCATTTGCGTCCGGCAGAGCTCGCTGTTGTACAGTTCTTTGATAATATGGAAAAAAGTCTCGATCTGAAAGGGAAACTTCGCTTGCGACGTCTCGCAATCGAAGGGTATGATATGGCACTCGCACCACAAGCCGGAATGCGTTGCCAGACAAGGCCCCACAAAGGGGCTGTTTTCCGGGGCGGTCCCGCCCCGGCCTCATTGAAGC
>JBFLZZ010000022.1:4248-58709 GCA_040755255.1 Thermodesulfobacteriota bacterium
GTTTTCCGGGGCGGTCCCGCCCCGGCCTCATTGAAGCAAACCTGTCCCGTCGCCCTTTGCCACATGGCGGTATGTTTTCCGGGGCGGTCCCGCCCCGGCCTCATTGAAGCTTGTCACCAAACCTTGGTCATCCTCATACTCAACATAGTTTTCCGGGGCGGTCCCGCCCCGGCCTCATTGAAGCGAGGCGTTGTCCGCCTCCTTGTTGGTCTCGCCGCGCTGTTTTCCGGGGCGGTCCCGCCCCGGCCTCATTGAAGCAGTTGGGGCTGGAGTATGGCAATTATGAAGATTGCCGTTTTCCGGGGCGGTCCCGCCCCGGCCTCATTGAAGCATATTGCTCCCAGGTGGTTGGACAGAGAAACCAAGCGTTTTCCGGGGCGGTCCCGCCCCGGCCTCATTGAAGCACGGTGTTATAGGATGTGGCCTGGATGACGTGGCCGTGTTTTCCGGGGCGGTCCCGCCCCGGCCTCATTGAAGCTCGGCGGTGGCGATGATATTGGCCACCCCCTCCAGGTTTTCCGGGGCGGTCCCGCCCCGGCCTCATTGAAGCACCCTGCCCGGAAACTGAGAATGTAACACCTGGGTTGTTTTCCGGGGCGGTCCCGCCCCGGCCTCATTGAAGCTCGAGGGTGATGGTCCCGGCCCATTGCAAGGGCCAGCGTTTTCCGGGGCGGTCCCGCCCCGGCCTCATTGAAGCAGATCGGCGCCATCCAGGCGCCTGCCTCGGCGCCCGACGTTTTCCGGGGCGGTCCCGCCCCGGCCTCATTGAAGCGCGATCATCACCACGTTGCCGTCCGGGCCGACCTGCGTTTTCCGGGGCGGTCCCGCCCCGGCCTCATTGAAGCGCCTCAGTCAACGCCTTGTTGAACGTCGCTTGGATTGTTTTCCGGGGCGGTCCCGCCCCGGCCTCATTGAAGCGAAGAAAGCGCAAAGCGCCGTTGGTCGAAGTCGGGTGTTTTCCGGGGCGGTCCCGCCCCGGCCTCATTGAAGCTTCGTAGGCGCGCTGACGGCCATGGCCTTCGTTATCGCGTTTTCCGGGGCGGTCCCGCCCCGGCCTCATTGAAGCGCCCAATGCACCCGTGCGTTAGGGGAGAGAACCTTGGGTTTTCCGGGGCGGTCCCGCCCCGGCCTCATTGAAGCAACCTGGGGATAGCCGGGTTATTCGGGTTCCGGCGGGTTTTCCGGGGCGGTCCCGCCCCGGCCTCATTGAAGCACCCATGATTCAACCTCGCTTTAACGGACGGATTAAAGTTTTCCGGGGCGGTCCCGCCCCGGCCTCATTGAAGCTCCTTGTCCGGTTTGATCAGCCCGGCCGGGTCGGTGTTTTCCGGGGCGGTCCCGCCCCGGCCTCATTGAAGCATTCCGGCGGTCTTCATGAACCCCGGCGCCGACCAGGTTTTCCGGGGCGGTCCCGCCCCGGCCTCATTGAAGCATGAACGAGAGAAACGCCTCGCCCTGATCCATGGTCTGTTTTCCGGGGCGGTCCCGCCCCGGCCTCATTGAAGCTGACGCTACCAGCTATTACAATGTCGAGGTCCTTTCTCCGTTTTCCGGGGCGGTCCCGCCCCGGCCTCATTGAAGCGTGCCGGCAACAACAGGGTCATGGTAATTGAGCACCCTGACCCGGATCGGGGTCAGCGAAACTGAGCACCCCGGGTCAGGGAAATTGAGCAGTTTTGCCGGCGGCGGGGTCAGTGTGCACAGGCGGCACCTGCGGGGCGGATACCGTTGCAATGGAGGGTCGCCTGGCGGACGGGGACAACGGTCGGACCGGCCGTCCCCGGCTCCCCGGCGAGCGGGAGGGCGCATCGACGCGGCCCCGCCCCCAGGCTCCCGCCTGGTTCGGCATGGCCCAACCGTTCATCAGCCCGGCGAGAAACGGGGGCCGGCGGCACATGGTCGTACCGCCGGATTCCGCCGGCTCTGAAAGGGCCGGGAATGGATAGGTTGGCGAAAACTTGTGGTGAACAACGACGGTCAATAAGCCGAGGTGGCTATTTCAACCGGCTGTTATGCAGCGCTGGGAGTGCGGACCGCACCCCTTACCTGGAAGCCCCTCAGCCGCTGCCACCGCTGGGCGCCGGCTTCATCTGGCCGGCACCGCTGCCACCGCTGGGCGCCGGCTTCATCTGGCCGGCACCGCTGCCGCCGGCCGGGGCTTGCTGTTTGTCGGTGCTACCTGCACCGGTCTTGCCGCTTCAGCCGCTGCTGGCGTTGCAGCCGCTGAGCCCGGCAAGGCTGCCGCCGGCGAGCAGTCCGGCGACGCTCAGTCCGGCGAGGATTCTTTTCAGGTCCTTGCTGTCCATCATTGCCTCCATGTTCAGGTTTTCTTCCTGCCGCCGGCCCAGGCCGGCCATGAAAAAATCTATCAAGGATTATGGAAACATGGAAAAAAGCGATATGTAAAGAGCAAGTTCAGAAAACTTGTCCGGTGCAAACAGCAAGGCCCGGCATTCGGTTGCCTCCGAATGCCGGGCCTTGCTGTTTCATGGAGCGAGTCGCCGGGGCGGGTATGGGGTCTGGGGAGCGCCGCCCCGGATCACGGTTCAAAGGAGTTGATATTTCTCCAGCACCTTCTCTCCCACCTTCAGCGAGGCAACGACAACGACGAGCCATCCCAGTAACAACAACATGATCTTACCTCCTGTGTCTCTGAAAAAACCATTCTGAAAGTATGTGGCGTCGGGTCTGTTCCGGATCGTAACGTCACGGGCTTGCCCGCGATGCGGTGGAACTCTCTCCTGCACCGCGAGGGCCGCCGGCCCGGGGCAGTCATCGCGAGCGAAGCGTGGCGATCCAGTCTCCATTCCCTTTTCCTTTATCCGGATGCGCTGCGTGCAGGGCAACTCAGTAAGCTTCCTGTCCCATTGAGCCGGCCACCTCGTCGGCACGCAGCCGGCTGCTGTCCATCTTCCGCCAGAAGTAGACGATGTAACCGAGGACGAAGGGCACTGCCAAGGCGACGTAGCTCATCGCGGTGAGGGTGTAGTGGCTGCTGGAAGCGTTGTAGATGCTGAGGCTGCTGGCCGGGTCGTGGATGGACGGATAGAACGGCGTGTTGTTGTAGCCGGCCAGACCGAAGACGACGAGGCCGACCAGCACGGTGCCGACGCCGGCAAACCAGATGCCCCGGTCCGATCCCTTGAACACGGTGGCGACCACCGACCAGATCACCAGCAGCAGGCCGGCGAGCAGCAGAATCAGCAGGATCGGCATGGCCAGCAGGTTGTGCAGGTACTTGCCGCTCTCCAGGACCACCGCGCCGGTGTGGGGGGTGATGGCATAGCCGTCCATGGTGACCAGTTTCAGGAGCACGAACAGCAAAAACGGCAGGGCGAGCAGGAAATTGTTCAGGGTGGCGCGCCGCAACCGGTCCCGCAGTTGCGGCAGGCCGGGGGCGGAACCAAAATCGATGTTGTTGAGCAGGTACTGCGCCCCCAGCACCCGGGCGAGAAAGACGAGAAACAGGCCCAAAGACAGGTTGAAGCCGTTGCCGGCCGCCTCCAGGCCGCGCAGCGGCGAGTGCCAGGTGACGCTGTTGTAGACGTCCAGGGAGAAGCGGGAACCGGTGAAAAAGGTGCCCACCGCCGCACCGATGAGCAGAATCCCCACCGAACCGTTCAGGAACAGAAAAAACTCGTAGAGCATCGGCCCCAGCAGGTTGTCCGGTTTTTTCCGGTACTCGTAGGCCACCGCCTGGACGATGAAGGTGAACAGGATGGCCACCCACACCCAGTAGGCGCCGCCGAAACTGGTGGCGTAGAAGAGGGGGAAGGCGGCGAACAGGGCGCCGCCGAACAGCACCAGGGTGGTGAAGGTCAGCTCCCACTTTCTCCCCAGAGAGTTGATCACCAGCCGTTTTTCCACCTCGCCGAACACCGAGGTGACCAGGAGCGTCTGGCCGCCCTGGACAAAGGTGAGAAAGAGAAACAGCGATCCGACCAGGGAGGCGATCAGCCACCACAACTGCTGCAGGGTCGACAGGTCAAGGTTTCCGAACATGGCTCAGGCCTCCTCTGGTCCGATGTTTATCTGCTTCAGCATGATCCGCACCTCGGCGATGAGCAGCACGGTGAACAGGATAAGAAACATGAAGAAGGTGGTCTGCACGGTGCCGGTGGTCAGATTGGATCGGGCGACGGACACCGGCAGCAGACCCTGGATGGTCCACGGCTGGCGCCCCACCTCGGCCACCACCCAGCCGGCCTGACTGGCGACGTAGCCGAGAAAGACCGAGACGACGCCCAGGTTCAGCAGCCCTTTGGCGTCGGCGAGCGAGCCCCTGGCGAGATGGTAGAGGTAAAGGGCGAAGATGATCGGGAACAGGGTGCCGAGGATGACCATGATCCGGAAGCTCCAGAAAGTCAGCGCCACCGGCGGCACCGCCTCGGCCGGATTTTTCAGATAGCCGTATCCCAGGTACTGGCGGTTGGCGTCGAAACGGGTCAGGGCGGCGGCCGCCGCCGCCGGATTGGTCGCCTTCGTCTCCTTGTAGGTGGCGAGCTGCTGGCGGGCGTCGCGGCCGAGGACGATCATCTGGTCGATACCCATGATGTTCTCCTCGCGGTTGCCGAAGACGAGATCGTTGATCCCCGGAACGAAGGAGCCCGGATCCCGGTTGGCGAGAAAGGAGAGCAGGCCGGGCACCTCCATCTTGAAGAAGAAGGCCTCCTGGTCGTCGCCGGGACGCTTCATCGAGTTGGGCAGGCCGATGGCCACCAGGCCGGCGCCGCGGGTGCCGTCGTAGTACCCCTCCATGGCGGCCAGCTTCATCGGCTGGGTCTTTGCCGCGGTATGGGCCGTCTCGTCGCCGCTGACCAGCAGGAAAACCGAGGCGAACAGGCCGAACACGGTGGCCACCGCGATGGAGCGTTTGGCCATCAGCACATGCCGCCCGCGCAGCAGGTACCAGGAGGAAACCGCGATGACGAACAGCGAGGCGAGCTGGAAGCCGGAGGAAGTGGCATGGACGAACTTACTCACCGCCACCGGGGAAAGAACCACCGCCCAGAAATCCTGCATCTCGAAGCGGGCCATTTCGGGATTGAACTTCATCCCCACCGGATACTGCATCCAGCCGTTGGCGATGAGGATCCACACGGCGGAAAGGTTGGAGCCCACCGCCACCATCCAGGTGGAAAACAGGTGCATCTTCTTCGAGACCCGGTCCCAGCCGAAGAACATCACCGCGAAAAAGGTGGCCTCGATGAAGAAGGCGAAGATGCCCTCGATGGCCAGCGGCGCGCCGAAGATGTCGCCGACCATCCACGAATAGTTGGACCAGTTGGTGCCGAACTCGAATTCGAGGATGATGCCGGTGGCGACCCCGATGGCGAAATTGATGCCGAAGAGCCGCATCCAGAATTTGGTCAGCCTTTTCCATTCCTCGTTGCCGGTCCGGACGTACATCGTCTCGTAGAAGGCCAGAAGAAAACTGAGCCCCAGGGTCAGCGGCACGAAAATCCAATGATACATGGCGGTGAGCGCAAACTGCGCCCTGGCCCAGTCCACCATGGCCGCGTTCATCTGTTCAACCATACCTACCTCCTTTTTGTTCTCCAGAGCAGCAAGACTTCACACCAGGTGTCGCCCGCTTCCCGGATGGGATCGGCGCCGCCTACTTTCCGGCGGCGAGCACCTCGTAAACGTGGGCGGCGCGCTCGGCATCGGATGCGTAACGCGTCGCCAGGATATCCGGCATGAAGAAGGGACGGACAACGCCGAACAGCACCAGAAGCTTGATCAGGATGATCAGCCACAGCACCCTGCCGAGCCGCATCTCCCGAAAACCGTCCAGATACATACGGGCGAATCCGCGTATCGTTGTCACCGTCACCTCCTGCCCTGCCCCGATTATGGGACTAAATTTTCCGCAATAGCAAACGGAAACCACATACAGGATATATAAGATTCTTTTTATCTTATATCTGGCCAGGGTCGGGCCGTCAACCTTTTTTCTCGGTCGGGGGGAAAAAATCCGTTTGCCGCCCAGCCGCAGCCCGAAACCACTCGTTGTCGTGCAGCGGCAGCGAAACGGTGCCGTCGTGGTCTTCGTGGTCGAAAAACGATGCCGATGGCGAGCAGGTGCGACGGCTGCCGGCTCTCCCGATACAGACCACCCAGACCGGCTGCGGCCTGGCGGGCCGTTCTGGATTGCTTCGTCACTCCGTTCCTCGCAATGACGCGGGAGAAAATAACCTGCGGCGCGAGGCCCACAGGCCCGTGGCGGTCATCGCGAGCGAAGCGTGGCGATCCAGTCTGCATTCGCCTCGTTCATCCGGGTGCGCGCCGCCCATGGGCAACCCAGTCGATCGAGCGGCTCTGGTCACGGCGAGGGAGGGAACCCGAAGGGTTTCGGCGATTACGATTACGACAACGACAACGAGAAAAAAGTAAAGATGCCGCCCCTGCAGATGGCCGCGACGGTTTCTTCCTCAAGGGCCGCCACCCGGTGCGCCAGGGAGGTGCATATCCTGCGATGCCGTGGCAGGTAGCGGAAAAAGTTTCGTTGTCAGTGCAGCGGCAGCGAAACGGTTGTCGTTGTCGTCTTCGTGGTCGAATGGACGATACCGCTGGCGACCAAACCCGACAACTGCCGGATCTCCCGCCACAAACCACCCCGGCTGGCTGCGGGTTGGCGGGCCGTTCTGGATTGCTTCGTCACTCCGTTCCTCGCAATGACGCGGGAGAAAATAACCTGCGACGCGAGGCCCACAGGCCCGTGGCGGTCATCGCGAGCGAAGCGTGGCGATCCAGTCGATCAGGCGGCTCTGGTCACGGCGAGGGAGGGAACCCGACGGGTTTCGGCGATTACGATTGCGACAACGACAACGACAACGAGAAAAAAGTAAAGATGCCGCCCCTGCAGATGGCCGCGACGGTTTCTTCCTCAAGGGCCGCCACCCGGTGCGCCAGGGAGGTGCATATCCTGCGATGCCGTGGCAGGTAGCGGAAAAATTTCGTTGTCAGTGCAGCGGCAGCGAAACGGTTGTCGTTGTCGTCTTCGTGGTCGAATGGACGATACCGCTGGCGACCAAACCCGACAACTGCCGGCTCTCCCGCCACAAACCACCCCGGCTGGCTGCGGGTTGGCGGGCCGTTCTGGATTGCTTCGTCACTCCGTTCCTCGCAGTGACGCGGGAGTAAATAACCTGCGACGCGAGGCCCACAGGCCCGTGGCGGTCATCGCGAGCGAAGCGTGGCGATCCAGTCTGCATTCGCCTCGTCCATCCGGGTGCGCGCCGCTCATGGGCAACCCAGTCGATCAGGCGGTTCTGGTCACGGCGAGGGAGGGAAGGGAACCCGACGGATTTCGGCGATTACGATTGCGACAACGACAACGACAACGAGAAAAAAGTAAAGATGCCGCCCCTGCAGATGCCCGCGACGGTTTCTTCCTCAAGGGCCGCCACCCGGTGCGCCAGGGAGGTGCATATCCTGCGATGCCGTGGCAGGTAGCGGAAAAGTTTCGTTGTCAGTGCAGCGGCAGCGAAACGGTTGTCGTTGTCGTCTTCGTGGTCGAATGGACGATACCGCTGGCGAGCAGGCGCGGCGGCTGCCGGCTCTCCCGCTACAAAACACCCCGGCTGGCTGCGGGTTGGCGGGCCGTTCTGGATTGCTTCGTCACTCCGTTCCTCGCAATGACGCGGGAGAAAACAACCTGCGGCGCGAGGCCCACAGGCCCGTGGCGGTCATCGCGAGCGAAGTGTGGCGATCCAGTCTGCATTCGCCTCGTCCATCCGGGTGCGCGCCGCTCATGGGCAACCCAGTCGATCAGGCGGTTCTGGTCACGGCGAGGGAGGGAACCCGACGGGTTTCGGCGATTACGATTGCGACAATGACAACGACAACGACAACGACAATGAGAAAAAAGTAAAGATGCCGCCCCTGCAGATGGCCGCGACGGTTTCTTCCTCAAGGGCCGCCACCCTGTGCGCCAGGGAGGTGCATATCCTGTGATGCCGTGGCAGGTAGCGGAAAAGTTTCGTTGTCAGAAAAAAAACGGCCTCCGGGGCGGTTACCCACCGGAGGCCGTTCATGGCGCGGACAATCGCGGCCGGGCGCTCAGAGGCCCTTGCGGTATGCCCGGGCGAAGTCCTTGGCGCAGTAGGTGAGAATGATGTCGGCGCCGGCGCGGCGGATGGAGAGAAGGGTCTCGTGCACCACCCGTTCCTCGTCGATCCAGCCGTTGGCGGCGGCGGCCTTGATCATCGCGTACTCGCCGCTGACATGGTAGGCGGCAACGGGCAGGTCGAACTCGTCGCGCAGCTTGCTGATGATGTCGAGATAGGCGACTGCCGGTTTGACCATGAGGATGTCGGCACCCTCCTCGACGTCGAGGCTCGCCTCGCGGAAGGCCTCGCGGCTGTTGGCCGGATCCATCTGGTAGCCGCGGCGGTCGCCGAACTGGGGAGCGCCGTCGGCGGCATCCCGGAACGGTCCGTAAAAGGCGGAGGCGTACTTCACCGCGTAGCTCATGATCGGCACGTTCTGGAAATTGCTCTCGTCAAGCGCGCCGCGGATCTCCGCCACCCGGCCGTCCATCATGTCCGAGGGCGCCACCATGTCGGCGCCGGCCTCGGCGTGGGACAGGGCGGTCTTGGCCAGCAGTTCCAGGGTGGAATCGTTGTCCACCTCCTCGCCGACGATGAGGCCGCAGTGACCGTGGCTGGTGTACTCGCACAGGCAGACATCGGTGGTGACCATCATCTCCGGCACCTTGTTCTTCACCTCCCGCACCGCCCGCTGGATGATGCCGTCTTTGGCGTAGGCGCCGCTGCCGGCCGGGTCCTTTTTCTCCGGCAGCCCGAAGAGGATGATGTTGCGGATACCCAGTTCGAGACATTCCCTGGCCTCGGCAACCAGGCTGTCGATGGACAGACGGAAGACGCCGGGCATGGAGGCGACCTCCTCGCGGATCTTCTTTCCCGGTTTGACGAACAGGGGGTAGATGAGATTGGCCGGACCCACCGAGGTTTCGCGGACCAGGGCGCGGAGGGTCTCGTTGCGGCGCAGTCGCCGTGGCCGGTATTCGGGAAAAACCATCGTCGTTCTCCTTGGCGGTTGGATGAATAGGCTCCCGGCGCCGCCCCGCGGCACCACCGGGCTCGCCGTTGGCGCAATGTACGTAACCGTTCAGCAGCACCCCATCTTCGGACGATCGGCCCGGCTTACGTACGCAAAGTACGCGGCGCCGGTCCGCTTATCCGAATCTGTGGCACTTTTGAACGGTTACAACGTGGGAGTTTGTGCACCACCGTACCAGTGCGGTGAACGGTTACCAATGTACCATTATAAGCGAAAAGTTTCGCTCACCAAATCCTCCATGAATTTTTTCGGCGCGTCCACCGCCGCCTCCTCCACCGCGACCGTGACTTCGGGCCGCTTCTGGGCGAGCAGGCAGAGACCGTATTCGAAATCCCTGGCCATGGCTCCGAGCATCGCCTGCAATTTTTCCAGATCGAGGCCGGACACCTCCAGCGCCCGGTCCACGGCCGCGTCGCTGAAGGTCACCGTCACCCCGGTCTTGGCGGAGATACGCTCGGAAAAGCGCTCGATCTCCCCCACCGCGTCCATGAGCACATAGGCGAGATCCTCGGGCTCGGCGTTCTCCCGCTGGCACACCCGGGCGAGCAGGGCCAGCCGCTCCGGGGTCGCGGCCACCTCGAAGGATTCCAGCAGGCCGCCCACCGTCCGGTTGACCATCTCCTGGTAACGGGTCAGCTCCTCGGCGCGGATGCTTTCCCACAGTTCGTCGTTGGCGGCAATCGCCTCCGGCGAGGCCAGCAGCCGTTCCAGTTCCTGTTGCGGCGCGCGCACCATCGCGGCGGTGACCGCCAGCCGGGAGACGGCGGCCGACGGCAGTTTCAGCTCGTAGGGCAACAGCACCCGCTCCAGCACGCTCACCAGGCCGCGGGCGCCGGTCTTTTCCTCGGCCGCCCGCTCGGCGATGAGGCGCAATGCCTCGTCGGCGAAGACCAAGCCGATGCCGTAAGCGAGAAAATCCTTTTTCTTGGCCACCAGCACCGAACTGCAGGCATTGCGCAGAATGGTGTACAGGTCGTCGACCGAAAGGGCGTCGAGAACGGCGATCACCGGCAGCCGGCCGACGAATTCGTTTTCGAAACCGAAGGCGACCAGATCCTCGGCCTTCACCTTGCGGAAATCGCGGCAGGCGTCGTCGCGGCGGCCGATGCAGTTCTCGAAGCCGATGGAATGCCGGCCGGTGCGACGGCCGATGATCTCCTCCAGGCCGCTGAAGGCGCCGCTCATGATGAACAGGATGTGGCGGGTGTTGATCACCTTCTTTTCCTTCTTGCCGGTCTTACGGTACTGCTCGATGGCCTCGATCTGGGAAACCGGGTCGTGGGCCGCCTTCAGCTCGACGTCGGTCTCCTCCATGGGTTTGAGCAGGGCCCGCTGCACGCCGGCACGGGAGACGTCGATGCCGATCCGGTTGGGCGAGGCGGCGATCTTGTCGATCTCGTCGATGTAGATGATGCCGTACTGGGCACGGTCGATGTCGCCGTCGGCCTGACGGACCAGGTCGCGGACCAGGTCCTCGACGTCGCCGCCGACGTAGCCGGTTTCACTAAACTTGGTGGCGTCCCCCTTGATGAACGGCACGCCGATCCGCTGGGCGATGAGCTTGATCAGGTAGGTCTTGCCGACCCCGGTCGGGCCCACCAGCAGCACGTTGCTCTTGATGCGGCCCACCCCGCTGTTCTTCAGCCAGGGATTGGACTGCTCGTAGCGGATCCGGTTGAAATGGGTGCAGATCCTCGTCGCGAGAATCGCCTTGGCCTCGTCCTGGCGCACCACGTACTCATCGAGATAGGCGACCAGCTCCTCGGGCTTGAGATCGAAATGAAAGGGCTCGCCGTCCCGGGGCGGCCCCTTGCGTTTTTCTTCCTCCTCGGCCAGGGCGGCGGCCGGGAAGACGCCGGCGGAGACGACCTTGACCTGCTCCCCGTATTTGCGGGAAAGGTAGTCGGCCAGTTCCCGCTCCAGTTCCTTCTTGTCGGGAAAGGTTGATTTCGGTTTGTCAGCCATATGCGCTCTCCGGATGCGGCCCTCCGGCGCCGGCGGCGGCGCGGGGGCTCAGGGAATTTCGATGTCGAGGGCCTTGATCTTCTTGTGGAGATGACTGCGTTCGAGGCCGATCTGTTCTGCCGTCTGCGAAATATTCCAGTCGTTGTCGGCGAGCCTGGCCTTGAGGTACGCGGTTTCGAACAGGCGGCGCGCCTCCTTGAAATCACCGGCGCCCGCCGTCATCACCGTCCCGTCGTCCGGCGCCGCCTCGCCGCCGGTGCAGCTCTGCGGCAGGTGGCGGCAGAGGAGGCGGGCGTCGATCACCGGCTCCGGACACATGATCATCATCCGCTCGACGAAGTTACGCAGTTCGCGGACATTGCCCGGCCAGCGGTGGCGGGCCAGCGCGGCCAGGGCATCGGCGGTGAACTCCTTGCGGCCCATCCCCTTGCGCGCCGAATCCTCGACGAAATCGGCGAGCAGCAGCGGCAGGTCGGAAAGCCGCTGCCGGAGCGGCGGCACGTGGATGGGCACCACATTGAGGCGCCAGAAGAGATCCTCGCGGAAATTGCCCCGGCTGATCTCCTCTTCCATGTTCTTATTGGTGGCCGCCAGCACCCGGACGCTGACGCTGATCGTCCGCGATCCCCCAACCCGCTCGAACTTCTGCTCCTGGAGGATGCGGAGGATCTTCGCCTGGGTCTTGAGGCTCATGTCGGCGATCTCGTCGAGAAAAAGCATGCCGCCGTCGGCCAGATCGAACTTGCCCCTTTTCGCCGCGGTGGCGCCGGTGAACGCCCCCTTCTCGTGGCCGAACAGTTCCGATTCGATCAGTTCCTCGGGGATGGCGGCGCAGTTGAGTTCGATCATCGGCCGGTCGGCGACCCGGGAATAGCGGTGGATGGCCTGGGCGACCAGCTCCTTGCCGGTACCGTGCTCGCCGGTGATCAGCACCCAGGCGTCGGTGGGCGCCACCCGTTTGATCTGTTCCCTGAGCGCGGTCATCGCCGGCGAGGTGCCGGTGAGTTCCTGGGCGCGCCGGCTCTGCTGGCGCAGGATGAGATTCTCATCCTCCAGCCGGGAGAGTTTCAGGGCGTTGTTGATCGCCAGCACCAGTTTTTCGTAGGAGGGCGGTTTCTCGATGAAGTCGTAGGCCCCCATCCGCGTCGCCTGCACCGCGGTCTCGATGGTACCGTGGCCGGAGATCATGATCACCGGCAGGTGCGGCAGGGTTTCCCGGATCTGCTTCAGCGCTTCCATGCCGTCCATCCCCGGCATCCAGATATCGAGGAGCACCAGATCGAACTCCTCGCGGGCAAGGAGTTCCAGCCCCCGGACGGCGTCTTCGGCGGCTGTCGGGGTGAACCCCTCGTCGGAGAGCACGCCGGCCACCGACTCGCGGATGGAAGCCTCGTCGTCGACGATCAGAATCTTCCTTTTCATCAAGGGTCGGGCTCCCCTTTTCTTCGTTGTCGTAATCGCAATCGCACGTTCAACCGTAACCGTTCACCGTACGGTACGGTGGTGCACAACCACCTACGTTGTAACCGTTCAACCAAGCGGCAGACTGATGACGAAGGCGGCGCCGTGGGGTTCGCGGTCACGCACCCGGATGGAGCCGCCATGATCGGCCACCACTGTGCCGGCGATGGCCAGCCCCAGGCCGGTGCCGCTCTTCTTCGTCGAATAGTAGGGGACGAAGATCTGCGGCTTGTCCTTTTCCGGCACCCCCGGACCATCGTCCGCCACCGTAAGGGTAACACAACCGGCGGCGCTGTCCAGTGCCGTCGTGATCCAGATATTGCCGGCCCCGGCCAGGGCGGCGACCCCGTTGTCCAGCAGGTTCACCAGCACCCGCTTCAGCTGCGACCGATCGAAGGCGAAAGGGGGCAGGGCGGCGAATTCGGCATGGAAGGCGATCCCCGGGTGGGCCTGGACGTAGAGCGGCAGCACCTCGTTGATCATCTCTCCCAGATCCTGCACCGACTTGGCGAGGCTCGGCATGCGGGCGAAACTGGAAAATTCCCCCACCAGTTTTTTCAACTCCTCCACCTGATCGACGATGGTCTGGGTGCAGCTGTCGAAGACGCCCTCCTCATCCCCGAGCCGGCCGAGAAACTTCTTGCGCAGTCTTTGTGCGGACAACTGGATCGGTGTCAGCGGATTCTTGACCTCGTGGGCGATCCGGCGGGCGACCTCGCGCCAGGCGGCCATCCGCTGCGCCTTCTCCAGCTCGGTGAGGTTGTCGAACACCAGCACCACGCCCAGGGGAGTGCCGCCCTCATCCTCCAGGCGGACGAAGTTGACCCGGAGCGAGTACAGCTCGTCGCCGACGGTGAGGCGGATGTGGCGCTGGATGGAGGATTTGCCCGAATCGGCGAGTTCGGTGAGATAGTTTTCGAGGATCGGCAGATGCACCGCCCGCAGCACCGAGCGGTAGTGGTGGCCGAGAATGGCGCCGCGGTCGATGCGCAGCAGCTCCTCGGCATAGCGGTTGATGGTGGTCACCCTGCCCTGCCGGTCGAGGGAGATGACGCCGGCGGTGATGTTCTGCAGCAGGATCTCGGTGTACTGGCGGCGGTGTTCGAGATCGCTGTAGGAACGGGTGAGCGCGCGGTTGGCCTCCTGCAGTTCACCGCGGCTGGCGAGCAGGTCGCGGGTCATCCGGTTGAAGGCGTCCACCAGGGTTCCCATCTCGTCGCCGGACTCCTTTTCGAGAACGAAGTCGAGATCGCCCTCGGCGATGCGGCGGGTGGCGTCCGCCAGCTTGCCGATGGGCCCGGTGAGACCGTTGGCCACGTAGAAACCGAACCAGATCGCGGCAAAGACGATGAGCAGGGTGACGATGAGCAGCATCACCAGCAGACTGGTCTTGATGGGCGCCTTCAGCATCTTCAGCTGACGGTAGCCCTCGAGGCCGTGGCTGATGACGCCGAGATCGGCAAGCGCCGCCGCCGGAATCAACCGGCCGGTGACCAGCAGCAGCGACCGGTCGCCGGCAAGGGTGACGGCCCGCGCCACCCGTACCAGGTCGCCTTCGCCGGAAGAGTCGCTGCTCAGCACCTCCTCGCCGGCGATAACCCGCCGGAGCATCTCCTCCTCGAACCGGGCCGGTCCGGGATCGCCGCCGGGGCTGCCCGCCACCGGCGCCGCCTCCGGCAAACGATAGAGGGCGGCGAGGTCCATGCCCTCTTGCCGGCGAAGATCGTCGAGCAGGGCGGCGACACCGTCCTCGTCGGCGCCGGCGAGCTCACCGGCGATGACCCGGTTCGCCTGCCGCACCTTCTCCTCTTCCGCCTGATAGGTGGCCTTGGCGAGCTCCAGGGAGGCGACGAGGGACTGCTCGACATTGCTGTTGAACCAGTAGTCCATGCTGGTGGAGACGAACTGCAGGGCGATGAAGAACAACAGGCCGGTGGGGATCAGCGACAGCGAGATGAAAGAGAGCACCAGCTTGGTGCGCAGCCGCGCCCCCAAGAGCCGCTGCCGCCGTTCGAACACCAGCGTCACCAGGTTGCGCAGCACCAGGAAGACGGTGAGCAGCAACAGGATGACGTTGATGTTGATCAGCAGAAAGACGAGAACGTTGCCGCTCACCGGGAAAGGAACGGCGCCGAGCTGGAACACCCGCGTCTCCAGCCAGGTGAGCATGCCGATCAGCAGCAGGCAGGTGAGGATGGTCAGCCGGATGAGGCGTTGCTTGCGGAGCTTCTTTTCCGGTTGTTGGAGTGCCATCTCAGTAGCGGAAGGAAAGGCTGTACCAGTCGGTATTGAAATCCCAGAGCGACAGAAACGGCATCAGGTAGTGCAGCTTGAACGGCAGGGTCCTACGGTCGAGGAGCGCCTTGGCCCGAAGGGTGTAGTCGGCGTCGGGCTCCAGCACTTCCAGATCGCAGACCGGCGCCTCGTTCACCTCGACCATCAGCTTTTTCGCCCGGTCGATGTCCCTGACCCGCACCCTGCGGCTGCCGTGTTCTCCGAGAATGACGGTGAACTCGTCCTTGAGGTTGTCGTAGGAGAGGATATGATCGAAACTGACGGCGGCGATCCTGCGGTCGGGCAGACCGCCGCGAACCTTGTACAGTTCCACCGAAAAGGTGAAGGTGGCGCCGATGCCGTTCCTGACCGCCTCCTCCATCTCCGGCGAGAAGGCGTTCTTCACCGCCAGATAGAGCAGCAGCTGCCTGGGAGAGTTGGCGACCACCAGGTCGGCGATGGCAGCATCCTGGGCGCGCACTCCCGCAGGCAACAGCAAGGCCAGCAGCAACAGCAGGACCCTCAGCCGGCCGGCCATCGGTCGTCAGCCTCCGCCTCGCCGTCGGCGTGAATGCCGTCGTCGCCGTTCTCGGCGATGGCCCGCCATTTATCCGCTACCAGCTGTCGAGCCCGCTCCAGGAGCGGGTTCAGCGAGTCGGCATCGAGGGCGGAGACGGGAATGCCTCCCAACTCCTCGCTGAGCAGCCGCTCTTGCTCGGCGGAGATACGGTCCTTCTTGTTGAGCACCCGCAAGAGCGGAATCCCGTCGAGATCCATCTCGGCGAGCAGGTTCTCCACCACCGCCACCTGGTCGTGCACCCAGGGGCTGCTGGCATCGATGACGTGGATGAGCAGGTCCGCCTCGTGCAACTCCTCCAGGGTGGAGCGGAAGGCCTTGATCAGTTCCTCGGGAAGGTTGCGGATGAACCCCACCGTATCGGTCATGATCACCTCGATGTCCTCGGGAAAGCGCAGCCGGCGGCTGGTGGGGTCCAGGGTGGCGAACAGCTTGTCCTCGGCGACGACGCCGCTCTTGGTGAGGGTGTTGAGCAGGGTGGATTTGCCGGCGTTGGTGTACCCCACCAGGGAAAGCACCGGCAGGGATTTCTTGCGCCGCCGCGACCTGCGGTAGTGGCGTTCGCGGGCGACGCCCTTGAGCTTGTCGGCGAGCCTGGCCAGCCGGTCGCTGATCCGCCGCCGGTCGATCTCGAGTCGGGTCTCGCCGGGACCGCGGCCACCGATGCCGCCGGTGAGCCGGGAAAGGGCGTCGTCGCGGCTGCCGAGGCGGGGCAGCATGTAGCGGAGCTGGGCCATCTCGATCTGCAGCTTGCCTTCGCGGCTGCGCGCCCGCCGGGCGAAGATGTCGAGGATCAGCTGGGTGCGGTCGATGACCCGCATCTCGGTGGAGTCGGTGACCGAGCGGATCTGGGACGGGTTGAGTTCCTGATCGAAGATGAGCAGGTTGGCGTTCAGGGTAAGGGCGGCAAGCATGATCTCCGCCAGTTTGCCCTTGCCCATGATCCACTTGGGATGGATGGCGGCGCGCCGCTGAATGACGGTGTCGAGCACGGTGACGTTGTCGGAGCGGGCCAGTTCCACCAGTTCGGCCATCGACTCCTCGGCAGCCTGCCGGGAGGCGGTGGTGACGCTGACCAGGATCGCCCGGTCCTCGCCGCGGCCGACCTCGCGCCCCGCCCGGGCGCGGGCGAACTCCTCCTCCAGGGCGGTGATGGTGTCGAGAAAGGTGGCCGGCAGCCGCGCCGGATGCACGGCGGGCAGGAACCGCCAGTTCTTGCCGTCCACCGGCTGCGGCAACAGGTGCACCGGGTGGATTTTCTCCGGCAGGCCCTCTTCGTTCATGGTCAGCACCGCCATGAGATCGAGCCGGAGAAAGAGCAGATCCATCAGGTCGTCGTCGCTGATCCCCTCGCCGGCCAGGTGAGTGTGGACGCAGCGCAGCCCTTTCAAGCGGCCGCCTCCCTGTTCGCGGGCCAGCACCGGGATGAGGATCCGGCGATGATCGCCGACGATCACCGAAACCACCCTGCCGCCGCGATCGAGCAGCAGGCCGATCTGCCGGTGGAGCTCGGAGGACAGCAGGCAGAGTTCCCGGGCGAGTTCGGCGGAGACGATCAGCTCCGGCGGGCAGCGCCGGCGGGCGAGGCGTTCCAGCGCCTTGAGCTGGGCGGTTTTGAGGCCGCCGGTATTACCGGAAATGGCGTTGATGGCTTGCCTCGGATAAGTTGGCGGTTATCAGTGAGCGGCAACCAGTGGTCAGAAAGCGAATTATCGCAGCAACCGCCGGTCGCCGACCCGGATGGTCAGTTTCTGCCGGTCGAAGTACTCCAGCAGCGGGATGGAGAACTTGCGGGTGATGCCGGTGAGGGTCTTGAAACCCTGGGCATCGATCTCGCCCTTGTCCTTCAGGAAGGCCACCAAGGACTCCTGCAGCCGGGAAAGCACCTGTGCCTCGAACCACAGCTCCTCGCTGACCCGCACCAGGATTCCCTGCCGGTGCAGGACCTCGTGCATGTCGAGCACCTGCTTGCGGTCGAACTCGCCGAGTTTTTCCAGCAGCTCCGCAAGCCGGGGCGGGGTGAGGGCCGCCTCGGCATAGATGGCGACGATCCGCTGCCGCAGTTTTTCCTCGTCGACCGCCAGGCGCACGACATGGCCGGCCAGCCGCACCGTCCCTTCCTCCACCACGATTTTCTCCCCACGCCCCAGTTCGCGCAGGAGAAACTGGAACAGCTTCGGATCGTTGCCCAGGTGGAGCAACTCCCGCAATTCCTCCTGGCCGACGCCCCCCTTGAGCGGCCAGTTCCGGTGGTAGTCCTCCAGGGCCGCCAACAGCCGCTCCCCGAGTTGTGCCAGCACCGCGGCAGAGGTCAGCCGGCCGCTGTCCGACTCGATCACCAGGATCTTCTTGGCGGAAATCAGCGGATCGAGGAGTTTTTTCAAACGGTTGCCGAAGACGCCCAGTTTGACCGCGAGCAGGTCGCGCACCACCCCGGCGGGGCCTGCCTGGTCGAGATGGAGGATCGCCAGTTCTTCCGGCCGGCCGCCGCGGTAAGCGGCGAACACAGTGGCGCTCTCCCCTCTCAACCGGGGCCGCTTGCGGCGGACGTTGGCATGGCATCTGCCGCCGCCGATGGTGCGCACCGGCGAATAGCTGCGCACCACGTAGCGGTCGCCGGGCCAGATGCCCACCGGTTTTTCCAGCAGCAGCTGCACCGCGGCGGAACCGCCCGGTTCCAGGGTCTCGCTCTCCAGAAGGAGAATGCGGCCGATGACCTCGGCGGTGCCGATGTGCACCCGCACCCGGCTGCGGTTTTTAAGTGGCTTGTCGTTGCCGGCCAGATAGGTGAAATCGGCGTCGATGACGTAGGTGGGCGCGAGACAGCCGGGTGATGCCGCCACCTGGCCGCGCTCGATCTTCTCCTTGTCGATGCCGCCGATGTTGACGGCGGTGCGATGGCCCGCCTCGCCGAACTGGGCGGCCTCCCCATGCACCTGGATGTTGCGCACCTTACCGGAAAGATTGGCGGGATAGACGGTGATCGCCTCGCCCACCCCGATGCGGCCGGAGATGGCGGTGCCGGTGATCACCGCGCCGAAGCCCTTCATGCTGAAGACGCGGTCGATGGGCAGCCGGAACGGGCCGCCGGCCTCGGTGAAATCGCTCCCCCGCACCAGCTCGTCGAGCAGCGCCACCACCCGGTCGAGCCCTTCGCCGCTGGCCGAGGAGACGGTCACCACCGGCGCGCCGGCAAGAAAGGTTCTGGAAAAATACTCGCGCACCTCCTCGGTGACCAGATCGAGCCATTCCTCGTCCACCAGATCCTTCTTGGTGATGACGACGAGGCCGCGCTCGACGCCGAGCAGCTGGCAGATCTCCAGATGTTCTCTGGTCTGCGGCATCACCCCCTCGTCGGCGGCGACGATCATCGCCACGAGATCGATGCCGGCGGCGCCGGCCACCATGTTGCGGACGAACCGCTCGTGGCCGGGAACGTCGACGATGCCGAGGCGGTGGCCGCAGGGCAGGTCGAGAAAGGCAAAACCCAGTTCGATGGTGATGCCGCGTTTCTGCTCCTCGATGAGCCGGTCGGTGTTGATGCCGGTGAGGGCCCGGACCAGGCTGGTCTTGCCGTGATCGACGTGGCCGGCGGTGCCGAGGACGATCTCGCGCATGTCAGAGCGTGCCGCCGACAAAAGGATTGTCGCGCTTCTCCCTGCCGATCGTCGACCGGGAGCCGCCGTAGCCGTGGCCGGGCCAGACAATGGTCTCGTCGGGCAGGGTGAACAGCCGCTCCCGGATGGCGGCGGCGAGCTTCGAGGTGGAGCCGCCGGGGAAATCGGTGCGGCCGACGCCGCCGGCGAACAGGGTGTCGCCGGTGAAGAGATGGGGCGCCGAGTAGAGGCAGATGCCGCCCGGGGTGTGGCCGGGGGTGTGGATGACGGCGAGGCGGACGGTGCCGGCCTCGAGAATGTCGCCGTCGGCCAGGCGGCGGTCCACCGGCGGCGACGGCGGCAGGCCGAGGGCGGAAAAGTACTGGACGATGTCCGGCCGGGCGAAAAAATCGGCGTCGGCCTCGTGCATGGCGATGGCGGCGCCGGTTTTTTTCCTGAGCACGCCGTTGCCGCAGACGTGGTCCGGATGGCCGTGGGTGTTGACGATCAGCTCGATGGCGAGACCGTGCTTCTTCACCGCGGCCAGTACGTCGTCCTCGTCACCGCCCGGATCGACGATCAACCCCTTCCCCGTTTCCGGACAGCCGATCACGTAGCAGCAGACGCCCATGACCCCGACGGTGAGCTGTTCAACGATCATCCTCTTCCCCCTTTCAGCAGTTGCACTTCTGCGGATCGCAGGCGCCGCCGCAGGCGCAGCCGTCGGCCATGGCGAGCGGTGCCGCGGGCAGCGAGGTGACGGAGGTGCCGACCACCTTGTCGATCACCCCCTCGAAGGCGCGCACCGCCAGGCTCTTCTCGTCGCTGGAGAGATAGGGCGAGCCGGCATCGCCGCCCAGCACCACCTTGGGATCGATGGGGATGCGGCCGAGAAAGGGGATGCCGAACTCGCCGGCGATCTTCTCCCCGCCGCCGCTCTTGAAGATGTCCACCGCCTTGTTGCAGTGCGGGCAGATGAAGCCGCTCATGTTCTCCACCACCCCGGCGATCTTCATCTTGACGTGGTTGCAGAAGTTGATCGACTTGCGGACGTCGGCCAGGGCCACGTCCTGGGGGGTGGTCACCACCAGGGCGCGGGCGTCCTTGATGGTGGAGGCGACGGTGAGCGGTTCGTCGCCGGTGCCCGGCGGCGCGTCGATGACCAGGTAGTCGAGATTCCCCCAGTCCATGTCGGCGATAAACTGGCGGATGGCCTGGATCTTCAGCGGCCCCCGCCAGATGATCGCCTCGTCGCGGTTCTCCATCATGTACTCCAGGGAGATGACCTTGAGGTTGTCGCCGTACCGCATGGGCGGCACCAGGCCGCCGCCGAAGTTCTTGTCCTGCAGTCGCTCGGAAAGATTCAGCATCCGGCAGATGTCGGGCCCGTGCAGGTCGACATCCATGAGCCCGACCTTGTAACCGCGCTTGGCGAGCCCCAGGGCGAGGTTGACCGAGACGGTGGACTTGCCGACGCCGCCCTTGCCGCTCATCACCAGGATCTTGTTCTTGATTTTACCGAGCGAACTCTTGATCGCCAGTTCCTGCTGGGCGATGGCCGCATTGGCGCTGCCGCAGCCTTCGGCCTTGCCGGCGCTGCCGCACCCGGATCCGCTGCACTTCGATGTCATGGGAAATCCTCCTTGTTGTCAGCCGGCAGGCAGTCCCCGGGCGGATGACGCCGGCAAGGGGATATCCTTGTTCAGCCTGGCGTCCGTGGGGCCTGCCTGCCGGCAAGCTGTCGTTTTGAGAGAATTCGTGACTATACCGTAACCACCCCCATTTTGAAAGACCCTTGCCGCCCGGGCCGGCGGCTGAACGCGTTCAGAGGGACACCTTCCTGGCAATCCAGACACTTACACCAGCAGACCGGGTGCTCTGAAAGATTTCATCTAAACGCTTTCTCAGCGCATCTTCCGGCAACAAGGTATTTTTTTCTTTCTCCGGCTTGACTTCAGTATTTCTACTGAGGGAGAATAACCCATCGGGAATGAACGGGCATTCAGCACCACCGGAAGGAAATGGAGGACGTCACAGATGAACAAGCGGAAATTGAGCACCAAACTGGGAGTCGCCTTCGGACTGCTCATCCTGCTGCTGCTGGCGGTGGCGGCGATCTACCAGGTCACCCTTACCCGAAGCGAACACGATTTCGAGGAACTGTTCGCCGGCGACATGGCGGCCCTCGACCACCTGGCGGTCATCAACACCGCCATGCTGCAGGCGCGGCGGGCGGAAAAGGACTTTCTCCTCGACCTCACCCCGGAACGGCTCGAACAGCACGCGGCCGCCATGAAGACCCTGCTTGCCGAGACCGGCAATTTCCGCGGCCTGGGGGAAAAAATGGGGGACCAGGAGGCGATCAGGGCCGCCGACGAAATCAAGGCTTCGGCCGAGAGCTACGCCGCCGCCTTCGCCCAGGTGGCGGCATCCTGGGACAAGAAGGGACTGGACGAGACCAAGGGGTTGCAGGGCGTCTTCCGCGAAGCCGCCCACGTGCTGAGCGCCGACCTGGAGGAGCACCTGCTCGACCAGGCCTACATCGACCTGCTGGAGATCCGCCGCTACGAGAAGGATTTCCATCGTACCGGCGACGACAAGTACTGGCAGAAATGGCAGGATGCGATGGCCGCCTACGAAAAGGGGCTGACCGCAGGCAAGTCCGAGGCCGAGGCCAAGGCCGCCCAGTTCGCCGCCCTCGCCGAATACCGGAAACAGGCAGCCCAGTTCCGGGACGAGGAGGATCCGATGGCGAGAGAGAGCATCTACAGCACGATCCGCAAGCTGGCCCACGACATGGAAGAGGCGCTGACCTCGATACGGATACCCGCGGCGCGGGCTCTCGGCCTCGAAATCCGCAAGCAGGAAAAGGATTACCTGCTGCGCGGCGACAATAAGTATGTGGAGAAAACCCATGCCGCCGTCGATGCGCTGCTTGCCGCCGCCACCGGCGCCGGCATCGCCGAGAAACACCTGAGCGCGATCAGCGAGGAGCTAGCCGCCTACCGCGCCGCCTTCGACGGCCTGGTGGCGGAAAACGGCCATCTCGCCGAGACCATGGGACAGATGAAGGAGGCGGTCCACCGCATCGAACCCATCGTCGAGGAACTCCACAAGAAACTGATGGCGGACGCCGCCGCGGGACGCATCTCCACCATCGAAGCCGCCCGAAAAAGCGGCTGGACCGCGATGGCCCTCACCCTCGCCTGCCTGCTCGCCGTCGCCGTCGCCGTGCCGCTGCTCATCCGTTCCATCACCCGGCCGATCAATCTGGCGATCAAGGATCTCGGCGACGGCGCCGCCCAGGTGGCCTCGGCCTCCAGTCAGGTGAACTCCGGCGCCCAGCAGCTGGCGGGTGCCGCCTCGGCGCAGGCGGCGGCCATCGAGGAGACCTCGGCCTCCATGGAGGAGATGTCGTCGATGACCAAACAGAACAACGACAACGCCACCCAGGCCGATCAGCTGATGAAGCAGGCCAACCGGGTGGTGGACGAGGCCGGCCAGTCGATGCGGGAACTGAGCGCCTCGATGAAGGAAATCGCCGCCGCCAGCGAGGAGACCTCGAAGATCGTCAAGACCATCGACGAGATCGCCTTCCAGACCAACCTGCTTGCCCTGAACGCCGCGGTCGAAGCGGCGCGGGCCGGCGAGGCCGGCGCCGGCTTCGCGGTGGTGGCCGGCGAGGTGCGCAATCTCGCCATGCGCGCCGCCGAGGCGGCCAAGAACACCGCCGGCCTCATCGAGGGAACCGTGAGCAAGGTGGGGCGCGGGGTCACCCTGGTGGAAAAGACTTCCGTCTCCTTCTCCCAGGTGAACGAACACGCCCGCAAGGTCGGGGAACTGGTGCAGGAGATCTCCATCGCCTCGGGCGAACAGACCCAGGGCATCGAACAGATCAACCAGGCGATCACCGAGATGGACCACACGGTGCAGCAGGTGGCGGCCAACGCCGAGGAGTCCGCCGCCGCCGCCGAGGAGATGGACGGCCAGGTCAACGCCATGCGGGACACCCTGGCCTCCCTGATCGCCCTGATCGAAGGCGGCAATAAAATCGCCCAGCCCCCGCCGCCGGCGACTGTCAGACCCGGAAAATCCGAACCGACCGCCGCCCCCCGGGCCCTGCCGCGGCCAGAGCCGAAAACCAAGGCGGCCAAACCTGCCGCCGCCGGCAAGACCGCCCCTGCTCCGTCCTCGACAAAAACCGAGGCGGCCAAGGCGATCCCCTTCGACGAGGACAAGGAGGAATTCGACGAATTCTGAACGAGACTCGGTAACGGCCCCTCCCTCGCGTCGCCGTGGGAGGGGCCGGCTGGCCCGGTGCAGCCCTCTCCGCGCCGGGCCTTTTCTTTTCCCGGCCCGGGGATCAGGGCAGAGGGCCTTTTCCTCTTTCCCTTCCTCGTTGTCGTTGTCGTTGTCGTAATCGCTGATCGCCATCCCCGCCACCCTATCGACCAAACGACTACGACAACGACAACCGTTCCGCTGTCGCGGCACTGACAACGAGCGCCCCCCTCCCCGTGCAGGTGCCGTACAATCCACCCTTCTCCGGCTGCCACTGCCGCAACGCGACATTGACATCGGCAGGCCCGCCGGGTAAGAGTTCGCCATGGGCGGCCCCCCACCCGGATGGGTGAAACCGCAGCGCGGACCCGATCGCCACGCTTCGCTCGCGATGCCGCCGAAGGATATTCCCTTCCGCGTCATTACGAGAAACGGCGTGACGAAGCAATCCAGACCGGCCCGCAAACCCGCAGCCAGCCCGGGTGGTTTCCATAAAGAACAGTCTGCCACCCGCCACCGTACCCCGGACGACCATGCTCCACGCCTTCGACGAAACCACCGGCAAACACACCGCCAGCGGCTACCCCACCAAGCTGGTCTGGATGCTCTCCTTTCTCGCCCTGTACACCACCTTCATCATGGTGACCATCGTCTGGTGGACCCTGCTCGACGTGCGCTCGGAGCGGGAGCGGCTGGACAAGGAAAAATCCGATTTCGCCACCAGCCGCACCCTGCTGGACAGCCGACTGGAAAAGGAGAAATGGGATATCGCCGCCATCCTCTCCGGTTCCCCCCCGCCTGGCGCCGAACCCCGGTCCGAGCGCTTCGACCAGATCGTCGAGCAGTACCTCGCCCATGCCGACATCGCCTCCCTGGCAGCCATTGCCGGAGAGCTCCGCGAAAAGACGGCGGCACTGGCCCGGCTGCGGGCCCGTAGCCTGCTGTGGAACGGCGAGCACGGCAGGACGCTCGCCGCCATCCCGCCCCTGGATGAAAAAATACGAACCATCCTGCGGCGGATGGACGAGGCCGCCAACCTGGCCGCCAACCGCGACAAGGAGGAACTCGCCGCCAAGATCGCCCGCTTTCACGACTCCGCCTCCGGGCACGCTCTTTCGCTCGCCCGGGAAATCATCACCGACATGAACTCCACCGAAGACGTCGCCACCCTTCGTCGCGCCATCGGGGAACTGGCCAGCCTGCATGAGCGGATGATGAGCGAAACCCGGGAAGAAGGGCTGCTGCAGCTCAAGGACAACCGCATGGGCCCGGTACTGGCCAGGTTGAAAACGACAATCGCCGCATCAGACGACGACGGTGAGCCGGATTCCCTCGCCGCTCTGCTCGGCGGCCTGGAGCAGCTTCTCTTCGGGGAGGATTTCCGCATCGACGCACGGGAGCCGGTCATGTTCGCCGGCGGCCGCGAAAGCCTTTACGCCCTTTGCATCCTCCGCAGCCGGCAGCTGGGGCAACGCGAACTGTTACGCACCGAGCAGACTGCCCTTGCCGGCGATCTCCACGAGCTGGCGGGCGCCATCAGCCAGGCGATGGAAAACGAACTGCGCGGCCGGGCGGCGACCGCGGAATCCGCCATCAAGCGGGCTCTGCAGATCATCCTCATCGTCGGCATCGCCACCGCCGCCATCTTCCTCGCCATTTCCTACAAGATCATCCACGAGATCAGGATACAGATCAAGGCCATCGAAAAGACCAACGAAATCCTCGACGCCAAGACCCGCGCCCTCACCGAAAGCCAGACGGCCCTGCAGAAATCGGAGGAGCAGCTGCAGTTTCTCTCCTCCAACCTGCTGTGTGCCCAGGAAAAGGAACGGCAGCGCATCGCCTACGAACTGCACGACGAGCTCGGCCAATCGATGGCGGCCCTGAAACTGCAGGTCGGCGCCATCGAACGTCACCTGCCGGACACGCCGCCGGAAAAGCTGAAGATCGAATGCGCCTCCATCCGTTCCCATATCAACGAAATCATCGAAAACATGCGCCGGCTCTCCAAGGATCTCAGCCCGGTGGTCATCGACGACCTCGGGCTCGAAGCGGCCATCGAGTACCTGGCGACCAACTTCGCCAAGCTGCACAACATCCCCATCACCCTGGACATCATCGACATCAACCCGCTTTTTTCCCAGGAATCGCAGCGGCTCATCTACCGGATCATTCAGGAATCCCTGGCCAACATCAGCAAGCACGCCGACGCCAAGCAGATCTTCATCGCCTCCCAGTGGAAACCCGGGGAGGAGGCCATGACCTTCATCATCCAGGACGACGGCCGGGGTTTCGACGTCGACTCAGTGCTGGCCAAAAAATCCACCGAGAAAGGCATGGGACTCGCCACCATGGCCGAACGGGTCCGCATCCTCGGCGGTACCCTGCAGATCAAGAGCAGTCCTGCCCACGGCACCACCGTCCTGTTCACCGCCCCCATCCTGAAATCCCCGCCATCCGATGGCCCGCCTGAATTCCGGGCAGTTTCAATTTGACAAGCGTTCCGTAATAGCGAAATATGTTCGTGTTTCTCCGGCGCCGCCCGGACGATCCCGCAACGCAACAGCCACTCCAGCTTCGGTAAGGAAACATGCCCGCCCACACCATTGTTCTGGCCGACGACCACGCCCTTATCCGCCAGGGGCTGAAGAAGATCATCGAGGAGGACCCCTCCCTGCAGGTCATCGGCGAGGTCGGCGACGGCCTCGAACTGCTGCAGCTTCTCCGCGACCTCACCCCGGACCTCATCGTCCTCGACATCTCCATGCCCAACCTGCGCGGCATCGAGGCCATCGCCGAGGCGAAGAAACTCTGCCCCCGGGTACGGATACTCATTCTCACCATGCACAAGAACGAGCAGTACTTCAACTGCGCCATGTCCGCCGGCGCCGACGGCTACATGCTGAAAGAGGATTCCGATTCCGAGCTGCTGTCCGCCATCGCCACGGTGCTGGATGGTGAGGTGTACATCTCTTCCTACTTCTCGGAAGTGCTGAGCGACGAAACCATCGTCTCCTACAAGAACAAGGAATGGCGGCCGCCCACCGAGGCGCTCACCACCAGGGAGCGGCAGGTGCTGAAGCTGGTCGCCGAGGGGGAGACCAGCCGCGACATCGCCACCAAGCTGTCCATCTCCACCCGCACCGTCGAACACCACCGCGCCAACCTGATGAAAAAGCTGAACCTGAAGAACGCGGCGGATCTCATCCGCTACGCGATCAGCAAGGGCTACGTCTCCCAGTCCAGCTGAGGTGGCGTGCACGGAGAGCATCCGGATGAAGGCAACGAGGATGCAGACCCGATCGCCACGCTTCGTTCGCGATGACGAGGCCGCTGCACCGTCTTGGCGAGGGACAACGTGACGAAACGATCCGAAACGGCCGCCACCCCCGCCTCACCCCTCGATGGTTTCATAACGGAGAAGAACGGAACCTCCTTCCTCCACCGTTTGCCGATCCTCGGCCTCTGCGGTTTCAGCGGCAGCGGCAAGACCACCCTCATCGAGGCGGTGCTGCCGCAACTGATCGGCCGCGGCCTTGCGGTGGCGGTGGTCAAGCACGACGCCCACCGGGTGGAGGTCGACCGGCCCGGCAAAGACTCCGACCGGTTCTTCCGGGCGGGCGCCGATGTCTTTCTCCGGGGCGACGAGCATTTCAGCCGCAGCCATGTTGCCGGCGTCCACTCCCTCCCCTTTCTCCTCACCGATCTCAGCCGCCGCTACGACCTGGTGCTGGTGGAGGGGTACAAGCATTCCGATCTTCCCCGCATCTGGCTGACCGGTCCGGAAGGCAAGCCGCCGCCGGCCAGTGCCACCAACATCCTGGACATCTACCCCTTCGCCGCCGATCTTCCCGGCCGGCTGCTCGCCTTCATCGACGACTTTCTCCGATGCCGGCAGGAGCAGGCGCTCACCTGCGGCTGCATCCTCATCGGCGGCTCATCTACCAGGATGGGCAGGCCCAAGCAGCTGCTGACCAGAGACGGCCGCACCTGGCTGGAACACAGCGCCGGCCTCCTGGCCGGCCATGTCGACCAGCTGGTGCTCTGCGGCAAGGGCGAAATCCCCCCCTCGCTCGGCCACCTGCTCCGCCTGCCCGACGCCCCGGATACCAGGGGACCGCTGGCGGGCGTCCTCGCCGCCATGCGCTGGGCGCCGGCGGCCGACTGGCTGGTCGCGGCCTGCGATATGCCGTGCATGCATTCCGGGGCGATCTCCTGGCTTCTCGGCCAACGGCGGCCCGGGGTCTGGGCGGTGGTTCCGCACACCGACCGGCCGCAACCCCTCTTTGCCTGGTACTCCCGCCGGGTCCGCCGGCTTTTCGAGGAAGAAAGCCTCTCGCCGGCACCCCGGATCGGCGGAATCGCCGGCCGGCCGCGCATCGACTCCCCAAAGGTTCCCTCGCACCTTGCCGAATGCTGGGCCAACTGCAACCGACCGGAGGATCTTGCCGGCCTTCATCTTCACCAAGGCTAGGTTCCGCAGCCGTCCACCCGCGGCCCCGAGCCTTCTGCCCCCACCCCAAGGAGGAACTCCCATGAAAAAACTGCCTAAGAATTTCCGCTGGATCGAGGAAAGATTCCAGGAGGTGATGGCAGCGCACCAGCAGTTGGGCAAGGCGGTCCGCGCCGCCGGTCCCCTGGACGCCAAATCCGCCGAACTGATCGGTCTTGCCGCCTCCGCCACCCGCGGCAGCGAGGGTGCGGTCCACTCCCATGTGCGTCGGGCGAGAAA
This sequence comes from Thermodesulfobacteriota bacterium, assembly GCA_040755255.1. Taxonomy (GTDB): domain Bacteria; phylum Desulfobacterota; class Desulfobulbia; order Desulfobulbales; family S012-135; genus JBFLZZ01. Next base: position 32,222 of record JBFLZZ010000022.1, read on the forward strand.
GGCCGGCGCCAGCGACGAGGAGATCTATCATTGCCTGGTGCTCCTGACCAGCACCATCGGTTTTCCGGCGGTGGCGGCGGCGATCTCCTGGGCCCGGGAGATCCTCGCCACGGACGAATGAAAAAACCGCGGGCCGGGTACCCCCGATCCGCGGTCTGCCATCGGCCAAAGAGGCGCAAGAGCGCTGCTGGGCCTGCTACCTGCCCCCTTTGACGACGAGCACCGAGCAGGGCGCGGTACGCAGCACCTTCTCGGCAACGCTGCCGAGCACCATCTTCTCGATGCCGCTGTAGGAGTGCGTTCCCATGACGATGAGCGGAGCCCCGCTCTGTTTCGCCATGGCGACGATCTGTTCGGCGGCCTTGCCCACACCCACCGCGCCGCTCATTTTCACCCCGTCCGCGCGATGCTCCTCCAGCAACTTGGCCATCTTCCCCTGGGCCGACTGCTGCATCTCTCTCTCCACCTCGTCCAGCGAGATATGGGGGACGGAAAGCGCAGTGAACCGGGAGAGATCCTCGACCACGTACAGGAATTGCAGATCGTTTCCGAGTCCTCTGGCCTGTTCGACCGCGGCGGCGACGACGGCGGCGGTCATTTCACCGAAATCGATGGCGACAAGAATCGTTGCGCTTGCCATGGCGTACCTCCTGTGCTGCTTTCGGACGGCCCCGCTCTCCGGGCCCTCCTGTTTGATGCCTCCTGCCATTGCTCGATCAAGTGAAGCCGCGCAGCGCCGTCGTCGGCTGCCAAGCGGCGAAGTTCACGCTTGATCGAAGCTGGGCTCAGGCCTCATCACAGCACGGGCGGCGCGGAGGTGTCAACAGCTAATCCGCACAGCCGCAACCGTCCAGTTCCGCCCGGCAGGGCGGGCAGAGCCACCCTTCGCCGCGCTGGTGCCAGCCGAGTTCGCGCTCGGGACAAGGGCGGCCGCACCAGGCACAGGAGGAGCTCGGTCCGGTCAGCGGTTCCGCATCGCCCGCCGGTTTGCCGGATCGGTCATTTTTTGCTGGAATCGCGGGAACCGGCGCTGGCCCACCTTGCAAGCAACCGGTATCTGGCCGCCTGCTGGCACGTATTGTGACCTGTTGCCGCTTTGTCATTTTTTCGGGTTGGAAATGAAGACATCGTAGCCCAGCTCCCGCAGCCGTTGCACCGCATGCACCGCCGCATCGCGGGACGGATACTGACCGCCGACGGCATAATAGGCGAAACCGCTCCCCTTGGGCCGGACCAGACAGAAGGCGGGAAACCCTCTGCCCCGCAGTTCGCGCACCCTGCCCAGGGCCGATTCCTCCGAGGGGAAGGAGCCGACGTAGACCCGATGCCTGGCCGGATCGATCTCATGGCGGATGAGTTCGTCAACCTCTGCCACCGGCAACGTCGCCGCCACCGGCTCAGTCCCGGCGTGTACCGCGGCAGCGGCTCCATCCGCCCCGCGGGCCGCCGCCTCCCATTCCTCCTCCCGGAAGGGAAAGATGCGCTGCACCACGAAGAACCTGTCGCCGACCGCGGCGAGCACCGGCGGACTGAACGGCTCGCTGCCGGCGAGGGCGGCGAGGATGGCGGGCTCGACCTCCGTTGCCGCAAAGGTGCCGATATCCTCGCCGGGATCCTCGGCGAGGCCGGTCTCCGCCCCGGTGAGGTACTCAAAGAGCACCCCCTCCCGGAAGCGGGGCAGAAGCGCCTCACCGATCTCCGGCGAGGCGACCCGATGACTGCGGATGGTCAGCCGGTCCGGGAAGAGCTGCCAGGGGTAGTGCGACGGTTCCCCGCCCCCCTCGGCCTGCAGGCGGTCGACGAGCAGCCGGCCGTCGAAACCCAGTTTTTCGGCGGCCCGGGCCGCGTACCAGGCGAACACCGGTTTCTTTTCCGCGAGATAGAGCCAGCCGAGATAGAAATAGGCCTCGCCGCGGCCGGGATTGCCGGCAAGGGAAGCGGCAAGGGCCCGATGCGCCTCGGGGAACCGCTCCCTGGCCAGGGCCAGCACCCCCTGTTCCATGAGCAACAGCGAATCGCCGGGCGCAAGCCGCACCGCCTCGTCCATCGCCGCCAGCGCTTCGCCGGGCAGGCGCAGGTCGTAGAGCACCAGCGCCAGGTTACGGTGGATGTCGGCATCGACGATCCCGGCCGCCAGGGCCTGGCGGTAGTGGCGGGCGGCGCCGACGAGATCGCCTCCAGCGAGCAGATCCTCGGCCTGCAGAATCACCTCGGCGGGATCGGCGCCCTGGCCTTGCGCGGTCACGGCGGGCGCGGCGGCCAGCAGGACGAGCAGCAGCAGCAGCGCTCTCACGGCCGTCTCCCGGCGGTGCGGGCATCAAGATCGGCCAGGACCCAGCGCACCGCGGCGAAGAGGTCCTCGGCCACATGCGCCGGTTGTATCTGTCGGGCCGGTGCCAGGTATTCCATGTCGCCGCGGCCGTAGCCGGTCAGCACCATGACCCCGCAAGAACCCACCCCGGCGGCGGCACGGATGTCGCTCAGGCGATCGCCGATCATGTAGGAGCGGCCGAGGTCGAGGCCTAGTTCGGCCGCAGCCCGCAGCAGCAGCCCCGGTTTCGGCTTGCGGCAGTCGCAGTCGACGCGGAACCGTTCCTCCCGGGCCTCGGGATGGTGGGGACAGACGTAGATGCCGTCGAAACGCGCGCCCTGGCGGGCGAGTTCCTCCTCCATCAGCCGGTGCACCCGGTCGAGCAGGGATTCGGGGAAGTACCCCCGGGCCAGTCCCGACTGGTTGGTCACCAGCACCGCCGGCACCCCACGCTCGTTCAGCAGGCGGATGGCGGGGCCGGCCTCCGGAAAGAGATGAAAGCGGCTGATATGGTTGATGTAGCCCATCTGCTCGTTGACCGTGCCGTCCCGGTCGAGAAAAACGGCGGCACGCAGGGGCGGAAATTGCGGCATCGCTTGCTCCGTGAGCGAAAAAGAGTCTGAAATCCGTCAGTCGACGTTATAGCCGATCGGCGCAGGCGTGGCAAGAAAGGCAACCGCGGGGACGCGGCCGAATGGAGAAAATGGGCGAGGATGGTCTGGGTGGCGAAGTCTGAAGACTGGATCGCCACGCTTCGCTCGCGATGACGCGGCACATGCTCCGTCTTCGCGAAGAACAGCGTGAAGAAACGGTCCGGAAAGGCCCGCCAACCACAACCGATCGGGCGGTTTTCTCACAAGCGGGAATTCCCCGCCGGCATCAGCGCAGGAGCGCCACGAGGCGCTGATAGACCTCGTCGGCGGTCTGGATGGACTTGGCGTTGGCCTGGTAGGCGCGCTGGGTGGTGATCAGTTCGACGAACTGCTTGCCCAGATCGACATTGGAACCCTCCAGGGCAAATCCCTGCAGGGAACCGAAGCCGGCCGAAGCCGGCGTGCTGGTGCGGATGGCGCCCACCTTGCCGTCAAAGGCGCCGAAGAGGTTGCCGCCCAGCCGCGTCAGACCGCCGAGGTTGGTGAAATTGGCCAGCAGCACCTGCCCCTGCGCCACGGCCTTGCCGTTGGAATACTCGCCGAGTATCCTGCCGTCGGTGGTGAACCGCACCCCTTCCAGAAAGCCGCGGCCATAGCCATCCTGCCCCTGGGTGAGCACCGACGACGGTGCGGCGTAGTTGCTGGTCGCCATGCCGCCGAGCTGGAAGCGCTGCTGCTGGTCGATGGTGAAGCCGCTGCCTTCGTCGCCGAAGAGCTGGGCGAGCGCGGGGTTGGCGGCGGGATCGCGGCCGGCCCCGTCGCGGTAGGATATGGAGGAGAGCGCCAGCAGACTGTCGCCGATTTCGTTGTCGGTCAGGGTGAGAACGCCATTCTCCACCCTCGCGGTGCAGTTGAACTGAAGCTCCAGATTGGCGAGCAGATCGGCGATCTGGCTGGCGGGGTTGATTGTGTAAGCGTACTGCACCGGCGTGCCGTCCCCGGCGGAGCCGGTGAAGGTGATCGTATCACCGGCGGCGGGCCGGTTGCCGGCAGTGTCGTAGACCTCGCTCCAGGTGGAGGTCGAGGCCACATAGCTGGCAGGGTCTCCCGGAGGACTCAGCAGGGCGCGGCCGGCGGAAGACAGTTTCTGGGGCGCCGCCTGGGTACCGAAATCGATGGTGGAGGACAGATTTTCCCCCACCCCGCTGAAATTGTAGGAAAAGGCGTGGAAGGCCTCACCCCTGCCCAGGGTGACCCGGTTGGCGTTGCCGTCGGGATCGACATTGCCGTCCGCCGGCACGGTGTAGGCCGCAAGATCGATGAGTTCGCCATGGGTGTTGAACTGCAGGATGCCGTACAGCAGGGCACCCGCACCCTTGTCGGCTGGCCTGCCGGGATCGTTGTAACGGGCGGTGGTGCCCTCGATCAACCGCCGGTCCAGGGAGGGATCGCAGGCGAGCAGGAATTCCTTGCGGTCCGGGCTGTCGGTACTGTCGAAATACAGGCTGAGGTCGAAGGCGTCGCCCTGGTCGTCGTAGATGCGGAGCGAGGTGGTGAAGTCGAAGGCGTTGCCGGCAAGGGGCGCCGGCCGGCCGTCGAGATCGACATTGCGGCCGTCCCAACTCTCGAACAAGGACACCGAGGGCGACTCCGGGTCGGTGGTGGCATCGAGATTGAGGGAAACCTGCACCGCGGTGGTGGCGCTGGCCTGACTGAAACGGTCCACCGTCACCCCGGCCACGCTCGTGGTATCGATGCTGCCGTCGGCGGCGAGACCGTAGCCCTGCACGGCAAGCCCCGTCGGACTGACCAGGTGGAGAACGTCCTGGATGGCGCCGTTCTCCACCAACCGGAACTGGCCGGCGCGGGTGTAGACGCGGTCGCCGTTGCCGTTGTCCAGGATGAAGAATCCGTGGCCGTCGATGGCCGCGTCGGTGGAAACCTTGGACGGATCGAAGCCTCCGAGACGGAAATCGGTGCCGACATCGGCAAGCCGGACCCCGGCGCCTTCCAGCCCCGGCGCCACCGCGGCGTTGAGCACCGCCTCGAAATTGGCGCGGTTGCCCTTGAAGCCGGTGGTGTTGAGATTGCTGATGTTGTCGGCCAGCACGCCCATGTTGTCGCCCATCCGGCCGACGCCGCTCAACCCGTTGAAAAAGGTGCCGAGAATGCTCATACGGTTTCCTCGTGAGGGAATTTCTTGCTCGCTCACCACCTGAGCAAAAACTGGTCCAGCACCAGCCGGCTATTTTTTTGAAAGAAAAAACAGCAGCTTATCTCTTAACCGAGAGCGAGGCCGTTGCCGGCGACAGGGGAAACGGGCAAAAATTTCCCGGTACCAGGATAGGGTGTCTGGGCGCAACGCCCCTTGCATTTCCCTCCCCTGCGTGGTAAAAGGACTGGATTTTCGACACCGGCGGCCTCGGCGCCGCCCCAAATTCCGCCGCGCGAGCGGCATAACGACGCACATCCCGTATCGCCACTGGTGTCCGGTTTTCCGGATTCGGCTCAAGGGATGGAGGTTCAACCAGAAAAGGAGCACCCGATGTCCAACCTGACCATGAAGGAGATGCTGACGGCCGGCATGCATTTCGGCCACCAGACCTACCGCTGGAACCCGAAGATGAAACCGTACATCTTCGGCGCCCGCAACAACATCTACATCATCAACCTCGACAAGACCCTGCCCCTGTACAACCGCGCCCACAAGTTCCTGATGGACACGGTGGCCAAGGGGGGTACCGTCCTGTTCATCGGCACCAAGCACCAGGCCCAGTCCATCGTCGCCGAGGAGGCCAAGCGCTGCGGCGCCTTCTACGTCAACAAGCGCTGGCTGGGCGGCATGCTCACCAACTTTCAGACCATCCGCCGCTCCATCGACCGATTGAAGTCCATCGAGGGCATGATGGAGGACGGCACCATCAACCGCTACAAGAAGAAGGAAGCGCTGACCCTGTCCCGCGACAAGGACAAGCTCGACCTCAACCTCGGCGGCATCAAGGACATGCGTTCCCTGCCCTCCGCCCTGTTCATCATCGATCCCAAGAAAGAAAAAATCGCCGTCGAGGAAGCCAACCGCCTCGGTATTCCGGTGGTGGCGATGATCGACACCAACTGCGACCCGGACGGTATCGACTACCCGATCCCCTCCAACGACGACGCCATCAAGGCCATCTCCCTGGTGTGCAACAAGATCGCCGACGCGATCCTCGCCGGCAAGAGCATGCGCCCGGGCGAGGAGGCGGTGGAGGCCATGGCCGCCGTCGACGAGGCAGCGCTCGCCGCCGCCGAGGCGGAGCGGGCCGCCGGCAACGCCTGAGAAACCGTCCGCGGGCTGCCGCCCGCACGCAACCGACTATCCGGTGCAACCCGCCGGCCTCCGTGCCGGTGAGGTTGCACATCATTTTTAAGGAGAAATTCCCGTGACCACGATTACTTCCCAGATGGTTAAGGACCTGCGCGACAAGACCAACGCAGGCATGATGGACTGCAAGAAAGCGCTCTCGGAAACCGGCGGCGACATGGAAAAGGCCGTCGACCTGCTGCGGCAGAAAGGTCTGGCCGTGGCCCAGAAACGGGCGGGCCGCTCCACCAGTGAGGGCGTCATCCAGACCTACATCCATGCCGGCGGCAAGCTGGGGGTGATGGTCGAGGTCAACTGCGAGACCGACTTCGTCGCCAAGACCGACGCCTTTCTCACCTTCGCCAAGGACATCGCCATGCACATCGCCGCCGCCAACCCGGTGGCGATCCGGCGCGAGGAGGTCTCCGAGGCCCTCATCGAGCGAGAGAAGGCCATCTACGTCCAGCAGGCCATCGATTCCGGCAAGCCGGCCAACATCGCCGAAAAGATGGTGGTGGGCCGCATGGACAAGTTCTACGCCGAGGTCTGCCTGCTCGAACAGAAATTCGTCAAGAACCCGGACCTTTCCATCCAGGACATGCTCAACGAACTGGTGGGCACCATGGGCGAAAACATCTCGGTCCGCCGCTTCGCCCGTTTTCAGGTGGGCGAGGAAGGCTGATCCGTGGCCGCCGCTTTCCAGCGCGTTCTGCTGAAGCTCTCCGGCGAAGCCCTCATGGGCGACGCCGCCTACGGCATCAGCCCGGAAAAACTCGCCTACGTCGCCGGTGAAATCCGGCAGCTGCGCGAAATGGGGATCGCCCTCGGCCTGGTCATCGGCGCCGGCAACATCTTCCGTGGGGTGGCGGGAGCCTCCACCGGAATGGACCGGGCCCAGGCCGACAACATGGGCATGCTGGCCACGGTGATCAACGCCCTGGCCATGCACGACGTCCTCGAACGGCAGGGGATCGGCGCCCGGGTCCTGTCCGGCATCGCCATGCCGGCGGTATGCGAGACCTACAGCCGCCAGAAGGCCCTGCACCACCTGGCCAAGGGCCGGGTGGTGATCTTCGCCGCCGGCACTTCCAACCCCTATTTCACCACCGACACCGCCGCGGTGCTGCGCGGCCTCGAAATGGGGGCCGAGGTCATCTGCAAGGCCACCCGAGTCGACGGGGTCTACGACAAGGACCCGCTCAAGCACGCCGACGCGATCAAATTCGATCGGCTCAGCTACGCGGAGGTGCTGCAGCAGCGGCTGAAGGTGATGGACGCCGCCGCCATTTCCCTGGCCATGGACAACCGCAAGGCCATCATGGTCTTCGACATGAACGTGCCCGGCAACATGAAAAAGGCCATCAGCGGCGACGCCGTCGGCACTTTGATCAGTTAGAGGGGAAACATCCATGCACGAGATCGTCGCCAACCTTTCCGACAAAATGGGCAAGAGTTTCGACTCCTTTGTCCGCGACCTCACCAAGATCCGCACCGGCCGCGCCTCCATCTCCCTGCTCGACGGCGTCAAGGTGGAGGCCTACGGCTCCTCCATGCCGCTCAATCAGGTGGCCTCCCTCACCGTGCCCGAAAGCCGGATGATCGCCATTCAGCCCTGGGACCCGCAACTCATCGGCGAGATCGAGAAGGCCATCCACCGCGCCGACCTCGGCCTCACGCCGATGAACGACGGCAAGATCGTCCGGATCAGCGTGCCGCAGCTCACCGAGGAGCGGCGCCGCGACCTGGTCAAGCAGGTGCGCAAGCTCGCCGAGGAGGCCAGGGTCGCGGTTCGCAATCTGCGGCGCGACGCCAACGAGCACCTGAAAAAGATGAAGAAGGACAAGGAAATCTCCGAGGACGAACAGTTCCGCCTCCAGGACGAGGCGCAGAAACTGACCGACGAGTCCATCCGCAAGATCGATCACACCATGGCCGAAAAGGAAAAAGAGGTCATGGAGGTGTGAGGCAGCCCATCCTTCCCCATCCCCGCAAAGCCGGCCGGACCTCCAGCGCCGGCTTTTTTCTTCCGCCGGACAGACCCTGACCATGCCAGCCCTGCCCAGAATCGACCAGGACAACCTGCCCGCCCACATCGCCATCATCATGGACGGCAACGGCCGCTGGGCCAATCGCCGCGGCCTGATGCGCCTCATGGGCCACAAGGTCGGCGTCGATTCGGTGAAGGTCATCGTCGAGGCGGCGCGCAAGCTCGGCATCCGGGTATTGACCCTCTACGCCTTCTCCACCGAAAACTGGCGGCGGCCCGAGGCGGAGGTTTCCGGTCTCATGGATCTCTTGCGCACCTTTCTGCTGCGCGAATTGCCCAGTATGATGGAACACTCCATCCGGCTGCGCGTCATCGGCCAGGCGCAGCGGCTGCCGGAAGGCCCCCGCCGGGTGCTGGAAAAGGTCATCGCCGAGACTTCGGCCAATACCGGCCTGGTGCTCAACCTGGCCCTTTCCTACGGTGCCCGCGACGAGATCCTGCGGGCAACCGCCCGCCTCGCCCGCCGCTGCATGGCTGGCGAGCTCGCGCCGGAGGATATCGATGAAGCCGCCCTGGCCGGAGAGCTCGACACCGCAGGATTGCCCGATCCCGACCTGCTCATCCGCACCGGCGGCGAGTACCGCCTCTCCAATTTCCTCCTCTGGCAGGCATCCTATGCCGAACTGTACATCACCGAAACCCCCTGGCCGGAATTCCGCAAGCGGGAACTGTACCTGGCCATCCAGACCTACCAGCAGCGACAGCGCCGGTTCGGCCGCACCGGCGACCAGCTCGCCGCAAGCTGATCGCCCGTCATGACGCGACTGTTCACGGGAACCCTGATCGCCGGCGGCTGGCTGCTGCTCCTTCTCTACGGCTCCCCCCTCGTCTTCCATGTGGCGATGGTGGCCGGCGCCGGCCTCATGCTGCGCGAATACACCGCCATGGCCATGGCTGCCGATGGCGCGGCGCCGCGGCTGCTGGCCGCGGTTGCCGCCCTGCTCCCGGTGGCAACCGCCGGCACCGGATCGCTCGCCGCGGTGGCCCACGGTCTGGTCGGCGGCCAGGTCCTGCTGTTCTGCTCCGTCATCCTGCTGTACCAGAGACTCGCCGATCCCTTCGCCTTCCTGGCCAAAGCCGGATTCGCCGTGGTCTGGATCGGTCTGTTCAGCGCCGCCTTCGTGCTCCTGTTCGCCGGGGAAGACGGCTGGCGCTGGCTGCTCTTCCTCACCCTGGTGGTGGGCAGCGCCGATACCGCCGCCCTCTATGCCGGGACCTTTCTCGGGCGCCACAAACTCTGCACGGCGATCAGCCCGAAAAAGACGGTGGAAGGACTCGCCGGCGGCCTTGCCGGCGCCGTCGCCGCCGGGCTGCTCTCCCGGCAGCTCTTTCTCCCGGGGCACAACTGGCTGCCCATGTTCGGTCTCTGTCTGCTGCTCGCCCTTCTCGCCCTGGTCGGCGATCTCACCGAGTCGGTGATCAAGCGAAGCTGCGGGGTGAAGGATTCCGGCACCCTGCTGCCCGGCCACGGCGGCATCCTCGATCGGGTCGACGCCATGCTTGTCACCGCCCCGGTCCTCTATTACATTGTCGACCATGGACTCATCTAACACCGCGGTCAAACATCTCGCCCTGCTCGGTTCCACCGGCTCCATCGGCCGCAACGTTCTCGACATCGTCCGCCGCTTTCCCGGGCGCTACCGGATCTGCGGCCTTGCCGCCGGCCGCAACGTCGCCCTTCTGAAGGAACAGATCGAGGCATTCAATCCGCGGCTGGTCGCGGTCGCCGACGAGGAGGACGCCCGCGGCCTGCGGGAAAGCCTGCCCGCCTTCTGGGGGGAGAGGATCGTGGGCGGCGGCGAAGGCGCGGCCCGGGTGGCGACCCTGGCGGAGGCCGACATGGTGATATCCGCCATCGTCGGCGCCGCCGGCCTCACCCCGACCCTCGCCGCGGTGGAGGCCGGCAAGAACATCGGCCTCGCCAACAAGGAGACCCTGGTGATGGCCGGCGAACTGGTGATGGAAACCGCCCGCCGCACCGGCGCCACCATCCTGCCGGTGGACAGCGAGCACAACGCCATCTTCCAGGCGCTCGCAGCCGGCCGCCGCCAGGACATCAAGAAGGTGATCCTCACCGCCTCGGGCGGCCCGTTCAACGGCCAGGACCAGCGCACCCTGTGGTCGATCACCCCGGAACAGGCGCTGGCCCATCCCAACTGGAGCATGGGCAGAAAGATCTCCATCGATTCCGCCACCCTGATCAACAAGGGACTCGAACTCATCGAGGCGCGCTGGCTGTTCGACCTGCCCCTGGAAATGCTGGAGATCCTCATCCACCCGCAGAGCATCGTCCATTCCATGGTGGAGTTCGTCGACGGCTCGGTGGTGGCGCAGATGGGCATCCCGGACATGCGCATCCCCATCGCCTACGCGCTCTCCTACCCGGAACGGCTGAAGATCAACCTGCCACCCCTGAACCTCGCCGGCACCCCGCCGCTCAGCTTCCAGCGGCCGGATTTCGACCGCATCCCGGCGCTCAAACTCGCCTACCAGGCGTGCAGCAGGGGCGGCACCATCCCGGCGGCCTTCAACGCCGCCAACGAAATCGCCGTCGCCGCCTTCCTCGACCGCCGAATCCGCTTCCCGGAGATCGTCTACGCCGTGGCGGAAACGGTGAACCGCTGCGAATGGCGGCCCGCCGCCGACCTGGCCACGGTCATGGCCGCCGACATGGCGGCGCGGCTGCAGGCGGAATCGATCATCACCGCCCTGGAACTCGCCGCCGGTCAGAAAATGGCGCGGCGCACCACCCCATCAACCACGGCGGCCACCGCCGCAAACCGGATACCCGACCAGCCATGAACTCCGTCATCTCCTTCGTCATCGTTCTCGGCGTACTCATCTTCGTTCACGAGTTCGGCCACTTCCTCTTCGCCAAGCTCTTCCGGGTCAAGGTGCTCAAGTTCTCCCTGGGCTTCGGCCCGAAGGTGGTCGGCGTCCGCTGGGGTGAAACCGAATACCTGTTGAGCGCCGTGCCGCTGGGCGGCTACGTCAAGATGCTGGGAGAAAACCCGGGCGAGGAGGTGGAGGAGACCGACCAGGACCGTTCCTTCTCCTCCCGGCCCGTCTGGCAGCGCTTTCTCATCGTCCTGGGCGGCCCCTCCTTCAACCTGCTTTTCGCGGTTGTCCTCTTCTTTCTGATGTTCGCCGCGGTGGGACTGCCGGTACCGGCGCCGGGCACGGTCATCGGCAGCGTCAACCCCGACTCGCCCGCCGCCCGCGCCGGCCTTGAGGCCGGCGACGAGATTCTCGCTATCGACGGTAAAGCGACCAGGGAGTGGGAAGAGGTTTCCTCGCTGATCAAGGAGGGCGGCGGCAAGCCCGTCACCCTCTCCATCCGCCGCGGCGGCGAGACCCTGGAGGTGACCGGCACCCCCGAGGAGCAGGAGATCAAGACCGTCTTCGGCGAACCGTCGGGCAGGAAACTCTACCTGCTCGGCATCTCCCGCTCCGAGGAGGTGGTCTACGAGGAGACCACCATCGGCGGCGCCTTCGCGGCCGGCCTTTCCCAGACCTGGGCCTACATCTATCTGACCATCATGGGCATCGTCAAGATGATCCAGAAGGTGATTCCCGCCTCGGAACTGGGCGGCCCGATCCTCATCGCCCAACTCGCCGGCAAGCAGCTGCAATCGGGATTGCTCAACTTCTTCTCCTTCATGGGGCTGGTGAGCGTCAACCTCGGCATCCTCAACCTGTTCCCCATCCCGATCCTGGACGGCGGCCATCTGGTGTTCTTCTCGGTGGAGGCCCTGCGCCGCCGGCCCCTTTCCCAGAGGACCCAGGAAATCATGCAGCAGATCGGTCTGGTGATCCTCGCCAGCCTGATGCTCTTCGTCTTCTACAACGATCTCGTCCGGTTGTTCGCCAAAAGCTGAACAATGGCGCGCCACGGCAGAATCACGATCGCCGCACCGCTGGTGCTCGCCATCGAAAACGCCTCCCAGTACGGCAGTGTCGCGGTGGTGGGTGACGGCGGCTGTCTCGCCGAATCCTCCCTCGTCTCCGGCGAAACCCATTCCAAGCGCCTGCTGCTCTCCATCGACCGGCTCCTGGCCGACACCGGCCTCGACTGGCCGGGGCTTGCAGCCATCGCGGTGAGCATCGGCCCGGGCAGCTTCACCGGCATCCGCATCGGCCTGGCCACCGCCAAGGGACTGGCCATGGCAGCCGGCAAACCGCTTCTCGGCATCTCCACCCTGGACGGGCTCGCCCGCCAGCTCGCCGTCCAGCCGCTGCCGGTGCGGCCGGTGCTGGATGCCCGGAAAAAAGAGCTGTTCACCGCCTGCTACCGGCTGGACGCATCCGGCCGGCAACAACGGATGGAGGAATACCGGGTGCTCGCCCCGGAGAAACTGGCGGCGGAGATATGCGAGCCGACGCTGCTGGTCGGCGACGGCCTCTCCGTCTACGGCGCTCTCTTCCGGGAACGGCTGGGGGAGAACTGCCGCACCGCGCCGGCGGAACTCTTCTTCCCCCGGGCGGCGGCCATCGGCGTGCTCGCGGTGGAACGGATCACCGGCGGCGACCACCCCGGCGCCAGCGACGTCCTGCCCCTCTACGTCCGCGCCTCGGACGCCGAGCTCTCCCTCGGCCGGCGCTGAACGACGTCGCCGGCCTGGCGGGACTTGCCGGCTCCGCATTCCATGGCTGTGGGAAGCATTCGCCGCTGCCCCACGGAACTCTGCGGAATTCCGCATAAACAAGCACTGTCGTGCCATCGCCCTTCCGCCACCGACGGACCAGGATGAGAGCGTCCCGGGCAGCGTGCAGGAGCGCCTTTACCCGCCCCCCTTTGCCCCTGCCGCAACCCGCCCGCCTGTCCGCAAGGCCCTGTCCCCCTCACCGATCAATCTCACGCTTCCTGCCCGCGACGCGGCAGGCGGCAAAATCCTGCCGGGAGATTGACTTTGGCCGCGGCGCCATTATAGGAATAGGTAGGCGGATCGCGTCGCAGCCCTGCCGGCGCGGCAATCGGAACATCCGCCGATGCCATGGCACATTCCGGAGGCGTTCTGGCCGCGGCGCCCGCCGGCACCATGGCAGGCCCGACCACAGTGACGGCAATCACCTGGAGGTATCTCCATGACAGATCCCGGAAAAACCAAAGAGCAGCTCGAAAAGGATTTCGCGTGCAGCGCCTATGCCGAGGCGGGCGAACCCTGCCCCCTGCCCGACGACGCCAAGACGGCGCCGACTGAGGAAGGCGACGGTTGCGGTCTGGACCGGATCGAAGACGACCTCGCCTGCGCCGCCTTCGCCGAGGCGGGCGAACCCTGCCCGATCAAACCGGAAAAAAGGGGCTGACGGCTCTGCCCGTTGTCATTGAGGCGCACTGAGGCAGCGGCTGTTGCCCGCGCAGCGGCCGCCGCCACGGGCAGCCCCTGCCCACCCGGGGATGAAATCCGGCCAGGCGGCAGCCAATTGCACAAAGTCGGGAAAAGGGCTATTTTGTCCTGCAACAATGATGGATTCGTAAAAACTGGCCACCCGCGTCATTGCGAGGAGCGAAGCGACGAAGCAATCCTGTATTTTCAGTCAGTTACAAACTCATGGATTGCTTCGCTACGCTCGCAATGACCCTGGTTTTGGGTTATTACGATTCCATCAACAATCCCGCAGCAAAAGGCAGCAATGCACGACACCAGCATCCTCGACGCCATCCGCCGGCGGCGCTCCATCCGGGAATTCACCACCGAGCAGGTTGACGGCGACCTGTTGCGCCGGATCATCGAAGCCGGCATCTGGGCGCCCTCCGGCCTCAACAACCAGCCGTGGCGGTTCGTTACCGTCACCGACCCGGGGCTGCGGGGGCGCATCGCCGAACTGACCCGATACAGCCACATCGTTGCCGCCGCGCCGGCGCTCATCGCCGTCTACCTCGACACCGCGGCCATGTACGATACGGTCAAGGACCACCAGGCCGCCGGCGCCTGCATCCAGAACATGCTGCTCGCCGCCGAGGCCCTCGATCTCGGGGCGGTCTGGCTCGGCCAGATCCTCAAAAACAAGGACCGGGTCAACGCCCTGCTCGATCTTCCGGACTCCCTCGACCTGATGGCCGTCCTCGCCGTCGGCCGCCCCGCCCACCGCAACCAGCGTTCCCATCGCAAGGAACTCGCCTTTTTCATTCTCAAAGAACTCTAGGAGGCATTCATGTCGCTACGCAAACCCCTCTCCCTCGCCCTCGCGCTTCTGCTGCTCCTGTCCCTGTCCGGGTGCTCGACCCTGACCGCTTCCTCCGACACCGCCACCGCCGACCCGGCCACCGGCGGCAGCCAGCCCTTCTTCCCCAGCGGCATCTACGACATCCAGATCCCCGCCGAACTAGAGATGAACCGCAACGAATCCATGTTCATCAACACCGCCTCCTATGCCGGCGGCGTTCTCGTCTACGACGGCCGGGTCGACATCGCCTCCCTGGCCGATTTCTTCGAAACCACCATGAAGAAGAACGGCTGGACCCTGGCCGGCTCCATCCGCTACAAGAACGTGCTGCTCGCCTTCATCAAACCGAACAAATCCTGCATCGTCAAAGTCGTCGACGCCGGCGTCGCCTTCAAGACCAAGCTGTCCATCTATCTCACCCAGGACAGCACCGTCCAGGGCAACGGCCAGAATTCCGACAGCGGCCTCCTGATCCGCTGACCGGCATGACCGATTCCGCCTCCTTTGCCGGCCGGCGCATCCTGCTGGGGGTCTCCGGCTCCATCGCCCTCTACAAGGTCGCCGACTGGCTGCGTTCCCTGGTCAGGGAGGACGCCGCGGTGACGGTGGTGATGACCGAGGCGGCGACCCGCTTCGTCTCGCCGCTGACCTTCGCCGCCCTCTCCGGCCGGCCGGTCCATACCTCGATGTTCGCGGCGCAGGGGGCGGAAACCATTCCCCACATCAACCTGGCCAAGGGGGCGGACATCGTCCTGCTGGCCCCGGCCACCGCCCAGACCGTCGCCCGGCTCGCGCACGGTCTCGCCGACGACCTCCTGGCCACCGTCGTGCTTGCCGCCCGGGTGCCGGTGGTGATCTGCCCGGCGATGAACAGCAACATGTTCCTCCACCCGGCCACCACCGCCAACCTGGACATCCTGGCCGGCTACGGCTACCGGATCGTGGCTCCCGACTGCGGCGCCATGGCCTGCGGCGATTGCGGACCGGGGCGGCTGCCGGAGTGGACCACGGTCCGCGACGAACTGCTCACCGCCCTTTCCCCCGGCGATCTTGCCGGCAGAAAGGTGCTGGTCACCGCCGGCCCCACCCGGGAATTCGCCGATCCGGTCCGCTTTCTCAGCAACCCCTCCACCGGCAGGATGGGTTACGCCCTGGCGCGGGCGGCCCGCATCCGCGGCGCCGAGGTCACCCTGATCAGCGGCCCGGTGGATCTGGAACCGCCCGCCGGGGTGACCACCATCGCCGTCGTCTCGGCCCTGGACATGCACCGGGAGGTGATGGCGCGGGCCGGCGGGCAGGACATCATCATCAAGAACGCCGCGGTCTCGGATTTCCGCTTTGCCGCCGTCGCCGAGCGCAAGATGAAAAAACGGGAAATCTCACCCGATTGCCGGCTGCTCGCCAACCCGGACATCCTCGCCGAACTCGGGGAGATGCGCCGGCTGGGCGGACTCACCGCCGTCCTGGTCGGCTTTGCCGCCGAAAGCGGCATGCTGCTTGCCGAGGGGGAACGCAAGCTGCAGGCGAAGAACCTCGACCTGCTGGCGGTCAACGACATCCTCGCCGACGACGCGGGCTTTGCCGCGGACACCAACCGCGTCACCCTCCTCGGCCGTGACGGCAGTCAGGAACATCTGCCGCTCCTCTCCAAGGAGGAAACCGCCCACCGCATCCTCGGCCGGGCCGCCGCCCTTCTCCGCTGAACCGCCCGCCCCGAGCCGGGCGGGCGCCGCTGTTTTTTTCCGGCCGATATTTACCGCCAGGACGACACTGTGGTATAGTCCGCGCCTGGCTCGGGGCCGGGCAACCCTCCGGAAACCATCTCAGATTGCGAACCGGCGCCATCGGCGCCGCGACGGGAGACCATGCAGCAGACGAACATGCAGCCCACCTCTGTCACGGATCAGGCCATGGACAGCGAAAAGCTGATCATCGAACTGAACTACCGCAACAAGATCATCGACGAACGGCGCAAGGATGCCCCCTTCGACAGCCGCAAGATGTTCGACCTCCTGCCGGAAACGATCATCGACAAGCGGACCCTCGCGATGATCGAAATCCACGATCTCTTCAAGGCGGTGGACCACTGCCAGACCCACGTCGGCTCGGCGCGGCTGTTCCATTCCCTGATGAATCCGTCGGAATCCATCGAGCTGGTGCACGCACGCCAGGATTCCTACTGCGAGGTGGAAAGCAACGACCGGCTGCGCTCTGCCATCGAGGAGTACCTCGCCATTTTCCGCGAGGGGGAAACAGCCCTGTTCAAGCTGCTCAACGCCCACATGCTGCCGCTGCTCCCCTACAGCGACTTCAAGGAGGCGATGCGGGCGATCACCCGCATGCACAAGGCCGCGTCCGCCCTGCCGCAGCCCGACACCGTGTATCTCGATTCCCTGCTGCGCACCATTCAGAGCTTCTCCCTTTCGCCGGTGAGCGATCTCGCCGCCGGCCCCACCTACCGGACCTTCTCCGAGATCTACAGCAGGAAGGAAAAGGGCTTCATGCCCGCCCTGCGGTTCCGTCCGGGAAGGGTGAGCGGCGGCTCCATCTGGCCGTCGCTGCCCTTCTTCTACGGTGCCGCCGGCTGGCTGTTCGGCTTCATCGAGCCGGCGGTGGCGGAGTCCATCGTCATCCTCACCTGCGGCGGCACCCTGATCGGCGTGCTCTACGGCTCGCTGGCCAAGCCGATGATCGACTACGAAACCGCGATTCTGCCCATCCGCAAGCGGGTGTACGACTCCAACCGCTTCGCCCAGGCGGTGGAGGCGGTGGCGGCCATCGACGAGCTGCTTTCCTTCGTCAGCTACAGCAAGGCGATGTCGCACCCCACCGTCATCCCCGAGGTGAGCAACGGCCCCTGCCACTACTTCGTCGCCCGGGAGCTGCGCAACCCGATCCGGGCGAAAACCGAACCCGGTTTCGTCGGCAACGACGTCAATCTGGAGGGCAGCCGCGTCTCCTTCATCACCGGCCCCAACAGCGGCGGCAAGACCACCTACTGCAAGACCATCGTCCAGAATCAGCTCCTCGGCCAGATCGGCGGCCCGGTGGTGGCCCAAAGCGCCCGGATGAACATGGCCGACTGCATCCGTTACCAGGCGCCGGCCTTCGATTCCCTCAACGACCCGGAAGGCCGTTTCGGCACCGAGCTGAAGGTCACCAAGGAGATCTTCTACAAGATGACGCCGAAGAGTCTGGCGGTGCTGGACGAAATCGCCGAGGGTACCACCACCCACGAAAAGATGCGCCTGTCCATGGACATCATGAACGGCTTCTACGCCATCGGCAACAACACCCTGCTGGTCACCCACAGCTACGAACTGGTGGACAATTTCCGCACCCAGCAGAAGGGACAGTACCTGCAGGTGGAATTCGCCGGCGACGCACCCACCCACCGGCTGGTGGAAGGCATCTCCCGGGACAGCCACGCGCTCCGGGTGGCCAAGAAAATCGGCTTCTCCCCGGAGGACATCAGCCGCTACCTGCGGGAGAAGAACTACCAGCTGCCCAACGAGCCCTGAGCCGCGACAGCCAAGCATTGCCTGAATCCCTGCCGACCAAGGCCAGACGACAACGATCATCCCGCCACTTCACTCATTCCCATTGCCCTTGCGGCGATATTCAGGGCGCGAAGGAAATCAGCCTCGTCATCGGCAGTGAAGGTTGCCAGCAGGAAGGCTCTGCTCTCTCCCAGAGTCTGGCAAGTCGGGAAACGCCGATGAGGATTTGGTCGAGATCTACATCTATTCTTTTCAGAAGTTCGGCGAGGCGAGAGCTGATGCCTATTTTCTCTCACTGGAAGAATATTTTTCACTCCTCGCCGAGCAACCCGGTATCGGCCGGAATATTGATCATGTCCGCAAGGGATATCTCCGGCACGAACACGGCCACCACCCCATCTTTTATATGAAAAAACGAAACGGAATTCCGATTGTCCGAATTCTCCATCAGCACATGGATTCTGATTCCCATCTGTAAAACGGTAACCAGTTCCCTGACCTGACTGGCCTAATCGGAATTGAGATTGCCATCGCACACCCGACATTCAGTTGCCTGGTCCCGCGTTTCTGTGTAGTGACAAGAAATGTTGAGTTTGTGAGTCAAATCTGCTTGCCAAAGACTTCGGTTCTGGTTACATAAACGGTAAAATGAAAAATACCTTGAAGGAGTTGATCTTGTTAGTGACGCTGATCCTGCCATAATAGCGAAAATGGCGATCTATAGGGTTACTCTATCGCCATATTGTGTAAACCTGGCTGCCATTATGGGATCCAGGTTTGTTGTCTTAAAATGCAGCAGGCAGCACCCATAAAATAAATTGTTTTTCATGCATAAACTAACAATCGGAATTTACGTATCAATTTTTCTCTATGCAATTTCTCAGTCTATTGCCTATGGCATAGAGGCAGTTACGGGAACAGGTGAGGTTGCTTCTGGTTGTCAGCAAGGACATGGATATAAGGTAGCGGACTTCTCCGTCGATAATCAGAATGGGATTGCTCCGTTAACAGTAAAATTCAGTGATCAGTCTCCAGGATCCAATACATCTTTCTACTGGGACTTCGGTGATTTGTCCTACAGCGAAGCGGCTAATCCTAGTCATACATATACCGCTCCAGGTTCCTATACAGTCAGCCTCGGTGTCATCGATTCCTGTGGGGGTTCGGCAACTGAAATCAAAACGGCATATATCACTGTGCTTGATCCTCACCCCCCTTCCGCTGACTTCAGCTTACGCCCAACATCAGGTGTCGTACCCTTTTCTGCGGTGGTTACAGACCGTTCCTCCGGCGCCATCACCTCATGGTATTGGGACTTCGGTGATGGCTATAGCAGTACGTCGCAACATCTGGATTCCCATATTTACACCACTCCCGGGATCTACACCGTCAGCCTTACCGTTTCCGGCCCCCTCGGCAGCACGACGGCTACAAAAAAGAACTGCGTTGTCGCCTATGCGCCGATGAAGGCGGATTTCAGTTGCGGACAGGCATTTGACACAGCTCCCGTCACCATATCTTTCATTGATCGTTCGATTGGCAACATAACCGTTTGGGAATGGGATTTCGGCGACGGCAGCCACAGCGCACAACAAAACCCGATACACACTTACGCAACCCCAGGAATTTATGCGGTTGGACTTTCCATTTCAGGCCCCACCGGGGTCGCTCATGCGTTGCGAAAAAATTACCTTGCAATTGCACACCAAGGAGGCGACGTCAACCAAGACGCAAGCGTGGACCTCAAGGATCTTGTTCTTGTGATGCAGATGCTGACCGAGCCTAAGCAACATATCCCCTTAGGCAGAATAGCCGACGTCAACGGAGACCACAAAACCGGACTAGCTGAGGCTACATACCTATTGAATTTTGTAGCACTTAAATAAGCTAAAAAAACTTCGATAGTTAAATCAACTCAATTCGACATGGAAAATATCGAAAATTTCTGATTAATTATTGTCTTGGTTGTTTTATTTTCTAGCTGCATTCCAGTAAACAAAAAGGGGTCACAAGGAGAAGGGGTCGAGTCCGCCCTTGATCTTTCTCTGCCAACGGATTCACCAGTTCGACCGGTGCGTACATCCGCCATCCATCTGGCAGTCGGATACTTATCTCTGATCACTGACAGCCGTCCCCCACCTGGAAGGGCACCAAAAACAACTCTGCGCAAAAACAACGATGGCCCCGGAAGGTCCCGAGGCCATCGACGGATACCATGCCGATGTGCAACACTCCCTACAGCACCGCGGCCTTGACCGCCTCGATCCCCACCCGTTCGACGAAGCGGGCCGCCCGCTCCTTCTTCTTGCCGTTCTCCCGGTAGTAGTGGACGCAGCGCCGCACCAGGGCGATGGCCGCGTCGCGGTCGAGATCGACCGCCAGCACGTCGGCCACCCGCGGCCGGCCGCCGGCGTTGCCGCCGAAGGTGACGGTCCAGCCCTTGGCCCGGCCGATTATCCCCACGTCGCGCAGATAGCTCTCGGCGCAGCACATCGGACATCCCGAGACGCCGATCTTCAGCTTGGCCGGCAGTTCCCGGCCGGAAAACATCTCCTCCAGTTCCATCCCCAGCCCCAGGGAATCCTGGACCCCGAAGCGGCAGACCGAGTTGCCCGGACAGGCCTGGACGTAATGGAGGCACAATTCAATGGCCCGGCCGATATCCATGCCGAGATCCGCCCACACCCGCGGCAGGTCCGCTTCCTTGAGGCCGACCAGGGCGAGCCGCTGGCCCGAGGTGATCTTGACGATGGGGATCCCGTATTTGCGCACCACCCGGGCGATGGTCTCCAGCACACCGGCGCTGATGAGCCCCACCGGCGTCCGCGGCACAATGGCGTAGGTGGTTTTGTCCCGCTGCAGAATGGCTCCGTGCAGTTCCTGATTCATCGGGGTTGTTCTCCGTTGTAAGGTTTGTTGTTTGTTCCCTTCACCGCCGCTCGGCGGCGAGATGCAGGGCCTTGGCGCCGGCGCCCCTGGCGATGTCCATGGCCTGGACCACCCGGTCGAAGGGCACCTGCCGGTCGGCGCGGACCAGTACCTCGCGAAAGGGTCCCATGCTCATCTCGACCCTGAGCAGGGCGGCCAGCTGTTCTTCGTCGACGGTGCGGCCATCATAATGAAAGGCACCGTCCCTGTCCACGGCAACCACCAGCAGACTGCTGCTCGGCTCGGCGAAATGGGTGGTGCGCGGCAGGTCGACGTCGATCCCCTCCTGGGTGACGAAATTGCTGGCGAGCAGAAAATAAATGAGCAGCAGGAAGACGATGTCGACAAGCGAGGTCAGCGGCACGGCGATGGCGGCCCGCTTGCGCGGCGGCAATTTGAGCATGGCTATGGCCGCGGCGGCTGGCCGCCCCTGTTTTCCTGCCATGCCCGGAGATGGCGGACCACGAGGTCGCCCAGGGCCGCCTGCAGGTCGGCGAGCCTGTTTTCCAGATGGTTGAAGAAAAAGATAAGCGGGATGGCCACCGTCAGCCCCAGGGCGGTGGTGAGCATCGCCTCCCAGATGCCGCCGGCCAGGAGCGAGGCGTTCACCCGGCCGCCCATCCGCTCCACCACCATGAAGGCCTTGATCAGACCGAAGACCGTGCCCAGCAGCCCGAGCAGCGGCGCGACGCTGGCCAGGGTCGCCAGGGTGGCGAGATGGCGGCTGAGATGTTTGATTTCGCGCTCGACCCCGTGGCTCAACAGCATCTCCAGGGTTTCCTTATCGGCGGCGCGTGCATCCACCGCCACCAGCAGCAGCCGGCCGGCGGAAGAATCCGCCACCCGCCTTTCCCGGAGAAAGGCCACCCCTTCGTCGTATCGACCCGCGGCGATCAGGCCGCTGGCGTTGCGGACGGTCCGCTCCTCGCGCCACGCCCGGCGGTAGCAGAAGAGCCGTTCGATGAAAATGGCGGTGCCGGCGACCGAACACGCCAGTATCGGCCACATCAGCACCCCGCCCTTGGAAAAGAGATCGACCACTTCCATCCGCCGCCATCCCTGTCATAACCGCCCCCCGGCAGGGGAAAACCAGATCCAACTCCGAGCCTATGCCAGCTCCTTCTCCCTGTCAAGCGGCGTCGCGGCCGCAGCGCCGAGCAGCCCCAAAAAACAGGAAATGACGTTGACATCCTTTCGACCGCCCCTTCATAATGCGGGTACGGATTGCGGCCCCTCTTCGCCATCTCCATCACCCTCGGCAACGCCCGGACCACCGCGGCGGCCCCGTGGGATACACACCATGCTGGAACGATTCGCGCGCCACACCCAAATCCTCGAAATCAACGGCGACCTCCTGAAGGTACGGGCCGCGGGCGTTGGCTACGGCGATCTGGCGCTGGTGACCAACGCAAACGGCGGCGAGACCATGGCGCAGGTGGTGCGCCTCCATGGCGATACCGTGTCCCTGCAGGTGTTTTCCGGCGGCCGCGGCCTGTCCACCCGCGCCACCGTCCGTTTTCTCGGTCATCCGGTCGTGGTCACCTATTCCGCCAACATCCTCGGCCGCATCTTCCGCGGCGACGGCCGGCCCATGGACGGCGGCCCCGATCTGGCCGGCGAACCGCGGGTGGCGGTGGGCGGCCCCACCGTCAACCCGATGATGCGCTCCATTCCCAAGCAGATGATCCACACCGGCGTGCCGATGATCGATCTGTTCAACAGTCTGGTGGAAAGCCAGAAGATCCCCATCTTCTCGGTGGCCGGCGAACCCTACAACGAACTGCTCGCCCGCATCGCCATCCAGACCGACGCCGACATCGTCGTCTTCTGCGGCCTCGGCCTCATCTTCGACGATTTCCACTTCTTCCGCTCCACCTTCGAGGAAAAGGGCCATTTCGCCCGGACGGTGATGTACGTCAACCTCGCCTCCGACCCCATCGTCGAACGATTGCTGGCGCCGGACATGGCCCTCAAGGTGGCGGAGCGTTTCGCGGTGGAGGAGGGCAAGAGGGTGTTGGTTCTCATGACCGACATGACGGCCTACGCCGATGCGATGAAGGAGATCGGCATCGCCATGGAACATGTGCCCTCCAACCGTGGTTACCTGGGCGACCTCTACAGCCAGCTCGCCCGCCGTTACGAGCGGGCCTGCGACTACAAGGGGGCGGGCTCGGTGACCATCCTCACCGTCACCACCATGCCGGGCGACGACGTCACCCATCCGGTGCCGGACAACACCGGCTACATCACCGAGGGCCAGTTCTATCTCCACAACCGGATGCTCGACCCTTTCGGCTCGCTTTCCCGGCTCAAGCAGCAGGTGATCGGCAAGGTGACCCGCGAGGATCACGCGCAGGTGATGAACACCATGATCCGCCTCTATTCCGAATACCGGCAGACCAAGCAGAAACAGGCGATGGCCTTCGAGCTCTCCCCCTACGACCGCAAGCTGCTCGACTACGGCGTGCTGTTCGAACAACGGTTCATGGCGATATCCGCCGCCCTGCCGCTCAACGAGGCCCTCGATCTCGGCTGGCAGACCATGGCGGAATGCTTTTCCCCCGAGGAACTGCTGATGAAGCAGGGTCTCGTCGACAAGTACTACCCCAAGACCGGAGCGGGCCCCGAAGCGCCGGTGGAGAACGGAGACGATGGCCAGACAGGGCTACACCAAGACCGCGCTGAAGCGTGAACGCGACGACCTGGCCCTCTACCGCCGCTTCCTGCCGTCGCTGGATCTGAAGCGCCAGCATTTCCAGGCCGCGGTCGAAAGGGAGCGACAGCAACTCGCCGAGCTGGAAGCAGGGCGGCAGGCCATGCTGGACGAGGCGGCGGAGTGGCTCGGCCTCCTGGCGGCGGACGGTATCGACGGCCGCGATATTGTCCGCATCGCCGACATCGCCGGCGGCCGGGAAAATCTCCTCGGCGCGGAGCTGCCGGTGCTGGAGGAGATCCGTTTCGAACGCTCGGACTACAGTCTGCTGGATGCGCCGCTGTGGATGGACGGCCTGGTGCTGGCGGCCGAAGAGATCCTCCGGCTCGACATCGAAGTGGAGTTCCACCACCGCCGCCTCGCCATCCTCCAGAAGGAACTGACCGTCCTCACCCAGCGGGTGAACCTCTTCGACAAGGTGCTGATTCCGAAGGCCAGTTCCACCATCCGCCGGATCAACATCGTCCTCGGCGACCAGGAACGGACGGCGGTGGTCCGCGCCAAAATCGCCAAGAAAAGGGGGGAGGACTAGGCCATGGCCATCGTCGCCATGCTCCACGCCACCCTGATCGGCCCGGCCGGCGACAAGGACAGGGTTCTCGCCGCCCTGCAGCACATCGGCTGCCTGCACCTGATCTCCGACCGGACGGGGGCGGGCGGCGAGGGCCCGGCCGTCGTCCCCTCGCGGGCGATGGACGCCTTCAGCTATCTGAAAAACGTCCCGGACAAACGGAGGCAGCTCCTCGACCATCCCGGCTTCTCCCTGCCGGAGGTGCGCGACGAAGCGCTGGAGATCAAGGAAAAAATCCTGGCGCTGGAGGCGGAGCGCGAATACCTCCTCTCCCGCATCGCCAACCTGCGCCCCTGGGGCGATTTCCGCTTCCCGGAACTTGCGGAGACCGGCGGCCAGCGCTTCTGGTTCTATACCGCGCCCCTCTACCGCCTGGACGAATTCGCCAGGGTGGCCGTTCCCTGGGAGTGCGTCCACCGCGACCACCGCAATGCCTACATCGTCGCGGTCTCTCCCGAAGAGCCGCCCGACATGCCGGTGGCCCGCACCCATACAGGCAGCCGCTCCCTGGCGGTGCTGGAGGGTCGGCTCGAAGAAGTGGAATCCGAGCTGGAGGATCTCCACTGGCGCCGCTTTCATCTCACCCGCTGGCTTACCCTGTTCGCCCGCGAACTGGCCGCCGCCGAGGACCAGGATCTGCTGCTCGCCACCGTGGCCGGGATCGCCGACGACGGCGAACTCTTTTCCCTGGAGGGCTGGCTGCCCGCCGGTGCACGGCAGGAAATGGAACGGGTCGCTGATTCACACTCCCTGGTGCTGCTCCTGCGGCCGCCGGCCGAAAACGAGACGCCCCCCACCCAGCTCGCCGACGATCCCACCTGGCAGGGGGGCCAGGAACTGGTCGCCTTCTACACCATGCCGGGATACGAGTTGTGGGATCCTTCTCGGCCGGTACTCGTTTCCTTCGTTCTGTTCTTCGCGATGATCGTCGGCGATGCCGGCTACGGCATCCTGCTCGCCTGCCTGCTGCTGCTCTACCGCCGCCGGCTGGCCGCCGCCTCGCCGGGGATGCGCAATCTCCTTTTTGCCACGGCCGGCGCCACTGTCGGCTACGGCATCCTCGCCGGCAGCTACTTCGGCCTTGTTCCTCCCCCTGGTTCCCCTGCCGCGCGGCTGCAACTGTTCTCCGCCGCCGAACAGGGAACGATGATGACCCTGTCCATCGCCATCGGCACCGTCCATCTGCTCATCGCCAACGGCAGCCGTCTCCTGCTCGCCCGGCGGCGGGACGGTCTGCAGGCGGCGGGCTGGATGCTGGTGCTCGCCGGCGGTTTTCTCCTCTGGCGGCAGCAGATTGCCGGCGCGCTTGCCGGCCAGATCGTCACCATCGCCGGGCTCGCCGTCATCCTGCTTGCCGGCGGCAAGGGCCCCTACAGCCGTGACTGGATCGGTCTCGGCCGCCGGCTGCTCGACGGGGTCATCGCCCTCACCGCCCTGCCCAAGGCCTTCGGCGACGTGCTCAGCTATCTGCGCCTCTTCGCCCTGGGCCTCGCCTCCACCAAACTGGCCGAGACCTTCAACCTGCTGGCAGCGGAGGCAAACCGGGAAATCGCCGGCATGGGCACCCTGATCGGCGTGCTGGTGATCTCCTTCGGCCACGGCCTCAACTTCCTGCTGGCGGTGATGAGCGGCGTGGTCCACGGGCTCAGGCTCAACTTCATCGAATTCTTCAACTGGGGCATGCCCGAGGAGGGCTATCCCTTCAAACCCTTCTGCAGAAGGAGGATACGGATATGGAATCAATTCTGATCACCATGGGCTGGATCGGCATCTACGGGCCGATGGCGCTGGGAGCGATCGGCTCCATCGTCGGCTGCGCCCGCGCCGGTCAGGCGGCCTGCGGTGCGCTGCTCGATTCCGACT
This sequence comes from Thermodesulfobacteriota bacterium, assembly GCA_040755255.1. Classification (GTDB taxonomy): domain Bacteria; phylum Desulfobacterota; class Desulfobulbia; order Desulfobulbales; family S012-135; genus JBFLZZ01. Next base: position 58,259 of record JBFLZZ010000022.1, read on the forward strand.
CGGGCTACGGCCGCTACATCGGCGTCTCGGCCATGCCCTCCTCGCAAACGGTCTACGGCATCGTCGTCATGTTCTCCCTCAACCGGCCGGTGACCGGCACCAACGCGCCCGGTCTCTTCGCGGTGGGCTTCCTCGCCGGGCTTGCACTGATGCTGAGCGCCATTTACCAGGGCGAGGCCTGCGCCTCGGCCATCCATGCCACCAAGACCAAGCCGGAGATCTTCGGCCTGTCGGTCACCCCGGCCGCCATCGTCGAGGGGTTCGCGGTGTTCGCCTTCATCTTCGCCCTGGTGATCAGCGCCGGCATCCCGAATTAGTCGTTCATGCTCCCGCGGGACACCCGAAACCAAAATCATGAACAGCGGACTTGCCCTTCTTCCTCGTTGTCGTTGTCGTTGTCGTTGTCGTAATCGTAGTCGCCGCATAGCCGACGAATTACGATTACGACAAC
>JBFLZZ010000023.1:0-57700 GCA_040755255.1 Thermodesulfobacteriota bacterium
TCCATGATGCGGGCGGCGAGCTGGCCGTGGTCGACACCCAGCAGGAGTTCTTCCACCCGTTGCAGCGGCAGTTGTTCCGCGGCAGATTTTTCCAGCACTTCCCTGTACTCTTTGTGAAAGTAGATGAGAAAGAGCACCTTGCCCATGTCATGAAAAAGGGCGGTGAGGAAGATCGACTTCTGATCCCCGTTACCGGATTGCGCCTTGCCGCCGCGGCCGCCGTTCAGGTGTTCGGCAATGGCGCGGGCGGCGAAGGTGCTGCCGATGGCGTGCAGCCAGAGCTGCCGCACGTTGAGGAGCTGGCCGATGCCGCTTGCCTTCAGCGAGGGGAAGAGGCCGATCCCGATGGCGATGCTGACGATTTCATCGAAACCGATGATGGTGATCGCCCTCAGGATGGAATCCACCTTGCCGCTCCTCCCGTAGTAGGGGGAATTGGCGAGGCGGAGCACCTTGTTGGCGATGGCCTGATCGTTGTTGATGAAGGCGGCAAGGTCGGCGGCGGAGGTGGAATCGTCGCGGCTGATCCGGATGATGTTCTGAACGACCACCGGCAGCGTCGGCAACCCGGTCTTTTTGTTCCGGAGCAGATCGGTGATCCGCTCCTTGATATCGGGAAAGTGCTGGTTTTGCATCGCTCCTCTTCGGGAGGTTTTTTGCATCGGCCGCGCACGGTCGTTGCAATCACCTGACGGCGGTAGGGAATGTTCGCTCAGCCTTGCCCGTTTTTCGGATCTTGTGTCGCCGTCGACATCCGAGCGTGCCGCCCCGTGCCACCCTCCATCATCGCGGTACTATACCGATTTTCGATCGAGCATGTCCAGAACAATAGCGGCGACCCGCGCTGAAGCACCCGGTTCCCCCAGCTTTTCGCGAACATCCGTGTAGCCGGCAAGCAATTCTTCCCGCGCCGGCCCGGGCCGGCAGCATTCGGCGACCCTGGCGGCGACGGACTCGGCGGTGGCTTTTTCCTGCAGCAGTTCGGCAACGATTTCTTTGCCGGCGATGAGATTGACCAGCGAAACGAAAGGGACCTCGACCAGGTGTCGAGCGAGGAAAAAGGTCAGCGGATGCATGCGGTAGGCGATCACCGCCGGAACCCGCAGCAGGGCGAGTTCCAGGGTGACGGTGCCGGAGGCGGCCATCACCGCATCGCAGCGGGCCATGGCAGCGTAGCGTTCCTCGCGGACGAGGGTGACGGTGAAGTGTTGGCGGCCGAGGTGTTCTTTCAGCAGGGAAACGTCGAGATCCGGTGCCAGGGGCAGCAGAAATTCGGCGCCGGGGAAGACGCGGTGGAGATGACGTGCCGTCTCCAGGAACAGGGGCAGCATCCTTTTGATTTCCCCGGGCCTGCTGCCGGGCAGTAATCCGATGCAGGGAGGCAGCGAGGTTCCCCTCTTCAGGGGGGTACGCCGCAGCTCCTCGCTGTCGAGGAGCGGATGGCCGACGTAGGTCACCTCGACGCCGTAGCGCTGGTAGAATGCTTTCTCAAAGGGGAGGATCACCGCCATGCGGTCAACCAGGGATGCCAGTTTCCTGGCACGGTTGCTGCGCCAGGCCCAGACCTGCGGGCAGATGTAGTAGAGCACCGGGATGCCGAGCCCTTTGGCCCGGGCGGCAAGCCGTGTGTTGAAGTCCGGCAGGTCGATGAGCACCAGCAGGTCGGGAGGCTGGCGACGCAGGCGGGTGGTGAGGATCTTGAAGGCGGCGAGGATATCGCGGAGATGGACGGCGACCTCGAACAGCCCCATCACCGCTACCTTTCCGGCGTCGTAGAGCATCTCCACTCCGGCCGCGCGCATCGCCGAGCCCCCCATGCCGCAAAAACGCAAGGAAGGGTCGCGCGCCAGCAGCGACAGGACGAGGCGACCGCCGTGCATGTCGCCGGAGGTTTCGCCGGCGACGATCATCACGGTGCGTGGGCGGCTGGCGGGGAGGGTCATCCGCCGAGCAGGTGCCGGTGTTTTTCGACATGGCCGCGGATCTGCCCCATGATGTCGAGGGCCACCGCCAGGGCCTGCCGTCCTTCCTGCCCCGAGACCCGCGGGGTCGCACGCTGCAGGACGTTGGTCACGAAGTCGGCCAGTTCCATGGCCAGGGCGTCGGCCTCCTGGAAGGAGGAGTGGAAGACATCCTCCCGGGGCAGACCGGCTTCGTTTTTCTCCCCGGTCAGGCGGATCACCGTGATTTCCTTTTTGTTGTAGTCCACCGAAACGAAGCTCTGGGGCTGAAACACCCGGATGCGGCGCATGTTGTCCCGAGAGATCCTGCTCACCGTGACGTTGGCGGTGCAGCCGTTCGCGAAGATGATCCTGGCGTTGGCGATGTCGGTGGTGGGGGTGATCACCGGCACGCCGACGGCATGGATCTGGCTGATCGGCGCATCGACGATGCTGAGGATGATGTCGATGTCGTGGATCATCAGGTCGAGGACGACATCGACGTCGACGCCGCGCGGCTTGAAGGTATGGATCCGGTGTGACTCGATGAAGAGCGGATGGGTGAGATGGCCCGCCATGGCCATCACCGCCGGGTTGAACCGTTCGATGTGGCCCACCTGGATGATCCTTCCCTTTGCCGCGGCGCGGGCGATGAGGTCGTCGGCCTCGGACAGGGTCGAGGTCATCGGCTTTTCGATGAACACGTCCTTGCCCGCGGCGAGACAGTTGCAGGCGACTTCGTGATGCAGGGTGGTGGGGACGACGATGCTGACCGCGTCGACTTCCGGCAAAAGTTCCCGGTAATCGGTCGCCGCGCGCACGCCGTATTTGCCGGCGATCTCCCTGGCCGCTTCCTCGTTGACGTCGGCGACGCCGACGAGTTCGACATCCTCCATGGCGGCGAACTTGGCGGCGTGGATCCTGCCGAGATAGCCGACGCCGATGACTGCGATACGAGTTTTCATGCTGTTCCTTTTTCGGTAGTTCAAATGCCGAGATAGGCGGCGCGCACCGCTTCGTCGTCCAGCAGTTCCCTGCCGCTGCCGTGGTGGGTGATTCTGCCGTTTTCCATCACGTAGCCGCGATGGGCGACATGCAGGGCCATGTTGGCGTTCTGCTCCACCAGCAGGATGGTGGTGGCGTGTTCCCGGTTGATCATGGCGATGATGGCGAAGATATGGCGGATCATCATGGGGGCGAGCCCCAGGGAGGGTTCGTCGAGCAGGAGCAGGCGCGGCCGGGCCATGAGCGCCCGCGAGATGGCGAGCATCTGCTGTTCGCCGCCGGAGAGGGTGCCGCCGCTCTGCTGCCGCCGCTCGCGGAGGATGGGAAAGAGATCGAAGACATATCGGCGATCCTTTTCAATTTCCTTGCGGTCCCGCCGCAGCCAGGCGCCCAGATCGAGGTTCTCCTGGATGGTGAGTTGCGGAAAGATGCGGCGGCCTTCCGGCACCTGGCTGATGCCGAGGCGGACGATGTCTTCGGGCCTGCGGCCGGTGATCTCCTCGCCCTCGAACAGGATCCGGCCACGACTGGCGGCGACCATGCCCGAGATGGTCATCAGGGTCGTGGTCTTGCCGGCGCCGTTGGCGCCGATCAGCGAGATGATCTCCCCCTGACCGATGGAGAACGAGACGTCGTGCAGGGCATGGATGCCCTCGTAGTGCGCGGCTATCGACCGCAGTTCAAGCATGGCCGTCCTCGCCGAGATAGGCGCGGATCACTTCAGGGTCGCGGCGGATTTTTTCCGGTCCGCCCTCGGCGATCCTGCGGCCGTAGTCCATGACGACGATGCGGTCGGAGATGCTCATCACCAGGCGCATGTCGTGCTCGATGAGCAGGATGGCGATACCGGATTGGTCGCGGATCCTCTGGATCAGTCCGTCGAGCTCCTGGGTTTCCTGGGGATTCATGCCGGCGGCCGGTTCGTCCAGGAGCAGCAGTGCCGGTTCGGTGGCCAGGGCGCGGGCGATCTCCAGCCGCCGCTGGCCGCCGTAGGGCAGGTTGCGGGCCAGATCGTTGGCCAGGGGGGCGAGACCGACCTGGTCGAGGAGATGATAACTGTCCCCGACCAGCCGCCGCTCCTCTTCGCGGGTGGCGCGGTCCCGCAGGATGGCGCCCAGGATGCCCGCCCGGGTGCGGCAGTGGCGGCCGATCATCACGTTTTCCAGCACGGTCATGCCGGCGAACAGGCGGATGTTCTGAAAGGTGCGGGCCATGCCGCAGCGGGTGATGCGGTTCGGCTTCATGCCGTCGAGCCGTTCCTGGCGGACGCCGTCCCTGGAAAGAAGGATGGTGCCGGAGCTCGGCTGGTAGATGCCGGTGAGGCAGTTGAAAAAGGTGGTCTTGCCGGCGCCGTTGGGGCCGATCAGGGCGACGATCTCGTTGGCGCCGACGCTGAGGCTCACCCCATCGAGGGCGCGCAGCCCGCCGAAATCCATGGTCAGTTCCTCGACCTTGAGCACCGGCAGCATCGTGGTCATTCCCCTGCCCCGCCGGCGGTCGGCAGCGTGTAATGGCGGCGCCGGGAGGCGAACATCCCCTGCGGCCGGAAGATCATCATCGCCACCATGACCGCGCCGAAGAGCAGCATGCGGTAGCCGGCAAAGGCGCGCAGGTATTCGGGCAGCAGCACGAGCAGCAGCGCGGCGAAAATGACGCCGGGAATGGAGCCCATCCCGCCCAGCACGACGATGGCGAGAATGATCGCCGATTCGAGAAAGGTGAAGCTCGCCGGGTTGATGAAGGTGGTTTTGGCCGCGAACACCACCCCCATCATGCCGGCCCAGGTGGCCCCCAGGGCGAAGGCGGTGAGTTTGGTGACGGTGCGGTCGATACCCATGGCCTGGCAGGCAATTTCGTCCTCCCTGAGCGCCAGCCAGGCACGGCCGATGCGGGAATCCTGGAGCCGGTTCACCACCAGCACCGTGAACCCGACCAGCAGCAGCATCAGGTAGTAGATGGCGACGGTGGCCCCGTCGAGAGAGAGGGCGAGACCGAAGAAGGAGGGACGCGGGATGCCGGCGATGCCGCTGGGGCCGAAGGAGAATTCATTCCAGTTTTCCAGGATCAAACGGATGATTTCGCCGAAGCCGAGGGTGACGATGGCCAGATAATCGCCCCGCAGTCGCAGCACCGGAAAGCCGAGCAGGATGCCGAATGTGGCGGCCAGCCCGGCGCCGATGGGCAGCGCCGGCCAGAAGCCGAGGCCGAAATGGTGGTTGAGCAGGGCGTAGCTGTAGGCCCCCACCGCGTAGAAGGCCACGTAACCGAGATCGAGCAGCCCGGCCAGGCCGACGACGATGTTGAGACCGAGCCCGAGCACGACGTAGATGAGGGCGGTGGTCATGATGCTGGTCTGATAGGTGGAAAAGAACCAGGGGAAAATCGCGGCGAAAAGGAGGCAGGCCGCGGTCAGAAGGCGGCGGAGGGTCGGGGAGGCGAAATCCAGCCGCTGCCGGGGGGGGAGGTCGTCCCCGGGGGCGGAACACCGCCGAGGCAGAAGATCGGCACAAAGGGCGACGGCAAAAGAGCCGGCGCCGACGTAAAGCATGTTCCACCAACGCCAGACAATGGTGCGGTCCACCGTATCGACCTTGACCACCAGCAGGGGAAAGGTCAGAAAAACGAACCAGAGGCCGATGAGCAGGGGGCGATAAAGACGACGGGCGAGCGGCGTCATCTCAGACCTTCTGGCTGCCGGCGCGCCCGAGGATGCCCGCCGGCCGGAAGATGAGGATCAATACCAGGAGGATGAAGGCAAAGACGTCCTCGTAGTCGCTGGAGACGTAACCGGTGGCGAAACTCTCGGTCCAGCCGAGCAGAAGTCCGCCCAGCACCGCGCCGGGAATGGAGCCGATGCCGCCCAGTACCGCCGCGGTAAAGGCCTTGATGCCGGCGATGAAACCGATGAAGAAGTTGATCTGGCCGATGTGGGAGGCGATGAGCACGCCGCCGGCCGCGGCCAGGGCCGAACCGATGACAAAGGTGATCGAGATGATCCGGTCGACGTCGATGCCGAGCAGCATGGCCATCTGCCGATCCTGGGCCACGGCCCGCATCGCCTTGCCGATGCGGGTCCCCTTCACCAGCAGGCTGAGCAGCAGCATGATCACCGCCGTGACGGCAAGGATCACCAGTTCGGCGGAACTGATGAGCGTCGAAAAGCGGGACAGCGCCGGGATGTCGGGGATGAGCGCCGGAAAGGGCAGAAAGTCGGAGGTCTGGGCGAGCAGTACGTAGTTCTGCAGGAAGATGGACATGCCGATGGCGGAAATGAGCGGCGACAGCCGCGGCGCGGACCTGAGCGGCCGGTAGGCGATCTGTTCGACGGTGAAGCCGTAGGCGGAGGCCCAGAGGACGGCGGCGAACACGGCGAGGAGGACCACCGCCGGCGCCGGCAGCCCCCAGGAAGTGCAGACCGAGGCGGCGATCAGGGCGGTGAAGGCGCCGACCATGTAGATCTCGCCGTGGGCGAAATTGATCAGGCCGATGATGCCGTAGACCATGGTGTAGCCCAGGGCGATGAGGGCGTAAATGGAACCGCGGGTCAGCCCTCCCAGCAGCAGCTCGATGAAGTACTCCATGGATCGCCTATCGCATATCGCCGTGAGCCGTATCCGTCCGGGTTGCGTCCCGTCGCTTTTCAGCGGGGGGGCACCTGGACGTACTGGCCGTTCTGTACCTGGTACATGGAGAAGCCGACGCCGACGGCATCGCCGTGATCATCGAAGTGGATGGCGCCGAGCGGCGTGTCGACGTCGAACTGCCGCAAGGCCCGGGTCAACTCCTCGTAACTGGTGGAGTTTGCCTTGTCGAAGGCGTTCACCAGGGCGAGGGCGGCGGCGTAGGCGTTGAGGAAAAAGGCGCCGGGCTCTTCGTGGAACCGGTCGCGCAACTCCTTTTCCGCCTGCATGGTGAGGGGATTGAGGGAGACGTCCGTGGGACCGGTGGCATAGACGCCTTCGGCGTATTCGCGGGCGACCTTGATGAAGGTGTCGTCCTTGACGCCGTCATCGGAGATGAAGGGGATATCGATGCCTTTTTTCCGCATCTGGCTGACAATCTTCGATGCCTCCGGATGATAACCGCCGAAGATGACCGCATGGGCGCCGGACCGCTTGATCTTCTGGACCACCGCGGAATAGTCGACGGCGCCGGGGGTGACCCCTTCGTAGAGTACCACTTCGGCCGAACCCGACGCCTCGATGAAGCTCCTGGCGTATTCGGCCAACCCCTTGCCGTAGTCCCCCTTGTCGTGCAGTACCGCCAGGCGGGAAGCCTTGAGGGTGCCGAGGGCGAAATCCACCTCCAGCCGCGCCTGCATGTCGTCGGGGGCGATGGTGCGGAAAAAGTTGGGATAGGAGCCGCTCCGGGTCAGTTCCGGGTTGGTCGCCGACGGCGAGATGACGACGATCTCGGCGTTCTTGTAAATGCCGATCGCCGCCTTGGTGGCGCCGCTGCAGATGTGGCCGAGCACGGCATCGACTTTGGCGGTCACCAGGCGGGTGGCGGTGTTGGTGGCTATTTCCGGTTTGCAGACATCGTCCTCGATGAGCAGTTCCACCGGCCGGCCGTCTATGCCGCCCCGATCGTTGACCGCGTCGATCACCAGCTGCGCCGCCTTGACCGTCGGCAGGCCGTAGGAGGCGAGATCCCCGCTGTGGGCGCCGGCGACGCCGATTCTGATGGGAGTGGGGCCGTTTCCCGGGCCGGCCGGGGCCGCCGCCGGACTGCTCTGCTGCCCTTCGCCGGCCGTCGGCGACGTTTGTTGGGTTGTGCCGGGGTCCTGCCCGCAGCCGATGAAGGCAAGGAGCAGAACGGTCATAGCGAGGGGAAGAAACCTGGCCGGAAAGTTTCGCATCATACCTCTCCTGTCCTGAAACACGGGGCAACGAACGGCGCAGGGTCCGGGAGGAAAAGAACCGTCGACCGCCGGCCGGCCGCCCCCGGCTGCGGGAATCCGGCCCGATCGCACAGCGGGGCGGACTTTGTCCCGGGCCTGCCCGCGCCAACGGCCCGATCTCGCGGTGCCCGTGATTTCGGCGACTGTTGCGTGAACTGAAAAAGGGTTGGAGAAAGGACCGAACTATATAATATGATATCGAGAAGATCAAGGCATCTTCCCCTGCGCATGAACCCTTCCGGCCCAGATACCACCTTGCGGGTGCTGATGGTGGACCAGTCCGCCCAGGCCTGCGCCCATGTCCGGCAACTCCTGGCCGAGCGCCTGCCGACGTTGGAATTCGCCCCCTGTCATTGCCCGGGGCAAACCTTCGACCTCGCCGGCCGTTTCTCGCCCACGGTGGTCATCCAGGAACTCACCTTCCCCGAGGGCGACGGCTTTGAACTGCTGAAGGGCTTGCGCCGGAACCCGCAGACCTGCAACACCCCGGTGCTCGTCCTTACCCGCGGCTGTGCCGAGGCCGCCAAGAACCGCTGCTTTCTCCTGGGCGCCAGCGACGTCCTCGACAAGGACGGCGACAGCGAGGAATTCATCGCCCGGGTGCTCCATCACGGCAGGCGGGCCGCGGAACTGGGGAAACTGGCCAGTCGCGGCGTCACCACCGTATCGCTGCCGGCCAAGCATATCATCAAACTGGTGATGATCGACCCTTCGCGGGCGGCGTGCATGATGGTGGCAAAAGGGTTGCAGGAACGGGACGAGGCGGAGTTCACCCCCTGTCACGATCCCGCCCGGGCCCTTGAGATCGTCGATACGGCGATGCCGACGGTCATCGTCCAGTCCCTGTCTCCCGGGGACATGGACGGCTTCAGCCTGTTACGCACCCTGCGCGAAAACCCGGCCAGCCGGGATATTCCCATCATCATTCTTTCCAGTACCAGCGACGTCCATCAGAAGGTGGCGGCCCTGGAATCGGGAGCCAACGACTATGTGGTCAAATCGGCCAATGTCGAGGAGGTGCTGCGCCGCGTCCGTCATCATTCCTCCGAATACTTCAACCTTCTCAAGCTGCGCTTTGCCGCCGGCAAGGGAAAAGGCGACGAGGGGAAAAAAGCGTTGCGGGTGCTGATGGTGGACGATTCCAGGGCCATCTGTTTCGCCATCGGCAAGATGCTCGAATCGGAACCGGAAATCGTCTTCGAATTCGTCACCGCGGCGATGGCCGCCGCCGACCGGGCACGGGCCTTTCGGCCGACGGTGATTCTGCAGGATATGGAGATGCCGGACAGAAGCGGCATCGATCTTCTGCGCGAGTACCGGGAGGATCCGCTCCTTGGTGACGTGCCGGTCATCATCCTTTCCGGCACCACGGCGGCGGCGGCCAAGGCGCGTGCCTTTGCCGGAGGGGCCAACGACTATGTGGAAAAGGACATGGACCGCATCGAGCTGATCAGCCGTATCCGCTACCATTCCTCCGCCTACCTCAACCGGCTGCAGCTCGACGCCAACATCCAGGTGCTGCTCGAAGCCCAGAAAAGGCTGGAGTTGCGTGGTCAGTTCATCAAGAAAACCTTTGGCCGCTATCTTTCCGACAAGGTGGTGCAGAGCCTGCTCGACACCCCCGAAGGGTTGGAACTCGGCGGCGAGAACCGCAACATCTCCATCCTCATGGCCGATCTGCGCGGTTTCACCTCGCTCTCCGAAAACCTGCCGCCGCAGACCGTGCTGTCGATGATCAACATCTTCCTGCAGGTGATGACCGAGATCATCCTCAGGCACAACGGCACCATCGACGAGTTCATCGGCGACGCGATCCTCGCCATGTTCGGCGCGCCGGAACACCGGGAGGACGATGCCAGACGGGCGGTTGCCTGCGCGATCGCCATGCAGCTGGCCATGGAGGGCGTCAACCGCCGCAACCGCCAGGAAGGCTACCCCGCCGTGGCCATGGGGATCGGCATCAACACCGGCGAGGTGATCGTCGGCAACATCGGCTCGGAAATGCGCTCCAAGTACGGCGTGGTCGGCAAGAACGTCAACCTCACCTCACGGATCGAGTCCTACACCGTCGGCGGCCAGATTCTCGCCTCGGCCTCGACGGTTGCCGCCTGCGGTCCCATTCTCCGCATCGACGGGGAAATGACGGTGATGCCCAAAGGGGTGAAGGAACCGGTCACCATCTATGAAATAGGTGGTATCGGCGGTGACTACCACCTCTTCCTGCCGGAGAAGAAGGAGGCCGTGCTCCGCCGCCTGGTCAAGCCCCAGCCGGTCACCTTCCGCATTCTCGACGGCAAGGATGCGGGCGGCTCCAGCCATAGCGGCACGATCGTCGCCTATGCCGGCAACGAGGCGGAATTGACCGGTGAGGCCTTGCTCGCCGCACTCCAGAACCTGCGCCTTTCCCTGGACGGAACCGGCCTGGCCGAATGCGGAGAGCTGTACGGCAAGGTCATCCGCGCGGGCGGTCCCGTTTCCCGGATCATTTTCACCTATCTGCCGGAAAAGGCGGCGAACCACCTGGACAATCTGCTTTCCGGAGAGGAGGGAGCATGCAACTGACCTTTCTCGGCGTCGGCGGCGCCTTCACCACCATGGAATATTTCCAGTCCAATCTGCTGGTCACCGCCGGGGACGGCGGCCGGCTGCTGCTGGACTGCGGCGGCGATATCCGCCATTCCCTGGCCGCCTCGATCCCGGCGGGATCGGCGAGGGACGTCGATGCGGTCTATGTCTCCCACCTGCACGCCGATCATGTCGGCGGGCTGGAATGGCTCGCCTTTTCCCGGTATTTCGGCGGCGGCGGCAAACCGCTTCTCTACCTCCATCCCGACCTCCGCCGGCCCCTCTGGCAACACTGCCTGTCCGGCGGCCTGGCGGTGGTGCAGGGTAACAAGCTCTGCCTCGACGACTATTTCGACTGCCGGCCGGTGGAGAATACGTTCAACTGGCACGGACTGCGCTGCACCGTCGTGCGCCTGCCCCACGTCGTCGGCAGCGCCGCCACCCTCTACAGTTACGGTCTCATGATGGAATCAGGCGGCCGCAACCTGTTTTTTTCCTCCGACACCGCGTTTTGCCCCGGATTGCTGCTGCCGCACTGGCAAGCCGCGGATCTCATCCTGCAGGACTGCGAGACTTCGCCGTCAAAAACCGGCGTGCACTGCCATTACCAGGATCTGTTGACCCTCCCCGCTTCTCTGCGGGCGAAGATGTGGCTGTACCACTACCAGCCGGCTTCCGGCCTCGATGCCGTCGCGGACGGCTTCGCCGGCTTCGCCCGCCGCGGTCAGGTCATCCGGCTGTAGGCCGTCCCCTGCCCTTCGGAAAGATCCCTATCCACTGCGGCCGGGCGTTCCCGAAAAGTCATGGGCGGGCCCGTCCGATCCGGTATCCCGTCGTTGATGTTTAAGAAATAAATTAAACTATTTATCTCTCACCACCTTTCCCCCTCAACGGAAATTGTTCAATTTTCTGTTGACTTTTGCGGAAAAAGAATCGATATCTTTTAGGTAATGCTACCTATATGCTGCACACAGCCACGAGGGAAAGTATGAATCAAAACGACTTCGAACAGGTGAAAACGCGACTGGGCAACGTCTCCCGCCGAGATTTCATGAAATTCTGCACCGTTATGGCGGCGAGCATGGGACTGCCGCTGGAATGGGCGCCCCGGATCGCCGAGGCGGTCACCGCGCCGCAGCGGCCGCCGGTGATCTGGCTTTCCGGGCAGGGGTGCACCGGCTGCACCGAATCCCTGCTCCGCCCGGACCACCCCACCCTCGAACACCTCATTCTCGATCTCATTTCCCTCGACTACAACGAAACCCTCAATACCGGCGCCGGCCATCAGGCGGAAGAGGCGCTCAACCACTCCATCGAGGCCAACGCCGGCAAATTCATCCTGGTCATCGAAGGGTCGATCCCGACCAAGGACGGCGGCATCTACTGCAAGATCGCCGGCAAGCCCTTCATCGACACCGTCAAGGAGACCGCCGCCAAGGCGGCGGCGGTGGTGGCCATCGGTTCCTGTGCCTCCTGGGGCGGAATCCCTTCCGCGGATCCCAACCCCACCGGCGCCACCGGCGCCCCCACCGTTCTCGCCGGCACCACCGTGGTCACCATTCCCGGCTGCCCGCCCAACGCTTACAACTTTCTCTCCACCGTCCTCCATTTCCTCACCCTGAAGCGATTGCCCGAACTCGATGACAAGGGCCGGCCCAAGTTCGCCTACGGCAGGCTCATTCACGAAAACTGCGAACGCAGGCCCCATTTCGATGCCGGCCGCTTTGCCACCACCTTCGGCGACGAAGGCCACCGCAAGGGTTACTGTCTCTTCAAGCTCGGGTGCAAGGGACCGATGACCTGGGCCAATTGCCCGGCGATCCTCTTCAGCGACGTCGGTTCGGGTTCATGGCCGGTCGGCACCGGTCACCCCTGCTTCGGCTGCACCGAACAGGGCGTCGGCTTCACCATTCCGCAATTCACCCAGGCGGAGGTCAAACAGGTGACGCCGGCCGGATCGCACGCGCCCATCGCCGTCGAACAGGGAGGCGGCATGTCCACCGGCGCCGCGGCTCTCGCCGCCGGCATCGCCGGCGCGGTCATCGGCGCCGGCGCCGTCACCGCCAAACACCTCGGCGACAAGGAATCCAAAGGGGACGAATAGGGGAGCACGCCCATGAACATTCGGAGAAGGGATTTTCTCAAGGGGGTGGCCGGGGGAACCGTGCTCGCCGCCACGGGCCAGGCCAGCACCGCCCTGGCGGCGGAGAAGAAGATGCCGGAGGGGGCGGTGGGGATTCTCTACGACGCCACCCTGTGCATCGGCTGCATGTCCTGCATGGTGGCCTGCAAACAGGCCAACGACATGCCGTACGAGCATGCCGGCAGCGAAATCATCTACGACAACCCGCAGGATCTCTCGGCGTCCACCCTGAACGTCATCAAGAAATACGCCGATGGCAACGGCTCGGTCAAGGACCGGGAAACCGACGGCTACTCCTTTGTCAAGCGCCACTGCATGCACTGCGTTGATCCGGGTTGCGTGTCGGCCTGCCCGGTGAGCGCGATGAGCAAGGATCCGGTCAACGGCATCGTCAGCTACGACGAAAAGAAATGCATCGGCTGTCGTTACTGCCAGGTCGCCTGTCCCTACAATATTCCCAAATTTCAGTGGGCCAGCGCCTTCCCCCGTCTCCACAAGTGCCAACTCTGCAGCCATCTCGTCAAGCAGGGCGGCATCTCCGCCTGCTGCGGCGGCTGCCCGACCGGGGCCTCGATCTTCGGTCCGGTGACCGAACTGCTCGCCGAGGCGAAAAGGCGCATGGGCATGACCGCCGGTCAGGCGTACACCTTTCCCATCGGTGAAGTGGGGGCACCCCTGCGCACGGAAAGAAACGCCGCCTCCTACGTGCCGAAGATCTACGGCGAGCACGAAGTCGGCGGAGCGCAGGTACTGCTGCTCGCCGGCGTTCCCTTCGACAAGCTCGGCATGCCGGAGTTGCCCGACACTTCCTACGCCAGCATCGCCGAGGGTATCCAGCACACCCTGTACCGGGGAATGGTGCTGCCCGCGGTTCTTCTTGCCGGCCTTGCCTACGTGGTCCGGAAAAACAGTAAAGACACCGATGGTGCCGGCAACAATCAGGACAGGAGACCCCCAGCATGAGTGCAGCCAAACCCATCGGAGGCCGGCTGGCGACGCCCGCTTTCCTTCTCTTCTCCACCCTGCTCCTCATCGGCTTCTTCTTCATCGGCCAGCGTTTTCTCCACGGCATCGGCCAGGTCAGCAACATGAGCGACGGCTATCCGTGGGGCATCTGGATCGCCTTCGACGTGGTCATCGGCACCGCCCTGGCCTGCGGCGGCTATGCCATGGCCCTCATGGTCTACGTCTTCAACAAGGGCCAGTACCATTCACTCGTGCGTCCTGCCCTGCTCGCTTCGGTCCTCGGTTATTCCCTGGCAGGCCTGGGGGTCTTCATCGACATCGGTCGCTACTGGCAGATCTACAACGTGTTCGTCCCCGGATACGTCAACGCCAACTCGGTGATGCTCGAAGTAGCCCTCTGTATCGCCTCCTACATCCTGGTCCTTTGGATCGAGTTCGCGCCGGCGCTGTTCGAGAAGGCGAGGAACGCAACGGTCCTGGCCGTCCTCAACAAGGTTCTCTTTCTGTTCATCGCACTGGGCATCCTGCTGCCCACCATGCATCAGTCCTCTCTGGGCAGCATGATGATCCTCGCCGGGCAGAAACTTTCACCCCTCTGGTGGTCGCCGATCCTGCCGCTGCTCTTCCTGGTCTCCGCTCTTTTCATGGGTTATGCCGTCGTCATCTTCGAGGCATCGCTTTCCACCGTCGCCTTCCAGCGCAGGCCGGAGACGCCGCTTCTGGCCAGGATGGCCACGGTGATCCCCAAACTGGTCGCCGTCTTTCTCGTCATCCGCCTGGCCGACATCCTCATTCGCGGCCACCTCGGTCTTGCCTTCCGCGGCGACCTGCGCGGCAACCTGTTCCTGCTGGAGCTGCTGCTGCACCTCGTCCCTGTCTTCCTCATCGCCTCCGACGGCAAGACCAGGGGCAGACCGCTGTTCCTCGCCGCCCTCTCCCTTCTCCTCGGCGGGGTGCTCTTCCGGATCAACACCTACATCATCGGTTACGACCCCGGCAGTGGCTGGCACTATTTTCCGGCTGTTCCGGAAATCTGCATCACCCTCGGCATATTCTCCCTGGAAATTCTGGCGTATGCCGTCTTCGTGAAGAAGATCCCCGTACTTTCCACCCATGACTAATGGCATGATCACAGGAGCGCTCTCATGGCTACACGGATTGTCGTAGACCCTATTACCCGAATCGAAGGACATCTGCGGATCGACTGCGAAGTCGAGAACGGCAAGGTGGTGAACGCCTGGTCGTCCGGGCAGATGTGGCGGGGCATCGAGCTGATTCTCAAGGGGCGGGATCCCCGCGAGGCCTGGATCTTCACCCAGCGTATCTGCGGCGTCTGCACCACGGTCCACGCCATCACCTCGGTGCGGGCGGTGGAAAACGCCCTGAACCTGGAAATTCCTCTGAATGCCCAATACATCCGCAACATGGTCATCGCCGCCCACGGGATTTTCGACCACATCGTCCACTTTTACCACCTCTGCGCCCTCGACTGGGTGGACATCGTTTCCGCCCTTTCCGCCGATCCCAAAGAGACCGCCGCCCTGGCCCAGTCCCTGTCCGACTGGCCCAACAACAGCGTGCAGAAGATCAAGGCCGCCCAGGACAAACTGCAGACCTTCGTCAACTCCGGCCAACTGGGCATCTACGCCAGCGGTTACTGGGGACACCCGGCGATGAAGCTCTCCCCCGCGGTGAACCTGCTCGCCGCCGTCCACTACCTGGAGGCGCTGGAATACCAGCGCAAGATCAACAAGGTGGTGGCGATCCTCGGCAGCAAGACACCCCACGTCCAGAACCTGGCGGTGGGCGGTGTCTCCAACCCCATCAACCCGGAAAGCCAGTCCACCCTCACCCTGGAACGGCTGTTCTACATCAAGGGGCTGATCGACGAGATCGGCGACTTCATCCACAAGGTGTACCTGGTGGATCTGTCCGCGGTGGGAGCCTTCTACGCCGACTGGACGGGTTACGGCGCCGGGGTGACCAATTACCTCAGCGTCCCCGAATTTCCCCTGGACACCAAGGGGGCCACCTTCGACCTCCCCGGCGGCTACATCGCGGGCGGCGACGTTGCCGGTTTCCGGCCCATTTCCTCGTTCCAGGACGCCTTCTTCCGCGACGGGGTCAAGGAGGGGATCAAACATGCCTGGTACGACGGCGATTGGGAACGGCACCCGTGGGAAGAAGACACCGTCCCCCACTACACCGATTTCCAGGACAACGGCAAATACTCCTGGGTGAAATCGCCGTCCTTCCTCGATCAACCCGCCCAGGTCGGCCCGTTGGCCAACGTGCTTGCCATGTATGCCGCCGGTCACCAGCCGACCAGGGAGATCGCCTCCAGGGTGCTGGCCACGGTCGGCAGCATCGCCGGCACCACCATACCGCTCACCGCCCTGCATTCCACCATCGGCCGCATCGCCGCCCGCGCCATCCGCTGCGGTGTGCTCCACGGTGTGCTGACCAAGCAGTGGCAGCTGCTCATGGACAACATCGGCAAGGGCGATTACGCCACTTACAACGAGCCGGTGTTCCCCAAGGGCGAGATCCGCGGTTTCGGTTTCCATGAGGCCCCCCGCGGCGTGCTGTCGCACTGGGTGGTCATCGAGGACGGTAAGATCAAGAACTACCAGGCGGTGGTTCCTTCCACCTGGAATGCCGGACCGCGCAACTCCAGGGACGAGAAACTGCCGTACGAGGCATCCCTGATGGACAACCCGGTGGCCGATCCGGAGCGACCGCTGGAAGTCCTGCGCACCGTCCATTCCTTCGACCCCTGCCTCGCCTGCGCCATCCACCTTCACGACGGCAAGAACGGCGGCAGCATCGTCAAGGTCAGGGCCATCTGACCCGCAACCAGCACGCCGGGACCGGCGCCGGCCGCAAGGCCAGGATGCCGGTCCCGCCACCGCCCTTCCCATGAAAAACATCGTCGTCCTCGGTATCGGCAATATACTCCTTTCGGATGAAGGCGCGGGTGTGCGCGTCGTCGAGAACCTGCAGCGGCGCTATCGACTGCCGGGAAACGTCGCCGCCATCGACGGCGGCACCATGGGTCTCGACCTGTTGCCCTACCTGGAGGGTTGCGATGTCCTGTTCATCGTCGACGCCGCCAGGATCGATCTGCAGCCGGGCGGAATAGCCCTGCGGCGTCTCGACGATCCCCTGCTCTTCTTCCGCACCCGGATCTCCCCCCACCAGCTCGGCCTGTCCGATGTCCTCGCCGCCGCCGCCCTCACCGGCGACCTTCCCCCGGAAATTCACCTTCTCGGGATTGAACCGCTCAGCCTCGCCACCAGCCTGGATCTCTCCGAACCGGTGATGAGCGCCATCCCCGCCGCCACCGACCTTCTCGCCCACGAACTTGCCAGGCGGGGAGCGTCCTGCACCCCGGCCTGATCTTTTCCGCAGCGGCCGCCGCCTTGCAGAAATCCCTTCTGTCACCTTGTTGATGTGATATAATTTTTTCGTGTCGGACCGCCAGTCCCCGCTTCAGAGGGGCGAAACGCCTTCGGTCCCGGCAAAAAAACAGGTGAAAAATTTTTCCAGTCTCGCCCGGAATACTTCTGTTCCGGTCGGTTCCGCACACCCGCAGCCAAGGAAAACCACGTGACAGCGTTGAGTGTCAGAGCCCGATTGGTCATCGCCATTAGCCTGCTTCTCCTTTTCATGCTGATCGCCGGCACCGGCGGCCTTGTCGGCATGTACTCCATCAACCAGTCGTTCAACCGGGTTTACAACCAGAAGGTGCTCCCCCTGGCGACCCTGCGGTCCCTCAATGAACTGATCGCCATCGATCTGGTGCGGGCGGTCGACGGTGTGCTGTACGAAGAGATCAGCCTGGGCGAAGGCGCACGGCAGATCGACCGCATCGAAAAGGAACTGCAGGCCGACTGGGAAAGATTGTACCGGGTCGAAGACATGGGTTTTCTGGTCAAGAAGGCCGACTGGCTCGCCGATGCCAGGCAACTGAAGGACAAGACCGACCAGGCCTTCTCCGAACTCCGCTCGCTCCTCAAAACCTCCAGTCTGGAAGGGTTCGCCACTCCCGGCAAGATGGACCGGCTGGACGAACTGCATGACAAGAAACTCACCCCGCTCATCAACGAATACCGGGAACAGATCGGCATCCTGTTCAACGATCGCATGGAAGCCACCAGCGATCAGCTCGATTCCGTCAAGCGCCAGTACCAGCTTTCCCGCCTGGCCTTTTTCCTCACCATCTGTCTGGCGCTTCTGGCCGGCATCGCCGTCGGCTACTACCTGCTCAAAAGTATCAGCAATCCGCTGGCCCAGTTGGCGTCGGTTTTCGGCGAGGTGATGCAGGGAAATCTCACCGGCAGGATTGCCGCCCACAGCCAGGACGAGTTCGGCGTGCTCACTCAGGGGTTCAACCAGATGCTCAGCTATCTCCGCGATCTGATCAGGCAGATCCAGCAGAGCGGCATCCAGGTGACCAGTTCCATCACCGAGATCGCCGCCGCCACCAAGGAGCAGGAGGCCACCGCCAACGAACATGCGGCGACCACCAGCGAAATCGCCGCCTCGGCCACCGAAATCTCCGCCACCAGCCACAGTCTGCTGCAGGCGATGAAGCGGCTCAACAGCCTGACGAAGAACACCGCCTACGCCACCGAAGAGGGGCACAAGGGCCTGGTCAACATCAACCAGATCATGTCCAGGATGGAGGCCGCCACCGGCGACATCGTCGACAAGCTTTCCATCCTGAACGAAAAGGCCGCCAATGTGGCCGGGGTGGTGAAAACCATCAACAAGGTCGCCGATCAGACCAACCTTCTCTCCCTGAACGCCGCCATCGAGGCGGAAAAGGCCGGCGAATACGGGGCAGGATTCTCGGTGGTCGCCACCGAGATCAGGCGGCTGGCGGATCAGACCTCGGTGGCCACCTTCGACATCGAACAGATGGTCCAGGATGTCCAGTCCTCGGTTTCCGCCGCGGTGATGGGCATCGACAAGTTCGCCGAGGATGTCCGCCGTGGTATCGGCGAGATCCAGGCGAGCGGCTCCAACCTCAGCCACGTCCTGGAACAGGTGGATGTCCTCGTCCCCAACCTGAACACGATGAACGAAGGGATCGAGGCCCAGTCCCTCGGCGCCCGCCAGATCAGCGACGCGATCAGCCAGCTCAACGAGGCGGCCCAGCAGACCGCGGAAACCCTGGCGCAGAACAGCGGCACCATCGGTCAACTCCAGGACGCGGCCCGGGGACTGCAGGACGCCATCGCCCGCTTCCGGATCGAATCCTGATGCGCTTCCAACAAACCATCCAGCGTATCCGCCGGCCGTGGCGCAACAAGATGCAACGCAGCCGGGTGTCGGCATCGCCCTTGCCTCCACGCATACACTGACCGTGCTGTTCGTTCTTTTCAGCATCAAGGGGGAACGCTTCGTCATCGACGCGGCCTCCATCGTCGAAATCATCCCGCAGGTGGAATGGATCCGGGTTGCGGACGCGCCGCCTCATGTGGCGGGGGTGATCAACTACCGCGGCAGGCCCGTGCCGATCATCGATCTGTGCTCGCTGCTGGCCGCGTCGCCTTGCAGTCGTCGCCACAGCTCCCGCATCCTGCTGCTCGACCATCCCGGCGAAACGGGCCAGGGGAGACTGTACGGCCTGCTGGCGGAGCAGATCATCGAGACCAGAAAATATCCGGCGAGCGGTCGGGAAAAATTTTTCCTCCCCCCCCCCGCTTCCGCCGAAGCGGAGGGAGAACCGTTGCAGCGTTTCGACTGCAAACGGTTCGTTCCGAAAAATGTTCTCGCCGATGCCTTTGCCCTCGTGGATGAATGAAATGCCCTCGCTGTACTGTGCCATCAACGGTCTGCTGAAGGAACACCTGGGGCTGAAGATAAGCTCCATCGGCCAGAATACCGTCGACCGGGCCATTCTGCACCGGATGCGGGAACTCGGCATCGATTCCCGCGATGCCTACCTGGAGAGAATCAGCGGCAACGCCGCCGAGATCAACGCGCTGATCGAGGAGGTGGTCATCCCCGAAACCTGGTTTTTCCGCGATCCTGGCTACTTCCAGGTGCTCGGAGAGCTGGCGGTCGGCGGCAAACTGCCCGGCGAGGGGCCGGTCAGGGTATTGAGCGTTCCCTGCGCCACCGGGGAGGAAGCCTATACGCTCTCCATCGTCCTGCAGCAGACCGGGATTTCCCCCGGGCGCCTGCGGGTGGACGGGATCGACATCAGCGGCCGGGCCATCGACCGCGCCCGTGCCGGCATCTATCGCAACCGCTCCTTTCGCGGCGCCGATCTCCAGTACCGCGACGTTTATTTCACCCGCGACGGCGATCACTGGCGCATCCTCGACAGCATCCGCAGGACGGTGACCTTCCATTGCGGCAATATCCTTTCCGATTCCTTCATGCGCGGACTCGGGCGGTACGATGTGGTCTTCTGCAAGAACCTTCTCATCTATCTCGACACCAGATCCCGGAAAAAGGCCATGCTGCAGCTGCGCGAGCTGTTGACGCCCAAAGGGTTTCTCTTTGCCGGTCCCGCCGAAACCATCCTTTTCCATGACGTCGGTTTCGCCCTCGGCGATGCCGAACACCCCTATCTGTTCGTGCGCGCCGAGCTCCCCGGACCTGCACCGATCCGTGAGACCGGGCAGTCTGCTCCCTCCGGAGCCGGCGCGGTTGCCGGGACCGGCGCTCTTCCCCCATCGAGAGACAAGCAACCGCTATTAACCGCGATGAACAGGAACACGGCAATCCCCGCCGCCTCCGCTGTCCCCCGGACCACCGCCGCACGGGTATTGCCCCTGCCCGGCGGCGAGCAGGTTTTGGAAACGGCCAAACGTCTGGCGGACTCTGGCCATCTGGAGCAGGCGAGAAAGTTGCTCGCCGACGCCCTGCGGAAGGGCGAAGCCACCGCCGGCCATTACCATCTTCTCGGGGTCATCGCCGAGGCGGGGCAGCAGCCGCAGGAGGCCATCGCCTTCTTCAGAAAGGCGGTCTATCTCGACCCCTTGCACGAGGAAAGCCTTTCCCTTCTCGCCCTGCTCGCCCAGAGGACAGGAGACGGCCAGATGGCCGGATACTACCGTGATCGCCTGCAACGGCTGCGGGAAAGGAAAACGGCATGAACTCCGCGAAGCCGGACATGGAGATCGATGCCTGCTGGAAAGAAAAGGGAGTGTTCAGCAAGGAGGGTACGCGCTGCGCCCAACTGGCGACCTATGTCCACTGCCACAACTGTCCTGACTTTACCAGGGCGGCCCGTCTGCTGCTCGATCGGGAGCTGGACCAGGCATACCGCCGGGAACTGACCAGGATCGTTGCCAGCGGCATCGCCAAGCCCCACCACAGCCGCGAAGCCGCCTTCGCCTTCCGGATCGGCAGAGAATGGCTCAGCCTGCCGGTAGGGGTTCTGAAAGAGGTGATCCCCTCCTGCCCCGTCCATTCCATCCCCCACAAGTCCGGCGATGTCTTTCTCGGGCTTGTCAGCATCAGGGGCAAACTCGAACTGTATTTTTCCCTTGCCGCGCAACTGCGGATACCCGCCGACCCGCAGCAGGACAATCCCGGCAGATGGACGGTGGTGTGCGAACGGGAAGGCGCCCTGATCTCCTTTTCGGTGGACGCGGTGCGCGGGGTTCTCCACTATCACGACGGAATGCTTTGCCCCTTGCCGGTGACCCTTTCCCATGCCGACCGATCCTTCTGCATCACCATCGTGCGGCATGATGACACCGACTATGGTCTTCTCGATCCCGAGCGGCTGTTCCCTGCCCTGCTGGAGACCCTGGCATGACCACTTCCGGCTCCAACTTCGGAAAATTTTCCCTGGTGGAACTCTTCCGGATGGAGAGCGAGGAGAAATGCGCCACCCTGAACCGCTCCCTGCTCGCCCTCGAACAGGCGCCCACCGACCCCGGCCTGCTGGATACCCTGATGCGCGCGGCCCATTCCCTGAAAGGCGCGGCCCGCATCATCAATCTCAAGGACATCATGACCGTTGCCCACCGTCTCGAGGATGTCTTCAACAAGGCCAAGCAGGGTGGGCTCCTGCTCAACGCCGGCCACATCGACATCCTTCTCAAGGTGGGTGATGCCCTGGCCGAAATGGGCAGGACGGTCAGCGAGGAGAGCGGCGATCACCCTTCCGGCCAGGCGTGCGGCGAGCTGGTCGCTCTCCTGGACAAGGTTCTTGCCGGCGAGACGGCGGCCACCGTCGCTTCGCGAAACGAGCCACCGCCCCCCCCTTCCCCACCCGTTGCGGTGGAGACAGTTCCGGCTGCAGCGCCCTCCGCGGCAGCGTCCGCGGCTGCGCTTCCTCCCAGCGAGAGAAGGAAGGGATTCCGGACCACGGTCCAGATCAACGCCGACGAACTGAGCCGGCTGGTCGGCTTTGCCAGCGAGCTGCGGGTGGGAAGCAGGCGGATGGAGCAGTTCGGCAGGAGACTCCTCGCCTTCAAACGACAGCAGTACGAACTGGTCAGGGCCCTGGACATCGCCAAGAACCTCAGGGAGAACGATGCCGGCCACCGAGGCAGGAACACCGTCGCCGCCGCCCACCACCAGGCCATCAACATCCACCATCTTTTCGGCACCCTCCTCGCCGATTTCGACGAATACAGCCGGCAGACCTGCGACACCATCCATCGCCTCCACTCGGAGATGATCCGGGCGAGGATGGTCCGTTTCGGCGACGGTGTCGACGGGTTGCGCCGCCTGGTGCGTGACCTCGGCCGCGATCTCGGCAAGCGCGTCAACCTGGCGGTGGCCGGCGACGACACCATGGTGGACAGGGACATTCTGCGCCAGATGGATTCGCCCATGACCCATCTGGTCCGCAACGCCCTGGATCACGGCATCGAGAAGGAAGAGGTGCGGCTGGCCGCCGGCAAGAATCCGGAGGGAACGATCACCCTGCGGGCCGGGCACCGGGCCGGCCTTCTGCATCTGGCGGTCGAGGACGACGGCAGGGGGATCGATATCGAACGGATCCGCAGCCTGGTCATCGAGAGAAAAATGACGAGTGCCGAGGTCGCGGCACACCTCTCGGAGGAGGAGTTGTACGAATTCCTCTTTCTGCCCGGGTTCACCACCCGCGGCCAGGTGAGCGAAGTCTCCGGCCGCGGCGTCGGTCTCGACGCGGTTGCCCTGACCGTCCGCCAGGTGGGCGGCTCCATACGGATCAAGGCCACCCCGGGCCGGGGCGTCCGTTTTCTCATCCGTCTGCCGCTCAGCCTTTCCGTGAGCCGCAGCCTGCTGTTTCGAACCGGCGGCGAACTCTACGCCCTGCCGATTACCGCCGTCCATCGCACCTTGCGGTTGACCCGCGCCGAGATCCACGATATGGAAGGCCGGGATTACTGCGAACTCGATGGCGAGAAGGTCGGGCTGGTTTCGGCCCGCCAGCTGCTGCAGCTGGAAAATCCGGCGGAGTCCGGCCGGGAGATCAACGCGGTTGTCCTCGGCAGGCCCGGCAGTCTCTACGGACTGGTGGTCGAGGAATTGGTGGGCATCCGGGAGTTGATCGTCCAACCGCTGCCGCTTCAGTGCGGCAAGCTGCAGGACATCAGTTCCGGTGCGGTGATCGAGGACGGCACCCCGGTGCTCATTCTCGATCATGAGGATATGCTGAAAACCCTGGACCGCATCGCCGGCACCAGCGGGCTGCAGGCGGTCGCCGGCGACGAGGAAGCGGAGGCCGAGCGGGAGAAACCGCCTTCGATCCTGGTGGTGGACGATTCCATCACCGTGCGGGAGGTGGAGCGGGAAATGCTCCTTGCCCGCGGCTATCGGGTCACCGTGGCGGTGGACGGTCAGGAGGCCTGGAACATGGTGCGGCGGGGAGAGTACAGCCTGCTCATCACCGATGTCGACATGCCGCGGATGGACGGCATCGAACTGGTGAAGCGCGTCCGTGACGACCGCAGGCTCATGCAGCTGCCGATCATAATCGTCTCCTACAAGGAGAGCGAGCAGGACAAAATGCGGGGCCTGGAAGCCGGCGCCGACATGTACCTCACCAAGAGCAGTTTCGATGACGAACGGCTGGTGCAGGCGGTGCAGGATCTCATCGGGGATGCGGGAAAGAGAAGCATGGGCCAGGAATGAACGTAGCCATCGTCAACGACATGCTGCTTGCCCGGGAGAGTCTGCGCCGGGTCATCGCCGCTTCCGGCCGCCACACTGTCGCCTGGCTCGCCGAGAACGGCCAGCAGGCGGTGGACAGGTGCCGGCAGCACCCGCCGGACATCATCCTCATGGACATGATCATGCCGGTGATGAACGGGGTGCAGGCGACCAGGATCATCATGGAGCAGACCCCCTGTCCCATCCTGGTGGTGACCGCCTCGGTAACCGGCAACTCCTCCCTGGTGTTCGAAGCCATGGGCGCCGGCGCCCTCGACGTGGTGGCGACCCCGGTTCTCGCCGGCGGCGACACCTCCGAGGGAGCGGAACAGCTCATCGCCAAGATCAACCGCATCGAGCGGCTGTGCAAGGCGAGCGAGCGAAACACCACCGCCGCGGCCAAGGTGCAGCGCGGCGGCAGCGCCAATCGCGAAATCGTCTTGCTCGGCGCCTCGACCGGGGGGCCGCAGGTTCTGCTCACCATCCTTTCCCAGCTGCCTCCCTCCTTTGCCGACCCCATCGTCGTCATCCAGCACATGGACGAAAAATTCACCCCCAGCCTCGCCCGATGGATGAACGACCAGATCCCCCTGGAGGTGAGGGTGTTCCGGGAAGGGGACATGCCCGTACCGGGAACGGTACACGTCGCCAGCACCAGCCATCACGCGGTGATGCGGCCGGATACCGGTCTCGGCTACACCAGGGCCCACGAGGACAATTTTTACCACCCTTCCATCGACATCTTCTACAACTCCGTTGCCAGCCACTGGCCGGGAACCGGGACGGCGGTGCTGCTCACCGGCATGGGGCGGGATGGCGGCCAGGGAATGCTGGCGCTGCGCAACCGGGGGTTTCGGACCATCGCCCAGGACGCGGCCAGCTGCATCGTCTACGGCATTCCCCGTTATGCCAAGGAGATCGGCGCGGCCGCAAGGATCCTGACACCGACGGAAACGGCCGCCTTCCTGCTGTACAACCACCATGCATAACCCTACCGAACCACACACCACCTCCGAAATCGATGGCCGCACACCCGAACGGTTCGTCGTCCTCCTCGTCGACGACCAGATCATCATCGCCGCCGCGGTCCAACAGGCGCTGGCCGACGAACCCGACATCGAGTTTCACTACTGCCCCGACGCGAAGCTCGCCCTGGCCACCGCCGAATCCCTGCAACCGACCTGCATCCTCCAGGATCTGGTCATGCCCGACAGCGACGGCCTGACCCTGCTCAAGCTTTACCGCTCCAGCGCGAGGGCCGCCGCGATCCCGGTGATCGTCCTCTCCACCCGGGAAGAGCCGGAAATCAAACGGGAGGCCTTTGCCACCGGCGCCAACGACTACCTGGTCAAACTCCCCGACCGCATCGAACTGATCGCGAGAATCCGTTACCACTCCCGGGGCTACCTCGCCCAGAAACAGCGCGACGCCGCCTACCAGGCCCTGAAGGAAAGCGAGGAGAAACTGGCGGCCGCCAACCGGCAACTGCAGAAACTCACCATCGAGGATGGCCTGACCGGCATTGCCAACCGCCGCTATTTCGACGAAATCATCGTCCAGGAATGGCGGCGGGCGATGCGGCAAACCTCCTGCATTTCGCTGATCATGATTGATATCGATTTCTTCAAGCGGTATAACGACCTGTACGGCCACCAGGGCGGTGACCGCTGTCTCCGGCAGGTGGCCGCCATCATCGATGGCTCGGTCCAGCGGGAGTGTGACCTCGCCGTGCGTTACGGCGGCGAGGAATTCGCCGTCATCCTGCCGATGACCGGCATCCAGGGCGCCAACGAGGTGGCGGAGCACATGCGGGAAAACGTGGTTGCCGCCGCCATTCCCCATGCCGCTTCCGCCGTGGCCAGGATGGTCACCATCAGCCTCGGGGTGGCTTCGGCGGTGCCGGAACGATCCCCCGACCCCGCCTGCCTCATCAGGGCGGCGGACAGTGCCCTGTATCGGGCCAAGGAAAAGGGGCGCAATCAGGTCGTCTCCTTTTTCGAGATGGTAATCGAATAGACACACTCCAAACGCGACAGCCGGAATGCAGGCTCCTCCGACCTGGCAGCAAGAGGCAGGCCTCCGCCGCAACCGGGGTCGTCTCTCCGCTGGACGGAGGAGAGCTGATCCGCCTGCGCCCGGGTAACCTCCCGCCAACCGACCAACTTCATTCATTTCCGAAAAATTTAAGAGACGACCATGATCGATTTCTTTTTCTCCCGCCGCAAGCCACGCTGGCGTCATGCCAATCCGGAAATCCGCAACCAGGCCATCGCCGAAGACGA
Source organism: Thermodesulfobacteriota bacterium (assembly GCA_040755255.1). GTDB lineage: Bacteria > Desulfobacterota > Desulfobulbia > Desulfobulbales > S012-135 > JBFLZZ01. The sequence continues at coordinate 25,915 of JBFLZZ010000023.1, forward strand.
CCTCGACGATCAGACCCTGGCCATTATCGCCGGCGAAGACACCGATCCTTCCGTGCGCCTCAGAGCACTGGAGGCCATCGACACCCCGGAGTTGCTCGATGGCCTGGCGACCAGCATCGACGATCCGGACCTGGCGGCTAAAGCAGCACAGCTTGCGGCCAGCCGGCGCACGGCCCAGGTCATCGACGGCAACCTGCCGGCAGGGGAGAAACTCGCCCTTGTCGAGCGGATCGGCGACGACGGCCTCCTCCAGCGGATCGCCTGCGAGGCCGGCGACGCCAGCCTGCGCCTGCGCGGCGCCGCCAGGGTGGCGAGGCCGGAAACCCTCGTCGCCATCGGCGAACAGCAGTGCGGCAAGCAGGTGGCCGCCCTGGTAATCGAACGCATCGCCGATCCGCAACTGCTGGAAAGGCTCGCCGAACACGGCGGCAGCCGCTACATCCGGCGACTGGCCGCCGCCAAGTTGGATGGTGCCGCTCCGCCTGCCGAGCGGGATATCGACGGGGAATTGCAGGAACTGGTCGACAACGCCCGCAGGCTGTCCCACGACCGCAACTACGGGCTTGTCGAATCACGCTTCGCCGAACTGCAGCGCGAGTGGAGCGAACTCGACCCGACAGGAACCTCCCCCCTGCGCGCCGCTTTCGACGAGGCCCGGCAGACCTTTCTCGACCGCCGCCGGCAACGGGAGGAAAAGGAGGCGGCCAGGCTGAGCCGCGAACGGCAGCAGGAACAACTGCGGCATACGGTGGAAGAGATCCTCGCCAGCATCCAGAAAGAGCCCCTCGACCATGACACCCTGCACGCAAAGGAGGCACGGATTCTCGAGATCTGCTCCCAACTGGAGCAGGAGGACAGCGATCGCTACCACCGTCGCCTCCGCCAGGGGTTGATCCTGCAGCAGGACTACGCGGCCTTTATCGCCAAGGAACAGCCCCTGTTCGACACTATGCTCGGCGAGGCGGCCGAACTGCCGGCCCGGGCGGAAGATGATCCCAGGGGGGCGGCCGCCGCGGTCAGAAGGATCCGCCGGCAGCTCGCCAAAAATCCCTTTCAGACCATGGACGCTTCCCTCATCGAGCGGCATCTCGACCAGGCCGACGACCGTATCCGGGAACAGCGCCGCCTGGCCGACGAGGCCCGCCGTCGCAATCTCGATGAAACCGTAGGTGCGATCGATGCCCTTACCGGCGATCTCCGCCGGCTGATCGCCATGGAGGACAAGGGGGCGGCGGCGGAGCAGTTCCGGGAACTGCAGGAACGCTACGAAGCCCTGGATCTGTTCGACGACCCGCGGATCAATGAGAGCCTCGGTCGCTGCAAGGAGGCACGCCGCCAGTTTCTCGCCGGGCAGCGGGAATTTTTTTCGGAACAGGACTGGCTGTTCTGGTCCAGCCGCACCATCAAGGAAGACCTCGTCGCCGAGGTCGCGGCCCTGGCCGAAAACGTCCACTGCGAAACCATCCTCGCCACGGTGAAGAGTGCCCAGCGGCGCTGGAAGGAAAGCGGCCACACCCCCAACGCCGGCCGGCTGTGGCACGAATTCCACAACCTGTGCCAGCAGCAGTACGGCCGCTGCCTGCCCTACCTGGAGGCGAAAAAAGTCCGGCGCGCCGACCTGCTCATCGAAAAGGAGCAAGTCGTCGCCAGGGCGGAAACGGTGGCGCAGGCGGAACATTTCAAGGACGCCTCCCGGGAAATGACCGCCCTGGGCGAGCGGATGCGGGAAATGGGCCCCCTGGGCGGCAAGGAGGATCGTGAACTCACCGCCCGCTATCACCGGGCGGCCAATCAGTTCTTCGAACGTCGGCGGGTGCATTTCGCCGCGGTCGACCGGCAGCGCATGGACAATCTGGCGAAAAAGGAGCTGCTCTGCCAGCAGATGGAACAGCTCACCGAATCCCCGGGGCCGGAGACCGGCCGTCAGGTCGCCGCACTGCAGAAACGCTGGAAAACGATCGGCCCGGCCCCCCAGGAACATAACGACGCCATCTGGCAGCGTTTCCAGCAGGCAGCCGACCGGTACTACCGCTTCCTCGACAGCCAGCGGCAGGAGAGCCTAGCCGCCAAAGAGGCGCTGATCGCGGAAGCCGCCGCCGTGGCAGCCCTGGCTGACGAGGCCGAGGATCTGCGCGAACTTACAGAAAAAATCAAGGGGTTGCAGGCCAGATGGAAGGAGAGCGGCCAGATCGCCAAGGAGGGCGAGGAAAGCCTCTGGCGGGAGTTCCGCGGTCACTGTGACCGGTTTTTCGGGATCAAGGAGGAGCGCTACAATCGCTTGCGCGGCGAACTGCTGGTGCACCAGCGGGCCAAGGAGGAGATCATCGAACAGCTCGAAGCCCTGGCCCCCCGCATCGACGACAAGGAAGCGACCGAGACGGTCAAGGAACTGCAGCAGCGCTATGGCCAGATCGGCCCGGCTCCCAGGGAGGTGGAGAAGATCCTGCGGGATCGGTTCCAGCGTTTGTGCAACGGATTCTTCGAAGGGCGCCAGAAACACTTCTCCGCCATCAAGGAAGAGAACGACGCCCTCCTGAAGGAAAAAGAGGCGCTGATCTTCGAACTGGAAAAACTTGCCGGCATGCCCGGAGGCGGCGGAACTTCCTCCTCCCCCAAGACTCTTACCCTGGCCGAACAGCTCAAACTCGCCATCGAGAGCAATACCCTCATCGGCAGCGGCGATCGGGAATCGGCCCGTCGCGACGAGGCCCGCCGGATCGGCAAGCGGTGGTCGACATTGCCGCCGTTGCCCTGGCGTCTGGAAGATCGGCTGCAGCAGCGATTCCAGCGGGCGATGGATACCCTGAAACAGCAGGACCAGAAGAAGCAATCGAGATGACATGGGAGTCAAACATCATGGATAAAGTGAACTTTCGCCGGCCGGTCATCGCCTGTGCGCGCATTGTTCTTCTCGCCCTTGTCTGCCTGGGGGCTTTCGCCACCGCCGCCCTGGCCGAGGGGTATGGCCGGCCCATCACCCTGCGGCAGGAAACGGCGCTGGCCGACATCCTTGCCGCCCCCGGACGCTACATCGGCCAACAGGTGCTGGTGCGGGGAACGGTGGCCGAAGTCTGCGCCAAACGGGGGTGCTGGATGGATATCGTCGCCAGCCCCGGTCCGGACCGGATCCAGATCAAGGTCGCCGACGGCGAGATCGTTTTTCCGATGAGCGCCCGCGGCAGAAGCGCCCTGGTCCAGGGAACGGTGGAGGAGCTTTCCCTGTCACGGGAGGACGCCATCGCCTACTTCAGCCATAAGGCCGAGGAGAAGGGAGTCGCCTTCGACCCCGCCACGGTGGCGGGACCGCAGAAGATATACCGGATCCGCGGTCTCGGTGCCGAGATCGACTGATGCATGCGGGGAACAGATGCACTGGCGTCGCCTCAACAATGCCGTTCACCGCGACCTCGGCTACTTTTTTTTCGGACTGACGGTGATCTACGCGGTCTCCGGCGTCGCGGTCAACCATCTTCACCAGTGGAACCCCAACTACCACATCGAGCGGCGGACGCTTCCCGTGGATGGCGCCGGCGTGCGGGTGACCACCGAGGCTGAGGCGCAAACCCTCCTCCGGCAGCTGGGTATCGACGGCAAGCTGCGGTCCTTCCTCCCCGCCCCCGGCGGCGGGACGCAGATCTTCGTCGATGACGACGTCCTCACCGTATCCCCTGCCGATGGCACGGCGGTCTGGGAACAGGCGCGGCCGCGGCCGCTGCTCTACCCGATGAATTTTCTCCACCTCAATCATCCGAAGAAGGCCTGGACCTGGATGGCCGACATCTACGCGGTGGGGCTGGCCATTCTTGCCGGCACCGGCCTCTTTGTCCTCAAGGGCAGGAACGGCATCAGCGGCCGCGGCGCGGTACTCAGCCTCGCCGGCCTCGCCCTGCCGGCCCTCTTCTGGCTGCTGTATCTCTGATGGAAGGTCGTCCCGGAAGCCCCATGCGGAAAGAAGATCTGTTCCTCGTCCTGCTCGCCGGCGCGCTGCTGCTTGCCATGCTCGCCACCTGGTATTTCCGCGACAACAGCCGCAGCCTGCACGGCCACGGCGACACTTGGCCCGCTGCCGATCCGTTCCATTCCCTCTGTTCTTGACCTGGATCAAGGCCGGCGCCCCTCCACCGGGATAGAATGATCATCAGGAACCGGACCGCGCCATGACGGCGCGGCGACCTCAGCGGCAGGGGGGCATCCCATGGACATCAGGCTAATCGGCAGGCTTCGCGCGGTCATTCAGGCCGCCTTTCTCCTTTTCACCCTCTTTGTGGGCTACCGATTTTTCCTTTTTTACCAATGGGCGCTCGGACTTCGTCCCGAGGCCGTCGCCCGCCCGGGCGCGGTGGAAGGCTTTCTGCCGATCAGCGCCCTGCTCGGAGTCAAACAGCTGCTCGTCACCGGCCGCTACGACCTGGTCCACCCGGCGGGGCTGACCATTCTCCTCGCCGCCATGCTCATTGCCCTGGTCTGCCGCAAGGGATTCTGCGGCTGGATCTGTCCGGTGGGCGGATTTTCCAACCTGGCCACCGGACACCGATTCACCCTGCGACTCCCCGTCTGGCTGGATATTCCGCTGCTCGGCTGCAAGTATCTCCTGCTCTTCTTTTTTGTCTGGGCGATCATGTTCAAAATGGATGCCGCCGCGACGGCCTCCTTTATCGGCTCGCCGTACAACATCGCCGCCGACGCCAAGATGCTGCAGTTTTTTCTGCATCCGTCCCAGCTGAGCCTGATCGTGCTCGCGGTTCTGGTCGGCCTGTCCCTCGTCGTTCGCAATTTCTGGTGCCGCTATCTCTGCCCCTACGGCGCCCTGCTCGGCCTGTTCGCCCTGGCAAGCCCGCTGCAGATCCGCCGGGATCCGGAACTCTGCATCGATTGCAAGAAATGTGAGAAGCGCTGCCCGGCATTGATCCGGGTGACTGCCCGGCAAACGGTGCGCAACGCCGAGTGCGTCGGTTGTCTCGAGTGCGTATCGGTCTGTCCGAAGAAAGACTGCCTCACCGTGCGGGCGGCCGGTTCCAGACGGGTTCCGCCCCTGCTGCTGCCCCTCCTCGCGCTCCTGCTGTTTTTTCTCGCCTGGTCGGCGGCGAGATTGAGCGGCCACTGGCAGAGTCAGGTTCCCAACGATGTTTTCGCCAAGGTTTACCGGATGAGTGGGGAACTCGGTCATCCGCCGGTGGAGGGAATGTCCGGGCGTTGACATGAAGTGACGGGCAGGATACCGCTGGGTGACCCGTCGGGCAAAGGGCTGCCGATGGAGATCCGGGTACTGGCGCTCGCCTGGTGACACCGGACGCTTCAGCAGCAGGCGGCCCTCAGCAGGTCGAGGGAAGAGAGCAGCCCCACCTCACCCTCGCCGCCGGTGACCATCAGATGATGCACGTTCTGGTCGGCCATGAGTCGCAGGGCGTCCTTGATGCTGATCGAACCGTCCAGCTGGATGCAGGGCGATTTGATGCTTCTGCCCAGCATCGCCTGGCAGGCGGTCATGAACTTGTCCACCCTGGTTTCGGCGGGATCGTAGCCGTTGTTCACCGAATGCATGATGTCCCAGTCGGTGATGATTCCCAGCACCTCGCCGTTGAGACGAACAAGCAGCCCGGAGACATTCCCGGCCGCCATCAGCCGGATCGCCGTCAACAGGGTATCGTCGCTCCTGACGCCGGGATCGTCCCACCGAACCGTCTCTTCGATCGTATCCGTCAGCTTCATGACGTGATCTCCTTTTTGGGTGTTGGCAGCAAGAAGGTTCCATACCCCCTTTCCCGTTATAGAAAAGAGGTCGTGGTGCTGTCAATTGGAATGAACGGGGGAGCGGGCGGCCGGAATCAATGCAGTGCCCGGTGGATCTTCGCTGCCAGACGGGGAGAGATGCCAGCGACCTGCGGCAAGGGCAACTGCGGTACCTGCCCTTGTGGGTTGTGCGGCGGCAAACTCTCGTAACAGCAGGGGGGCGGGACATTGTTGCCGCTGCATTTGCGGCGGCGAAAACACCAGGCCTTTTTCGTGGTACAATTGAGAATAAGTACCACTTTGTGGTGTTGCCCCATCGAGAATCAGGACCCCGCGCCCATGCCGTTCTCCACCACATCCCGCGCCCTTGAATTCGCGAAAATCGTTTTCCCTGCGGTTTTCGCTTTGCTGATGGTAATCGCCACCATGTTCGGGCTGTTTCTGCCCCAGTACCGGCAGAGCCTGTTGAACGGCAAGAAAGAGATGGTCCGGGAACTGGTGTATTCCGCCTGGAGCATGCTTGATCATATCCAGCACGAGGAAGAGGCGGGCGGGTACAGTAGGGAAGAGGCGCAACGGCTTGCCTTGACCCACCTGCGGGGAATGCGCTACGGAACCCCGGGACTGACAGGCGCTGACGGCAAAGACTACTTCTGGGTCAACGATTTCACCCCCTCCTTGCTCATGCATCCCTATCGGCCCGATCTCGTAGGGAAAGACCTTACCGACTTTACCGACCCTGACGGGGTCCATCTGTTCATGGAATTCATCGACACGGTCAATCGTGACGGCGAAGGCTATGTTTCGTACAAATGGCAATGGAAAGACGATGCGCACCGCATCGTTCCGAAGCTTTCCTTCGTCAAGGTGTTCAAACCCTGGGGATGGATTGTCGGGACAGGCATCTATCTTGAGGATGTACGGGCGGAAACCAGCAGGCTCACCAATCGGCTGATCATCGCTTTCGCGCTGATCTTCATCGGTATTTTCGCTCTGACCACCCTGTTGGTGATGCGGGCCATGCAGGCCGCCGACCGCCGCAGGCGGGTCGAAGCGGAGTTGCGGGAACACCAGGAACAACTGGAGAACAGGGTGCGGCGCCGCACCAATGAACTGCGGCAGGCCAACGAGAGCCTCCGTCACGAGGTCGGGGAGCGCGAAAACGCGGAGCGAACGGTGCGGGAGCAGCTCGTGGAGCGGGAGCGGCTGATCGCTGATCTGCAGAAATCGCTCGCCGAGATCCGCACCTTAAGCGGCCTCTTGCCCATCTGTTCCTATTGCAAGAAGATCCGCGACGATTCCGGTTACTGGAAAAAGCTGGAAACGTATATTCAGTCCCATTCCCATGCCCAATTCAGTCACGGCATCTGTCCGGATTGCGCCGACACGCATTTTCCCGAGTACGATCTGTACGACAGGAAAAATGGCTGACGAAGGGCGGGACTTCAGGGGTGCAGCGCCTGGTGGATCAGGGCGGCGAGGCGCGGGCCGATGCCGGGCACCTGCTGCAGTTCCTCGATGGATGCGGCGCTGACGCCGGCAAGTCCGCCGAAGTGTTTCAGGATCTGCCGTTTTTTCGCGCTGCCGATGCCGGGGACGTCATCGAGAGCCGAACGGAGCTGTTCGTGGCCGCGCCGCCGCCGGTGGCGGCTGATGCCGAAGCGGTGCGCCTCGTCGCGGATCTGCATCATGAGGAGCAGTACCGGCGAATAGTGCTTGAGCGCTAGCGGATTGCTGCGGCCGGCCAGAAAGATCCGGTCGATCTCCCCCTCTTCCCGGGCCTTGGCGATGCCGGCCAGGGGAACCAGCTCCGCGACGCCGCAGTCGGCCATCGCCCGGGCGGCGGCGCTCACCTGGCCGCGGCCGCCGTCCACCAGCAGCAGGTCCGGCAGATCGAGGTCCCGCCCCTTGCCGGGATCGAACCTGCGCCCGACAACCTGGCCGATCATCGCGTAATCGTCGGGACCGCCGGAATCGTCCGGGTGGTAGCTGCGGTATTTGCCCTTACAGGGTTTGCCCTCTTCGAAGCGGACCAGCGAGCCCACCGTCTGCCTGCCGCCGAGGTTGGAGATGTCCAGGCATTCGATGCTGATCGGTGGCTTCGCGAGATGCAGCGCCTTCTGCACCGCGGCGGCGAGGATCGCCCAGGAATCTTTCGCCTCGTCCCGTTCGGCCAGGCTCCTTTCGCCGTTCTTGGCGGCCAGTTCCACCAGCCTGCGGCCAAGGCCGCGTTCCGGGACCACAACGCTCACCTTGTGGCCGGCGATATCGGTAAGCCAGTCGGCCAGCATCCCGCTTTCCTCCACGGCCAACGCCAGCAATACCTCGTTGGGGAGGAAAGGATTGCTGCCGTAGTAACGACTGACCGCCTCGGCGAGGATGTCGGAATCGTCGCCCACCGGATCGTCGAGCAGGAAGGCGCGCTGCCCTTCCAGCACCCCCTTGCGGACCATGAGCAAGGACACCGCCACCGCCGTTCCCTGGCGGACCACCGCGAAGACATCCTGATCGTTCGCGCGCCGGGTGGCGACGATCTGTTTTTCGAGGGTTTCGGCGAGGGCGGCGAGCTGGTCGCGGAGGAGCGCGGCGGTCTCGAAATCGAGGTCCGCAGCCGCCTCTTTCATCCGTCCTTCCAGTTGCCGGCGCAGGTCGTCCTTCTTGCCTTCCAGCACCAGCAGGATGTTTCTGACGTTTTCCCGGTAGGCGGCTTCGACCTCGCCGGGTCGGAAGCAGGGGGCGAGACAGCGTTTGATCTGATAGTTGAGGCAGGGACGGTCGCGGGGGGCGAGATCGGGCTGCTTGCAGCGCCGCAGGGGAAACAGCCGGTTCAGGACACGGACGGTTTCCCACATGGCGCCAACGCTGGAAAAGGGGCCGAAGCAGCGGGCGCCGTCCTTGCCCGGCCGCCGGGTCACCACCAGCCGCGGCCATTGTTCCTGCACCGTCACCTTGAGGTACGGGTAGCTTTTGTCGTCGCGGAGGATGATGTTGAAACGTGGATGCAGCTTCTTGATCAGCGACGATTCCAGCAGCAGCGCCTCCTTCTCGGTGTTGACCACCAGGGTCTCCACCGTCTCCACCTTGGAGAGCATCAAGCCGGTCTTGGCGGTGTGCCGTTCGGCGGGGCGGGCGTAGGAGGCGAGGCGTTTTCTGAGATCGCGGGCCTTGCCCACGTAGAGGACCCCGCCGCGGTCGTCCTTCATCACGTAGACGCCGGGCTGGCGGGAGACCTTGGCAAGAAACTCAACGTTGATGACCGGGTGGGACATCGTTGCGGTTCGCCTTCCTGTTGGCGGTTCTCGCTCGGTACAGCCGTTCGGTAAAGCCGCCTTCGGTGGTGAAATCGGTGGCAAGACGTTCGACCTGCCGGTCGAGGAGGGAGCAGGCAACGGCCAGCAGCACCAGGGCAGCGTTGGCGGAGATTTCCGGGAAGAGTGTTGTGGACAGAGTGGACGGGGTGGACATCGGTTGTCCATCCTGTCCACCTCTCCGGCTCATATCCAGCACCCAGGCCGCCACCTCGTCGGCGTTTTGGCAGCGTCGGTCAATGAGTTCCTGGCGCAGTGGATCGTTCCGCTGCCACTGATTGAGACCCCGCTGCCGGAGGAAATCCTCGTAGTCGAGCCGTAGTTCCTCCAGGCTGGCCCGCGCTACCTGGGTCAATTTCAGTTCCATCTTCTTCGAGGTGGCCGAAACCTGGGAACCCTCGGCGATGTTCTGCACGCCGCTGCGCGCGGCCTGCACCATCTGGTCATGGGTGCGGCTTTTCCGGTCGAGGTAGCGGCCGCAGAAGCGCACCGTGACATCGTACACCAGCTGCGCCACCTGAAAACTCTTCAGCTTCCGGCACCCACCGTGCTTCGGAATTAACGGCCCCTTTTCATCCACCATCTCTTCCGTCCACTCTGTCCACTACGTCCACCTCAACGACTCATCAGGGACAACCAGGTGGAGAGAAACAAGGCCAGGGCGATGACCCCGTTCATAGTGAAAAAGGACATCTGGATCCGGGAAAGGTCCCGGGGATTGACGATGAGATGCTGGTAAAAAAGGGCCGCCGCGGTGACCGCGAGACCGCCGTAGAAAAAGAAGTTCAGCCCGGCGGCGAGGCCGGTGAGGGCAAAGAACCCAAACGCAACCACATGAAACAACACCGCCAGTCGGAAGGCGTTCTGCCGCCCCAATCGGCTGGGCAGCGAATAGAGGCCGACGCCCTTGTCGAAATCGGCGTCGAGGCAGGCGTAGACCGTGTCGAAGCCGGCCACCCAGAAGAGCACCCCCACCGGCAGCTGCCAGGGAAAGCCGATAAAGTCGCCCTTGACCGCCACCCAGCCGCCGATGGGCGAAAAGGCGAGCGCCACGCCGAGCACCACATGGCAAAGCGAGGTGAACCGCTTGGTGAGCGAATAGAAAAAGGTGATCCCGAGTGCCAGCGGCGCTATTTTCAGGGTCAGCGGATTGAGCCGCCAGCAGGCGAAGAAGAAGAGGATACCGGCAAGGACCACCATCGCCCACGCCTCCCCCACCCCCACCTGGCCGGCGGGAATGGCCCGGTCGGCGGTGCGCGGGTTCAGCGCGTCGAATCTGCGGTCGGCGATGCGGTTGAAGCCCATGGCCGCGGTTCTGGCGCCGACCATGGCCAGAACCACCCAGAGGAACACCCTGGCGTCGGGTACGCCGCCGGCGGCGAGAAAAGCGCCGATCAGGGCAAAGGGCAACGCGAACACGGTGTGCTCGAACTTGATCATCTCGAGGAGAATGCGGACCTTGTGCAGCATGGCCTCAACCCTCACTGCCGCTGCCCTGCCAGCGGGGGAGATCGTCGACGGCAAAGCCCATCAACTCGGCGAGCCGACCGGCATACTGATCGGCCATCTCGGTAAGGGATGTCGGCTGGGTGTAGAAGGCGGGCATCGCCGGGCAGATCACGGCGCCGGCGTCGTGGGCGGCGAGCATGTTTTGCAGATGGACACGGGAAAGCGGCGTCTCGCGGACGGCGAGGATCAGCGGCCGCCGCTCCTTCAGCATGACGTCGGCGGCGCGGTGGATCAGGTTGCGGCCGTTGCCGGAGGCGATCGCGGCCAGGGTGCCCATGGTACAGGGCACGACGACCATGGCGTCGTAACGGCAGGAGCCGGATGCCATGGGCGCGGTGAAATCGGCCGCGTCGAACCACCGGGCGACGCCGTCCAGTTGCGCCGGCGTCTTGCCGGTCTCGATGGCGAGCACCTTGCGGCCGGCCTCGGAGATGACGGCGTGGACGACCGCGTCCTGCCGGGCGAGCCGGGCGAGCAGCCGTTCGGCGTAGAGGGAGCCGGAGGCTCCGGTGATGGCGACGATGCATTTTTTCATCACTTCACCCCGATGTAGAGGGTGACGATGCCGAAGGTCATCGGCTTGGCGCTGCTTTCGCGGAAGCCGCAGCGCTGCATCATGCCCAGCACCTCCTCGGGTTCGTAGAAGCCGGCGATGGAACTGGCGAGATAGTCGTAGGCCTCCTTGTCGCCGGAGATCCTGCCGGCGACCCAGGGCAGCACCCGGTTGAGGTAGAACCCGTACAGCTGCTTGATCACCGGGGTGCGGGGACGGGAGAACTCGAGGATCAGCAGTTTGCCGCCGGGTTTCAGCACCCGGTGCATCTCGCCGATCCCCTTTTCGGTGCGGGAGAGATTGCGGACGCCGAAGGCGACGGTGCAGCCCCAGAAGGAGCCTGTGGCCGCGGGGATCTCCTCGCCGTCGCCGCAGACCGGCTGGATGCGCCCTCTGCGGTCGTCGGTCGGCAGTGTTTTGACGCCGGCGCGCAGCATGTCCTCGCAGAAATCGACGGCAAGGATGCGCCGCTTCGGTGCCTGCCGGGCCAACTCCAGGGAAAGCGGCAGGGTGCCGGCGCAGAGATCGAGCACCGCCCCTTCCGGGAACTCGCGAAGCTGGCGGGTGGTCTGCCAGCGCCAGTAGCGGTCGATCTGGAAACTGAGTATTGAGTTGAGAAAATCGTATCTGGAACTGATGGAGGAAAATTTTTCGCGGACGAACCGTTTCTTTTCCTCGGCCGTGGCTGGCGCAATCATGCGATCTCCTGGATCCTGAATGAAGGGAACTTGTTTTTTCGCCCGCAGGGGCAAACCCCGCGCTCGTCTTCAGTCAACAACTGCAAAAGGCGACCGGCAACGCTCCCGCGTCCGCCTCGCCCCGCTCGATGAGCTTTCTGTAAAAATACTCCAGGGAGCGGATCTTGTCAGGCCCGAGATCGTACTCCAATCCCTTGAGATAGCGAAAGCAGGCCTTTTCATCCATGGGGATGCGCGGCGCCACCGTCTGGCAGATTCCGGCGAGCCGCCCCGCCCCCTCGTGGATGCAGAGATCGAGGGTGTCGTGGATCTCCCGGATCGTTTCCCGATTGTTCTCGTAGAAGTCCCGGCGCACCGCCCAGACCGCGAAAACGAAGGGCAGCCCGGTATGGCGCTGCCACTGGGCGCCCAGATCCATCTCGTAGCGGTAGGCGCGCCTGCCGGAAAGCCGCAGTGCCTCGTCGCCGATGGCGAGCAGCGCCGCGGCGGTGTCATCGGCGGAGTCGGCGGCGTAGCGGGGACTGATCCCGCAAAAGTCTTCGAGGATGATCTTGACCAACTGGTTGGAGGTCTGCGACTGGGGGCTCAGGTTGATCAGCCTGCCGTCCAGCTTTTCCACCGGCTCCTGGGAGAAGAGGCAGACCGAGCCCACCGCGCCGGTGGCCGAGATCGACAGATCCGGCATCACCAGGTACGCGGCCGGGTGGGCGGCGTACTCGTGGGAGGAGACGATGCCCAGATCCAACTCGCCTGCGTGGAGCAACCGGTTCAGGTGCGACGGCGCCGCCTCGGTGATCCGCCAGTCGGGACGGTGCACCGATTCCGACCACACCGAGTAGAACGGCGCGGTGTTGATGAAGTTCACCATGCCGATGCGGGCGGTCACGGCTGCAGCCATTGCACCTTGTCCCCGGTGGTGGTGGAAAGAAGTTCCGCCAGCATCGACTCTGCGCCGGTGGCGCCGTCGAGCCGGACAGAGATCAAGGAGGCCGCCTTGCCCGGTTCGATGGTGCCGTAATCGTTCTCTAGCCCCAGGGCGCGGGCGCCGCCCAATGTACCCATGGCGATGATGGTTGCGGGATCGATGGCAGGAGCCAGGTTCTGTACCTCGCGCAGCTCGTTCCACAGGGAAAGCTGCGGGTTGGACGCCAGGCTGTCGGTACCGAGACCGGGGAGAATGCCCGCCGCCAGCATCGCCTGCACCGGCGCTTCGCCCACCCCCAGGGTCCGGTTGCTTACCGGGCAGAGGCAGATCTTCGCCCCCCTGCGGGCGAGCAGTTCGATTTCCGCTGTCCCCATCTGCACGCAGTGGACGCAGAGGGTAGTGGGATCGAGCACGCCGAGTTCGTCCAGCCATGTGACCGGATGCCGGCGCGGCGCGGTGTAGACGTCGGCCAGCCCCCGTTCGGCGAGGAAATCGTGGAGCGGCCCCCTGTCCCCGGCGAGCAGGATCAGTTCCTGCTCGCTTTCGGCCAGGTGGATGGAAAAGAGCCCGTCACGCGTCCGGCTGAGCGTCTTCAATCCCCGGATCAGCGCACCGCTGCAGGAGTAGGGCGCATGGGCGGTGACGGCACAGGATTCGTTGGCCGCATCGTTTAAGAGAGATTCTGCCTTTTGTTCGTCAACTCCAAGTTTTTCCAGCAGAAACGAAACCTTTACCCCCGCATCGTCAGCGATCCTGCCGCTTTCCGGCAGATTGCCGATATCCACCAGTAGACCCACGCCCTCGCGGTGCATTCCGGCAAGGGCGGCTTGCGCCGCCTGCCCCCGGTCGTCCGCCTGTTCGGCGCGGGCGGCGAGCAGGGAACGGATCCAGCCGGCCAGATCCCCTGCCCTGCCGTTCGCGGTCCAGCTTCTTGCGACACCACCCAGGCTCGACAGTTCGAGATGGGCATGGCAGTTGACCAGGGAGGGCAGCAGCACGCCGTCGATTTCCCGCTCGCCCGCGCCGCCGCGCAGATCCCGATACCTGCCCGCGGCGGCGATGCGGCCATCCGCGACGATCACCGCGCCGTCGGCTATCGGCGGCGTGACGATGGGCAGAAGCCAGTGGCAGCGGTAAAGGACAGCCATCAGGCGGGCCGGTAGTCCATCAGCCGCTGGCGGGCAGAAAAACCGGCCGCCTCGACGAGTTGCCGGATCTCGGCCTCGGAGAGCCGGAAACTGACCCCGGCGGCGGCGACGACGTTTTCCTCGATCATCGTCGAGCCAAAATCGTTGGCGCCGAAGAACAGCGACAGCTGGGCGATCTTCGGTCCCTGGGTGACCCAGGAGGCCTGGACGTTGTCGAAATTGTCGAGGAAGATCCGGCTCATCGCCAGGGTCCGCAGGTAGCGGTGACCGGTGGCCGGCTTGATGTGGTCGAGCACCGTGTTGCCGGGCTGGAACGGCCAGGGAATGAAGGCGGTGAAACCGCCGGTTCTGTCCTGCAGGTCGCGCAGCCGGGAAAAATGCTCGAACATCTCCTCATCGGTTTCGACATGACCGAACATCATGGTGGCCGAGGTGCGCATGCCAAGCTTGTGCGCCTGTTCCATCACCGCGAGCCAGCGGTCAGTCGAGCACTTGCGCGGCGAGATCTCGGTCCGCACCCGGTCGCAGAGGATCTCGGCGCCGCCGCCGGGGATGGAATCGAGCCCCGCGGCCATCAGGCGGACGAGCACCTCGCGCACCGAGAGCCCGGAGATGTCGGCGAAGTGGTTGACCTCCGGCGGCGAAAAGCCGTGGATGTGGATGTCGTGGCCCTTGATGAAGCGCAGCATCTCCTCGTAGAACTCGAGGCCGAGATCAGGGTGCAGACCGCCCTGAAGCAGGATCTGGGTGCCGCCCAGTTCCTTGGTCTCCCGGATCTTGCCGCTCAGTTCGTCAAAAGAGAGCACGTAGCCGCCCGCTTTTTCCGGCGCCTTGTAGAATGCGCAGAACTTGCAGCCGGAGATGCAGACGTCGGTGTAGTTGATGTTGCGGTCGATGACGTAGGTGACGGTCGCCTCCGGATGCTTGCGTCGGCGCACCGCGTCGGCGAGAAAGCCGAGCGCGTAGAGATCGGCGCTATGGAAGAGTGCAAGCCCTTCCTCGGGGGAGAGCCGGCCGCCGGAGAGAACCTTGTCGGTGATCGTGGTGTTCATCGCAGAATCAATCCCCGGTTCAGTAGGTGGCGAGCACGTTGTAGAGGGTGTCCCGTTCCACCGGGATGCGGCCGGCTTCCCTGATCAGCCGGGCGAGGTCGTCGCGGGCCATGGCCTGCTCGGTTTCGGCGCCGGCCATGTGCGTGATGATCTCCTCCTTGACCGTGCCGTCGATGTCGTCGGCGCCGAAGGAGAGCGCGATCTGGGCGAGCTTGGGGCCGATCATGATCCAGTAGGCCTTGATGTGGTCGAAGTTGTCGAGGAACAACCGGGCGACAGCGATGTTCTTCAGGTCGTCGATGCCGGTGGTGCGGCCGCCACCGCCCAGTTCGGTGTTCTTCGGATGGTAGGCCAGGGGAATGAAGGTCATGAAGCCGCCGGTCTCGTCCTGGGCGTCTCTGAGCATGGCGAGATGCTCCATCCGTTCCTCGAGGGTCTCGATGTGGCCGTAGAGCATGGTGGCGTTACTCCGCATCCCCAGCCGGTGCGCGGTCTTGGCAACTTCGAGCCAGCCCTCGCCGGAAAGCTTTTTCTCGCAGGTGAGTTGACGGATGCGCGGGCTGAACACCTCGGCGCCGCCGCCCGGGATGGAGCCGAGCCCGGCCTCGCGCAGGTCGGCGAGGGTCTTTTCCAGCCCCATGCCGGAGAGCTTGGCGAGATGGTCGATCTCGACGCAGGTGAAGCCCTGGATGTGGACCTCGGGCCGCTCCCGTTTGATGGCGCGCAGGGCATCGGTGTAATAGGCGTACGGCAGGTCGGGGTGGATGCCGCCCACCATGTGGATCTCGCTGATCGGCTCGTCGAGCCGGCCACGCACCTTGGCGGCGATCTCGTCGATGGTCATCTCGTAACTCTGTGCCGCCCCCTTCTCCTTGCCGAACGCGCAGAACTTGCAGAGGTTGGTGCAGATGTTGGAGTAGTTGATGTGCTGGTTGTAGATGAAGTAGGCGTTGTCGCCGTTCTTTTTCTCTCGTACCAGATTAGCCAGATACCCGACCGCCAGGATGTCGTTGCTGCGGAAAAGGCGCAGGCCGTCGGCAACCGAAAGCCGCTCGTCGTTTTTCACCTTGTCGAGAATATCGCCGAAGCCGGCGCGCACCACCATTTCTTCCATTGTCACTCTCCTGCTATTGACGAAATTACAACAATATAAAAAATAAAATCAATGTAGTAGGTTAGAAAACAGACTTTGTCTCGGATGGTTTACCGTGCCACCCCGGTCTGCAGGGCGGCGATGATCTGGCGGACCTGGTTCTTCAGATCGGCATCCTCCATACCGGAGAAACGGTTGCCGCCGTCCGGGCAGCCGCCGGCATAGGCCTGCAGGAACCTGTCGAGGAGCGAATCGATCATGAAGATGATCAGCCGCGCCGGGATATCGGCACGGATGCGCCCCGCCCCCTGCGCCTCCTGGCAGAGCGGCAGGAAGAAATCCTCGGAAAAGAGGCGGATGCGGCCCAGGAGTTCGTCACGGCGCGGCGTGTCGTTTTCGGAGAGCAGCCGCAGGTAGATCCGGTAGTAGTCGGGATACCGGTCGATGAAACCGAGGCCGGCCAGAAACACCTGTTCGACCCGGGCGAAGAAATCGCCCTGCCCTTCGCCCACCGCCTCCTTGACCGCGCCCTTCACCTGCTGGACGAAATCGTCGAACAGGTAGAGATAAAGCGCCTCCTTGTCGGCGAAATAGCGGTACACCGAACCCTTGGCGATGCCGAGATCGCGCACCAGGCTGTTGAGGCTCGCCTGCCGGTAGCCGTTATGGGCGAATTCCCGCACTGCCGCCCTGATGAAACGGTGTCGCTTTTCGGCAGACAGGTTGTGAAAGGTATCGTTGGGTTGGACCAAAACAGCACTCCCCGCAAGTGACCAGGTGGTCACATTACCCGGTTTTCCGATGCTTGACAAGAAAAAGGCGGGAAAATGCTCGCCTCTTGAAGCGGCCGAAGTTCAATGGTATGGAGAGAATTTTGATGATCGACCGTGGTCCGTGGCATCGCTCACGCTTTTCTTCTCTCGCCGATCAGAACGACAACCTTCATTTTCCTGCAGGGAACGCCTATGCTGGTGAAAACAGTGGTGCTGGAAGGTCATATCCTGGACTCCCACACCCTCTCCAAGGTCCTCGACTTCATCCTCGACCGTGGCGGCCGTTATGAGATTCTCGATCTGATGGTGGGTTCTCGGCCGGAGGACATGAGCCGCGCCTCGATGTGCGTCGGTGCCGACAGCAAGGCTCTTCTGGACGAGATTCTCCACCACATCGAACTCCAGGGCGGAACCGTCGCCCGCCAGGAGAATGTCCGGTTGCAACCGGCGCCGGCAGACGGGGTTTTCCCTGAAGATTTCTATTCGACCACCAACCTGGAGACCTTTGTCAGTCTCGACGGGGAAGAACTCGCCGTCGAAGGCGAGGCGATGGATGTGGGCATCGCGGTGGACTCCGCGGCGCGAAAGGCCTGGGAGGTTCCCATGGACGAGGTGCGCGCCGGTCAGCTGTTCGTCGTTGGCAGCGGCGGCGTCCGCGTCACGCCGCTGGGGCGGACGCAACGCATGGTGGCGGATTTCGGCTTCATGGCCAGCGAGGTATCGGTCGAAAAGCCTCGGCGCCGCGTGTTGGAGGAGTTGGCAACCGTACTGCGAACCCCAAGGACTTCACGCCCGAAAAACCTGCTGGTCCTGGGGCCGGCGGTGGTACACAGCGGTGCGGTGGAGGACCTGGTACGCCTTCTCGAGCGCGATCTGTTCCAGGTGCTGTTCGGCGGCAACGCCATCGCGGTTCACGACATCGAATACGCCCTGATGGGGACCTCGCTCGGCATCGAGGTGAAAACCGGTACGGCCGTGCCCGCCGGGCACCGCAATCATCTCAAGGCGATCAACACCATCCGCGGCCAAGGAGGCATCCGTCAGGCGATCGACGCCGGCATTCTTCGTTCCGGAATCATGCACCAGGCCTACGGCAAAGGCCTCGATGTGATCCTGGCCGGTTCGATCCGGGACGACGGCCCCCTGCCTGAGGTCATCACCGACGCCCTGGCCGCCAAGCGACGGATGCGGGAAGCGGTCCGGGAGGTGGGCGTGGTGGTGATGGCGGCCACCGCCCTGCACTCCATCGCCACCGGCAACCTGCTGCCGGCCCGGGTGCGCACCTACTGCGTCGACATCAACCCCACCACCGTCACCAAACTGATGGATCGCGGCTCGGCCCAGGTCACCCCCGTCGTCATGGATTGCGAGGCCTTTTTTCACGAGCTCGTGGAGCTGACCGGATGAACAGGCCGCGTTTTCTCATGTGTCCGCCGGACCACTACGGGATCGAGTACGAAATCAATCCCTGGATGCACCGGCAGTTCCAGCCGGATCGGGACAAGGCCCGCAGCCAGTGGCAGCGGCTCAAGGACCTCCTGGAAACCGGACTCGACGCCGTGGTCGAGCTGATCGAGCCGCGGCCGGGACTGCCGGACATGGTCTTCACCGCCAACGCGGGCTATGTCGAGGCGGGCACCTTCGTCCCCTCCCGTTTCCGCTTCCAGGCACGGCAGGGAGAGGCGCCCTGGTTCCGGGAATGGTTCTCGCGGCAGGGTTTTTCGGTGCGGGAGCTGCCCGGCCATTGGGCCTTCGAGGGGTTCGGCGATGCCCTGCCCTGGGGGGATCGGATCTTCGCCGGCTACCGGTTCCGCTCGGATATTCAGTCGCACACCGCGCTCGGCGTCCTGCTCGGCAGGGAGGTTCTTTCCCTGGAACTCGTCGACAGCCGTTTCTACCACCTGGACACCTGTCTCTGCCCCCTGTCCGGCGGCGAGGTCGTCTACTTTCCCGGTGCCTTCGACCGGTACGGGCGCAGCGTCCTGGAGGGTGCCGTCGGCGGGGAGCGCCTGCTGCCCGTGTCCGAAAGCGAGGCCATCCGGTTCTGCTGCAACGCGGTCCATGTCGGGACTACGATCATCATGCATACCGGCAGTCCGGATCTGGCCGGCCGGTTGACCGGGCGTGGATACCGGGTGAGCGAATGCGATCTTTCGGAGTTCCTCAAAAGCGGCGGGGCGGCCAGGTGCCTTGTCTGCCGTCTCGCCTGAGCGTCAGCGACCCTTTTCCCGTCTCCTGCGTTCCGCGGCCCTTTTCGCCTCCAGCTCCTCGTGGAAACGGAGGCACTCCTCGCTCACCTTGACCTTGCCCTCGAGGAGGCAGCCGGGCTGCCCCTGCAGGCATCTGCGTTCGAGCTTCATGCAGAGGTCGGTTGCAAAGTCGTGGTTGGGGCAGGAGAAGGTCATGACGTATCCTTGCGGTTGGGAGGCACCCGGAAAATCGGGTTTCAGGATGCCCTGGTGATTGAACGAGCGGAATACCTCGACCGGGAGCGGCCCTGTCGTCTTGGCGGCATCGGAATCATTTTCCTCCCCTGGCCGAATCCTGTGCCGATGTAACCGGCCAGACGTAAAAGTTCCGGCCGGGTTTGTGCCCCACACCCAGGGCGCCCTTGTCCAGATAGAGGGCCCACGCCCAGTCGGTTTCGAAATAACTGGTCGTCGAGGACCAGTAGACATCCTGTACGCCGGCGAAGGGATGATCGGCGGGCAGGGCCGGGGAATGCCGGTCGGCGTCGACAAGGGATTCGAGTTCGTTGACGTTGGGCAGCCGCCAGTCCCGCCTGCCGAAACGGGATGCCCGGTTCAGGGAGGCGACGAGGTCGAGGGCTTCCTGCCAGGTGGTCGGAGTTTTGGCAATATCACCGTCCCTGAGCCAGCAAAGGCCGGTGAGAAGGTCCTCCACGACCTCGCCGGTCACGACAAAACGGGGCCGAGGCCAGGCCAAGCCGTATCGTTTCTCGCCATCCTGGCCGGAACCGGCACAATCGACAGGCACACCATCATGGCGGAAACAGCGCTGCTGCCCGGTGGCCGCCAGCAGCCGACTCTCGCCCCGCACCGGCCAGTACAGGGAGTACTGGTCTTTGCGGCCGTAGAACATCCGCGCCCCTTCCAGGTGGACGCACCAGGCGTACGCGGGGTGGATGGCGGCGCTGGTGGATGTCCAATACCAGCCGAGAAAGACGTTGGTGAAAAAATGGCCGGACG
This sequence comes from Thermodesulfobacteriota bacterium, assembly GCA_040755255.1. GTDB lineage: Bacteria > Desulfobacterota > Desulfobulbia > Desulfobulbales > S012-135 > JBFLZZ01. The sequence continues at coordinate 45,913 of JBFLZZ010000023.1, forward strand.
GCAGGGCCGGCTTTCGGGTCTGGTAGTGCATCAGACTACGCAGCTCGCGGCGGTTGGGCAACCGCCAGTCCCGATGACCACCGTATCCCTTGCGGTTCATCGCTTCGACTGCCGCCAGCGCTTCCTCCCAGCTGAGTGGAAACACGCCAGGGTTGGCGTCCAGAGTCCAGTCGAGACCGGTCAGGGTGTCCCGAACGATTTCACCCTGTCTGCTGAATCGCGGGCTTGCGGCAGCGTGCCCCAGGTGGTGCTCGCCGTCCTGGTTGGTCCCCGGGCAGGGCACCATGTTCCCCTCCGCGTCGAAACAGGATGTCTGTCCGGTTGCCAGGGGCATCGTCCGCATCATCGCACCGTATCACTCAACCGTCATCATGTGTAGAGAAACACCGCTCTTCGTTCTTCCTCGAATTCAGCCAAGCCCTGCCGCCAGTCTTTTTCCATGTCGACGGGAAGGCGGCCCGTCTCCATGTCTTTGCGCACATGGTCGCCGCCGAAGATGATGTCGATGGGCAGCCTGTCGTATTCGTATTCGTAGGGCGGCTGTTTCCAGGCGAACCCCTCCTGCCCCATCGCCTCGCGCAGCAGGCAGAGGCTGGCGAGCAGCGGTCGGAAGGCCGCAGGGTCGGTGACGTGCAGGTGGAAGCCCTGGCAGGCCTTGCCCGCCCACTTGCCGGAGGTGGGCTCGAAGACCAGCGGCCGGAACACGCATCCGGGCAAACCGGCGAGTCCGGCCGCCATTTGCCGGGTATCCCATTCCGGTGCGCCTGCCAGTTCGAAGGGCAGCGTCGTGCCCCGCCCTTCGGAAACGTTGGTGCCTTCCCAGATCACCTGGCCGGGGTAGACCAGGGCGGTGGCGAAGGTGGGCATGTTGGGTGACGGAAACACCCAGGGCAGGCCGGTATCGGGATACAGCATCGAGCGGCGCCACCCCTGCATGGCGACGATTTCCAGGTCGGCGCCGATGCCGAACCGGGTGTTCATCAGCAGCGCCATCTCGCCCACGGTCAGGCCGTGCCGCATGGGGATCGGGTAGAGGCCGACGAAGCTCTCCCAGCCGGGCCGCAGGACCGCGCCCTCGATCCTTTCCCCGCCGACCGGGTTGGGCCGGTCGAGGACGATCACCTTCCTGCCGTAGCGGGCGGCGGCCTCCAGGCAGTAGGCCATGGTGTAGATGAAGGTGTACACCCGGGTGCCGACGTCGAACAGATCGACGAGCAGCACGTCGAAGTCCGCGAACATTTCCTCGGACGGGCGTCTCCTTTCCGCATAGAGGCTGTACACCGGGATATCGAGCAGCGGATCCCGCCAATGGCCGGATTCGATCATATTGTCCTGTTTTTCCGAGAAGAATCCGTGCTGGGGGGTGAACAGACAGGTGAGCGCTCCGGGAAAGCGGGCGGCCAGCAGGTCGCGGCTGTGGCGCAGCCGGGAGTCGGTGGAGGCCTGGTTGCAGAGCAGCGCCAGGCGCCTGCCGGCGAGAAGGTTCGTCGGACGTTTGCCCAGCTCCTCGATGCCGAGGGAGACGACGGGCCGTGGGGGACAGGTGTTCATGGATATGGCTCCGGGGGCGGCTGGTCAACTTTCCCGCTTTCGGGTATAGTGCTCCAAGTCATTGGAAGGAATAGCTTCTACCATACAGGGATCAGCAAATACAGGTCCAGGAAAAAGACGGATGAAGATAGCGATATGCGGCAAGGGCGGCGTCGGCAAGACCTCTATTCTGGCGGTGCTCGCCCGCCATTTCCAGAAGCGCGGCAAACAGGTGCTGCTCATCGATGCCGACCCCAGCCCCCACATGGCGCAGACCATCGGCGTGGAGGATGTGGACGCCATCGTCCCCATCGCCGACATGAAGGAGCTGCTGAAAGAACGGTCCGGCAAGCAGGAGGGCAGCCCGTTCTACAATATCAATCCCCAGGTCGACGACCTGCTCGCCCGTTTCATGGTGGAAAAGGACGGTCTCAGGCTGATGGTCCTGGGCGCCATCCAGACCGCGGAATCCGGCTGCGCCTGCGCCGAGAACACGGTGTTGAAACGGATGCTCACCAAGCTCATGCTGCGCAAGGACGATATCGTGCTGCTGGATATGGAGGCCGGGGTCGAGCACCTGGGCCGCGGCACGGTGGCAGGGGTCGATCACCTGCTGGTGGTGGTGATCCCGTCCCAGTCCGGGGTGCGCACCGCGCTCAAGATCCGAAAACTCGCCGGCGAATGCAGGATTCCGCGGATCTCCTTCGTCGGCAACCAGGTTCTGGACGACCGGGATCGCGATTTTCTCACCAGGGAATTGGGTGAGGCGCCGATCGCCTGCTTCCCGGATTCCCCCCTGCTGCGCCGCAGCGAACGCCAGGGCGTTCCGCTCGTCTCCATCGCCGACGAGTTCGCCGAGCCCGCCAATCAGGTCATCGATTTCCTCCTCGGCGCCTGAAGCTTCAGAAGCAGAGACCGCAGTCCGGGCATTCGCTGCCGGTCGGCACGAAGGTGGTGCCGCAGGCCGGGCACTGAACCTCGGCGGCATGCGGGTTGAACACCGCGTGCGCGGTGCTGGTGTCCAATTCGCCATAGGCGGTGGTGCGGTCGAATTCCGCCTCGATGATCCGCACCGCGTCCGGGGCGTCCTCCCGCCGGACGTTGACGTAGAAATTGGAAGGGCAGCATCCCTTGCCGCAGGAATGCTCGTCGCCGCTGACCAGCGCCGCGATCCGCTCGCGGCCGAGCAAGGTCTCGATCCGGCGGACATCCCCCATCTGTCCCTTGTAGATGGGAATCACGTCGTCATCCGGGCCGATGGCGGCGGCGCGGCTGTTGCGCCTCGCCGCCTGTGCCTCGGCCCGGGCGATCATTTCGCCGCCGCAAAGCAGATCGATGCGGCAACCGGCACATTGTTTGACCCCGGCGACGTACTCGTCGCCGCAGGTGGGGCAGTACATGAGTTGTGGATCGTACATGGTTTTTCCCTTGGCGTGGTAATGCGTTGTTGAAGATCCAGGGGGCGTTGGGTGGTTTCGTCCCTGGCCGGGTCGGTTCAGAGTATGAAGCGGCTCAGGTCCTCGTTGCCGGAGATCGCCGCCAACCGCTCTCTGACATGGTCGGCGCCGACCACGAAGTCGCGCCCCCGCCACCGGCCGGCGTCGAAGGAGAGTTCCTCCAGCACCTTCTCCATAATGGTGTGCAGTCTGCGGGCGCCGATGTTCTCGGTCCTCTGGTTGACCTCGGCGGCGATTTTGGCCATCTCCCGGATGCCGTCGTCCGCGAAGACCAGATTGACCTCCTCGGTGGCGAGCAGGGCCACGTACTGCTTGGTCAGGGCGTTTTCCGGTTCGGTGAGGATGCGGTGGAACTCCTCTTCGCCCAGGGCGCCGAGCTCCACCCGGATGGGAAATCGGCCCTGCAGCTCCGGCACCAGATCGGACGGTTTGCAGAGGTGAAAGGCGCCGGAGGCGATGAACAGGATATGGTCGGTGCGCACCATGCCGTACTTGGTGGTGACCGTGGAGCCCTCGACGATGGGCAACAGATCCCGCTGCACCCCTTCCCGGGACACCTCACCGCTGTGATGGCCCTCGCGGGAGGCGATCTTGTCGATCTCGTCGAGGAAGATGATGCCGGACTGTTCGGTGCGGCCGACAGCCTGTTTCGTCACCCGTTCCATGTCGATGAGCTTGGCGCTCTCTTCCTGGAGGAGGACCGCCATCGCTTCGGAAACCTTCATCTTCTGCCGGGACTTACGCTGGGGAAAGATCTTGCTGAAGGCGTCGCGCAGCCCGGAGCCGAGATCGCCCATGCCCTGGTTGGAAAGGATCTCCACCATGGGCATGCTCTGGGTCTGCTCCACTTCCATCTCCACCTCCCGCTCGTCGAGTCTGCCCTCGCGGAGCATGGCCCGGAAACGTTCGCGGGTCTCGCCGGCAGGCAGCGGCGCCGGCTGGGATGTGGCGGCGAAACGGGTTGCCGAGGATGGCCCCGGCGGTACCAGCAGATCGAGCATCCTTTCCTCCGCGTTCTCCCTGGCCTTGACCGCCACTGCCTGCCGTTCCTCCTCGCGCACCATGCCGACGGCGAGTTCGACCAGGTCGCGCACCATGGATTCCACGTCGCGGCCGACATAGCCCACCTCGGTGAACTTGGACGCCTCCACCTTGATGAACGGCGAATTGGCCAGGGTGGCGAGACGGCGGGCAATCTCGGTCTTGCCGACGCCGGTGGGGCCGATCATGATGATGTTCTTGGGCGCGATTTCGTCCCGGAGCGGCTGGGGTACCTGCTGGCGGCGCCAGCGGTTGCGGAGGGCGATGGCGACGCTGCGCTTGGCTTCCTGCTGGCCGATGATGTACTTGTCGAGTTCGGCGACGATTTCCCTGGGGGTGAGAGGGGCGGTCATAGGGATTCCACGGTGAAATTGTCGTTGGTGTAGATACAGATGGCGCCGGCGATCTTCATCGCCTCGACGGCGACGGCCTCGGCGTCGAGGTCGCTGTGGAGCAGCAGCGCCTTGGCCGCTGCCTGGGCGTAAGGTCCGCCGGAGCCGATGGCAATGATGCCGTCGTCGGGTTCGATGACATCGCCGCTGCCGGTGATCAGCAGGGAGGTGTCCCGGTCGACCGCGACGAGCAGCGCCTCCAGACGACGGAGCATCCGGTCGGTACGCCAGTCCTTGGCGAGTTCCACCGCGGCGCGCAGCAGGTTGCCGTTGTATTTCTCCAGTTTGCCCTCCAGCTTGTCGAACAGGGTGAGGGCGTCGGCGGTGGCGCCGGCGAAACCGGTGATCACCTTGTCGCCGTAGAGGCGGCGGACCTTGCGGGCCCGGTGCTTCATCACGGTGGCGCCCAGGGTGACCTGACCGTCGCCGGCCACCGCCACCCGGCCGTTGTGGCGAACCGCGATCACCGTGGTCGAACGGATCTTTCCTTCGCTTTCCATCAGCTCTCTTCCTTTTTTTTTCTCGCCATGGGGTGCGCTCTGTCGTACACCGCCATGAGATGATCGACATTCAGATGGGTGTATTTCTGGGTGGTGGACAGGCTGGCATGGCCGAGCAGTTCCTGCACCGAACGGAGGTCGGCGCCCATCTCCAGCATGTGGGTGGCGAAGGAGTGGCGCAGGGCATGCGGGCTGACCGGCAGGTCGATGCCGGCGGCCCGCGCGTATTTTTCCACCAGACGCTCGACGCTGCGGGTGGTCAGCCGTGTTCCCCTGGCGCCGAGGAAGAAGGCGCGTTCGTCGGCCTGCCGCCCCCGGGCCCGACAGTCGGCGACGATCCGCCCGCGTTCGGGCAGATAGCCCCTTGCCGCCGCCAGGGCATGGCTTCCCACGGGAAGCAGGCGCTCCTTGCCGCCCTTGCCCCGCACTTTAACCATCTGGCCGTCGAAATCAAGGGAGACGAGGTCGAGGCCTACCAGTTCCGCCACCCGCATGCCGGTGGAGTAGAGCATTTCCAGCATGGCCCGGTCGCGAAGGTACAGGGTGTCGCCGGCACCCGGCGCTTCGAGCAGCGCCAGGGTCTGGTCCACGGAAAGGAATATCGGCATGTGCCGTTCCTGCCTGGGCGGCCGGAACCGCTCCACCGGGTTGTCGCGGATGTGCCCGTTGTTCAGAAGGAATCGGAAAAAGCTGCGGAGTGCCGAGAGTTTGCGGGCGACGGTGGCCGGACTGTTCCTGCGGTTGATCGCGACGACGAAGGCGCGGATCCGGTTCTCGTCCACCGCGGCGATTGCCGTTTTCGTCGCCGCCAGGAATTCCCCCAGGTCACGCCGGTAGCTGGTGACGGTGTGGGGGGAATAGCCTTTTTCCGTGGCGAGCCAGTCGAGAAACTGATCGAGATGGGAGTGCGGGTGGGGAACCTCGGTCATGACGGCGGCCCTGGCGGGAGGAATCTGCGGTGGGTCCTATCTACCACGCCGGTCTTTTTTTTGAAAGGGATTGCCGGGGGGCGATATTTTTTTTACTATGTCGGATCTTGCACCGTTCAGGACCATCACCTGGAGCCTCCCCCCATGGCAAAGGAAATCCCCTTCGAAACCGCGATGCGCAAACTCGAGGAAATCACCCGCAGTCTCGAACAGGGTGATCTCGGGCTCGAGGACTCGCTGAAACAATTCGACGAGGCCATGAAACTGGTCGCCCAGTGCAGCCGCCAGCTGGAACAGGCCCGGCAGAAGGTGCAGCTCATCACCGAGAAAAACGGCATGCTGGCCGCCACCCCCTTCAACCGCGACAAGGACAGCATGGATGGAGCTGAAAGCCTATCTTGAAAACCGCCGCGGGCTGGTGGAGGACTGTCTTGCCGGCCTCCTGCCCCAACAGGGCCCCCTGGCCGGCCACTACGCCGCCCTGCGCTACAGCCTGATGGCAGGCGGCAAGCGGGTGCGACCGCTGCTGGCCATTGCGGCGGCCGAGGCCCTGGGGGGGGACGTGACCGCGGCCATGCCGACCGTCTGTGCGCTGGAATGCATCCATACCTATTCCCTCATCCATGACGACCTGCCTGCCATGGACGACGACGACCTGCGCCGGGGCAAGCCGACCAATCACAAGGTGTTCGGCGAGGCGGAGGCCATCCTCGCCGGCGACGGCCTGCTGACCCTGGCCTTCGAACTGCTGGCTGGTCCGGACGCCGCCCCCGGTCTTGACGCAGCCGACCGGCTGCGCATCGTTCATCTCGTGGCCGTAGCCGCGGGGAGTTCCGGGATGGTGGGCGGCCAGTCCCTCGATCTTGCCGCCGAAGGCAGACAGATAACCCTCGACGGGCTGCGCCGTATCCACCGTTGCAAGACCGGAGCGCTGATCACCGCCTCGGTGCAGACCGGCGCCATCCTGGGCAGGGCCGACCAGGTGCAGTTCGCCAGACTCACCGAGTACGGCGACGCCATCGGCCTCGCCTTCCAGATGAAGGACGATCTGCTCAACGTCGAAGGCGATGCCGCCCTGATGGGAAAGGCGGTGGGCACCGACGCCGAGCATCGCAAGGCCACCTACCCTGCCCTGCTGGGCATCGAGGAGAGCCGCCGGCAGCTCGCCGCCACCGTCGACGCCGCCATCGCCAGCCTGGCCGACTTCGATGCCAAGGCGGATCCGCTGCGGGAATTGGCCCTCTACATTCTGAACAGGAGACGCTGAGCTTCTCATGTCTGTCACCACCCCCCTGCTTGCCACCATCGACTCGCCTGCGGACCTCCGCCGCCTGCCCGCAGACCGGTTGCCGCTATTGGCCGCGGAGTTGCGCCGCCGCATCATCGACACGGTATCCAGAAACGGCGGCCACCTGGCACCCAGCCTCGGGGTGGTCGAGCTGACCATCGCCCTGCACTACGTCTTTCAGACCCCCGATGACCGGATCGTCTGGGATGTCGGCCACCAGACCTACGCCCACAAGCTGCTCACCGGCCGGCGTGACCGCTTCGATACCCTGCGCCAGCACGGGGGGATCAGCGGCTTTCCCAAACGGGAGGAAAGCCCCTACGACGTCTTTGACACCGGCCACAGTTCCACCTCGATTTCAGCCAGCCTCGGCATTGCCGCCGCCAAATGCCTGCAGCGCGACAAGGATCGGGTGATCGCGGTCATCGGCGACGGCTCGATGACCGGCGGCATGGCCTTCGAGGGCCTGAACCATGCCGGCGATCTCCACAAGAACCTGATCGTGGTGCTCAACGACAACGAGATGTCCATCTCGCCCAACGTCGGCGCCCTTTCCAGCTTCCTGAGCCGCAAGCTGACCAGCAAGACGATGATGTCCATCAAGAAGGACATGGAGCATTTCCTCAAGTCCTTCCACAACGTCGGCGAAAACATCCTCCATCTCCTGAAACGCACCGAGGAGAGCCTCAAGGGGTTCTTCACCCCCGGTATGCTGTTCGAGGCGCTGAAATTCGAGTATGTCGGCCCGCTGCCCGGTCACAATCTGGACAGCCTCATCGAGACCTTTCGCAATGTCCGGCAGTTCAGCGACGGTCCGGTACTCATCCACGTGCTCACCACCAAGGGCAAGGGCTATCCCCCGGCGGAGAAAAACCCGGGCGACTATCACGGACTCGGTCCCTTCGACGCGGCCACCGGTGTACCGGTCAAACCGGAGCGGCCGCAGCCTGCCTCCTACACCGAGGTGTTCGGCGACACCCTCGTCCGCCTGGCCGAAAAGGACAAACGGGTCACGGCGATCACCGCCGCCATGCCCGCCGGCACCGGACTCAGCAAATTCGCCGCCAGGTTCCCCACCCGCTGTTTCGACGTCGGCATCGCCGAGCAGCATGCGGTGACCTTTGCCGCCGGTCTGGCCCTCGAAGGGATGCGGCCGGTGGTGGCCATCTATTCGACTTTCCTGCAGCGGGCCCTGGATCAGATCATCCACGACGTCTGCCTGCAGGGACTGCCGGTCACCTTCGCCATCGACCGCGGCGGCCTGGTCGGCGACGACGGCCCGACCCACCACGGCGTCTTCGATCTCTCCTTCCTGCGTTTCATCCCCGGCCTGCTGCTCATGGCGCCGAAGGACGAGGCGGAGCTGCAGGACATGCTGTTTACCGCGATACAGCAGGACGGTCCCTGCGCCATCCGCTATCCGCGCGGCTGCGGCGACGGGGTGCCCCTGCGGGATGAATTCCGGCTGCTGCCGGTGGGCCGGGGCGAACTGTTGCGGGAAGGAGATGATGTCCTGCTGCTGGGGGTGGGCAACCGGGTGACGGTCGCCATGGAGGCGGCGGCGGGGCTGGAAAAGATCGGCATCGATGCGGCGGTGATCAACCCCCGCTTCATTCAACCCCTGGATGGCGAACTGATCTGCCGCTGGGCCGAGAAGACCGGACGGGTGATCACCGTCGAGGAGAACGCGGCCAGGGGTGGATTCGGCAGCGCGTTGCTGGAGGAACTCGGCCAGCGGGATCTGCTGCGCAGGGTTGTGGTCCGCAGTCTGGGCATCCCGGCCCGCTTCATCGAGCACGGTCCCCAGGATATCCTGCGCAAGCAGTGCCGGATCGATTCGGCAGCGGTCATCCAGGCGGCCATGGAGATCACCGCCCGGACGCAACTCCCGTAACCGCCAGCCTCAGGCGGACAGTCCGGCCATGGAGCCCGAGCGGGTGAGAACCTGCAACAGCCGGTCGACCTCGGCCGGCGCCATCGCCCCGAAGGCATAGGCCAGCCGCAGCAGAACCGGCTGGCCATTGTCTTCGCACTCCAGCACCGCCAGGCGACGGACACCGCCGGCGATACCGCCGACCTCGATCTTGCCGTCCGCCACGGGGAAATCCAGCTGGACTTCGGTGGGAGCATCCCAGCGGAAGGACTCGGCGTACTCGATGTCGCAGAGCATGCCGCCGGCGCTGATGTTGATCACCACCCCGAAGTAGGTGATCTCTCCCTGGCGCAGGCGGGCGATGGTGCCGGGAATACTGTACCGTCGGGAGGCGCGCAGCCGGCGGGGGTCGCACACCCGGTTGATCGCCCCGGCGATGGCATCCTCGGTCAATGCGGCGATATGCGATTCCGGCAGGCTGGCCGCCAGCAGGTCCGTTACCGTCGCGCTCTCCGGGTCCGCCACCAGTACCAGCACCGGCAAGGCGCGCTCCTCGCTGACCCGGAGCAGGTCGAGGTAGTCGGCGGAAACCCCGTCCCAGTTGTAGACGATCATCTGCACCTGCTGTTGGGCGATGATCTCCTTGGCCTGTTCGCAGTCGACCGCGTCGATGACGCTGACATCGTTGTGGTGGGCCATGATGATCGCCGCCAGGATCTTGCGCATGGTGTCCGAGGATTCGATGAGTACCGCTCTGCGTGCCATATCCTTCTCCAGATCTTGGGGAGAGAAAGTGCCCGGCGAGGCCGCGAGGGGAACCGTTCCGTACCAGCCTGCCGGCAGGCTGGCTCCGCCCACGTGCGTCTCTGCGGGAGATCTTCCGATTTTTCCTCCGTCATCCAAATTGTACCATGCCGAATTCTGAAAAAGCATCCCGCCGTGACTGGCTCTGGACCTTCACCACCTATTTTGCCGAAGGGTTGCCCTACTCCGTGCTGCGGACGCTCTCCGGCGTCTTTTTCCGCGACCGGGGGATGAGTCTCGAAGGGATCGGCATGACCTCTCTCTACGGCCTGCCCTGGGTCGTCAAATTTCTGTGGGCGCCTCAGGTCGACGCCTTTTCCAGCCGCAAACGATGGATGATCACCTGCCAGGCCCTGCTTGCCGTCTTTTTTTTCGCAGCCGCCCTGGCGGCCGGCCTGGAGCGCTCGCCGGCGGCCGTGGCCGTCCTCTTCTTCTTTGCCTGCTTCATCGCCGCCACCAACGACATCGCCATCGACGGGTACTATCTCGAGGCCCTCGACTCCCAGGGGCAGGCCCGCTTCCTCGGCTACCGGGTGATGGCCTACCGCATCGCGATGATGACCGGAACCGGGGTGATCGTCACCGTCGGCACCCTCTTCCACTGGTGGGCCGCCTTTCTGCTGGCGGCGGCGGCTCTGGCGATCCTGGCGGTTTTTCACGGGTATTATCTCTGGCAGGGCGCGGCAGACGGCAAGGCGCCGACACTGCTGCTGCGCAACCTGAAAAGGCCGCGCAATCTGCTGCTGCTTTCGCTCTTGTTGGCCTATGTCGGCACCATCCAGCTGCTCGTTTCCTCCTCCGCCTACGAACAGCTGCAGCGAACCAACCCATTCTTCGAAAAACTCAACTTTTCCGCCTGGATCGGAATATCGCTCTTCATGGTCCTCGGCATGGTGCTGGCCGGGCGGGAGCGATTGCACGCCAGCCTCGTCCGCCGCCAGGACCACTACTATGCCGCCGCCTTTCTCTCCTTCGTCGACCGGGAGCGGATCACCGCCATCCTCGCCTTCATCGTCCTGGTCCGCACCGGGGAGTTCATGCTCAGCTCCATGGTCGCCCCTTTTTTCGTCGATCTTGGGCTTAAGGCCCATTACGGTTGGATCTCCGCCGGGATCGGCCTGCCCTGCTCCATTCTGGGCGCCATGGTCGGTGGCTGGCTCATCGCCCGTTTCGGACTCAAACGGATGATTCTGCCCTTTCTCCTCGCCCAGAACGCCACCAACCTGGTGTACATGATCCTGGCGCTGCTGCTCGCCCCCTACCTGGCCGACGGCTCAACTCTCGCCCAGCCGCCGGCCATGGGCTGGGAGCCGCTCCTCTTCGTCTGCGGGGTGCACGGGTTCGATCAGCTGGCGGGCGGGCTCGGCACCGCGGTGCTGATGACCTACCTGATGCGGCTCTGCCGGGGGGGCCACAAGGCGGCCCACTATGCCATCGGTACCGGCCTGATGAGCATCAGCGGCGTTTTCGCCGGCATCCTTTCCGGTTTTCTTGCCCAGGCCCTGGGGTACGGAATGTTCTTTGGCGTGAGTTTCCTGGCGTCGCTGCCGGGAATGGCGGTGCTGCCGGTCCTCCCCCTGCTGGAGCGGCAGCAGGATCAGCAGAACTGAGTTGGCATGCACTAGGCGCCGTACGGATGGATGAAACGGTGCGGAGCAAAGGAGGTGCGGACCAATTCGTCACCCTTTGCTGGCGATGATCCGGCCGTTGCGCCGTCATCGCCGACAGACCCTTGACGAAGCGATCCGGAACGGCCCGGTGCCCCATGCTGTCGAGGCGGCATGGGTGAGGGAGGGGGCGGGCCTGTTGCCCGGCGGGAGGATCTTCGGGGCAAGGGGGAAGAGGCACCACGAAAAAAGGCACCTGCAGGAAGCTGCAGATGCCTTTACGATGGTGGCGGGGCCGACGAGACTCGAACTCGCGACCTCTGGCGTGACAGGCCAGCGTTCTAACCGACTGAACTACGACCCCGCA
>JBFLZZ010000024.1:0-57389 GCA_040755255.1 Thermodesulfobacteriota bacterium
CTGGCTGCTGGGATCGCTGGCGGTGAATTGGCGGCTCCGACTGGATTGCTTCGTCACTGCGTTTCTCGCAATGACGCAGAGGAAAAACCACCCTTGCCGTCCTCGCGAGGCCCGCAGGGCCGTGGCGATCCAAGAGTCCGGCGGCGGCAGAACGAAATTCTGGCTGCTGGCATTGCTGGCGATGAATTGGCGGCGCCGACTGGATTGCTTCGTCACTGCGTTCCTCGCAATGACGCAGAGGAAAAACCACCCTCGCCGTCATCGCGAGGCCCGCAGGGCCGTGGAGATCCAGGAGTCCGGCGGCGACAGAACGAAATTCTGGCTGCTGGCATTGCTGGCGGTGAATTGGCGGCTCCGACTGGATTGCTTCGTCACTACGTTCCTCGCAATGACGCAGAGGAAAAACCACCCTCGCCGTCCTCGCGAGGCCCGCAGGGCCGTGGCGATCCAGGAGTCCGGCGGCGGCAGAACGAAATTCTGGCTGCTGGCATTGCTGGCGATGAATTGGCGGCTCCGACTGGATTGCTTCGTCACTGCGTTCCTCGCAATGACGCAGAGGAAAAACCACCCTCGCCGTCCTCGCGAGGCCCGCAGGGCGGTGGCGATCCAGGAGTCCGGCGGCGGCAGAACGAAATTCTGGCTGCTGGCATTACTGGCGGTGAATTGGCGGCTCCGACTGGATTGCTTCGTCACTGCGTTCCTCGCAATGACGCAGAGGAAAAACCACCCTCGCCGTCATCGCGAGGCCCGCAGGGCCGTGGCGATCCAGGAGTCCGGCGGCGGCAGAACGAAATTCTGGTTGCCGGCATTGTTGGCGGTGAATTGGCGGCTCCGGCCGGATTGCTTCGTTACTGCGATCATCGCAATGGCGCAGAGGAAAAACCACCCTCGCCGTCATCGCGAGCGAAGCGTGGCGATCCAGACTGGGTGAATCAGTGGCCCAGGCCTTTCCATGAGGTGCTTTGCACCCGCCGCTGCTGGGGCAGGGGAGTCAGAAAGTTCCTACTCGCCCAACCGCCAGGTGGTCCTGCCGTCCCTGACGGTTATGCGGGGTGAAATTTGATAGGGGGCTGCGGCGGTGCACGCTATGGAAAGGGAGGCGACCAGATCGTCGCCATAGAAGGAGGCACATTTCTGCAGACCCTTGGCGTCCCTGACTTCGGGTTTTTCGGTGAGTTTGCATTCGACGGCATGCAGGCGGCCATCGCATTCGATGAGCAGATCCGCCTCGTTGCCGCCCTGGTCGCGCCAGTACCAGAGGCTGGCGGTCGGCTGGCGCCAGTCCCGCCAGCGCAGCCATTGACCGATCACATGGTTTTCCCAGAGTGCGCCGGCAAAAGGGCTTGCCCACAGGGCTTCGGCATTCTGGAATCCCATCAGCCAGGAAGCGAGCCCGCTGTCGGTGAAATACATTTTCGGCGCCTTGGCAAGTCGTTTACCGAGGGAGCGATAATACGGTTCCAACAGGAAGAGAACGTTGGAGGCCGTCAGCACGCTGACCCACTGCCGGGCGGTTGTGGCGGAAATTCCCACATCTCTGCCCAGTTCACTCATGTTGAGGGTTTGCGAGCAGCGGGCGGCGCAGGCACGCAGGAAGCGTTCGAAGTCGCGAAGGTTGCCGATGTTGAGCAGGTTGCGGACGTCGCGTTCCAGATAGGTGGCCGTATAGCCCTGATACCATCGAGACCGTGAAACCGGATGGTCGGGATCATCCCAAAGCCGAGGAAAGGTGCCGCGGAAAATGAATTCGCGCCAATCGGAGCGGTCCTGCCAGGCGATGGCCCATTCCTCGTAGGAGAGGCCGTGAAAGGGCAGCACCGCCGCCCTGCCGGCCAGGCTGTCGGCCACCGCCTGCATGAGCGGAAAGTTTTGCGATCCCGAGAGGATGAAAAGCCCATGTCTGCCGCGGTTAGCGTCCACATGAGACTTGATGGCCCGGAAAAACGCAGGGGCGTACTGGATTTCATCGATAACGAGCGGCGGCTGGTGCAGACGCAGAAAATCCTCCGGCCTGGTGTCCGCCATTTCGGCATTGGCCGCCGTATCGAGGGAGACGTAGGAACATTCCGCAAAGGTCCGCTCCAGCACGGAAGTCTTGCCGACCTGGCGCGGGCCGGTCAGGAGCACAACCGGAAAGGATGCGGCAGCTTGCCGTAATTCCGATAAAATGAGGCGATCAATCCACATATTCGACAATTTTAAGCTGAAAAAGCGAAATTGTCAAACTTTCAAGGCGGGAATATAAAGGTGGGTTGCCCAGAATGCGGGAAATCGCAACCGTTCACCACACAGGTGCGGTGGTGCATAACCACGACGCTGTAACCGTTCAGAAGTGCCACAGATTCGGACAAGCGGACCGGCGCCGCGTACTTCGCGTACGTAAGCCGGACCGATCGTCCGAAGATGGGGTGCTGCTGACCGGTTACGGAAATCGTAACCGGTCGAGGAACAGGCCCCCACGCAAACGCCCCGTGAAGCCGTACAAGAATCCATGGCCAGACCAAAGCCAAAGATAACCCATCTGGGCGGGGAACATTGCGTCACCGGCTCCTGTCACCTCCTCCGGGTGAGCGATCTCAACATCATGGTCGACTGCGGGCTGTCCCAGGGGGGTGACCCGGCCCTGCCCATCGGCCAATGGCCGGTCAGCCCCGTAGAGCTCGATTACCTCTTCCTCACCCACGCCCACATCGACCACATCGGCCGGCTGCCGGAACTGATCGACAACGGCTTTGCCGGCGAGATCCTCTGCTCCCACCCCACCAAGGCCCTGCTGGAACCGATGCTCCATGACGCCATGGGATTTTCCGGTTACGACGATGCCGGGAAAAAGGCCATCCTGCAGCACATCGACGAATTATCCTGGGGCTTCGAATACGGGCAGGCCTTCAAGCTGAAAAAAGGCGTCACCTTCTCCCTCGGCCGGGCCGGCCATATTCTCGGCTCCTGCTTCATTCGCTTCGAGATCGCCCACCCGGAGGACGGGAAACCCTTTTCCGTGATGTTCTCTGGCGACCTGGGCAACAGGAATACCCCCCTTCTCTGCGACCCGGACCCGCCGCCTTCCTGCGACCTGCTCATCCTCGAATCCACCTATGGCGACCGCAACCACGAAAATCGACGGCATCGGCTTGCCCATCTGGAGGATGCGCTGGCCAAGGCGCTGTGGGACAAGGGCAAGGTTCTTATCCCGGCCTTTGCCCTGGGTCGAACCCAGGAGATCCTCTACGAACTGGATCGCGTTTTTGCCACCCCTTCCTTTCGCGCCCGCCTCGAACGGGCGGGAATACACGAACTCCCGGTGATCGTCGATTCCCCACTCGGCCTTCGTCTGACCGAAGTCTATGGTTCACAGAGGGAATTCTGGGACCGGGAGGCGCGGGAATTGTTGCGCCGCGGTGACGATCCTATCGATTTCCAGGGGCTGTATGCGTGCCACCGCTACCGCGATCATCTCCAGTTGCTGCAGCACCCCGGACCGCTGATCATCATCGCCGGCAGCGGCATGTGCACCGGCGGTCGCATTCTCGATCACCTGGCCGCTGGCCTCGCTGATCCGAGAACCGATATCCTCTTTGTCGGCTATCAGGCGCACCACACCCTGGGCAGGAAAATTGTCGAGCAGAGCGGCCGGCCCAACGGCACCGTCACCATCGACGGGCGAAACGTTCCCGTGCGCGCGGCGGTACAGGTGCTTTCCGGCTATTCCGCCCACGCTGACCAGCAGGGGCTGCTGGACTGGGTCGCCGCCATGCCCGAAAGGCCGGGCGGCATCAAACTCGTCCATGGAGAAGAGGAAGCACGAAGGGTGCTGGGTGAAAAATTTCGCGCACAAGGGTATGCTTGCATCGTCGACGGTGCCGCGCCGCGGTAATTAAGGTGGACGCGCAAAAAACTGAACAGCCCCCTATCTCGCCACTCCCGCCAAGATCGGGGCAGGGAAGCCGAACTTTTGCGGCGCCATTGAATCTGAAATCCACTAAGGTGAAGGAATGAAGGAAGTATTCCAATCGGAGAGCAGGGTGGTGGAAAAGTTGCGGCAGATTTTCCCTGGTATTGTCGCCGTTTATCTGCATGGCTCCGCCGCTAAGGACACCATGCGTGCCGACAGCGATATCGATCTTGCCCTGTTGTTCGAGGAAAAGAAGGTTCCCGGTCAGTTGCAACTTTTTTTGGCCGCCTCCGAAATCGAACGCGCGGCATTCCGAAGAATCGACCTGAGCGTATTAAGTACCCGCAACACAGTGTTCGCCAAGGAAGTACTGACCAACGGAAAACTTCTCTATTGCCGGGATCCAATGCGGCATGACGCATTCACCATGTATGTCCTCTCCTATTACGCCAAGCTCAATGACGAGAGGGCGGATATTCTTCGGGCCTATCAGGTTCACTGAGTGGCAGCTGGGGCCGCATCTGAATGACGAAAGCTATCTTGAGGGGCAATCGCAATGCGGGATGACATCGTTCTGAACAAAGCCGCCATCATCGAGCGGTGTTTGCGCCGAATCGGTGAAGAATATGCGGCATGTCCAGAGTTGAATAATTACACTCACCTGGACGCGATGATTCTGAATATCGAGCGAGCCTGTCAGGCGGCCATCGATATGGCGATGCATTTCGTTGCCATGCGGCGGTTGGGTATTCCCCAGGGCAGTGCCGATGCTTTCGCCTTGTTGGCCAGGGGCGGCATCCTCGACAAGGAGTTGTCTTTACGACTCATGGGCATGGTCGGGTTTCGTAACGTGGCGATTCACGAATATCAGGGGCTGGATATGGAAATTGTCCGTTATGTTCTGGAGAAAGGGTTGGGTGATTTTGTCGAGTTCTGTCGGCAAATTGGTGTGGAAATCCGCAAGAACCGGGAATGAAAGCCCAACAACGGGCCACAATGTCTCCCGAACCCTTTGGCGGTGAAGGATATCACATTGAAAACATTCACGCACTGACCACAGCCCCACAGACCCACAGACCCAACAGACCCCACAGACCCAACAGACCCCACAGACCCCACAGACCCAACAGACCCAACAGACCCAACAGACCCAACAGACCCAATGACCCAACAGACCCAATGACCCAACAGACCCAACAGACCCATTGACCCAACAGACCCAAACCAGACGCCTGTTTCTCGAAAAAACCTTCAAGGGACTCGCGCTGTTGGCCATGGGCTATCCTTTCGCAATCGAGCGATCCGCCCTGCGGACCAACCACTACCGCTTGCCGGTACCGAATCTGCCGCCGGCGGCGCAGGGACTGACCATCGTTCACCTGACGGACCTGCACTGTGGCGGTCCCTTCATGCCGGCCGCCTATGCCGGCAGTCTTGTCCGCAAGGCGAACGCCATCGGTGGGGATCTCATCGTCTGCACCGGCGATTTCGTGAATATCGATACCGCAGATGAGGATATCGTCCGGGTATGGAAAGCCTTGGGCGGCCTGCGGGCGAGGTTGGGAAGTTATTTCGTGCTGGGCAACCACGACCATTGGGCCAATCACCAAATGTCCCTCGATCTGCTGGCCGCCAGCGGCGGCAATCTGCGCCACAGAGCGCTCCGGATCGACTTCGGCGGTGATGCGATCTGGCTTGGCGGTGCAGGTGATCTGTACGAAGACGCCCCCGGTGTCAATCAGGCGTTCCGCAACACCCCGCAAGGGGAGTGCCGCATCCTGCTCGCCCACAATCCGGATATCGTCGATTTCCTCGGGGCAGAGCGGGTGGATGCGGTGCTGGCCGGCCACACCCACGGTGGCCAGGTGGCACTGCCCCTCATCGGCGCCCCTTTTCTGCCTGTGCGCAACAAGCGTTTTGCCCAGGGAGTCGCGCAGCAGGGGCGGACGACCGTGTACGTCTCCCGCGGCATCGGCTGCACCACCTTGCCGGCGCGGCTGAACTGTCCGCCGGAAATTTCGGTCCTGCACCTGGCACAGGCGTGAGAATGGTTAAAAATATTTCTACTCCAACCGGCCGGGATGCAATTCATTTCAGGGCAGTGCGCGTTGCTTCCTCAGGCATCCGATATTCATCGAAACCGGTTGCCGGAGTTTCAGCATCACCAGTTTCTTATTGCCGTCATTCCCGCGAAGGCGGGAATCCAGAGTCAGGGGAAATCGTGTATTCCCGTCACCCTCTGTCCGCGCAAAGCCAGGGGCGGAAGTGGCGGAACAGGATCAGTGAGGAGAGTTCCCTCCCCATCCTTCGCGGGGAACGAACGTTCGAGGAGATCCATAATGTGACAATTCCGCTGGTCAATCTCCCCAGAGACCTGGAATATACCCGCCTTCTCTTCCTTATTCTGCTGCTGGCCCTGACGTTGTGCCCCGTCAATGCATTGGCACGGGAAATGAACTTGGATGCGGAAGGAACCATCATCCGGCTTGCACCAGGAGACGACTTAACTGCCGCAGCGGGAAGGGCTGGAAAGGGCTCCACCCTGCTCCTGGCAGACGGCCACTACCGGATCGACAGACCGGTCATCCTCCGCCAGCCGGGGCTGACGCTGCGATCCGCATCGGGGAATCGTGAAAAGGTGATTATCGATGGACAACAAAGGGAGCCACTTACCAGGGAAAACTGCACCAACGAGTTGCTGGTCGTGCGTGGTTCGGATGTAACCATCGCCGACCTTTCGGTACGTCATGCCCGCGACCACGCGATCCATATCGCACCAGAAAAGACGGGCGGTGACGTCCTGCGGGTGCGGATGACGAACCTGCATGTCTCCGACACCGGCCAGCAACTCATTAAGGTGAATCCCGCCGGCACTCCAGGTGCCATGCACTGGGTGGATTATGGCGTACTTGAAAACTCCCTCATTGAGTTCGTCGACAATTCGATCATGGAAAGGAAAGGAGAGATGTTCTACACCGGCGGGCTCGATGTCCATGCCGCGCGCGGATGGCGGGTTTCCGGCAACACCTTCCGCAATATCCAGAACGGCGGCAGGCTCATGGAGCATGCTATCCATTTCTGGTCCCACAGCCGTGATACAATAGTCGAGGGGAACCGGATCGTGAACTGCTATCGGGGAATAGGATTCGGGATGCGAACGGAAGCGTCCAACAATGGCAGGATTTATCCTGATTTTTCGACTGGCGAGGGATATGTCGACCATATTGATGGCGCAATACGCAACAATATTATTAGCAACGATCGTGGAAATCACCTTGAGTGCGGTATAGAATTGATGAATGTGGTCGGTTCGAAAGTTTACGGCAATACCATTGTAAGCTCTGATTCGCCATTTTCCACCATCGAGTATCGTGGGTCACGAACTTCGGTGGTTATTAAAGGTAATCGAGTGAGCCACAGGCTTAATCGACGAGGAGGTGTTGCTGTGATTGATAACAATGTTGTCATCAATAAATATGAAAACAAGTGATATGATTAATGCGGTGTATTCTGTATCAGTTTACACAAATTACTTTTCAACCAAACCTTATTGAGTTTTATATGAAGTGTAATTTTATTTTTCTTATTTTTGTAGCCACAGTTCTTGGTTTGTGCGTTGATTATGCTTCTGCCTCGCCAGCTACCAGAATTAACCCGGACAAAGACCTTGTCTATTTGGGAGCATTCAGGGTACCGAATGACAAGACAAATCAGACTAACTTTGACTACGGTGGAGGCGGCCTTTCTTTTAGGGAAGACGGTGATCCAGGGAATACTGATGCTTTTCCTGGCTCTCTTTTTGGAATTGGCAAAGCAAATCGTGCCCTTGTGAATGGAGTGAGAGTAAACGGGACGGCAGGCAATATTTCAGAGTACGCGATTCCTGTTCCTGCTAGTCCTGGCACCCCTCTATCAAAGCTCCCGTACGCGTCATCGATTCAGACGTTACACGAAGTTACCGGCGGATTGGTGAATGGAGAAACCGCGGGCGCTCCGGCTCAGGGGATCATCCACGGCCTTCGGATGGGAGATGTCCAATATCTTAAACAAAGCGGGAACATGCCAGGGGACAGGCTCTTATGGGTAATGTACGAGTACTATACCCCTGAGCTAGCGTTGCGTTGTTTTGGGTGGAGCAACGTGAATATTGCTAATCCTGAACCCACAGGAACAGCCCGGCTTGCCAAAGTGAATGCGGCGGAATCCAGTAAATATTTATTTGAAATACCTGCGGAATGGGCGAATGCTTATACCCAAGGGCGCAGGATTATGGCTGGCCGTGTTCGCGGTCAGGCTGGGGGATCTGAGGGGCCGACATTCTATGCTATCAACCCAGAGAAATACACCACCCTAGGATCACCGCTTTCATCCCAGGAGAAGTTGGATGATGGAACGGGTTTGGAGATGGACAATACGGTTCTCATGAATTACACGGAAGCTCATCCCTTTCTTAGTTGGAGTCGCGGAGGGGACGAATGGAACGATGGTGCGTGGGTTTCGGTGGGGGCGAAATCGGCGGTTATGCTGGTTGGGATCAAAGCAATTCGAGATAAGCATATAAATGGTTGGCTGCGTTACGGGCGATTGACCGCGGATGACTGTGGGCAGTCTGGCTACTCTTATACGGCCGTACCTTATTACGGAGCCATAATGTTTTATGACCCGGATGATCTTGCGCAGGTCGCTAAAGGAGCCAGACAACCATATGAAGTAACTAATTATGCTACTTATAGTGTTGAGAAATTTTTATATGGTAGCTACCAGTGCAGAAGATCTTCTCTCGGTGGGGTTGCCTATGATTCAAAAAATAATCTCCTTTATATTGAGGAGTTGCAACCATCAAAGTCAAGCGGTGTTCCTGTAATCCACGTTTTTCGAGTGCAGGATGGAGGGGAACAATCCCTGGACACAACTCCTCCAACAGCGCCAACCAACGTCGTCGTAACCGCCCCGGACGCAACATCAAGAAAGATCAGTTGGAATCCGTCTGCAGATGATTCAGGCACTGTTTACTATATCGTATATAGGCATGGGGAGCCAATTCCGCCGGCTGACAGCCATGACGTCCTACAACCAAATCCTCAATCTTTGGTGATTCTTTCAGGGGCGACCACTGAATATACGGATACTAAATTTTCGAAAGTAATAATTGGAGAGCCAACGTACACCGTTGAAGCACGTGATGCTATGAATAACAGTAGCATGGCGATGCCTGCACCAGCAATAATGAAAATTAATTGACTTATAATAAGGTTAATAAAGGAAATAATCATGCTGTATAAAGGAATGTGTTTTATGTTGATAAAAATATCAGTATAAAACACATTATTCGAGACTTATGTCGGTAGAAAATGCCCCGCGATGGCTAGTGATTTATCGACTGAACTTTCGGACTAGAAATTTTTGCGTAACACATCGAAAACATTAGATTAAACGTGAAAAACCCTTCGCTCCTTGGTATATTGGGTCAAACAACTTATCCAACAATATCAAGGAGGAAGGGTGCAGATGAACCATACCGGCAACCGAACAAAAGGCCCTTCCGGGTTTTCCGTGGGTAAAACCAGCCCGATGAGGCACGAAACGGGTGTGGGGAATGAACGACGGGTCATGGGTGCAAGACGAATTGCCCTTGAGCATGAGCCCCGCCGGAGGCGAGGGCATGCCGCCGCAGCCCTTTCGCCATCGCCACTTGTAGATCCAGCATGTGGAGGCGAACCGGTCAAGGTTGTGACCGCAGGGAGCACCCGAAGGGCTCGACCTTGACTGGCTTGGCTCCACATGCTACTCCGATCTACCCACTGGAAACCCGGAAGCGCCAAAAAATTGGCACAAAAACATGGAGAAATTCAGACCATGGTCGAAAAAGCCAAAAGCCGCCAACATGACCAAAAACTATTACGAATATTGATAGTGATCTAAGTATTGCAAGAAAGCGACTATCCTTTTGGTTTAACCATGTAAGCTCCCGCGACATATATTATCCTACCCAATATGACCTTAACTTGGTCTGTTTTAATGGTGTGTCGGCCAAAATTTATGCAAAATATAATCTCCGACAATCATGCAAATTTTTTCTATTTCCTCTGTTGAAAGTTCTTTTTTCCAATACATTGGGTCATAGTTCCGTTGTCTGTGGACACCGAAATAGCTCCTTCTCCCCTTTTTCTGGATTGCCTGGAGCGTCGATCCGGTCTTGCCGGTGCTTGCACTGATAAACTGTTGCACGTTTTCATCTAGGGGAATTCTTAGTTGGGAATACAGCGCAGTCGTTTCTTCCAAAGGTTCCTTCTGGATATCTTCATAGACAACGATTGAGATTCCATCCTTGTATTTCGCCGCGAGTTCCAAAAAAATATCATAAAGCACCCGCAGCCGCAGTGCCCAGAACGTGAGCGGGTCTGCCTTAAGGATATCATCCTGCAGCAACCCGTTTTCCCTTAACAAAGCGGTTGAGTAGTGGTGGGCATACCACTCCTGTTTTGCCATCGGGCTGGGAACTCGCATGAGGCCGCTGTTGATACCGCGAAGAATGGAGGCGATAATAGCACAAGGATGCCGTAGCAGAAAAATCGACGCCGATGGTTTCAATCCATCGAGGATGGATTCAATATGGGCACTCCATCCAGTTTCCTTGAGCACCAAAATTTTTTCGGTTGAAGGAGTAGAGAAGAATTTTTCATAAAATTTCCCTGCAATTGGCCACTTGGTGGCAGCTGCCCAGCAGAGAAAACGACCCTGTGGTGGAAAGCGGGAAAACGACTTTGGGAAAAAAGGTGGTCTGTCGCTTTCTGGGTGTGCATGATGGAGTAATTCCAAGAGATTTTGCCTTTCTTTTTCAGTGAGTCCATGTGCATGTTTCAACCTGTATAGCAATAGGCTGTCCATGAACGGTGCGAGGCGAGCTAATGGTTCGTGCCGGTAGAGTATGTCCGGGTGGCTGTTGAACAAGTTGCTGAACCAAGTTGAGCCTGAGCGCGGAGCTGATGCTATGAAAATGAGGCGTTTTTCCATGGTGGGCCTTATTTGAGCCAGGAGCTGAGATCTATCTGGATGATTTCCTGGGTCTCCAACACGTCTTCGTGGAATCTTTTTTTTAGCTGTAAACGGTACTCTTTGTCGATAGTTTCTGCGTCCGATTGCCCCAGCTTTATTTTTAATGAATGATGATGTTGCCTGTTGGTAAAAAATTGCTTTATCCATATACCTAGAGCAGTTTTTTTGATAAGCGCAATAGGTTTGGTGGCACCTGCCTTGATAAGATATTCCTGTAATTTGGGAAAAATAATAGGATTGAACACTCGGGTTGCTGCTTTCGGGCGATACTCTTGGTCAACCCCAATGAGAGTGAAGAGGTCGGAAAGCATCTCATAGGGCTTATTTTTTACATTTTCATAAAGAAAAATACCAACCCGATTTCTTTGGTAATGGGTTAGCAATCTTTGAAGGTCTTTTGCGTATAAACTCAGGTTGATGAGGTATGGTGAAAACTCACATGCCTCTCGGAATGACATGCCTTTGAACTGAGCGTGCAGCAATTTGTAAGCAGAGTAGGCTCGGCTTACTGGCTCCCGAAGAATTACAAACAATGTTGCATCAGGTACAAGTTGGGCCATTCTCGGTATAGCATCAGGATTGTTGAGGTAGTTAGGCGTGATTTCTCCGATGGCGGGAAAGCCCATTGACCCATGAAAGTGACTTTCGTACCAAGCAATGCCTTTGTCGAAATTGGAATTAAAAAAATGGATTTCTTTTTTCGGAGCCATAAAGACCTGTGGATGTTCCTGAAGGCATTCGTAGGCCCATGTAGTTGCAGCTCGCTGCGCACCGATACCGATAAAAGTTGGCAAGGTCATAATTTATCTACTTTTTTATACTGGAGGTGTGGTGGTCGACAAGGCGTCATCGTAACCGAAATTTGTCATCTCTATTGCCATGAGGGATTTTATGTCAGGAGCTAGGACAAGATCCACTTTTTGTTTTGAGCGTCGGTAAACATATCCGAGAATAGTTTCTTTGAGATGTGGGGCGGCAGGCATCCCGAGGAAATTAATAAGCTCGGTGAACACATCCCATGGATTGGCGAGCAAATCCTCATATCGTAGTTGGTAGCAACCATTATCAAGAAAAAGATGGTGCGAGAGACGATATGCTGTCAGTGAGCAAATCCATTCAAGCGCAGCCCAGTCGTCCCTTGTTGCGCAGGCGGCAACAGCGCTTGAGGGGATCCCAAGTAGCTTCGCCGATTCTTGTAGCAAATGCCGTTTTTTGTTGTGAGTTCCATACCAGTTATTCATATCTTGAAGGCCGTAGGGGATGTCGAGATCTGCCTCGACCATAATGGACCTGGCAACATCTGCTCCGTTACGAACAATATGGATAAGTTTTGCCTGGGGGGCAATTGCGTGGAGCCATTGCAGGCGGAATACATTTTCTGGTGACTTTTCCACCAAGACTCGATGTCGTCCAGGATCGAAGTGATAGCTAAGTAGGCGGAACAGGCGGATATGCTCTTTTTTTTTGTGTGATGTTATTAGCAACGATTTCGGGCTTGTCCCGATATTTGTATAGCCCCAAATGTCTGTTGTGGCCGATACGGTGGCCCAGAATTCACGAGGTTCATTAAGATAGCTGACCGAAGGATGCAAGGAGAGGAGCCTCCCGAGCATTGTTGTGCCTGAGCGGCCACATCCAGCAACAAAACAGAGAGGCAGGTTCTGTTTTTTTTGAGGAATAAGTGTTGTTGTGGCTGTATGAAAAACACCAAAATGAAACTTGAGGTATTCAGTGAGGCCTTTGATACGCCACTTGATCAGTTTAATGGGCAAAGTGCTCATAATTTTTTTTGATGTGAGTTTGGTTTATCGTTCTGGAGATGATACCTTTCTAAAGGTAGCAATAAAAAGCATCAGCCAATAAAAAACCTCAGCGTAAAGTCGATTGATAAATGCAATCGCGATTAGGTAGGAAATGTAGGAGCTTTCAAAGGCAATGGCTTTTAAGTAAAGATTTTTGTCAGTGTGTTGGATGGCAAATTTTTTGACTTTACGCAGGTCGACGAAGGAGGTGAATATGAATCCAGCGAGTAGCGGTATGGCAAAGAAACCAAATTCAGTTAATGCTTCGAAATATGTAGAATGAACAGCAATCGTTCCGGTACGTTGATTTAGCCATTCATGTGGAAGAATGGATGGGCTTAACTGTTCAAATCCTCTGGCGCCTAGGCCTAGAGGATAATCTGGCAATAGATTCAAGGATGCAAGCCAGAAATTAACGCGAGTTGCTCCGCCTTCTCCTATTTCAACTTGCCGAATTGTAGATATTCTTGCCCAAAACGTATTATCAGAGAGATGAATGAATAAAAAAGTACCAATAAGTATTATAATAAAAGTTTTTATTTTCACTCCTGGTGGGAGGTTTGAATGGATAAAAACAAAAAATAAAAAATAACAAACCGAAAAAAACAGTGACAGGAAGGAAGCGCGACTATTAAGAAGTATAATCGCATTGATTATGTATGGTAAAAAGCAAACGCTAAGTAATCTTTGATATTTTTTTCCTGTTATGAGTGAATGAAGTAGGAGGGGAACAGCTGTGCAGAGGACGGCTGCTACACCATTTGCATCTGGTCCGTCAGGCATGCCGATGCCTTCTAGCCGACCGAATGCATCTCTCGGCAGGCCGTGGGCGATATAACCGATATAAAAACATCCTGCAAGATAGGCCCAGAGAATTCGGTCGAATTTTTTTTCTTTGTCGATAGCCTGGTAAGCTATAAACATGAAGACAAACTGCTGACATTGCAAAATGAGGAAGCGGGTGTGTTGCTCCGGCCATACTGCCCAGAAAGAGATGAGGCACATTAGGACGATCATTACCAACAGACATTTCGCTTGTGGGAAAAGAGTGACATTTTCGCGACTTGACGTTCTTTTTTTAAAAAGATATACGAGAATGATGATGATGCCAACGAGAAATGTGTAGCGAAAGCGAGGGATGGTGTACCACCATCGGTTTGCTGGAAAAATAAAGTATAAGAGTTGGTATAAGGCAATCCCCCAAGAGAGATCAGCCAATACGGTCATTGAAATTCCTAGGAAAAGAATTACTAAAAATATGATAAGACTTAGGCTCATGACGTTTTTCTGGTAATAATGGCCTTGGCCTTAGTATAAATCAGTAACATCTTATTCCGTAGAAATTGCCATTCTTTGAAACGTGTGCAGTAAAACCACGCCAGGTAGGTAGCGGCTCCCGTCAGGGTTAATATGGCAAGAGTGGCCAAGGAGGGAGGAGGAGACATCAATGCAGAGCAGGATGCGATAGATACAAGCATGAGTAACGATCCTGCCAGCGCTGGCAGGAATATCGAAGACGCATCCCCCCAAGTGAGGGGGACAACGCGCCGGGTAAGGTTGAAGGCAAGGGCGAGGAAAAGAAGGTTATGTCCGAGTACGGCAAAGGCGACAGTCTCTATGCCTCTCATGGCCGCAAAAGGAAGGATGGCGAGCAACCCAATGAGACAAACAGCCCGCAGACATATGTCCCTTTTGTAATTGCCGCAAGTTATGTTCAGCGTCGAGAAAAGAGATGCGAGAGACGAAACCATAAAAGCAACTAGCAAAATTTGGAAAGTTGGGACCATGGGGATCCATTTTTTTCCTAAAAGGACGGCGACAAAGGGTTTGGCAACGGAGTGCAATCCAAGAAAAGTTGGTAGCGCCAAGAAAGTAAGCAAGGTGAGCATCCTGCGGAAATAGTAACGCAATTCGTGGGGGGCGTCCTGGTGGCGTGAAAAAGTGGAAAAGGCAATGGACCCAAGTTTGTTGGCCATCTGCTCATAAGGCATTTGTGCAATCCCGAAAGCTTTTTCGTAGTAGCCAAGGACGGTTGCTCCGGCGATTTTGCCGATAATCAACTTGTCAAGGTATTCGCTCAATAGTCGAACCTGGACGGAGATAAAATTCCAGGACGCATAATGCAGCAAATCCGAAAATGACTTGAGAGAAAAACGAAAGTGGAAGGAAATTTTTGCTCGTAGGCAAATTGAGATCGTAGCAATCAAAGTCGAGATGAGCATGGCAGCTATTAGTGCCCAATAGCCGTAGCCATAGAATGCCATCATGAGAGAGACCGGTATGCTGACTAGGACTTTTGTCCCCTCGTTAAGTGCAATTGCCCTGAAGTCAAGTTGACGGCGCAGGTGTGTGTAGGCAACTGTATAGAACGATGTGATGATAAATATGGAGGAAAATATTTTTATGACGGTATTCAGTTCTTTCATTCTGAAAAAAACAGATATTAATGAGGAGGTTGACATGAAAATAATGCAGAGAAAGACAGATACGGCGAGGTTAAGGCTGAAGAAGGTGTTCAGATGCTCGTCGGTAATATCCTTTCTTTGGACAATTGCGTTCCCGAGGCCGAAATTGGACAGATTATTGGTATAGTAAACGAGAATACTGGCAACTCCAACAATACCAAAATCTTTGGGTGACAGAAGCCTAGCCAGGAGGATGGAGTTGGCAAAACGAACGATTTGCATGATCAAGGGGACGGTGGTGAACCAGATCGCACTTTCGGCGGTTTTTTTGTCGAGATGATCAGAGGGATACTTTTTCAATTGATTTGGCATCTTGACGCGACTTTTGTGTGTGTCCTGACATTAAGAGACAGGGGTTAGTTTCTCCGTGCCATTGGATAACCGATGTAACCGGTCAAAATCAGGCTCGAATTCTTTAGTGTAAAAGTCGAGATTGAACATGCGGACCACTTCAAGGACACGCTTAACCTGGTCGTCAGATAAACGCTTATTCCATCCCGAGAGTGGATCGCTCCCTCTGATGATCTGTGATATGCCGGTTACAGTTTTGCTTGGCTGGAGGAGACACGCAAAGGACTCTTTGGCAGGGGACATTCCCCATATGGAAAAAAGTTTTTGTATTTCTTCCTCGCCATCCCGGACAAGCCCTTCATAAGTCATGAGGTGGAAAGGATAAGGTGCGGGAGTTGATAGAGGGGCGTAATAACGCATGCACCACTTTAAAGTTAATAGCTCTTCCGGCTGATCAAGGTGCTCACACATCTGTTTCAGTTTCGGTGCGTTGGCGAAAAATGGATTGGAAAGGAGCATTCTTTTGGGTGGTACCCATTCCTTATGTAGTTGGGATGCGATTATGGCGCATGGGTGCCTGATAATGAGAGCGGGTGGCTTGATGGGGAAATTTTGGGTTAACCAGCCAAGGAGCAGGTTGGCACGGACAAATTTCACCACCAGAAAACGGATTTTTCCCGTCTTTGAAACGGGGATCTGGGAGGTTGTCCACGGGGTCAGAATCTGCCCTCGAAGAACCTTCTCCATGAAATTTTTTCCTGCAGGCCAGTCAGTCTCCGGAGTGAGGAATGTGTCAAAAGTGAACCCGGTTTTTTTTGCAGACCTAACATTGGTCGGACTGATCGGTTCAAATATCTGGCCAGCCTGAGGGTGTGCGCTGACGATTTCCGCCAGCCATGTTGAGCCGCTACGGGTTGTTCCCGCAATGATCAAAGTATCGCAGAGATTGTAACGTCTTTTGTGGATGGTGTTGAGCAGAATCGAGTTGGTGACCCCACGAAAAAGGAAGGTCGCTTTTTTGCTGGCGTCCAAGAGATTCATCGTCCAACCTTTTCTGTTGTTAAGGAAAGAAGTACTTCTGCCTTCATGTGCCACGTTTCACCCTGAAGATATTCTCGGCGTTTTCGCAGCATTTCTGGGTTAACTTTATTGTTAGTAGCCACGTAGCGAATTTTGGACACCCAGTCCGCTGCCGATACTGCCGACAGTAGGAATTTTGCTAAATTTTTCGCTTCAGGCAGAGCCGAGATCACAACTGGTTTATCGGTGGCGAGATATTCTTTAAGCTTCAGCGGGTTGATCGCTACCGTGGTTTCGTCCACACGGTATGGCAAGATGCACGCCTGCCAGCCGGAAACCATGGCAGGCAATTCCTCATAAGGAACCGGCCCGGTCCAATGAACATTCTGAGTGCGTCGCAATACCGAAACATCCGTGACGACGGTTCCTGTCAGTATAAAGGAAATGTTCGGGAGTGCCCCAGCGACCTGGGCCAGTAATTTTTGGTCGATCCGTTCGTCGATCAATCCGAAATATCCTACCCTTGGCTTGGAAATACCGGCCAGTAGAGGATGTTCTCTGCTGGGAAGATTGGAGAAGTGTTCCGCATCGACCCCATGGGTGAGCAGGGTTGCGGTCATATTTTGTTGCCTCAGCTTCATCACTAATTGTTGGGATGTGGCGATGAAGATGTCGCAGCCAGCGACAAGACGTTCCTCCATCTGACGGACAAGAGTATGCTCAAGCCCGGGCCAGCGGCTGAAATCGTCGACGCAGTAAAACACTTTGCGTCTGCAATCGAAGTTATCCATGTAATCCGCAGCGTTTGGTGCGGTCATCACGAGGATGGGAGACTGCATGTTGAGGGCGGCCATTTTTTTTCGAACCGTATTTGTTACACTCAACGCGTTGAATTTGCGAATCGCTCGCGAGGTGATGAAAGGTAGCATGAATGGCTGGACGACATGCAGGTTGAGAGGGGGCGAGGCAGCCGGAGAGATACAGGAGAAGGTTTTTGGGCGGCCCAGCATTTTTTTCAGCTTCAGGACGCCTTTGCGGACGTCCTCCCTCGAGAATCGCATTCCTCGCATGCCGATCGTGTTGACCCAGAGTGCCTGGTGATCCTTGGCGATGTGCTTGAAAATATGCTGGCAGCTCGAAGGGTGCTCGCCCCAGTCGTCCGAGAAGACAAGGAATGAGGGGAGGGAGGTGGGTGGTTTCAATCGTGTAGACCGGGTTGGTTTTCAGGCAACCGACTCAGAGAATCGCGTTGGGAAGGTTGGATGAGGCTGGTGTATAGTGTCTCATAATCCCTCGCCATGCGGGCAGCGGAATAGTGTTCGTGGACAAGAGCCATGGCCTTGTCGGCCAATGAGGCCCGAAGCTCCGGACAAGCGGATATCTCCTGGATCTTTTGGGCGAGGGCCGAGGGATTAGCAACCTCGAACAGCAAACCGGTTTCTCCGTCTTTGATCAACTCTTTGCAGCCTGGTATGTTTGAGGCAATGCTTGGGACACGGGAGGCCATGGATTCCATCAGGCATCTAGGGGTTCCCTCTTGAAGCGATGGGAGTACAAAGGCATCAAAACCTTTCATGAGTGAAATCCTGTCCTGCCGGAAACCAAGAAAATGGACCTTTCCTCCCAAACTCAATGCCTTGCTGATAGATTCCAAGGTTTCCCTCTCTGGTCCCTCTCCAATTATGACAAGTTCGACAGGCTCCTGTTTAAGCAACGAAAGAGCATAAAGAAGGGTATCCAATCCTTTCCCCGGGGCCAATCTGCCAACATAACCAAGGAGGAAAACGCCAGAGCTTTTCAAGGAAAGAATTTCGTCGCTGGCAGTGGAAACTGTGGCTATTTCGCTAAGATCGACACCGTTGCGGATAAGATGAATTTTGTTTTTCGGTAATAAGCGGAATCGCTGCAGTCCTTGGTGGAGATTATGCGAGAGTGGGGCGACTCCGTGCATGAAGCAAAAGAGGAGTCGATCCAACGCTTCATAGCACCATAATTTGAAATCTGCATTGGCATCCCACCCGTGTGGTGTAGAAATAATTTTGCATCCTGTCCCCCGGGTTGCCAGTAGACCGAGCAAATCGGTCTTGTAGAAATGGGTATGCAGGATATCAATTTTATTCTCTTTGATGTACTTGTGAATTTGGTTGATAGCGGCAACACAGACTTTGCCCCGAGCACCGAAAAGATGGGTTTCAAAGCGCAGCTTTTCAGCTTCCTGGCAGAGCGGGGCACTCTGTCTTGGGTCGTCCTTGATGACCCCGACGATTGACTCTATTTTTTTAGGGTCGAGGTGTTTGATCAGAGCGAGAATCCAGCGCTCGGCGCCAAAGAGGCCGGTTGGGCTGCCAAGTTGGAGGACTTTAATAGGTTTAGGTCGGTGCATAGGTCAGTCGGATTTGGTGGAAGAGTGGTTAGGAATTTTCCCTTTGACCTTATGTGCCTCGATCCAATGGACTACTCTCATTCGTACCGACCTAATCTCCCATTATAATGCTTATTTTCCCACAAACCAAACATCATGAGCCCCCAGAGGAGTACATCGTGGTTGCGGATTTCTTTCTGGTGTTCGTCCCACATTCTGCGTAACTGCAGGGGTTGCAGGAGATCGCGCAGCAGAGATTTGGGTTGGAAAATTGCCTGTTCCGCCAAGGGGCGCAGTTCGCCCCGCAGCCAGGAGGCCGCTGGAATGGAAAATCCTTTCTTCGGCTTGTCGAGGATTTCGGCCGGCAAGCGGCGGCGGGCAAGATGGCGCAGCAGGATCTTGCCGGTTCTGCCTTGGATTTTCA
This sequence comes from Thermodesulfobacteriota bacterium, assembly GCA_040755255.1. GTDB lineage: Bacteria > Desulfobacterota > Desulfobulbia > Desulfobulbales > S012-135 > JBFLZZ01. The sequence continues at coordinate 19,313 of JBFLZZ010000024.1, forward strand.
GGTCTTCCGGAAGGCGGGCGGCGAATTCGATGATCCGATAGTCGAGCAGCGGGGAGCGCACCTCCAAGGCATGGGCCATGCTCATGCGGTCCACTTTGACGAGAACGTCTTCGGTCATGTAGAAGGCGATATCCGCCCGCTGACTGCGGGCGAGGGCGTCCGGGGCATCGCCGCCGGCGTAGAGTGGGTGAATCATCTCGAAGGGGGTGAATCCCATGAGCGATGCGGCCAGTTGCGGGGAATAAAGGGCGGCGCGATCATCGGCCCGCAGGAAAATGAGGTCATGATAGTAGGCTTCCGCATCCGATCTCGCCAGGTTTTCGAAAATGGTTTTCAGTCGCAAAGGTTGCGGTAGGCGGGTAGAGGACGGGTAAACGTCCCCCAGGGGGCCGAAGATCGGGCCGCGCATCAGGATTGGCAGGGCGGAGCGAAGCCGTGATTCGAAAATATGCGGGACATAGCGGAAGGTGTAACCGCCGAAACTCTCGTCGCCGCCGTCGCCCGACAGGGCAACAGTGACGTTCTGCCGGGCCATCTGGCAAACATACCAGGTGGGCACCGCACTGGAATCGGCAAAGGGTTCGTCGAAGTGCCAGGCGATCTTACCCAACACATCAGCCGCCTTGGGCTCTAGGGTGCATTCCCGGTGGTCGGTGTGAAGATGTTCGGCCACCAGGCGGGCCAATGGCAGTTCGTTAAATTCCGCCTCGCCGAAACCAATAGAGTTGGTGCGTACCGGTTTGTCCATGTTCCTGGCCATGGAGGCAACGATTAGGGTTGAATCGAGCCCTCCCGAGAGAAAGGCGCCGAGGGGAACCTCGCTCATCAGCCGGATCCGGGTGGCGTCGTCGAGCAGATCCTCCAATTCCGCCCCGGCCTGGTCCAGCGTCAGTCCTTGCCGTGGCGCAAAGGAAAGTTGCCAGTATTTCCGCTTGCGTAGCCCGTCCGCATCGACGGCCAGGGCATGGCCGGGCTCCAGCTTGTCGATGTTCCGGTAAATGGTCAGGGGAGAGGGGATGTAGCCGAAGGTGAAGTAGCAGTCCAGTGCCCGGGGATCGAGTTCATCGGGTGTCGGGCAGAGGGGTTTCAATGCCTTGAGTTCCGAGGCGAAGGCGAAGAACCCGGGGCGGTGATGGAAGTAGAGGGGTTTTTTGCCGACCCGATCGCGGGCGAGGAAAAGTTTGCGTTCCACGCTGTCCCACAGGGCGAAGGCGAACATGCCGTTCAACCTTTCGACCACGTTTTCACCCCACTGGCGGTACCCCAGCAGGATCACCTCGGTATCGCTTTTCGACAGGAAGCGGTGGCCGGCCGCCTCCAGTTCGCGGCGCAACTCCGGAAAATTGTAGATCTCGCCGTTGAAGACCACGTGCAGGCGGCGGTCTTCGGTATGCATGGGCTGCTGGCCGCCGGACAGATCGATGATGCTGAGCCGGCGATGGCCGAGGGCGGCGTGGCCGTCGATGTAGAAGCCTTCCTCGTCCGGGCCGCGGTGGTGGATCAGATCCGTTGCCTTTTTTAACGCGGGGCGGGCCGCGACGGGGTCGTGGCCGGAGAAGGTGATGAAGCCGGTGATGCCGCACATGGTGGGTCTGTTGGGTCTATTGGGTTCGTTGGGGCTGTTGGGTCTGTTGGGTCTGGGGGGGGGCGGGGAGTCGTTTTGCTAGGGCGGACCATGTTTTTTCGCGCAATAGCTTGATGCTGATTGTCTTGTGCAGCAGTTCTGAGACAAGGGCCAGACCGAGGTAAAGAAGGAGGATCAGGATAGATTTTTTCAGGATGACCGAATCGAAAAGTCTGTAGATAGAGGGAGCGGCGGCATAGATTATCGGCATGTGGGCAATGAAGATAATCAGGGTGTTGCGGGCGAAGAAGGATACCGCCGGCCAAGCCGGCAAGCGGCGGGCGATATGGAAGAAGAGCAGCGTGTGGAGAATGTAGACGAGAGAGATGAGCAATGACAGGAAAAGCAGGGGGAAGGCGACCTCGCCGGCAAAACTTCTGAACGGGAAGTCGGGGCCAAAGCCGAGGTGGTTGCCTGCCATGGCCCAGAAGGCAAAGAGCGCCAGCCATGCAGCAATCAGAAGTGGAGCTTTGGTTTTATTGCCCATGTCCCGATGGCGGCGCAGGTAGATGCCGAGCAGGAAGACGGTGAGCCAGTTGGGCAGCAGCATGTAGGTGGTGAAAAGCCGGCCGGTGCCAAGCAGCAGTGCCCGGCAGAGCAGTTCCATGACAAACGCGGCGAAAATGTGTCGGGCCTTCAGCGGTTTTCCCTGAAGGAAAAAGGTCCAGAAGAGCAGCAGGTGCAGGTAGGTGCCGATGTACCAGGTGGTGGGGTTGGCCGGAAAGGAGTTCAGGATGACGTTGCCGCCAAGGACGAAGGGTTCGTAGTTGCTGAGATTGGCGTTCCCCTTGGTGATCAGGAATACGGCGCTGAGCAGCAGTGCAAAGGAAATGCCCCAGAAATAGACGGGGAAGAGGCGGCTGAACACCAGACGCAGACCCGCGCGGTGGTCGTTGGCCAGGCTCCAGCCCATGGCGAAGACGAAAAAGGCGACCCCCAACTGTTTGGGATAGACCGGTTGGGTGAACTGGTTGAACGGGTCGCCCACCACATGGCCGAAGACGATGAAGAACATGCCCACCGCCTTCATCCAGTCGATGAAGTTCTGGTGGGGAGTGGGTTTTGGGTGGGCAATGGGAGGGCGCATGGGGCTTCAGGTTTTGACTATGGCAGTGGGGTGTAAGCTTCGTGGTCAATCCCGCTAAGGTGGGAATCCATAGCTGAGTTGGCCATGGGCGGTACGCACCCGGATGGATGAAACGAGAATGTATACTGGATCGCCACGGCCCTGCGGGCCTCGCGATGACGTTGCGGGGCACCTCCGTCTTCGCGAGGAACAAAGTGACGAAGCGATCCAGAACTGCCCCTAAACCCGCATCCAGCCTGGGTGGTTCCTGAAGAGTTTGCCATGGGCTCCGCGCACCCGAATGGGTGAAACGGGCGGTATCCATTGCCGGCACGGAGGCCAACTTTGCCAGGGTGCCACGAACCCGGGAAGGAAAACCGGCGGCCTCCGCGTTTATTACTACGATGACGATTACGACAACGACAACCGCTACGCTGACAACGAACGGTTTCCATGACCATATTTTTTTCCCCCGTTGTCGTGATCGTAGTCATAGTCGGACACCCGATGGCCCTTTGCCCCCTTTCCTCCAGAAACCCGCATCCAGACTGGGTAGTTTCCATAGAGAGGAGAGAAGGGAGAAACTGGATTCCCACCTTCGCGGGAATGACGGTGGGCAAACATACCTCGCTGCCCGGCGTAACGGGCGAGATTACTTCGAGGGCAGAGAGGTTGGATGATGTTGGTTTGATCATGAAGTGGACTCTTTGTTCGTTTCTTCTCGCAGATTCCTGACGAAGCGGGCCGGATTGCCGGCCATGATGACGTGATCGCGGACGTTGGAGGTGACCACCGCGCCGGCGCCGATCATGCTGCTTTCGCCGACATCGGCCATGACGATGGCGCCCTCGCCGATCCAGACGTTGGGGGCGATGCGGACCCTGGTCATCCGTTCCGGCGAAAAGGGGGTCCACATGCCGTTGTCGTCCAGCACGTGCAGGGCCTTGCCGCTCAGGATGCTCACCCGGCTGCCGATGAGGGAGTGTTTTCCCAGGTGGGCGGAACCGATCATCGAGTAGTTGCCGATGTACACGTGCTCCTCGACGATGGTCGCCCGATGGGAAAAGAGCGAGCCGAAGCCGATGAACGAATGGGTGGAACACCGTTCGAGGGTGAGGGAATAGAAGGCCCGTCGGAGAAAGACGCCGGGCAGACCAGGCAGCAGGGCCATGAACTGGCAGCAGAGATGGAAAATCGTCTCCGAATGTCTGGAGAGGAGGATTTCCTCCAGTTTGCATGGGATCGCAACTGGCAGTATGAGGACCTGGCAGCAGAAATTGAGGATGTTTTTGATGATCCGCCGCATGGCCTTCAGGTCCATTCCTTCTGCAGGCGGCGCATGCGTTTGAACCGCTCGTTGTAGGTTGATTCCTCGGTCAGAAAGATTTTTCCGGGTATCTTGTAGGGTTGCAGCCTGTCCTTGCAGAATCTGCGCAGGCGCACCTTGAAATCGGCCAAGGGTTCGGATTGCTTCAGCTTGATCTTGGCGGCGACGATTTTTCCGGTAATTCCGTGCTGCTGGCCGAACACCACCACATCCTCGACGTTGTCCATCTGCAGCAGGATGCTCTCCACCTCCGCCGGGAAGACCTTGAAGCCGCCCACGTTGATGATTTCGCTTTCCCTGCCGAGGATGCGAATCCAGTCGCCGTCCTGCTCCACCAGGTCGCCGGTGTCGAGAAATCCTTCTTCATCGAAGGGGCTGGGCGCATTCAGGTAGCCGAGCATCGCGGATTTCGATTTGATGAACAACCGGCCGTGGACGATTTTGGTGGTGAAATCCTCGCCGCCGACCTTGACCCATAGAGACTTGGAGTCTCGCGATTTGGAGCGCATGATGCCGACTTCGGAAAGACCGTAGGTCTGCTGCAGAGTGACGCCCGGCAGAACCTCGGCCAACCGTTCCAGGGTACTCTGCGGCATGGGTTCGGTGCCGTAGGTGATGAGTTTCAGAGAGGAAAGGTCGTATTTTTCGTATTCCCGGGAGAGGAGGAGGAGATTGAGAAAGGTCGGCGATGTCGGCAGCAGCTCGGCGCGGTGGTTCTGGATCGCCTCGCAGACTTTTGCCGGACTCCGATCCGCCGAAACGATGATGGTGCCGTGATTGACCAGCGAGTAGAGGAGCGAGTTGACGCCGCCGATATGGTCCAGCTGCAGAAAGATCAGCATCCTGAGCGGCTTGCGCAGGATTTTGAATTTTTCCATCAGCATGCTGAGATCCTGGACGATGCCTTTGCTTCTGCCGGTGGAGCCGGAGGAAAAGAGGATGAGCCCGGGAGTTTCCCGCCGGCGGAGTTGCTCATAGAGCGGGTGGGAGGCTTCCCTGCCGGTGGATGTCGCTTTTGGTCCTTGGGGGGAGAGCGAGATGTCGTGTTGGGTCAAGGCTATCTCGCGGAATTCCTCGAAATGGGCGCGGGAGTCCTTGGACAGGGGCACGATGACGTTGCCGTTGCTGGCCAGGGCGAGAAAAAGGGCGATGGCATCCGCGCTGTAGTCGCCGTCGAAGGAGACGACCGTCCTGGCCGGGATACCCTGTTCCGGCAGCCAGGCGTGATACCGTTCGTAGGCGGCTACGAGGTCGGCATAGGAGATGGCCTTGTCGTTGACGATGACGGCTTCGGCATCTCCCGCCGCCTTCATTCTTTCCAGAAAAAAATCGATCATGAGATGCCTCCGAGGTAGACGATCTGGCCGGTGACCATGCCGCTGCCCGGGCTCAGGAAAAAATCGACCACGTTGATGACATCCTCCGGGGTGGCCATTCGGTGGATGGCCTGGCGGGCGACGAGTCGTGCGATTTTTTCCTCTCCGACGCCTTTGATGAGATCGGTCTGGATCGGCGATGGGCCGATCGCATTGCAGGTGATGTTGAAAGGGGCCAGTTCCCTTGCCATGATTCTGGTGAGGGTTTCCACCGCGCTTTTCGATGCCGCATAAGCGGCTTCGCCGTCGAGCTGGAGAGGAACCGCCACGGTGGTGAAGTTGACGATGCGGGGAGCAGGGGACTTCCGTAAAAGCCCAATGGCCCTTTGGCTGCAACTGAAGGTGCCCAAGACATTGACGGCGAGAATGTCCCGCAGGGATTGCGGTGGGGTCAGGGCAAAGGCGTTCATCCGGGCGATGCCCGCGTTGTTGATCACCGCATCGAGGTGGGGAACCTGCTTGCGGACGGAAAAGAACATCGCCTTTACCGCCTCGTCATCGGCGATATCGATCGCATGGTGGAGGTAGTTTGGCTGGGAAAACGAAGCCTCCGACCGGGCGCAGCCGATAACGGTGTCGCCCCGGTCGAGGAAATGGCGGACCAGGGAGGCGCCAAGGCCCCTGCTGCTGCCGGTGACGAGGATGAACCGGCTCATCTGCTTCCGTTGACCAGGCCGGCGATGTAGGCGGTAAGTGCCGGAACGTCGCGGAAGGGGCTGTGCGCCATGGACATGGCTTTCTCGTCGCTCAGGGTGATGTTGACTCCCATGTCCTGCAGTCCCTCCTCGATATCGACAAGCAGGGCGACAAGACCCATGGAGTCGAGTTGGCCATTCTGGCCGAACAACTGGGCGTCGCTGGCGATGGTGATCTGCTCGTGCTCGTCTCTGCTCTGGTTTGCCAGGTCGAGAGCCGCGAAGATAATTTTTTCAATTTCTTTGTTATTCATGGTGGTTTCCTCCCGTTAAAAACGGTGACCGTGTATCCCGATGCGTACAGCCCAGCCCATGGGCAACTCTGAAAAACAGCCAAGCCAGAACACGGAGATGGAAAACAGCTGTTGGATTGCTTCGTCACTCCGTTCCTCGCAATGACGCGGGAGGAAGTAACCTTCGGCGTCATCGCGAGGGCCGCAGGCCCGTGGCGATCCAGTCTTCAGTGCCGCAACAGCGATCCCCGTTTCGTCCATCCGGGTGCGCGCCACCCATGGCCGGCTCAGCCGATGTCGAGCATTTCCTGATAGATCACGCCATAGGATGCGAGCATCCTATCAAAGGTGAAAAAACTCTCAAAGCGTTCCCTTGCCTTTTCTCCCATTTTCTTGCGAAGAGAAGCATCGGTCATGGCGTCGGCCATCGCCGCCGCCATGGCAGCATCGTCATCCGACGGGATCTGCCAGCCGGTTTCGCCGGCAAGGACGATTTCGGGGTTGCCGCCGACCTGCGTAACGATGGCGGGAACTCCGGCGGCCATGGCTTCCAGCAGCGCCATGGAGGTCCCTTCGCTGAAACTGCACAGGACGAACACGTCCATGATCTGGATGAGTCGGGCGGCATCGGCCCGGTAGCCGGTGAGGATCACATCTTGTTCCAGACTGGAATCCCGGATAACGGATTGCACTTCAGCAAAATCGGGGCCATTGCCGACGAAGAACCCTTTGGCCTCGGGATATCTTCCTTTTATTGCGGAAAATCCGCGAAGAAAGAGGGGGAGATTCTTGATGGGATCGAAACGTCCCACCGTGCCGAAAATCAGATCCTTTTCCGTAAATCCGAACTCCTGCCGCAGGCGATTCCTTTCTTCCGCGGAAATCCCGGGCAACGGTGAGGTTCCGTTGTAGACGACTTCGATGCGGGAGAGGGCGAGCCCCTCGTAGAGATGAAGGCGGTTCCTCACGTCCTGCGATACGGCGACGATACGCTCGGTCAGCGGCTGCAGGACAAGGCGGTTGAAGAGTTTTTTTTTCCGGTTTTTGATTTCCGGGTAGAAGCGGCCGTGTTCCTCGAAGAGGAGTTTGGGTTTGCTGTTGCGGAGCCGGGAAAGGCCCCCATAGAACCAGGGGGTGCACTGGTGGGCATGGATCAGGGATATCCGCTGTTCGCTGCAGAATCGGGCGATCTTTCCTGCCATTCTCAGGTCGAGGCCGGGCTGGCGCCAGAGGCAGTGCACCGGTATGCCCTCTTTGCGGAGGTTCGTTGCCCAGATGCCCGGTTCATCGAGGCAGATGACCTGCACAGAGTATTCCCGCCTGAAGGCAAGACTCATCTTGACGACGAGCTGCTCGGTTCCCCCCAGGTTGAGGCTGTTGACGATGTAGGCGATTGCCGGTCTGCTGGTGGTGGAGGGCATCAGGGTCGTTTGCGCAGGTTGGGGAAACGGCAGCGAAGAAGACGCACTGCCTCGCGGAAGGCGATTTTGCCCTGCCTGGCCAGGGTTCCACGGAAACGGGCCCGCTGGGGGATGAACTCGTCCGGTTCGCCGAACCGGTGCAGATGGGGTTGCCATTTGATTGCAAGGGCGGGGTGCTTCTGGAAGTAGGCGACCATCCAGCCGTACACGGCAAGGAGGATGCGGGGGCGTGCCAGGTGGGAGGTTTCAAAGGAAAGCAGATCGGTGAGGCAACGCTCGAAAAAGAAAAGGGCCTTTTGCCGGTACGTGTCTTCCCGTTCGGCAGGGCCGTATTTGGCGGCATAGAGGAGGATGCAGCATTTGCGGACGTCGTGGGCTGGCCAGGTCTCGGTGGGGATGTCGACCTTGTGCAGTACGTCCTTGTAGGGAGTTTCATGCTTCGTCATCCAATCCGCGTAGTGGAGAAAGCTCTCCCGCGCGTAGTGGAAGATGTAGTCCGCTTCCCCCAGTTCGGTTTTCAGGTCCAGAAATTTGCCGAGAACCTGGAGAAAGACCAGGTAGCTCCAGCGGTATTCCGGGTCGTCCAGGCGCAGGGCCGTGATGGAATCCCGCGGATGGATGCAGCGCTGGATCAGTTCCTCAGCCTTGCGCATGTATCCCCGGTCGCCGGTCAAGCGCCAGCCGTCCATAAGGGCGTTGATGGAGTTGCCGGCACCGCGGCCGGGCTTGTGGAAATCGGTGCTGACCGTCTGGCTGGCGATGCCGGTGGGGCCGCTGTCGACGATGCCGAAGATGGTCTGGCTGCCGTCGTCCATGCCGAGCACGTAGTCCGCCAGTTCCAGAACCGCCTGCCGGGCTTCCTCGTCGCCGGTGAGGTAGTGATAGAGCAGGAGTCCGGTGGTGTAGTTGTGTTCATTGGAGGTGCCGCCGCCATAACCTCCGCCCGGAGGGGCGTTCTTTGCCGAATAGCCCCGGTGGGTGCAGGTCTGCGCCGGTTTGTAATGGTCGGTATGCCAGAACAGCCCATGGTTGTAAGCCGGCTTGTCCCGGTCGGTATGGTAGATGTCGATGTCGATGACATGGCGGGCCAGGTCGGCCGCAAGTTCGAACCAGCGTCGGTCGCCGGTTCTCAGGAAGTGAAAGGCCCCACCGGAGATGAAATCGTACTGGTTGTTGTAGTGGGAAACGAAGATTCCCGGCCCGGGATGGTTGACCGCCTCGTGGTCCGCATAGATGTCGCCGAAGTTCCGCCAGCCGTATTCGTCGATGCTCTCTCTGCGGGCGAAGAAGGAGCGGTCGCCGGCGATGACGCTGCCCACATAATCGAGATAGTGTTCATTGGGGTCGTCCTCGTGCGGGACAAGGCAGGAGACGGCGCCGGAAGCGGCCACCCATTCCGGGTTGGGCGCGGCGTGCAGTGGCTGGAGGACTGGAGAAAATCCCGAGGCCGCCGTTTCAGGGCCGAAATCGAGGAAGATGGTGTGCCGTTTCTGTTCTCCCCCCTGGAGTTCGAAGGATTGAAGGCTTTCCTCCGGGAACAGGCCGATGTTGATGCCTTGCCGCTCCACCCGCAGGGCCTTGGGAAAGTTCTGCCAGAAATGGGGCATGCCGAACGACAGCGGACCGTGGTCTGTCAAACAGCGGACCAGCGGAGTTGCCCGTTTTCCCCGGGCGAGGACGGCAGTGCCGCCGCCGAGCACCCGGTAGCCTTGAAAGGTTACGGTCGGGTTCCCATCTTTGTCCACGTGGTTGGGGGAATCCCAGTTCTCGCCGCCGCTGGAATCCTGGTGGAGACACCAGGGAATGTCCTGGGTGGTGGTGAACCCTTCCCCCGGTAGGGGCTGCCAATGGAGGCTGCGTACTTCCCCGTTCAACCGGAGGCGGAGGGAGCAATCGCGGAAGAAAAAGGAACCGGGATCGCCCAGGTCCCACAGACCGCCGGAATGGAGGGCCGGGCGGGGATTGTGGAGGATGCAGTCCGCCAGCATCAGGGATGCGCCGGCGAAGAAGTGAAGACGCAGCCGGAATCGGGCCGCGACCTCCCGGGAGGAGTCCTGTCGGAAGGTGCCCTGGTAGAGAACGGCGCAGCGGAGCGGCCCCTCCTCTTCCAGGACGGCGGATTCGATTGTCGCCGGAACGATGCGGCCGTCCTGTCCGCTGAGAGAAAGATGGATGCCTTCCGGGTGCAGATATTCCCTGCCGCCCACCAGGATCGAGGCGCAGAAGGGAAGGTGTTCCAGATCGAGGGTGAAGCGGCAGGTGCCCGTGTCCACCTCCAGCGTTGCCGCGTTTCTGGTGATGGCAAGGCGTGGATGGCTGGTGTCGCCGGAAGGGGAGGAAGCAGGGGCGGATTCCCCGGATGATTGAAGAAAAAAGACGGCCTTGCCGTTCGCGGGAACCGATACGGGAAAATCGAGCAGCACCCATTTACAGCTCCGGTCAGGCCAGAGCGCCAGCGGTCGGGTCTGGACAGGGACTGTCTGCCGGGCCTCGTCCGTGAGTCGCAAATGGAGACAGTCTGCAACAAAACCGCGCGGTAGGGGGATGCCCAGCCGCACCGGTTCCATATGTCGCGGCTGGCCGTGGGTTTCTTCGACGATGATCGCTGGCTGGGTCATGGGATGCGCTTTATTCCCTTTTGCAGAACGGCATCGAGCCGGTTCAGGTTTTGTTCCCAGGAATATCTGCGTTCCATGAGGCGCCGTGCCCGCTGACCGATGGCGTTTGCCAGGTCACGGTCGGAGAGCAGTCGGCAGATCTGGTCCGCAAAGCCCTGCGGTTCTTTTTCTACCATGGCTTCCTCACCGTTTTGGGCTTCTATCCCTTCCAGGGCCTGCGGGGTGCAGACCAGCGGTTTTCCCATGGCCATGGCTTCGAGAACCTTGTTCTGGATGCCCCTGGCAATGAGCAGCGGCGCGACGCAGATATCGGCTGTCGCCAGATAATCCCGTACGTCATGGACAAAGCCGGTGACCCGGATGTTGTCCCGGTCGGCAAGGGAACGCACCGCCGCTGCCGGTTTGCTGCCGACAACCAGGAAGACCGCCGAGGGGCAATGCTGCCGGATCAGGGGAAACACCTTGTCGGCAAACCAGAGCACCCCGTCGATGTTGGGTTTGTAATCCATGGCGCCGGTGAAGACAATGGCTGGGCCGGGAATGTCCACGTCGAGCGAAGCGCGATGGGATGGATTGAAAAAAGCGAGATCGACGCCATTGGCAATGGCGGAGATTTTTTCCGATCTGATCAGGGACAGAAAGAGGTCTCTTTCCACTTCGCTGGTAACGAAGAGGTGGCTGAACTCGCGTTCGATCCTCCGTTCGTATGCGAGGAGGGTGGTGGCCTCCCGCCGGTATACCCAGGAAAAAGGCCACGGGCTGCTCTGCGCGTATTGTTGCCATTTCTGGGAATCGACATCGATGAGATCCATGAACCACGGCACCTGCCGCAGCCTGTCGCGGTAATGGCGCGATCGGAAAATATACTCCGCCGACGGCGACGAGGAGCAGAAGACCGCGTCGACCGGCCGCCCGGCCAGCAGTTCGTCGATTTCCTGCTGCAGTTTACTGGAGTAGAAATACGGAACGGTCAGCGGGGCCTGGCCGGCCAGGGCAAGGAGACTGCGGATCTTTTTTGCTGTTGCAGGGAGGTAATCGAAAACAACGGTGAAGACAAGATCCTCCAGGGGGGCTATGTGCCGCCTGTCTTCCGGGTCATCGAAGAGAAAGGCGAGGCTGATGTCATGGCGTTCCGCAAGGTGACGGAGCATGTGGAAGGAGCGAATTTTTTCCCCCTTGTTGGGGGGGAAGGGGATGCGGTGGCAGATGAAGAGGATATGTTTCGCCATGGCTGGCCGATCTGACGCTCAGAGGCTTACATGCCGGCGCAGCAGGGGGCCGAACAGGTTGGCGGCGAAAAGGGGAAGTTTCGACCAGAGCAGAGCCAAGCGCTGGCGATCATGTCCTGGTGTTCCATCGGCGATGCCCGACTCCCGCGGCCGTGCCGCAAAATGCACCGTGTGCCAGTGAAGTCGTTTGGGTTCCGCCCCCCATTGCGCCTTGAATTTGTAGGTGCCTTCTCCGAAGGTGGAGCGACCGAAATCGAAGCACCCATGGCCGCTGTCGGCGGCATATCGCAGGAAATTCCAGTAGAGCAGCATGTTGGGCGAGAGCTGGTTGTAGTCGCGAAGGGTCGAAGCCCAGGGGATGCTCACCGTTTTGCCGTTGCTGAGGATGATGCCGGCGCCGATGGGCAGTTCGTCCTTGCAGACCAGACCCATCCGGGCATTGGCGCCGAAATTGTCGAGAACCGCAGCGATCCAGCAGCGGGAATGCACCGGTGAACCGAGCTCCCGCATGTTCCGGGAGAAGACGGCATAGAAGTCGTCGCGATCCTCTTTTTCTCCCCATTTGAAGACAAGGCCGTTCTTCTCTGCCTTGCGGATCTGGCTGCGCAGTTTGGACTTGAATTTATCCCAGAGGCTTTCGCTGCCGGCAGGTAGATCCAGGAGCATGCTCACCTTGTCGGAGCGGGCGGTGCAATGCTCTTCCGCCGGCAGCGGGGCGGCTTCGTCGTGGCTGCGAAGCTCAAGGGAACCTGCTTTGATGTTTCGGCAATGGGCGAGGGCTTCCGTGACGAGCTGCCGGCCCGCCTCGTCGTTTGCGGCAAGGATCCCGCCCACATCGCAGAACGGCAGCGACACCGCTTGCCGGTAGATCAGGGGGAATTCCATCAGGACCATGGGCAGCACGCCGGCCACCTCGCCGTATTCCTCGGCGATCAGGTAATGCCCTCGGTGGCCGTATGCCGTTTCCACCGCCTCCTTCCAGGCCCAGAGGTGATAAGGGGAAGACTGTTCATGGGCGGAAACGAAGGCATCCCATTTGAACCTGTCAGTATCGGTTGCAGAACGAACGAGCATGTTTTCTGGTTATGCAGCCCTGGCCGATGGATTCGGGGTGAGCCTGGATCAGATGAATCTGGAGATGGCGGAGACGGTCTCAGTAGCGCTCGCCGTCTGTCTTCAGCCTACTCTTCAGAAAAACCCTTGACGTGATGCGGGGTTGCGGGCCGTTCTGGATCGCTTCGTCACTTTGTTCCTCGCGAAGACGGAGAAGTTTCGCGCCGTCATCGCGAGGGTTGCAGGCCCGTGGCGATCCAGTCTTCATCGCGTTTCACCCATCCGGGTACGCGCCGCCCGTAGCAGACGTTCAGGGAGTGTTGATCGGGCCAAATTCGAAATCCTCCAGCAGGGTCTGAAAGCGTGCCGCCGTGCGGTGCAGATTGTTGTAATGGCGGAATCGCGATTTCCAGCCGGCATTTTCAAATCGCGGTTGAGCGGGGTCGATCTCCCAGGGGTGCAGATAAAATATGAAGGGTTTTCTTTCCCTGTCATTGATCCGCCGCAGCATTGCCCTGGTGAACGGGTAGGGGAAGAGGCGGAAGTAGCCGCCGCCCGCCACCGGCACCTTGCGGCCGAAAAGGAGCGCCGTGGAAATGGGATATTCTATCATGTTTTTGCCGGCAAGGGCATAGGGGAAGCGGGGGGCGTCCGGGATACCGTAGAGGTCGTGATGGATGGGGAAGATGCTGGAGTCGTATGCGAAACCGAGTTCGGCAAGGATGTCCAGCGCCCAGAGGGATTTTTTGGTGATGGAATAACTGGGCGCCCGGTAGCCGAGAACCGGTTTGCCGGTTATCTCCTCCAGGATGGTCTTTGCCCGGACAGTGTCTTTTCGGAATCCCTCCGGGCCGAGTTCGGGGATCCGGCGGTGCAGGAAACTGTGGCAGCCGATTTCATGTCCCGCGGTGCTGATCTTCCGGACCATTTCCGGATGGCGTTCGGCGATCCAGCCGACGATGAAGAAAGTGGCCTTCACTCGGTATTCGCCAAGGATATCGAGCAGGCGGCCGGTGTTTCGTTCGACCCTTGATTCAAGGCTGTCCCAGGCGGATGGGTCGGTGAGGCCGTCGAAGGCGGAGACCTGGAAATAGTCCTCGACGTCGATGGTGAGATAGTTGTTGATTCTGGAGGTCATGAAAGGGGCGCGTCAAAGGAAACGGGCGAGGGCGGTTTGCAAACTCCGGATGTCGTCCATTTGATGAAGGGCATCGTAAACGATGCCGTGGTCGATATCCAGATAATCGTGAACGAGGATGTTGCGGAATCCAATCATCCTGATCCAGGTATCTTCCTGTTCCCGTGAAAGATGGCCGTGTCTGTGAAGGATGGCGGGAATGTCACGATAACTTTCCACGACGCCGAGTTGGTGGTCTGCGATCAGGTGGTTGCCGATGTCGTTCAGGCATTCGATGGCAAGGTGGAGAAATCGCTCAGCGGCGCCGTAGTACTCCGGGGTGTTTCGGAATTCGGCCAAAGGGTGGAGGGAAAGACCTGCGAGAATGGCCAGGTACTCGTCGATCTTGCGCAGCCGCCTTTCCAGCACATCAACTCCTGCCATGAAGCAACCTCTGCTTGTAAGCCTCCCGCTGGATGTTCAGCAGGGGTTGGAAGTCGAGATATTCCCGGACGACGCGTGAGTAGTATCGGCCACGGTCAAAGCCGGGTTTCTGGTATACGACCCGATTGAGACGCACCGCCTCGTAGCGGAGGAGGATCGAGGCGTCGTTGAGCAGGACCACGTCGGCGTCGTCGATCCCGGCACGGGTCAATTTCTCGTATAGTTGGAGTTTGAAACCTGGCTGGGGCGGCATGGAAGTCAGAACGGCGAAGTCGGTATCGCTGAGGGCGTTTGCCCGGTCGTCTGCTTTGGAGCCGAAGAGATATACCGCCTCAATTTCGGGAAAAGCGGCGAACACTTGACTGTCAAGGGGGGCAGGTCTTGCAATCATGCAATTTGAAGTCCTGCCTGTTTGATCGCGCGGCTGACTGTGGAATAGTGTACACCAAAACAGCTGGCGATTTCCTGCATCGTGAAGTCGCCGGTGGCATAGGCGGCGGCCATGGCGGAATTCCTATCGCTGCTTCCGTTTCGGTACTCCTCGACCGGGCGGGCCAGGGGCCGGCGCTGCGCCCGGGGGATTTCGTTAAGGGAAGGCACTTGGTCAACCTGCTTCTGCATGTGGGTGACGAAGGATTCCGATCCCAGAAAGATCTGCCCCTGCAGTGATTGCCACAGGGAGGGCAGGCCCGCGCCGGCCCGGACAAAATCGACATACGCTTCGATCGCCTTGGCGCGTATCTGCCCGAACCGCGCAAGCGCCACGTCCGTCTGCAGCCATTCCGGCCTGTCTGCAGCACCGATCATGGCGCGATAGGAACTCCAGGGCCAGTCGACGGCATCCGTCGCCAGGCCGGCCCGCACCGGATTGAGCACCACATAGCGCAGAAGTTCGAGGAGGTAGGCTTCTTTTTCAGCGATCACCGCACGGTAGCGGCCCTGGAACACGTGCCCGACGCGGTTGTGGTTGCGGTTGAAGGTTTGCGTGTAGACGCCGTTGAGCTGGCGCATTCCCTGGGAGAGGTTGCCTTCGACGGTTTCCACCACGATATGGTAGTGGTTGGTCATCTGGCACCAGGCGTGGCAGATCCAGTTGTAGCGCTTGCAGATCGAGGCGAAAAGGTCGAGCCAGCCAAGCCGGTCTTTGTCGTTAAGATAGATGTCTTCCCGTCTGTCGCCCCGGGAGGTGACGTGGTAGAAAGCGCCGGCAAATTCGATGCGTAGCGGTCGGGCCATGTTCAAAACCATAGGGAAAGCTTGGGGGCAAGGCCAGCCCTCAAGCTTACGATGGGAAATGCTGGGTTACGAGATCCTGCTCACAGAAAGCGCCGGCAAATTTATGGGTCGCGGGCAAGCTATGCCCAACGATACCATGGAAATGATGGAATGCAAGACCTGACCCCTTTTCCCGCGGATGAAAAAAAGCCTCCGGGCGGCGAACCTCCCGGAGGCTTTTTTTAGGTGTGAAGCGGTGAATCAGCTTGCGCGACTCAGACCTTCTTCATCCGACGACGGCCGATGCCTGCCAGGCCGGCAAGGCCGGAGCCGAGCAGCAGCATGGTGGCGGGTTCGGGCACAGGGGTAGTTACAGCCCAGTTGAAGGATGTGGCCCCGACGTTTTTGTGAGATATGGTTACAAGCATATCGATGGTATGTGCTCCAGCGCCCAAAATATGCGTGAAAGCATCAGAGCCGCTAAATGACATTGGCGTGAAGGGGGACGTGCTGTCCGTGTTCAGGAAATTCAACAGGCTCATTGAGAGCCCGTCGATCTTGAGATCGAAAGAGGCACCGTTTTTCAAGGTGGCATTTGGGTTTTGTGCGAGGGTGCCACCAACCTGTGATGTGTAATCATTGGTTGGCGTGGGGCCAGTTATCTTGTTTTGAAAATTGATGGTGAGTGTGCCTGCGCCACCCAAAGTGTTATCAACGGAGTTCAGATCAAGAAAGCCCGGAATATAATTCCCTTGGCCGGTAGTCACGTTAAGCAGCCAATTGCTGCCTACGGCTCCGTTGTAGGTGACGACTTTTGCAAGGGGGTTGGAGTCAAGGGGACTTCCATCCGCTACATTGATCGTTGTTACCCCGTCTGACAGAGTCAGCGTCGGAACAGCCATCGCACTCCCCGCCATCATCGCCGTCCCAAGCACGGCCAAAGCCAAGCCCTTTGCCAATGTCTTTTTCATCTGTGTTCCTCCTTTGTTGTTTTGCGGTAAATCCGCGAAAGGGAATTTCGGTATCAACCCCGTGGATGCGTCTTCCCTAACAGAAGGAGGACGCTGCTGTAGGCTATATGCACGGATCGTGCCGTGAGTCTGCTTTTGTGTGCTCGTTGCCATCCTGGCCACGCATCAGTCCAGGGTGACGGCGCTACTTTTGGCTGTGGATTGCGGGCGAGCTGAACCCGGCGTGGCAGGAAACCTGAGAATGATTCACGATAGAGCGGTGGAATTATTTCCGAGGGCGATGGGAGATGGGCGCCAACGGCTGGCCATAATTCCGTATGGGTTGGTTTGGAAATGCGGAAAATTCCGGAAAAATGAATTCGGAAAACGGGGAAAAGGGATGAGGATGAGTGCGAATGGGATCGCCACGGGCCTGCGGCCCTCGCGATGACGCCTGAGAGGAAGGTTCCCGTCCCCGTCATTGCGAGGAGCAGCGCGACGAAGCAATCCAGGCATGCTTTTCCGGGAGTGGGCTCCCGGATAGCAATTGCCAACGCCGGTTCTTTGGATCGGATCTAGGAGAGGGGGAAATGCTGGCGCAGCCGGCTGCTGCTGGTGGAGTCGACAAAGGAGAGACCGGCCTGGTAGCCGTCGTCGCCTTCGAGTTTGTGTGCCCAGCGGATCTCGCCGATGCCGGCGAGGGGCACGCCGAGGCCGGGCGGGGAGAGCTGGAAGTGGATGATCTTGTGGGCCTCGATGGGCTTGCGGCTCAGCAGTCCCAGGCCACCGACGCTGAGATCGGTGGTGCGGGCGTCGTCGTCGATGAGGGAGACGGGGATGCCTTTGCTGTCGCAGAGGGAAAGGATAAGGGGAATCCGGCTCGGCTGGCGTCGGAATTTGCGGCGGAGGTCGGCTGCCTCCGGCGTGGCCTGGACGCTTTCCATGAGTTGCATGCCCCGCAGATACTGACGGCAGGTGCAGTAACGTTCCGTCTTGCAGAATATCTCGGTATGGGCGAGCAGCGGCAGATACAGCCCGCCCCTGGTCATCCGGCACTGATCGTCCCTGTCGGGCTGGAAGTAGGGGCAGGAGGTGTGTCTGGTCATGCTTCCGGAATGGTAGTGGTTACTGGCTGCGGCCCCCGCCGCGGGGTGCGGCTGCAGGAGCTCCCCCCATAACAAGCAAGGAAGGTGCCGGTAGAGGAATGAAACGCGGAACCTTGTCGGAGCCAGCCAATGGGGAACGGGGGCTGTGGGGGGGCGGCAGTCTGCTCCCGCGGGAAAGCAAACGGTATGAAGGGAAGACGCGGGGGCTGTCTGGCCCTTCTGTGGAGCGGGTTTCCGGCCCGGTCATGGAGATCCGTTCTTGAATTCCTTGGCGGAAATGCCGTGCTTTTTCAGTTTGGCGTAAAGGGCGGTCTTGCCGATTTCGAGCCGGGAGGCAACTTCCTGGACATTGGCCTGATGGGCGCGCAGGGCGCCGGCGATGATCCTGCTTTCCAGCTCGGCGATGGACTCCTTCAGCGGCTGCTGGTACATCAGCGGGGTGATGAGCGGGCCGGCGCCGTCGGTGGTGGTGCTGTCGCCGTGGCTCTCGAGATCGAGATCGGTGAGGGACAGGGTGTTGTTCTTCGAAAGCAGTACGGCGCGCTGGATGGCGTTTTCCAGTTCGCGGATGTTGCCCTGCCAGCTGTGCTGCAGGAGCGCGTCGATGACCTCGTCCGGGACGAATTCGATCTCCTTCTTGAAGGCGTTGCGGAATTTGCGGATGAAATGGGAGGCCAGCGGGATGATATCTTCCTTGCGTTCCCGGAGCGGCGGCAGCCGCAGGTTGATCACGTTGAGGCGGTAGTAGAGATCCTTGCGGAAGGAGCCTTGTTCCACCTTGGCGAGCAGGTCGGCATTGGTGGCGGCCACCACCCGGACATTGACCTTGACCGGATGGTTGCCGCCCACCCGGATCACCTCGCCGTTCTGCAGCACCCGCAGGAGCGACGCCTGCATCTTGGGGCTGATGTCGCCGATTTCGTCAAGAAAGATGGTGCCGCCGTCGGCGATCTCGAACTTGCCTTTGCGACTGTTGACCGCGCCGGTGAAGGAGCCCTTCTCGTAACCGAACAGGTCGCTTTCCAGCAGGCTTTCGGAGACTGCGGCGCAGTTGAACTTGAGGTAGGTCTTGTTGGCAAGGGAACTGTGCTTGTGGATGAGATCCGCGATCAGTTCCTTGCCGGTGCCCGACTCACCGGTGATGAGCACGGTGGCGCTGGTGTCCGCCACCTGGTAGATCATCTCCCTGAGTTCACGGATGGGCTTGCTCTCGCCCACCATCTCGTCGGGTTTCTGGGCGCGGCTCAGCTCTTTTTTCAGTATGTTGATTTCGCGGACGAGCTGGTTCCTGGTCTGCTCGCTTTCGTTGAGGTCGGATATCTTCTGCTGGAGGATGCGTTCGATGTTGGTGTTGAATTCGGCGATTTCCAGCTCGTGCTGCTTGCGTTTGGAGACGTCGCGCATGGCGACCATCACCAGCTTGTCCCCATGGTAGCCTTCAAAAGGGGCGTAGGTGTACTCGACGTGGATCGCCCCTATCTTCTTTTCGATGAGGGGTTCGTGGAGTTTGCCGGCCATGGCGAGGCGGACCGGGCAGGTGGCGTTGCAGGGGGTGTCGTGGCCGTGCATGACGTCGTGGCATTTCCTGCCCCGCCAGTCGCCGAAGGTGCTGATGGCACTCTTGTTCATGTCTTCGATGACGTGATCGGCGCGGATGAGAAAGATCATGTCGGACATGATCTCGTAGAATGTCGCCCGGTTACGGATGACCCGGCCCAGTTCGTCCCTGGTTTTCTGCAGTTCCTGGTTCAGCTGGTCCATGGGTACTCTCAGGTAACTCCCCCGGCAGAATGTGGCATCGGCGCTGTTCCGGATCGCTTCGTCACGTTGTCCCTCGCGAAGACGGGGCAGAGGCCAGGACGGCAGCGCGGGCTGGGCGTGGCGATCCAGTCTGCAACTGCATTTCATTCATTCTCGTGCGCACTCGCAAACGCAGCCCTGCCCGCCCGGGGCAAGCAATGGGGCGAGGTAGGGTCGGCAGTGGGTGAAGATCATCTGCAGATCGTTCCAGGCATCGGCGCTGTCGTCAGCGGTATAGGCCTGGAAGGGGCAGAGTCCGGGGAGTCCGTTGGGGTAGTTGGGGGCAATGTAATAGCGGTCCAGCCGTTTAGTCGGTGGCAGAAGGTCCTGAAAGGAGGGAGAGATGCGGGACAGTTCAATGGTCATTTCCGCCAGGGAGTGCCCCCACACCTTGCGTTTGCCCGATGCGTACAGGCAGGCCTTGAGGATATTTTCGCCGGCCTGTTGGGACATGAAGCAGATCTTGTCGTGAAAACCATCCTGAAGCCTGATCCACTCGACAAACCGGTAGTCGTCCTCGGCCTGTGACAGCCAGCGGCTGCCTTCCCTAATGAGGTCGTTCATGCAGTACTTTTCCGCCGGCCACGGCATCCTGGAGGAAGGGGCTTTCCGCCATCATCCTCTCGAATTCTTCGGGGGTATAGGCCAGGATATCCACTGCCTTCGGGATATTCCAGGCCATGTAGAGTTCCCGCAGCCGGTCCATGAACCGCTTTTCCGTTTTATAGACGACGATGACATCTATATCGCTGTACTCGTCCTCTTCCCCCCGGGCATGGGAGCCGAAAAGGATGATCCTCTCCGGGGAAAAGGGCAGGAAGGTGTCGATGATGTCCTGTTCGCTTGGCATTGCTCGGGTTCGGCGATGGTTGAGTCCTGATGCCGCCACGTCACCCCGGAGAAGGCCGGCGACGGAACCGGCGGCATGATCTGGATTCCGGTCCCGGCCGGAACAGCGGCTGCCCCTGATCCAAGGGCAGGCTTGCGTCACCGGAAATGGCCAGCGCCGATATTTTTTCTTGCTTCTACTGCATTTGCCTGTTTCTGGCAATGAATTTTCCGGAAAACTGGAAAAACGATGTTTCCGTGGGTCAGGGGGGCGTGTTCCCTCTGCGTCCCACATTTCTTCCGTCATGTCAGTGAAGGCGGCTATCCATGGGCGCGGGGGCAACCGCGGGTCCGGGTTGCCGTCCGCGCGGAAAGGACGGGGGGTGGCGCCCGCACGCAGGCGAGGTTTCTTCGTCTTCCCTTGCGGATACCTGATCACGCGCAAAGGATGGAGAAGCTCACGCCTCCATGATCTTCGGATTGGCAGCGGCGCGGTCGTGATAGACGCCGCGGCTGTCGATGACCAGTTGGGCGTGTTCGAGGATGAACTCCCAGTCGTAGGCGGAGTGGTCGGTGGCGATGAGCACGCAGTCTGCCTGGCGCAGGGTGTCGGCGGTGAGCGGTGTCGAACGGTCGGTGTAGGAATACTGGCGGCCGGGCCAGAGCTGGGGAATGTGGGGATCGTTGTAGGAGACCCTGGCGCCCTTGGAGCTGAGCAGGTCCATCAGCTTGAAGGAGGGGGATTCCCGCGGGTCGTCTATATCCTTTTTATAGGCGACGCCGAGCAGCAGAATCGAGGCGCCCTTGATGGATTTGCCCTGGCGGTTGAGGCCGTCGACGGTGCGTTCCACCACGTAGTAAGGCATTGCCGCGTTCACCTCTCCCGCCAGTTCGATGAACTTGGTGGTGAAGTCGTACTCCCGTGCCTTGGAGGTGAGATAGAAGGGATCGATGGGGATGCAGTGACCGCCCAGGCCTGGCCCGGGGTAGAAGGGCATGAAGCCGAAGGGTTTGGTGGAGGCGGCCTTGATCACCTCGAACACATCGATGCCCATGCGGTGGCAGAGGATTTTCAGTTCGTTGGCGAGGGCGATGTTCACCGAGCGAAAGATGTTTTCCAGCAACTTGGTCAACTCCGCCGCCTGGGTGGTGGAAACGGTGACCACCCGTTCCAGGGCCGCGCCGTAGACGCTGGCGGCAAGGCGGGTGGATGTTTCGTCGATGCCTCCCACCACCTTGGGGATGTTGGCGGTGCCGAAGGTGGGGTTGCCCGGATCTTCCCGTTCCGGCGAGAAGGCGAGGGCGAAGTCGACACCAGCCTTGAATCCGCTCTCCTCCAGGATCGGCTGCACCACCTCGACGGTGGTTCCCGGGTAGGTGGTGCTTTCCAGGACGATGAGCTGGCCGGGGCGCAACGCCGCACCTATCGAGCGGGCGGTGGCCTCGATGTATTTCAGATCGGGCTCGCGGTTTTTGGTGAGCGGTGTCGGCACGCAGATGAGGATGGCGTCCGGTTCGCTCAGGCGGGTGAAATCCGCGGTCGCTGCGAAACTCCCCTCGGACACGAAACCGTTCAGGTCGTCGGCCCTGATGTGCTTGATGTAGCTTTGCCCCTGGGCGATCTTGTCGATTTTTTTCTGGTCGAGATCAAAGCCGACCACCCTGATCCCCTTGCGGAGAAAGGTGAGGGCCAGCGGCAGGCCAACGTAGCCCAGGCCGACGACGCCGAGGGTGAAGGTCTTGTTCTTGATGCTGCTTTCGAGTTGGGAGAGGGGGGCCGCCATGCTTTGGTCTCGTTGTGAAGGTATTGTTCAGTTCCGTTGTTCCGGCTCCTGATCGTAAAGAACCATGCCGTGCCGGGAGATGTCATCGAGCAGGTCGAGCAAGATGCCATTGCAGGGTTTCGGCGATGCCGGTTGTCAGATCGAACCGCGGCGAAAAGCCCAGCTCGCCCCTGGCCTTGTCGATGACCAGACAGCTGCGGGAAAGGTCGCCGGGCCGGGCCGGGCCCTTGCCGGGCGTGCCGAGGACGTCGCTGACACCGGGCCGGGCGGCCTTGATCGCCCGGAAGATGGTGGCGAAAAGGTCTTCGGTGTGGGTGGCGACGCCGGTGCCGATGTTGAACGCCGCGCCGGAACCCTGGGTCAGGGCCTGGAGATTTGCCTGAACCACATCGCCGACGTAGCAATAGTCGCGGGTCATGCCGCGTGGTTCATCCGAATAGTGGTAGACGGTGCAGGGCTGGCCGGCGAGGATCCGGTCCATGAACAGGGAGACGACACCGGCCTCGCCGTGGGGCACCTGTCTGGGACCGTAGACATTGGCGTAGCGCAGCACGGTGTAGTCGAGGCCGTGCTGGTGGCGGTAGAAGGCGAGGTACTGCTCGGAGACCGCCTTGGTGATGGCGTAGGGGGAAAGCGGCCTGGGCGGCGCCTGTTCCGTGGTCGGGTACTCCGTCGCCTCGCCGTAGATGGCGCCGCCGGAGGAGATGAAGATCACCTTGTTGACGCCGGTATGGCGGGCGGCTTCCAGCAGGTTGATGAAGCCGCGGACATTGACGTCGGCGTCGAAATCGGGATCTTCCACCGAGGCGGGCACCGACATCTGGGCGGCATGGTGGTTGACGAGGTCGAACCGTTCCCGTTCGAAGACCTTGCGCACCTCGGCGGCGCGCACATCCATCAGGTGGAACCGGGCACGCGGATTGAGATTCTCCCACTTGCCGGTGAACAGATTGTCCATGACCACCACCTGGTGGCCCGCCTCGATATAGGCGTCGACCACGTTGGAGCCGATGAAGCCGGCGCCGCCGGTGACCAGAATTTTCATGAATTTTTTCTCCTTCTAACCCTCACAGAGGGGATTGATCCATCGCACAAGCGGGAATCTGCCGAAATCGTTGTCGGTTGAACAGAGAGTGGCGCCGTGTTCCACTGCAAGGGCGGCGAGGTGGGCGTCGGTGGTAAGGTTGCCGGCCCTGCCCACGGTCGCGATGATTTCGGAAAAGATCTGCCAGTGGTTTTCTGTTGGGGCCAGGGTTGTAACCGGGGGGTGATGCAGCCACTCGTCCATAAGCGACATCGCCTGTTGCACCGACAGGGGGCGGGGCAGGATTCTCGCGTTGGTGGAGATGCGGATAAACCCCAGGATCACCGGCCAGGCCAGCGCGACCGGTTCATTTGCCGACAGAAGTTCTTCCCACCATTTTCTGGCCATCACGTGCAGGGGGGCATCGCGATTGATGGCGTACAGGAGAAGGTTGAGGTCGACGAGTTTCATTTCCGCAGTGTCAGTTTTCTGCAGATTTCCTCATCCTCCAAGGCCGCGGCCAGATCAAGAGCCTTGTCGAAATTCACCTGTTCGGGGGATCCCAAGGAGAAAGTTTTGCACCTGTAACGGCGGCGAGGGGGAGGCGAACTCATCTGCTCGATGCCTGCACGCAACGCGGCGTTCACCGTATCTTTGAGGGGCTTGCCCGAACGGTGCGCCATCTCCTTGAGCGTGCGCAACAGTGCGTCTTCAATGGTAAGGGTTGTTCTCATGGCAGGCATCATAGCATCAATTATATGTCTCGGTCAACGCATCACGGCATCAGGATTCTATTCAACCGTCACGCTTTTAGCCAGGTTTCTCGGCTGGTCGACATCGCAGCCGCGCAGGGTGGCGATCTGGTAGGCGAGCAGTTGCAGGGGCAGGGCGTAGAGGATCGGATTGAGGTCCTCCAAGATGCGGGGCAGCTGGATGACCTCTTCGGCGACATGGGAGAGCTGGTCGTCTCCCTCGCTGCCGATGAGGAGCAGGCGGCCGTGGCGGGCCTTCACCTCCTCGACGTTGGAGAAGATCTTCGCGTAGACCCCGTCGCGGGGCACCAGGGCCAGAACCGGCATGTCGCGGTCGATGAGGGCGATGGGGCCGTGCTTCAGTTCGCCGGCAGCATACCCTTCCGCGTGGATGTAGGAGATCTCCTTCAGTTTCAGTGCCCCTTCCAGGGCGATGGGGAAGTTGACGCCGCGGCCGAGGAAGAGGAAATCGCGGCAGTTCATGTAGCGTTCGGCGGCGCGGGCGACCGTTTCCTGGAGGCGCGGCAGCAGTTCCTCCAGAACCTGGGGCAGGGCCACCAGCGCCCCGGCGAGTTCGCAACTGTCCTTGGCGGTTATCGTTTGCCGGCATTGCCCGAGATACAGGGTGAGCAGAAACAGGGCGGTGAGCTGGCTGGTGAAGGCCTTGGTGGAGGCGACGCCGATTTCCGGGCCGGCATGGGTGTAGATGGTGCCGTGGGATTCGCGGGTGATGGTGGAGCCGACCACGTTGCAGATGGAGATCACCCGGGCTCCCAGTTCCTTGGCAAGGCGCAACCCGGCTAAGGTGTCGGCGGTCTCTCCCGACTGGGAGATGGGGATCACCAGGACGGTATCGTCCAGCAGCAGGCGGCGGTATCGGAATTCCGAGGCGATGTCCACCTCCACCGGAATGCCCGTCCATTTTTCCAGCCAGTACTTGCCCACCAGGGCGGCGTGCCAGGAGGTGCCGCAGGCGACAAAGGAGATCCGGCGGATGCGTCGCAGTTCCTCGCGGTCGAGCGTCACCTCCGGCAGGGTCACCTCGCAGGTTTCCGGATCGATTCTGCCCCGGAAGGTGTTGAGCACCGCCTGCGGCTGCTCGTGGATCTCCTTCAGCATGAAGTGGCGGTAGCCGGCCTTTTCCGCCATGCCCGCCGACCATTCGATGGTCTGCGGCGGGCGGGTGAGGGGGGTGAGGTCGGCCAGGCGGAGGATGTCGAGGCCGTCGCGGCGGAGCACCGCCAGTTCCCCGTCCTCGAGGAAGATCACCTGGTTGGTGTAGGGCAGCAGCGCCGGGATGTCCGATGCCATGAAGGAGGCATTGTCCAGGACACCGAGAACCAGCGGGCTCTGGTTGCGGGCCGCGACCAGCAGGTCGGGATGGTTGCTGGAGATGACCCCCAGGGCATAGGAACCCTCCACATGGGCCAGGGCGGCGCGCACCGCCTTCACCAGGTCGCCGTCATAGTTCTCTTCGATGAGATGGGCCAGCACCTCGGTGTCGGTTTCCGAGGAGAAATGGTGTCCTCTGGTTTTCAACTGCTCTCGCAGCGAATGGTAGTTTTCGATGATGCCGTTGTGGACCACGACGATCTCGCCGGAGCAGTCGCTGTGGGGATGGGCGTTGGGCTCCGAGGGGGCGCCGTGGGTGGCCCAGCGGGTGTGGCCAAGGCCGACCGAGCTTTCGCTGGCCACCGTATCCATCTTCTCCTCGAGGTGCAGCAGCTTGCCCATGCTGCGGTAGCGGCGCAGGCCGCCGTCCTCGAAGAAGACGAGGCCGGCGGAGTCGTAGCCGCGGTATTCGAGGCGCTTGAGACCTTCCAGCAGGACCGGGATGACCCGGCGATTGCCTATGTAGCCGACGATGCCGCACATGTTGTATTCCTCACTTCGGTAGAAATCTGTCGAGAACAGGCAGCAGTTCGCGTACGAAGGCCTGCTGTTTCGTCCGGGCCGTTTCCAGATCCGACGCCGGGCCGGTGACGCGCACCAGGGCGCCGTCCGAACGGCGGCGGACCAGGGAGTCGTAGATCATCAGGGCGCGGTCGTGGAATTCGCCGGCCACCACCCGGCCGCGGCCCTGGTACCAGAAATAGGCGAGCTGCCGGTCGAGCCCCTTCTGCAGGGTGTAGGCGTTGACGGTGACGGCACCATCCCCGGTGTCGATGCGCTCCCGCCGGTCGTCCACCGGCAGCCAGCCGCTTCCCGGCATGCAGTGCTTCGGCGAATGGATGAGGTTGCCCTCGCTCTGATCGAGGTAGTAGCCGAGGTACAGGCCGACGGTGTAGCCGTCCGGGTCGGTATAGTACCACATCAGATAGGAATCCATGCCGGCGAGGTCGACGACCGACTGGTCGAAGGTGATCTCGCCGGTCTTGCGGAAAGAACCGATGGCTTCCGGGAAATCCGTGAGGCTGCCCGGCAGCGGCGTCGGCCGCACCGACTGCGCCTGGCCGGCGGCGAGGAAGGTCCCCAGCAGCAGCACGGCGATGAGCGATGCCGCCGCGGCGCACGGCAGAGGGCGCCCGGACTTTGCCCCCCGGGAAGCGCCGGACTGGTCTGCCTGCGCCCCGGCGGCAGCTGCCGGTGATCGCGGCGCGGCCACCTTTCCAAGCAGATGGGCCAACCCGGCCAGAACGGCAAAGGAGAGGACGAACACCAGCCAGCCGGTGGCATCGTGCCAGAAACCGTGCAGGAAGGCGTCGCTGTAGCGGCTGAGGATGCCGTTGGCGGTGACCCGCAGCGAGTTGGTGAGCACGGTCACCGGTACGGCGAGCAGCACGATCAGCAGCTTCTGCCACCAGCGCGCGAGAAAGAGATGGGCGAGGAAGAAGGCGAGGGTGACCAGGGTCATCAGCGAACGGATGCCGCTGCAGGCATCGACCACCTCCAGGGTGGTGTGGGAGAGATGGATGATGTTGCCTTCGAAAAACACCGGCGTTCCGGTTAGCTGCAGCAGATTGGCGGCGATTCTGGTGGCGAGGAGCTTGAGCGGAAAGGCCACCGCGTTGTAGAGGACGTAGGGAAGGGGAACGGCGAACAGGAGGATGCCCACCGGAAAGGATACGACGCGCACCAGGGCGCGGCCGCAGAGCAACAGCAGCGAGCCGTACAGGAGGAGGATCAGGGAAAGCCGCTGACTGAACAGCTCGGCACCGATCCTGCCGGCGAGCAGCAGCAGGAGCGCGGCGACCACCGGCAGCAGACCGGGCAGCCAAGGCCGCATGCTTGTCTGCCGGAGTTCTTGCCGCCGCTGGTAAAGGAAATAGAGGGAGACAAAGGGGATGAGAAGACCATGGGAGTAGTTGGAATCGGTCCAGAGGTCGATCCCCCATTTCCGGAGGATGTCTCCGTAGAGCAGCCCCGCCAGCAGGGCGAGTCCGAGGAGTATCCAGGTGGGGCAGCGGTGCTGCGTCTCGGAAGCGGGAGAGTCGGTCGCGGCCATCAGCGTGCCCCCTTCTGGAAAAGGACGGTTTTGATCGTCTGGAAGATGACGAAGAGATCCATGGTCAGGGAGAGGTTCTTGATGTAGTAGAGGTCGTATTCCAGCTTGCGCAGCGCGTCTTCCTCCGAAGCTCCGTAGGGGTAGAAGATCTGCGCCCAGCCGGTGATCCCCGGCTTCACCGTGTGGCGCAGGGAATAGTAGGGAATTTTTTCCTCCAGTTGGGAGACGAAGACCGGCCGTTCCGGCCGCGGCCCGACAAAGCTCATGTCACCCTTCAGCACGTTGATCATCTGCGGGATCTCGTCGATGCGCACCTTGCGCATGAAGGCGCCGAAACGGGTGGTGCGGCTGTCGTTGCAGGCAGCCCATACCGGCCCGTCTTTTTCGGCGTCGCAGGTCATGGAGCGGAACTTGATCACCCTGAAGACCTTGCCGTTCTCTCCGGTCCGTTCCTGCAGGTAGAACACCGGTCCGGGCGATTCCAGTCTGATGAGCAGGGCGCTCACCACGAAGACCGGCAGGGAGCAGAGCAGGCCGAAGGCCGCGGCGGTGAGGTCGATCAGTCGTTTGCCGAAGGTGATGAATCGGCTTTTCCGGAAACCGTCGGCATAGATGAGCCAGGACGGGCTTACCCTTTGCACGAGGATCCTGCCGGTCAGGGACTCGTAGAATCCGACGCCGGGCTCGATGGCAGTGCCGGCCATCTTGCAGGCGAGCAGCTGGCGGATGGGCAGTTTGCCCCGCTGGTCGTCCAGGGCGACCACCACCTTTTCGGCGTTGTACCGGCGGCTGAATTTCGCCAGTTCCGAACACTGGGTATGCAGCGGACTTTCGTAACGGGCAAAGGCCGGGTTGGCTTCGCCGACAAAGGCGGCGATGCGGTAGCCGGAATCCTTGCGGGCGAGGATTTCCTCGGCGATATCCGCGGCCAGTTTGCCGGTCCCCAGGATGAGCACCGGCTTGGTGAACATGCGGCGGTCGAGGACGATGGCGTAGAGAAAGCGCCAGAAGGCGACGGCGAGGCAGATGCCGGCGTAGCCGATCCAGAAGACCCGGATGGAAATGATCACCGCCGGGAAAATGTAGTAGATGCCGGCCAGCACGATGCATCCGATGCCGAATGCCTGGGTGACCCGGGTGGCGGCGTCGGAAAAACTCGGGATGTCGGCCAGGTCGTAGAGGTCGAAATAGTAGAGGCAGAGCTGGAAGATGAGGGTGACGACGCCGGCGCGCAGGAAGATGACCGGTACCTCCCCGCCGATTTCGCCGTGCAGACCGGCGTCGGCAAGGTAGATGCCGGCAAGGACGAGGAAGATCAGCAGCCCTTCGCCGAAGAAAAAGAGCAGGTTTCGCGCCGGATAGTATTTCTTGAGGATGTACGGCATGGTCCCTTGGTCAGGAGAAGTGTCCGGCGGTATCGATCAATAACCGTAGCCGCTGCCGTAATAGCCGTAGTAGCCCTTTTTGTACAGGGCGCTGTCCAGGGTGCTCACCTCGAAGGCGTTGAAGACCACGCCGATGATCTTCTCCTTGCCGATGGCTGCCGCCACCTTCTGCACCTGTTCCCGGCCGGACTTGCCCCAGCGGACGACGAGCACCACCGCGTCGGCATGTTTGGCGAGCACCGCGGTTTCCGCGGCCGCCTGCACCGGCGGGCTGTCGAAGAGGATATAGCGGTCGGGATAGCGGTCGACCAGTTCGGCCATCAGGTGCTGCATGCCCGTGGTGTCCAGCAGTTCCGCGGGGTTCGGGGTGGAGGGGCCGCTGGGGATCACCGACAGTTTGGCAAGGCCGGTTTTGCGGATGACCGCCTCCAGGGTTTCTTCACCGCGCAGATAGGTGGATAGACCCCGGTCGCCGGCAACCCCGAACAGACCCGCCAGGGTCGGCCGTCTGAGATCGCAGTCCACCAGCAGACAGTGCTGTTCGAGACTCTGGGCGAGGCTGACCCCCAGGTTGGCGCATATAAAGCTCTTGCCCTCCTCGGGCATGGCGCTGGTCACCAGGATGGAGCGCGGTATTATCCCCGATGGCGGGTGGAGGATGGTGTTGCGCACCTTGCGGAAGCTTTCGGTGATGGTGGAGTTGGCGGCGGTCGAGAGACGCAGACGGGGATCCCAGCGGCTCTGGTCGAACGAGGGACGCGAGGCGGCGGGATGCCCAGCGGGGTGATTCGCCCGGTTGGCTGACGCTACCGGTCCCGGCGGCAGCGGTTCGGGTTGCGGTGGCGACTGCGGCGGGAGGTCGCTGCCTGACTCCGGCGTTTCGGGATCGTGGGCAGGAAGTGCTCCCCCCTGTTTCTCGAGGGCCTGAAAGATTTTTCCCATGGTTCGATTCCGGAAATGTGATGGAGACGCAGAAGGCACCAAGAGTGACATCTGCCGACGAACTTACAATGATTGCAAGACGAGCCAACATTGGAATCGCGTTCTCGCGATCCCGAGCAAGGTGGATCAGATGACCAGGATTCCCTTCCGCCAGAGCAGGAACACCGCCAGCAGCAGCGCCCCGGCAAAGCCGGCGAGGAAAACACCCCAGACGATCCCCTTGATTTTTTGTCGCTTTTCTTCGGTTGCGGTGGCCACCACCGGCACGGCGCAGAGGATGGGCAGCCCCAGATAGGTTTCGAGGTCGTGGGCATCCTTGAAGGAGGTGTCGACCAGTTCCAGGGCAAAGCCGACGGCGCAGCCGAAACCGAGGCCGAGGGCAATCGCCAGCAGCATGATCTTGACGAGATCGGGCTTGAAGGGTTTTTCCGGCAATCTCGCCGGATCGGCCACCTTGAACTGACTGCCCTTCTGTTTCCGTTCGAGACTTTCCGCCGACTTGGCCTCGATGTTCTTGGCCACCAGATCCTCGTAGTGTTTGTTCATCTGCTCGTAGTCACGGGTGAGCGCCACCCATTCCGCCTCCCGCACCGGCGCCGCCGCGATCCACTGCTGGTAGGTCTCGATCTGACTCTTCAGCTCGGTGGCCTCCTTGCGCAGTTGGCCGATGCTGATGTCGATTTCCCGGCGCTGCAGCTCCATCTGGCTGAGCTGCGGATCCGCGGGCGCTGCCGTCGCTGCCTGGCCGGATGTTTCATCCTCGGCCGGGGCAAAGCCGCCGACCTTGTCCTCCTGTTGTTCGATGCGCTTCTGCAGCCGTTTTACCTCGGGATGCTCCGGGGTGTAGCGGGAGAGCAGGCCGGCGAGTTCGGAGCGCATGGCTTCCAGGTCGCGAACCGCCTGGCGCTGCAGTGCGTAGGCCTCGCTGGCCCGGTCGCCGCCGGCGGCTGGCAGCAGTTCCGGCGCGGCCTGGCGAAGCAGATTTTTTCGCAGGGAGATCTGCTCCTGCACCATGATCTTGGTGCGCTCCTGCTCCTGGATGGAGGTCTGGACGCCCTGGTAAGTGGTCTGCAGCGCGTTCAGCCGGCTGATGTTGGTCTGGCGCTGGTCGGGCATTTCGTTGTAGTGCTGCAGTTTGTAGTCGCGCATCGCCGACTCTTTTTCCTCGATCGCCTTCTTGGCCAGCGCCAGTTCGTTCTCGACGTAGGCCGAGGTCTCGGTGGCCCGTTCCTCCCGGTAGCGCAGGTTCTCCTCGACGAACTTGGAGGCCAGCGCGTTGGTGACCAGCATCACCTGGCGGGGGGTTCCCCCCTGGAAGGAGACCTTGAAGGTGTCGCCCCGGTCCATGTTGAGACTGATGAACTTGGTGCGCATGAGGTCGATGACGTCCTCCATGGGCATTTTCTGCAACTGCTCACGGTAGAGGCCGAACTGTTTGATGACCTCCTCCAGGTTGGTGCGGCTGAGTACCTGTTCCCGCAGGGTTGCGACGATCTCCTTGGTGCGGGTATCGACGTCCGGCGACATCTTCGCCGGGTTGACCTTCTGCTGCTGGTAGATGAGCAGGGCGGTGGCCTGGTAGGCCTTCGGCGTTTTCAGATAAATGCCGAGTCCGGCGGTGATGCCGAGCAGGAGGCAGACGGCGATGGTTTTTTTCCAGCGCAGGACGATGTTGAGGTACTGCTTGATCTGTTGCTGCTGTCGAGGGTCCATGGGCTGCGGTTCACCGCTTGCGGCCGGAGGCGGCCGGCTGTTGATCTGGGTGGGGTTTCATGTCCGGAATCGGGGAGGAAATGGGAAGGCGGACCGGCGGATTCGGTGCCTGGGCCCGGTTCACCATTTCCACAGATCCCTGCCGGCCGAAAGGGCGAAAAACAGCCGGTGGTCGGTGTAGTCGTCGCTGGTGGCGTCGGCATTGACCTCGCGGAAGAGATAGCGCAGCGAGGCGGTGTACCAGCGGCCGAAGGCCCAATTGAGACCGCCGCCGGCATCCCAGGATTTTTCCCCGGAGGAGGGCTGCCGGTCCAGGTAGTCGTCGTTGCGGTACTGCAGCCGGCCGTCGGCGGTGAGCCGTTCGGCAAGCTGATGGCGGAGCCCGGCTCCCAGGGTCCAGTAGCGGCTGAGACCGTTGCCGGCGCCGGCAAACTGCTGGTTTTCGAAGCCGCCGCTGCCGTTCAGGGTGAAGCTGCCCTTTTCCAGTCGGCGCTGGTAGTCGAGGGAGTAGGCGAGTCCGTCTTCGTCGCCGCCGTTGTCACGGGCGGTCGTGTTCCAGCCGGCGGAAGCGGCGAGGGTGGAGGCGGCGGTGAGGTCGGTACGGTAGCCCGCCTGGAAACTCCATGTGTCGTAGCCGGAAGTCGTCCCGTCGTACTCGGCGTTGGTGTAGCCGACGGAGCCGGTGATCGTCCGGTGCGGGTCGAGATGGCAGCGCTGTTCCAGATCGGCGGTATATTCGCTGAGGTCGTCGGACTGGTCGAAGTTGCCGCGGGAGTAGGAGCCGTCGATGCCGGTGGACCAGCGGGTGGACCAGCGGCGGTCGAAGGAGGCGAAGGGCCGGTGTCGCTGGTAGTCCTCTTCGTTCGGCGCACTATTGTCGAGCAGCGAGTGGTTGTAGCCCAGCCCGAGCGAGGAATCCCTGGCGAATTCGTTGTTGATCCGGGCGGTTAAGGAGTTGGACCAGTAGCGGTTCCGGCCGCGGTTTTCCGAAAGGACGATCCGGTCGGGGCGAGTGCCGGTATCGTCGCGGTTCAGACCGGAGTCGTCGCCCAGTTCGTAGGTGTCGGTCAACGAGAGCTGCAGCCGGTCGGAGAGGCTGCGCCGGGCCGCCAGATCGAGAAAATGTTCGAGATTGGTCTCATCCAGCCGGTGGTTGTATACCACCGACGGGGAGTAGTTGACCGACAACGAGTCCCGGGCCGAGGCGGATGTCAGGCCCAGCGTCGGCGTCAGGGCGGTGGTCCATTCCTCCACCTCCCCGTCGGCGGTGCGGTGGACGTTGGAATCGTAGCCCTGGCGGACGCCGATGGAGCCGGTCACCGTGTTCTGGCGGCCGGCGGCGTGCAGGTCGGCCGCGCCCAGCAGCGACAGGCAGAGCAGGGGGATGATTTTTTTCATGGGGTGACTCTCGCCGGATCAGGGAACGATGATGGTGTCGCCGGCGGCGATGACCGGGTTGCCGCCCCCGCCGCCCTTGGTGTAGGCCTCGTAGTCGAAGGGGATGGTCTCCTCCTTGCCGTTCTGCCGGCGGACGATGAGGATCCTGGCGGTCTTGGCCCATTCCTGGAAACCACCGGCGCGGGCCACTGCCTGCAGGGCGGTGATCGGCGCGTCCATCGGGAACTCTCCGGGTTTCTGAATCTGGCCGATGACGTAGTAGCGGCGGCTGGTGCTTTCCAGCAGGATGACGGTGACCGACGGCTCGGCGATGTAGGTTTTCAGTTTGTCCTGGAGCTCGGTGGCGAGTCCGGCCGGGGTTTTGCCGGCGGTCTGGACGTCGCCGGCCAGCGGCAGGGAGATGCGGCCGTCGAGGCGCACCCGCAGCTGGCGGCTGATGTCCGGTTCCTTCCAGACCTGGACGTCGATGACGTCGCCGAGGCCGATGGTATACTCGACCTCGGCGGCCAGAGCCGCGACGCGCAGGCAGAACAGGGCGGCGAGCAGGCAGAGGGCGGTGATGCAGTGGCGGGGACGCATGGCTTTTCCTGTGGGCGGTTGGCGGTAAAGAAAATACAGGCAAGGGCCTATAATTTTGTTATTATATGCAAATCGTTCGCATTTTGCATGGTGCTTTTTCGAGGACCCAATTTTTTCCACAGGGGAAGAGGATGAAAAAAAGATCTGCTGTGCCGTCCGTCTGCCTTGCCTGTCTCTGCTGTCTGCTTCTCGTCGTTTCCTGCTCGGATCCCGAAAAGAAGAAGCTCGCCCACTACCGGAAGGGCATGGAGTATGTCCAGAAGGCGGATGTCAAATCCGCCGTGATCGAGCTCAGGAACGCGGTGCAGATCGATCCCAAATACGCCGACGCCCGCTACCAGCTCGGCCTCCTCTACCTGCAGACCGGGGAGTTGCGCGAGGCCTTCGGTGAACTGCAGCGGGTGGTGAGCCTGGACCCGAAGAACCTCGACGCCCAGCTCAAGATCGGCGAGATGAACTTTCTCGGCCAGAACCTGGAGGAGAGCCGCGCCCGGGTGGATGCCATCCTGGCGCAGGACGGCGGCAACGCCGGGGCGCTGTCGCTGAAGGCCAATCTCGATCTCGCCGAGAAGAAGAACGAGGACGCCAGGGCGGCCATCGACACCGCCATCGCCGCCGAGCCGGACAACTACAAGCTCTACCTCACCTTAGCCAAGGTGTTCATGGCCATGGAGGAGCCGCAGCAGGCCGAAGATGCGCTCAAAAAGGCGATCTCCCTGAAGCCCGACGAGCTGTCGGTACAAGAAGCCCTGGTCAGCTTCTATCTGGGCAGCGGCCTGATTGACGAGGCGGAAAAACAGCTGCAGGCGATGGTGCAGTCCTTTCCCGACAATCCCAAGGCCCATTTCGATCTCGCCTCCTTCTACCTCCGTGCCGGCAAGCAGGCGGAGGCGGAGGCGGAGATGAAGGCCGGGGTGGCCACTGATCCCGAAAACAGCGGCCTTTTGGTATCCCAGGCCAGTTTCTACCGGCAGCTGCGCAAGGCCGACGAGGCGGTCGACTCCTACCGCAAGGCAATGGTCAAGGCCGACAAACCGGAAGAGGTACAGGCTCAGCTGGCGGATTACCTTTTCGACCTGGGCAGGTTCGACGAGGCGGCCAAGGAGATGGACGCGGTTCTGGCCGCCAACGCCAAACAGCCGCTGGCACGGCTGGTGAAAACAAAATTTCTCGCCCGCGACGGCAAGAACAGCGAAGCCGTCGCCATCCTGAACGAACTGGTGGAGCAGCAGCCCCGCTGGGGAGCCGCCCTGCTGCAGAAGGCCATCGTGCTGCTCGCCCGCGGCGAGACCGAACTTTCCTACACCGCCGCCCAGGAAGCGGTGCAGAACAGCCCGCAGGATTCCCGGACGCACACGGTGCTTGCCCATCACCTGCTGCTGAAGCGGGACTTCGACGGCGCCAAGAGGGAAGCCGCCATCGCCCTCAAACTCGAACCCGGCAATTTCCGCGCCGCAATCACCGCCGGCAAGGCCCTGCTGCAGAACAAGGAGGAGGACAAGGCCCTGGACCTCTTCGAGCGGATGGAAAAAGTGCTCCCCGACAATCTCGAAGTGCGGCACTACAGGGGCGTCGCCCTGCTCGGACTGCAGCGCACCGACGAGGCAAAGGGGCTTTTCGAGGGGATTCTCGCCGATCATCCCGAATTCGAGCAGGCGCTGCTCATCCTCACCGCCATCGACGCCCAGAAGGGTGATCGGGATGGCGCCATCGGCCGGGTGGAAGCGCAGGTGGAGAAACAGCCGGAGAATCCCGGCTACCGATTGCTGCTGGGTGAACTGCTCGCCCAGGCGGACCGGGCGGAAGAGGCCCTGGCCTCCCTGGCCAAGGCCCAGGAACTGGCGCCGGAAAACCCGCGCACCTATGTGCTCATCGCCGGCCTGCAGAACAAATTGGGCAGAAGCGACGAAGCCGTCGCCCAGTACCGCAGGCTGGTGGCGGAGAAACCGGAAATGGCGGCGGCGCACATGGGGCTCGCCACCCTGCTCGATCAGGCCGGCGACCGGGCCGGCGCCAAGAAGGCCTATCAGGACGCCCTGGCCCGCGACGGCGGTTTTGCGCCGGCGGCCAACAACCTCGCCTGGCTCTTGGCCAACGAGGCACAGCCCGATCTCGGCGAGGCGCTTCGCCTCGCCCTGATCGCCAAGGAAAAACAGCCCAACGACGCCAATATCGCCGACACCCTGGGCTGGATCCACTACCTGCGCGGCTCCCACGATCTGGCCCTGAGCCAGTTTTCCCAGGCGGCGGAAACCCTGCCCGACAACCGCACCATCCGCTACCACCTTGCCCTCGCCCTGGAAAAGCTGGGGAAAAAAGAGGAGGCGCGGCGGGAACTGGTCAAATGCCTGGACAACGGCGTCGACTTTCCCGAGAGGCAGCAGGCGGAGGAGCTCCTGCTCGAACTGCAGAAGGCATGAGCTTTTTTCCGGACCGGACCCTGGTTTTCGGCGATATCCACGGCTGTCACCGCGCCCTCATCGACCTGCTCGCCCTGGCCGCGCCGGATCCCCGACGGGACCGGCTCGTATTCCTGGGCGATTACGTGGACCGGGGTCCGGATTCCAGGGGGGTGATCGACGAGATCCTGCGCCTCAAGCGGGAGTTTCGCCAGGTGGTCGCCCTGAAGGGCAATCATGAGGAGGTACTGCTCAGTTTTCTCGCCGGCCGCGAGCGCGACTTCTATCTGATGGTCGGCGGCCGGCAGACCCTGGAAAGCTATGGCTGCGGCCCGCCCTTCGATTACGCCTGCGCTGCGGCCATCCCCGAAGCCCACCGCCATTTTTTGGGGGACCTCCTGCCCTCCTGGGAGGACGAGTCCCATATCTACGTCCATGCCGGACTCAAGGCCGGCGTCCACCTTTCCATGCAGCCCTCCGACTGGCTCTACTGGGCCGCCGGCGGCCGCTTCGTCACCCAGCGCCATGATTTCGGCAAGCGGGTGATTTTCGGCCATGCGGTGCAGCAGACCCCGCTCATCGAGCCGGACAAGGTCGGCATCGATACCGGCGCCGTCTACGGCGGCCACCTCAGTTGCCTGATTCTTCCCGAGTTCCGCATTCTCCAGGTGAAAAGCGAGCGGTTCTGGCCGGTGGGTGTCTGAGTCACCACGCGCGGCGCCCACCCGGGTGGCTGAAACCGGCGCGGCCGTTGTGGAGTGGAGACTGGATCGCCACGCTGCGCTCGCGATGACCATGCGGGCCACTCTCCGTCTTCGCGAGGAACAGCGTGACGAAGCGATCCAGAACGGCCGGCGAACCCGCAGCCAGCCTGCGTCTATTAAGAAGAGAGCCGGTAGCCGTCGCGTTTGGACACCATCGGCATCATCCTTTCGACCACGAAGACGACAACGACAACCGTTTTGCTGCCGCTGCACTTCCAAGTAACTTCACGCTAACTGCCTGAATTTTTGTCAGCCGGTTCAAAGTTACTTTTTGGTAAACCTCGGCCGCGCAGGCCGGGTGAGCCGCTGACAACGTGCGTTTGTCGCTCCCGACAGCGGCCTTAGGAAGGAATTCCTTGCGGCCGTCAACGGGGCAGTATCTTCCTTTTCTTTCGTTGTCGTTGTCGTTGTCGTAATCGTGATCGCCGAACCCGGCGGGTTCCCACAATCACCGTCGCCTGCGCCGCCTGATCGATTGGATTGCCCATGGACGGCGCCTAACCGGACGGATGCAGAGGCAATGCAGACTGGATCGCCACGCTGCGCTCGGATGACCATGCGGGCACTCTCCGTCTTCGCGAGGAACAGCGTGACGAAGCGATCCAGAACGGCCGGCGAACCCGCTGCCGGTCAGGGTGGTTTCTATGGCGTTCGCCTCGGGCGGCGTGCGCACTCGGATGGACGAAACGCGGCTGCAGACTGGATCGCCACGCTGCGTTCGGATGACCATGCGGGCCACTCTCCGTCTTCGCGAGGAACAGCGTGACGATGCGATCCAGAACGGCCGGCGGACCCGCAGCCAGCCTGGGTGGTTTCCACAGGGCCGGCCGGGGATTGCCAACCCGGGCTTCACCCCAAAATCAGCGCCTGGGTGAAGGAGATGATCGGCATGATCAGCCGCGGCAGAATGCCGGTGTAGAAGAGCAACAGCAGGATGATGAAGCCGTAGCGCTCCATCTGGGCATAGGCCATGGCCTGGCGGGGCGGCAGCAGGCTGCCGAGGATCTTGCTGCCGTCCAGCGGCGGGATGGGTACCAGGTTGAACACCGCCAGCATGACGTTGATCCACACCCCGGCCACCATCATTTTCAGCAGCGGCCAGAACAGAAAGGCGGGCAGCAGGCCGCCCACCGCGATCATCAGTTTGGCGAGGACTCCGGAGGCGACCGCCAGTACCAGGTTGGCGGCCGGGCCGGCCAGGGAGACCAGCAGCATCTGACGGGCCGGGTCGCGGAAATACCGGGGGTCGACCGGCACCGGCTTGGCCCAGCCGATCTTCATGATGAAGAAGGCGAGCACGCCGAGGGGATCCAGATGCTTGAGCGGGTTGAGGGTGAGCCGGCCCTGCAGTTTGGCGGTGGGGTCGCCGAAACGGTAGGCGACATAGCCGTGCGCCACCTCGTGAAAGGTGAGAGCGAAGAGGAAGGGCGGCGCGTAGATGGCTATTTCCTGAATGATTCGGTTGAAATCCATTGTATCCTTTTGGCAGTTGGCAGTTGGCAGTTGGCAGTTGGCAGTTGGCAGTTGGCAGTTGGCAGTTGGCAGTTGGCAGTTGGCAGTTGGCAGCATGAAAACCGCAGTCTACTATTTTGTTCATCGCGAGGCCCGCAGGGCCGTGGCGATCCACTATTGCCCGGATCGCTTGTAACTGATCACCGGGTAGCACCCAATGTGATCACCCTGAACCGCGCAATTTGTAAGCGGTCACAGGGTGCGGTAGATCCGCGAAAGAGGCCTGTCCGCTATACGCCAGGTATGCGGACAGGCCGATGACAATGGAGATGCCGTGC
>JBFLZZ010000025.1:0-53308 GCA_040755255.1 Thermodesulfobacteriota bacterium
GGAGCTGCAAGAACGTGGTGGTGGGCGCGCTGAATTCCCGGCAGATCGAAGGCATCGACCGTTTGCTCGAAGTGCTGGCCAGCAACGCCGCCAAGATCCTCGACCAGGGCGCCCTGGTCCATTCCCTTATCCACGAAATCGAGGCCCTGAAAAAAAGGGAAAAGCTGCTGCTCGACCGCCTCAACCGAACCGCCAGCGAGGAATGAACCTCCCCGCCCCTTTCGGATCAAGCAGCCAGCGCAACGGACCCTGCATGAACCATCGCATCCTCGTCATAGATGACCGGCACGACATCCTCC
Organism: Thermodesulfobacteriota bacterium; assembly: GCA_040755255.1. Taxonomy (GTDB): domain Bacteria; phylum Desulfobacterota; class Desulfobulbia; order Desulfobulbales; family S012-135; genus JBFLZZ01. The sequence continues at coordinate 300 of JBFLZZ010000025.1, forward strand.
AGGCCTACGCGGCGGTGCTCGGCCGCATCGAGGAGCAAGGCGACAGCTCCCTGCGACTGCAGGAGCTGATCGCCTCGGAAGCCTCAATCCCCTCCTCCTCGGAATCCCCCTTCGAGCTGGCGTTTGCCGACCAGGGGGCCGAGGGGTTCGCGCTGGTGGAGCAGGCCCTTGCCGAGGCGAACCCCTTTGCCGTGGCCTTTATCGACATCAGGATGCCACCGGGCTGGGACGGCATGGAAACCGCGGCGAGAATCCGCGCCATCGACCCGGAGCTGGAAATCGTCATCGTCACCGCCTACTCCGACCACTCCCGCCGGGAAATCGTCGAGGCGGTCGGCGCCCCGGAAAAACTGCTCTTCCTGCGCAAACCCTTCGACCCCGAAGAGCTCTACCAGATCGCCCTGTCGCTGTGCGGCAAGTGGAACCTGGCCCGCCGCCAGGAGGAAATGACCAGGGTTCTGCAGTGTTCCGAGGCCCGCTTCCGCAATCTGGTGGAGGCGACCAGCGACTGGGTCTGGGAAATGAACCGCGACGGGGTGTTCACCTACTGCTCGCCGCTCAGCGAGGAACTCTACGGCTACCGGCCGGAGGAACTCCTGGGCAGAACCATCTATTCCACCCTGTTCGACGGGCCGTCCGCCACCGTCTACCGCGCATTTTTCGAGTCCTGCTGGGCGGACCTTCGTCCCTTCCGCAACAACGAGCGGCAATGCCGGCGCAAGGACGGCACCACCGTCGTCATCGAATCGAGCGGCGTCCCGGTCCTGGGCGATGGCGACAGGCTCGTGGCCTTTCGCGGCGTCGACCGGGACATCACCGAGCGCAAATGGCACGAAAGGGAACGGCGGCGGCTGGAGGAACAGTACCGGCAGAGCCAGAAGATGGAGGCCATCGGCACCCTGGCCAGCGGCATCGCCCACGATCTCAACAACATGCTGACCCCGATCCTCGGTTACTCCGAAATCTGCCTGCAGCAGCACTGCGACGATCCCGCCCTGCACAAGTCCCTGCTCATCATCCATCAGAGTGCCAGCAAGGCCGCCGACCTGATCCGGCAGATCCTCACCTTCTGCAGGAAGCAGCCCCTGTGCTCCCAGAAGGTCGACCTCAACCGGCTGATCGAGCGGTTCATGAAGATCCTGCGGCGGCTGATCCGGGAGGACATCGTGCTCGAATTCGATCTGGCCCCCGACTGCTGGGGTATCAAGGCCGATGTCAGTCAGGTGGAGCAGATCCTGCTCAACCTGGTGATCAACGCCCGGGACGCGGTGGCCGCCGACGGCCGCATCGTCATCTCCACCCGCAACCAGTCGGTCGGCGACGAGGAGATCAAGGACATCGATTTCCGGGGGATCAGCGGCGATTTCGTGGTGCTGGCCGTCCGCGACAACGGTACCGGCATGGACCAGGAAACCGCGTCGATGATTTTCAACCCCTTCTTCACCACCAAGGAGGTCGGCAAGGGAACGGGCCTTGGTCTCTCCACCGTCTACGGGGTCGTCAACCAGCACCAGGGTCACCTGCGCCTCGAAACCGCGCCGGGACAGGGGACGACCTTCTCCATCTATTTCCCCCGCTGCCTGGAGGAAGGGACCGAACCCCTTGCCGACGAAAACCGCGAACTGCCCACCGGCAGGGAGACGGTCCTCATCGCCGAGGACGACGCTGTGCTCCGCCAGATGGGGAGTTCCATCCTCAACACCCTCGGCTACCACGTCCTGGAGGCCGAAGACGGCCGCGCCGCCCTGAAGCTGTTCGAGGCCGGCGGCGGCGAGGTCGATCTGCTGCTCACCGATCTGGTGATGCCCGGCCTGGGCGGAGAGGAGCTGGCCGCCCGGTGCCGGGCCAGCCACCCGGGACTCGCGATCATTTTCATGAGCGGTTACCCGTACGATCCGGCCGCACATCCGCATGGCGGCGGCTGTTCCTCCTTTCTCGCCAAACCGTTCACCGCGAGCGGTCTGGCGATCAAAGTCCGGCAGGTACTGGACGGGAGGGAAAACCGCGAGGACGGCCCGCCGCCCGGGGGGCGGTCGGTTTGAGACCTGGAGAAAACGCATTGCAACAAGGAGGGGAAGATGAAATTCAGAAGATGGGCGGCAGGGCTGCTGCCGTGGCTGCTGGCCGTCCCGGCGCCGGCGGTGGCGGCAACGGAAAACGACAGGATGTCGGAAATCCGGGAAATGTTCTCCTCCTCCCACTCGGAAGAGGAGTACTACCGGGCCGACCAGCTGCTGCTCACCGCCACCGGCAGCCTGCTGCCGGTATTCAAGGCGCCGTCGGTGGCATCCGTCATCACCAGCGACGATATCCGGGCCATGGGCGCGAGAACCCTCGACGAGGTGCTGGAGACCGTTCCCGGTCTGCATGTCGGGGTGTCGCCCACCGCGCTCCTGAACCCGGTCTACGCCATCCGCGGCATCCACACCGGCCTCAACCCGCAAACCCTGCTGCTCTATAACGGCGTCCCCTTCCAGCAGCCCAACAACGGCAGCCGCCCCTTCGTCTTCCGCATGCCGGTGGAACACATCGCCCGCATCGAGGTGGTCCGCGGCCCGGGATCGGCGGTGCACGGCGCCGATGCCTTCGCCGGCACCATCAACATCATCACCAAGGACGGCTTCGCCCTGGACGGCACCCATGGCGGGGCCCGGGCCGGTTCCTTCGACACCTATGACGCCTGGCTGCAGCACGGCGGCCAGTACCGCGGCTGGGATGTGGCGGCGAGCATCGAGATGATGGAGAGCCGCGGCGACTCCGACCGGATCGTCACCCGCGACTTTCTGAAGGTCTCGGGCTCCCCGGCCTCGCTGGCACCCGGCGCGCTCGACACCGATTACGCGATGTACGACCTCAACCTCGGCCTGGCCAAGGCCGGCTGGACCTGCAGATTCTGGTCCCTGCTGGAGAACGACGCCGGTGCCGGCGCCGGCGCCGCCAACGCCCTCGCCCCCGGCAACAGCATCGATTTCGAGCAGTACATGCTCGATCTCAAGTACAACACCAAGACACTGTTCCACGACTGGGACATCACCGCCGGGCTGCAGTTCGTCCACCTGGACAACGACCCTTTCTACAACCTGTTCCCCGCCAATACCATGGTTCCGGTGGATTCTCTCGGCAACATCGGCGTCAACGCCAACGGCCTCCCCGCCGGACTGGTCCTTTTTCCCGGCGGCGTCTACGGCAATCCGCACGTCGTCGACCAGACCGCCTCCTTCAACCTGGAATCCTTCTTCACCGGCTTCGCCCAGCACCGCATCCGGATCGCCGGGGGCATCACCGCCCAGAGCGAGGACACCGAGCAGCGCAAGAACAACGGCCCGGGCGTGGTGGATCCGTCGGCACCCGGCTGGATACCCTTCGGCCTCGGCGTCAACGTCCAGAACAGCGAACTGGTCGACGTCACCTCCACCCGCTGGATCTGGCTCGCCGACCATTCCCGGACCAACCGCAACCTCGCCCTGCAGGACGAATGGTCGCTGGCCCCCCACTGGGATCTGGTGGCCGGTGTCCGCTACGACAACTATTCCGACTTCGGCGACACGGTCAACCCGCGCGCCGCCCTGGTCTGGGAAACCCTGCCGGTGCTCACCACCAAGGTGATGTACGGCCAGGCCTTCCGGCCGCCGAACTTCACCGAACTCTACGCCCAGAACAACCCCTCGGTCACCGGCAACGAGACCCTGGACCCGGAAACCATCCGGGTGTGGGAGATGGCCTTCGACTACCAGCCGGTCAGCCGCTTCCGTTCGATCCTGAGTGTCTTCCGCTACGAGATCGAGGACCTCATCGAGTTCGTCCCCGATTCCACCGCGCCCAACACCACCAGCACCGCCCAGAACCACAAGAACCAGGACGGCCACGGCTTCGAGCTGGAGGCCGACTGGCGGGCGCACGAGTCCCTCCGCCTGGTCGGCAACATGGCCTGGCAGAGGTCGAAAAACGCCGATTCCGACGAAATCGTCGCCGACACCCCGGAGCTGCAGTTTCACGGCAGAGCGCTGTACACCTTCCTTCCCGAGTGGAACCTGAACCTCAGCTACTACTGGATCGGCGACCGGCACCGGCAGGACAGGGATCCCCGTCCGGACATCGACAACTACCAGCGGGTGGATGTCAGCCTGCGGCGGACCGGGATCGCCGACCACTGGGAGGTGGCGGTGGGGGCGAGAAACCTGTTCGACGAGGACATCCGCGAACCGGCCTTTTTCAACCCCAAGCTGGCGGCGGGTTCGCCGGTGCCGGAAGACTACCCCATGGAGGGCCGCAGCGTCTGGGGCGAACTCCGCTTCCATTTCCGGTAAACCCTTCCTCCCCACCCAAGGAATGCCCCATGCCCCGTGAGAAGGTACGGCGCCGCAACAGCGTCTTCGCCAGCCGGCCGGTCACCCGCATCTGGCAGGAGGAGGCGAGCGAAAGCAACCCCTATCTGGCCTCGGCCTGCCGCTGCCACGGCTACGACATGCTCGAGCTGGCGGCGAAGAGGAATTTCGCCGATGTCCTCTTTCTCCTCTTCGTCGGCGAACTGCCGACCCCTGATCAGGCGCGCCTGCTGGAAACCCTGCTGATCGCCTGCATCACCCCGGGTCCCCGGCATCCGGCGGCGCGGGCGGCGATGAACGCGGCGGTGAGCAGGACCAACCCCGCCCATATCCTGCCGCTGGCGCTCACGGTCAACGGCGGCGGCCATCTGGGCGCGGAAGAGGTCGAGGCATCGATGCGCTTTCTCAGAAAGAACCAGAACCGGCCGGCGGCCGAGGTCGCCGGCAGCCTGCCGGATGCGATACCCCAGGGGACGGACCACGGCGACGTCCATCCGGTCCCCGGCTTCGGCAGCAGATTCGGCGGGGTCGACCCGCTGGCCGCCGGCTGCGCGCGACTGCTCCTCACCCTGGCTGCCAGCGGCAGGGCACTGCACTGGGGCAACGAGTTCGCCGGTTGCCTGAACCGGAACAACCGCGGCTGGCTGATGACCGGGGTCGTCGCCGCTGGCCTCGTCGATCTCGGCATCGACGCCCGCGCCGGCGGCGGCCTTTACCAGCTCCTGTCGGCGCCGGGTCTTTTGGCGCAGGGAATGGAGTTCGCCAACAAACCGATCACCGCCCTGCCCTTTCTCGGAGAGGATCAGTATGCCATCGAACCCACCGCTCGACGACAACGGTAACGGTCTGGATTTCTGGGACGAACGGCGGGGAAGGATCCGTTCGCGCAAGGGAGGCTGGGTGATCGGCGAGGCGGTGCACAGCCACGGCTATTCGATCATGGAGGACCTGGTCGGCCGCCGCTCCTTCAGTCAGGTGCTGGTTCTGAACGTGACCGGCCGGCTGCCGGAACGGCGGCTGGCCGACTGGTACGACGCGGTGCTCGTCTGTCTGAGCTGGCCGGACGCCAGGATCTGGTGCAACCAGGTGGCCAGCCTCGGCGGCAGCCTGCGGGTAAGCCCGGTGGCCGCGGTGGCCGCCGGCCTGCTCGCCTCAGATTCCAGAATGTACGGGCCGGGCACCGCCCTTGCCGCCTGCTCCTTCATCACCGCTGCCCTGCGGCAATACCAGGAGGGGGCGACGGTGGAGACCATCATCCGCGGGCAGCAGCCGCGGCCGTCGCTGCCGCCGGTGATCGTCGGCTACGGCCGGCCGGTGGCCAGCGGCGACGAACGGGTGGCGGCGCTGCTTCAGTATGCGGAAAGACTCGGATTTGCCGTAGGCGACCATCTCGGCCTCGCCCTTGCCATCGAGAAGAGCCTGCTGGAACATTTCGGCGAATCGATGAACCTGACCGGTTATTACGTCGCCTTTCTCTGCGACCAGGGCTTGTCGGCCGACGAGATCTACCGGCTTTCCAGCATCCTGGTCAACGCCGGCGTGCACGCCTGCTACGCCGAGGCGGCCGACCAGCCGCCGGAAAGTTTCCTGCCCATGCGCTGCGCCGATTTCGACTACCAGGGACAAGGGCCGAGGCCGGTGCCGGAAAGAGGATGAGATGAGCAAAAACGTACTGATAACCGGCGGCAATTCAGGGATAGGCTACGCCGCCGCCAGGCTTTTCCGGGACCGGGGGTATACCGTCCACATCTGCGGCCGCAACCGGGAAAAAATCGACCGCGCCGCCAGGGAGCTGGGCATCGACGGCAGCACTGCCGACATGGGCAACCCCGCTGACCTGCGTGCCCTGGCCGGCTGCTTCGGCGACATCGGCCTCGACGTCCTGGTCAACAACGCCGGCATCGCCCGCTTCGGGCAGCTGGCGGCTATCACCGCGGCTGACTTCGACGAGTTCTTCCACACCAATGTACGCGGTCCGCTGCTGCTTATCCAGGCGCTGTTGCCGGCCCTGGAAAAAAGAAAGGGGGCGGTGGTCAACGTGTCGTCGGTGGTGGTGACCAAGGGGATCGCCGGCGCCGCTCTCTACGCCGCGACCAAGGGTGCCGTCGACGCCCTCACCCGCAGTCTCGCCCTGGAACTGGCCGGAAAAAATATCCGCGTCAACGCCGTAGCCCCCGGCGCCATCGACACGCCGATCGTCGCCAAGACCGGCCTCTCCGGCGAACAGGCCGCGGCCCTGCGCCAGAGACAGGAGGCGACCATCCCCCTGCACCGCTACGGCGAGGCGGAGGAAGTCGCCCAGGTGATCCTGGCCCAGGCCGAGGCCAGCTATGTCACCGGCTCGGTCTGGCGGGTGGACGGCGGCGTCGATGCCTGAGGGGCCGCTGCCGCGGTTTCCTCTCTCCCTTCCGCCCTCCGGTCGAAACCGTACTCTTCGAAAACGAACGCCAGATCCTTCCTGACCTGTTCCTCCGAAAAGCCGAAAGCCTCCAGGGGCAGCACCTGGTGGGCACGCCGGTACCCCCGCTGGCCTGCCGCCTGCGCCTCGATCATCTCCCGCATCGCCGGCGTCAGCGGCAGCCCGCAGAAGGAAGCCACCTCCGCACAGCTTCCCGCAAGATCCGCCACCATCCGCTGGTAGGGCAGCACCATCACCCGGTCCCGCGGCAACTCGCCGCCGTTCCACAGCCTGCTGAAATAGCCGTAAAGGTCCTTCATCGCCTCGTAGCGGCGCTGGTCGTAGCGGCGGAGCATTTCCGGTGGCGGCAGCGCGCCGCAGCGAAACTCGATGGTCTTGTGGAGCAGCGACAGATAGGAAGGCAGCACCTCCAGGGGATTACGGACCACATAAACGAAGCGGGCGTCGGGATAGAACTCCAGCATGGTCTTGAGGCGGTGGGTGGAGAAATGGGTCTGGGCGACGATCCGCTCCCCGCCGGTGGAGAGCAGGTGACGCTGCAGGCAGCCATGAAAAAACCGCATGGAGCGCCAACGCCGGGCGCGGGGCTGCTGGTCGTGGAAGCGCAGTTCCGGGTAGTCGCGGTCGTCGAGACCGAGCATGCCGATGGTGACGAACTGGGTGTCGTAGTTGTGAAAGAACAGCATCTCCTCCTCCTCCGGCTCGTCGAGGGCGACCCGGTGACCGGTGGCGGCGGGGATCAGTTCCGTTTTTCCGAACCTGACCGCGAGGGCGACCAGCGGCCGGACGAGCAGCCTGGCGGAAAGGGCGGGAAAGAGCAGCTGCCAGGTGTGGAAGGCGGCGACGCCGTCGAAGCGGCAGAGCAGCTTGTGCAGAAAGGTGGTGCCGCTTCTGGGATGGCCGATGATGAACACCGGCCTTTTCACCTCGACCCGGCGGAAACGGGGAAAGAACAGGTGATCAAGCCCCAGGGTCAGCAGGGAGAAGAGCCGGATGACCGCCTCGCCCAGCAGATTGGCCCAGAACGGCCGGCCGAAGCCGTAGGCCTTGTAGGCGGTGCGAACGGTGCGCAGGTAGATCTTCAGCAAGGCGGTAATCCCCTGGTCCTATGGATGCAGCACCAGTATCGGGATTGCCTGACGCGAGGCAGCCGGTGGCGCGGAGGCGCTCATTATAGGACCGCCGCCACCTCCCCACAAGCCCCTTTTTCCGGACCTTGCGGTCGCAAGTTATCCGAAACTATTCCGAAATTTCGAATTAAATTTATTTAATTTTCCTGATATTCGGAAATTCATGCGGAAAAATAATTTTGCTTTTATTGCGCCTGTCGCCCACCCCACCACCCCGAGATGGCCCCCGCCTCACATCACCTTGATTTTACGAGATTTTCAACAACTACCCACGAGCTGGCCCCCTTCTTGCTTGCAAATGCGCACTTCAATACCGACTAACCATTTGAAATCACAAAAAAATCGGTAACAATTATCATTACAGGGGAAGAAGATGAAGACCGCGGAACTGATCGTTTCCATGCTGGAAGAGGTAGGGGTAGACTATATCTTCGGGGTTCCGGGGGGAGCCATCGAGGATCTGAACACCGCGCTCTTCAAGCGCCGCAAAATCCAGCCCATCGTCACCAAACACGAGGAGGGGGCCGCCTTCATGGCCGACGGCTACGCCCGCGTCTCCGGCAAGCTGGGGGTGTGCTGCTCCACCGCCGGCCCGGGCGCCTCCAACATGATCACCGGCATCGCCTCCGCCTATGCCGATTCCATCCCGGTGCTCGCCTTGACCGGCCAGGAGGCGACCAGCGTCTTCGGCAAGGGCGCCATCCAGGAATCCGGCGCCGAAGGGGTCAACATCACCGGCATCTTTCAGAATTTCACCAAGTACAGCGGCATGATGGTCACCGAAAAACGGGCGCAGCACATGGTGCAGAAGGCGGTGCGCCTCGCGCTCAGCGACCGCAACCGCCCCACCCATCTCAGCCTGCCGGCCGACATCATGAAACGGAAGGTGCCGAACAAGTTTTCCTGCAGTCTGCCCACCGAAACGCGGGTCTTCGACCGGGATGGGGTGAAGCAGGCGGCGGAACTGCTGCTGCAGGCGAAAAGACCGGCGATCATCGCCGGCTGGGGCGTGGTCCAGTCGCGGGGCGCCGCCGAACTGAAGGCGCTTGCGGAGCTGCTCTCCATCCCGGTGGCCACCTCGCCGAAGGCAAAGGGGGTCTTTCCGGAAAGCCACCCCCTCTCCCTCGGCGTGCTCGGTTTCGCCGGCAATCCGGTGGCCAGGGAATACATCGTCGAAAAAGACGTCGACATCCTGCTGGCGGTGGGCACCAGCTTCAACGAGATGATGACGAGCGGCTGGGACAAACGGCTGCAACCCACCGACTGTCTGATCCAGATCGATGTCGACGCCAAGGAGATGGGCAAGAACTACTGCGCCTCCATCGACCTGGTGGGCGACGCCCAGGCCGTGCTTCGGGAAATCGCCTTTGCCGTCGAACGACTGCACGAATGCGGAGCGGACCGTGAACGGCCGCAGGCGGCAACCACCCGGCAGGACCTTGCGGCCATCCGCGAGCACCACCGGGCCGCCGCCAGGCGGCCGGTTCGCTCCAACGGCTACTACCACCCCCAGGAACTGGTGGAGGATCTGCAGCGGAGCCTGCCCTGCAACACCATCTATTTCGCCGACATGGGCAACACCATGGCCTGGGCCATCCGCCACCTGGTGCTCGACAAGCCCTACTCCTTCTACCTTTCCCTGGGCTTCAGCTCCATGGGCTACGCCACGGCGGCGCCGGTGGGGGCCAAACTCGCCTTCCCCGACCGGCCCATGGTCTCGCTGGTCGGCGACGGCGCCTTCCTGATGAACGGCTTCGAGGTGGCCACCGCGGTCAACTACAACATCCCGATCATCTGGGTGGTGTTCAACAACGCCATGCTGGGCATGGTGCACCACGGCCGCAAGCTGTTCAAGAAGCCGGTTCCCGAGGGCATCCCCTCGGATTTCCGCCGGGTGGATTTCGCCAAGGTCGCCGAAGGGGTGGGGGCGCGCGGTATCAAGGTGGACTGGGCCGGCGGCATCACCAACGATCTCATCCAGAACATCCTCGAGTCCGGCCAGCCGACCGTCCTCGACGTCTACATCGACGACAAGGCGGTGCCGCCGATCCACAGCCGCATCGCCACCGTGGACAAACACTTCAACTGAGAGCCTGCCCGCCCAAAAAACTCTATGCCCGCTTCCCGGTATGCCGGCGAACTCTGACACAGCCGCCGGCATACCCTTCGCGGCCCTCCGGTTCCCACCGCCCATGAGCTGCAGGCGCCGTCTCCTCGACCGCTTGCGATCCCCCTCCAGACGGGCGGCTCATCGATCAAGGCAAGGCCCGGGCTCGGGATCACCCGACGCTCCCGCGCCTGCCGGTATTCCGTCGCAACACCGCCAACGGTGTCTTGCCAAGCGAAGGGAATTACGGTATGCCCATACCATGAGCGATCGATTGGGCCGCGCCATAAAACCGCGCGCATCACTGATGCATCCCAAGAACGCTCAGCAAAGGGCTGTTGGCCCCTCGATCTCTCGATCGACCGACGGACAGGATGTTCGTCTGGCTCGGACCGATGCTTCACAAATGATCAACCCCAGTTGCGACTATGCCGCACCCTCTTTCCGCAAAGCACCCTCTGGCCAGACAGGCCTTGACCGGCATGGCCCTCCGCATAACGATCCTGATCGTCATAGCCACCGGGGTCAGCTACTGGCACATGCAGAAGACCCTGCGGGCCTCATTCCTCCGCAACCTATCGGACTACACCGTGTTGCGGGGCAAGGCGGAAAGCGAACAATTCCTTCTGGCCGAGCTCCAGACCGCCATGGTGCGAGATGAGTTTCTCCGTCGCTTCCAAGCCATGGGGGATCATGACCCCCAGGCAGAGTTCGACAAAATCTTTGCCCGGGATGACGACGGCCTCATCCGGGTCCGCGCCGAGATCAACGACCACCGCCACCGCGCCACCGCCTATCTGCGCCACGACGTCCCCCTGACCGCCGACCTCCGCCGACGGATGCTCATCGGCTGGCAGCTCATGGACCAATGGGGGCCGATGCTGGTCAACCGATTCTTCAGCGGCTTCATGAACATGCCGGAGCAGTTGTCGATCAACTTCTGCCCGACTGCCGATTGGGGCCGCTCCGCCACCCGCGAGACCGACATCACCATCTACGAGACGGTCTGGCGGGCGACCAAGGAAAAAAATCCTCAACGCTCGCCGTTCTGGACCTCGGTCTATTACGATCCCGGGGCCAAGGCCTGGATGGTGTCCTGCGTAACCCCTGGCGACCATGAGGGCCGTTGGGTCGTGACCGGTGGCCAGGACGTGGAGATCTCCGACCTGATCAAGCGGACCGCCGCCAGCCCGCTCGCCGAGGGGACCTGGAATTTCATCGTGGATCATCATTCCAACCTGATCGCCCACCCGAATCTGAGTGAACAGATCGCCAAGGCCGGCGGCAACCTCCGGATCGACAAACTCGCCGATCCCGAACTCCTGACCATGGCCCAGGCGGTGTTAGCCGACGGAACCAATCGAGGGCCTATCATCGAACCACCTGGGCTGGATGTCATTTTGGGCGTCAGCCGCATCGATGGCCCCGGCTGGTACTTCGTCACGGTATTGCCCCGTCACTTGCTCTCCGCCCAGGCCGCATCCGCCGCCCGGGTCTTCCTGCTCGTGGGGTTTGCCACCCTGCTGATCGAGCTGCTCATCATGGCCGTTATCCTGCGCCGCCGAATCACCCGGCCCATCGCCGAAACGGTCGCGGCCACCGAACAGATCAGCCGGGGCGATTTCAGTGTCCGTCTCGACACCCAACGGCAGGACGAGTTGGGGCTCCTCGCCGCCTCGGTCAACCGTATGGCCGCGGCAGTAGGAGAACGGGATGCCATCTTGACCCACCAGTACAATGAGCTCAAAGAGGCCAAACACATCCAACAAGAGCAGCAGAAACGTGAATGCATCGGCACCCTGGCCGGCGGGATTGCCCACGACTTCAACAACATACTTGCCGCCATCATTGGCTACACAGATCTCGCCCTGACAAGGAAGCCTGGCGATGAAAAGTGGAGAAATGATCTGCAGGAGGTTCACAAGGCCTCTGCACGCGCCAAGGCCCTGGTCCGCCAAATCCTCACCTTCAGCCGCAATCAGGAACAGGAGAAGGCCCCGGTCCAAATCTCCTTGATTGTCGAGGAGGCGCTGAAGCTGTTGCGGGCCTCAATCCCATCGACGATTGAAATCCGTCAGCAGATCCAGTGCCAGGCCCTGGTTCTCGCCGATTCCACCCAGATCCATCAAGTCCTTCTGAACCTCTGCACCAATGCCTACCAGGCCATGCAGGAACAGGGAGGGGTTTTGACGGTCACCTTGAAGGAAGTCACCCTCGAACCGGCCCTGGCGCAGAAGTACCGACTGCCCGCCGGCCACTATGTCCGATTGACAGTCAGTGACAACGGTTGCGGCATGGACACCGCAACCCTCAGCCGCATCTTCGACCCCTACTTCACCACCAAGGAGCAGGGCAAGGGGACGGGACTGGGCCTGGCGGTGGTCCACGGCATCGTCGAAGGCCACAGGGGCAGGATCACCGTCCAGAGCGAACCTGGCCGCGGCTCCACCTTTACTGTCCACCTGCCCGTGATCATCCACCCGTCCGGGGGGGAAGGCGTCACCGCGCCCGCCTCGTTCCCCGGTACTGCCAAGGGCCACGGTCGTGTCATGGTGGTGGATGACGAGGAATCGTTGCGGGAGATGATCACTCAGGTCCTCACTCAGGCGGGATACCAGGTGGACACCTTCCGGCATGGCCTCGAGGCCTGGGAGGCCCTGGAGCGGACCCCGGCCGGGTGGGATCTGCTGATAACGGATCAGACCATGCCCAGGATGTCCGGGGACCAGTTGACGATCAAAGCCCTGGCTCTCCGGCCCGACTTGCCGGTCATTCTCTGTTCGGGCCACAGCCCTTCCCTGAAACTCGACGAAATCAAAAAGGCCGGCCTGTTCGGCTATCTTGAAAAGCCCCTGGACATCCAGATCCTGCTCATGCTGACCGGCAAGGCCATCCGGAACGGTACGCCGAAATCCGGCCCGGACGAAATTGGCGACGGATAAGCTGTTGGTTGCTATTTGCGCTTTGCCTGCTCAGGCGTACAGATCCGGGCTCAGGATCCGGTCGATCTGGTGGCGGGCCATGACCAGCGGCGCGATGAAGTGGTTGGGCATGTCGCGGTCGATATCGCGCTTGTTGGACAGGAAGGTGATGCGGTCCTGCAAGCGGTCGCGGAGAAACTGCAGGTACTCCGGGGTACGTCGGGGTTTGTACCTGCGGTCGTACTCCGGGCCGAACAGGTCGTTGCCGTTCTTCGGCAGCATCAGGCCGTGGAACCCTCGCCACTCCCGCCATTCGATGGTGCCGCGCACCAGCGCGGTGACGATGGCCAGGGACAGTTCTCTGGGGATGTCCTCCAACTCGTCATGGATGCCGAAGGCGTGGGTGTTCATGATGTAGCACTGGCAGCCCATCTTGAACAGCTTGCGGAACTGCTCGCAATCCTCCACCAGGGAGTGGACCCGGAAGGGGTTGGCGAACGGCTCGATGACCAGCTTGTCGAGTTCCTTGGCCGACACGTTCTCCACCCCCTTGGCGCGCATGGTGGACAGCGACGCCCCCATGGCCACCGCCAGCCGGCTGCTGCTCCTCACCTTGCAGATCGGCGGCAGGCTGGTATCCTTCTGCAGCCAGATGAGCGTCTCCGGCCGCCGGCAGGAATCGCTGTGGCGGAACATGTCGCGGCTCTTGATGCAGCGGCCGTTGCTGTTGCGGATGTCGGCGGCGACGATCCTCTTCTCCTCCCGCTCGTCGAGGCTGACGCCGACGTTCTGGGCGGAAAAGAAGTAGGGAAGGATCGGGTCGTCCGGGGTCACCGCGTCGGTCTTGTCGAACAGGGAGGGCTCCAGGGCCACCGAAATGTCGTTTTCGAGATCGATGAGAAAGGCGTCGTCGTGGATGACCGTCACCTTCTCCTCCGGCCGGAGCAGGCCCTCGTGGTCGAGACTGTTGGTGATCGACGACTTGCCCGAGCCGGACAGGCCGAACACCGCCACCGGCGGCTTGTCGCCCACGGTCTTTATGCCGCCGTGACAGGCGACCATGTTGTGGCGGACACCCACCGTCCACACCAGGGTGAGGGTTCCCTTCTTGCGCTCGCCGAAGTAGCGCAGCCCGAGGATGGCGATGCAGTTCTGCGCCTCGTCGATGATCACGCAGCCGTGCGGATAGTCGGGGTGGGTCCAGTTGGGATCGGCAAAAGCGACGATGTCCGGCTCGTCGATGCGGCGGGACCGGTGGTAGGCGCCGCTCCACGGCTCCATGAAGGGCAGGAAGTTCATCCCCCAGTCCAGCATGTTCTTGGCGTCGTTCTCCGGACTGAGCAGATGCGCCTTGACCATGAAATCGGGATGCAGGCCGACGATCCCCTCCAGGTGCAGGCCCGGCCGCAGGTTGAACCGGTAGACCGCCTCGCGCAGCATCGCCTGCAGCCGGTCCCCATCCTCCCGGCCGAGATTGCGCACCAGGATGCGCGCCCGCGCCGTCCGGCCGACGACGGAACCGTCGTTGGAGACCAGCACCACCGCCCCTTCGGGCAGGCCGAACTGTTCCGGCCGGTACATGGGCATCGAGGTGGCGATCACCTCCGGCTGGCGGCACGCCAGCTCGTACAGTTCCGCCATGGACGTCTGCCGCACCGAGTTGGCGTGCATCGCCGTTTCCATGATCGCCCGCCAGGGGGAACCGGGAATCCTGTTCATCGTCGCCATGCCATTCTCCTTGCTGGTGCAGTTGATCGTTGTTCCGGACGGGCGGCCCCCGGCACTGCGGCAGCCACCCCTGCAAGATGGTAGAGGAAGCCGGCTTCTTTTGCAACCGGGCCGGTAACGCTTGCGCTGAAAAGCGATTTGGCTTATAAAAATTTCAGCCTACCCTCAGCAACACGGAGAATGCCATGCCCAGACTCGCCCCCGCCCTCGTCTTCCTCTTCCTCGCCCTGCTGCCGGCACTTCCCGCCTCGGCGGCGGAAGAGGTCGTGGTCTACTGTTCCGTCGACCAGGTCTTCAGCGAACCGGTGCTGAAAAAGTTCGAAGAGCAGACCGGCATCAGAGTCCATCCCCTCTTCGACGTGGAAGCGACCAAGACCGTCGGCCTGGTCAACCGGCTCATCGCCGAAAAGGACCGCCCCCGCGCCGACGTCTTCTGGAATTCGGAGATAAGCCGCACCCTGGTGCTCGCCGGCAAGGGAGTGCTTGCCCCCTACCAGAGTCCGGCCGCGGCGGACATTCCGGCCCAGTTCAAGGACCGCCAGCAGCGGTGGACGGCGTTCTCCGCCCGGGCCAGGGTGCTGCTCTACAACACCGACCTGGTCAAGGACGAGGAAGCGCCGCGGTCGATTTTCGACCTTGCCGACGCCAAATGGCGCGGCAGGGCGGCGATGGCCTACCCCCTCTTCGGCACCACCGCCATGCACATGGCGGCCTTGCACGCCAGCATGGGCGAGGAAAAGCTGACCAGCTTCCTGCAGCAGCTGCTCGCCAACGACCTGCAGGTGGTGGACGGCAACGCCGTGGCCCGCGACCGGGTGGTGGAGGGCAAGGCGGCGGTGTGCATCACCGACACCGACGACGCCAATGTCGCGCTGGAGCGCGGTGCGCCGGTGAAACTGCTCTTCCCCGATCAGGAGGGAATCGGTACCCTGCTGATCCCCAATACCGTCGCCCTGGTGGCGGGCGCCCCCCACCCCGAGGCGGGCAGGCGCCTCATCGACTACCTGCTGTCGGCGGCGACCGAAAAGGACCTCGCCCTGAGCGAGGCGGCGCAGCTGCCGGTGCGGCCGGCCCTGGCAACGCCGCCGCGTTTCCCGCGGCTGGAGCACATCAAGGCGATGGATGTCGGCTACGAGGCCATCGAAAGCAAACTGCAGGACACCACCGCCCTCTGCCAGAAACTCTTCACCCGCTGACCCGCCCATGCACGGCAGCGCGCCGCCGGCCGGATTCTGGATCCGGCTGGCCGCCAACATCCTCGACTGGCTTCTCCTCTCCGTGGTCAGCCGGCTGCTGTGGGGGGCAGAGGTGGTCGCCACCGGCTCTTCGCCTTTGACCTTCGGCCTGCACTACAGTAACCTGCAGGCACTGCTGCCCGCCGGCTACTTTTTCGCCTTCTGGCTGTGGCGGGGGGCGACCCCGGGCAAGCTGCTGCTGCGGTTGCAGATCACCGGCACGGACGGCAGCGGCCTCACCTGGCGCCAGGTGCTCCTCCGCATGCTCGCCTGTCTGCCCAGCCTGCTCTTTTTCGGCCTGGGCTTTTTCTGGATCGCCTTCGACTCCCGCAAACAGGGCTGGCACGACAAGATCGCCGCCACGGTCGTCAGCCGCCGATGAATATCCCGCGCCGGTACCTGCTCGCAATGGTCCTGCCGGTGCTGCTTCTCGAACTGGCGCCGCTCTTCGCCCTGGTCGCCGTTCCCGCCGGCGGCCACAACGGTGCGCTGCTCTCCGCCAGACAACTGCAGCTGCTCGGCAGAAGCGCCCTGCTTTCCGGCAGTGCCACCCTGGGGGCGCTGCTGCTCGGCGTTCCACTCGCCTTCTGCCTGCTGCGCCGGTCTTTTCCGCTGCTCCTCTGCTGCCTGGTCCCCTTCTTCCTGCCCCCCTACCTGCAGGCGATGATCTGGCCCCGACTGTTCGACCAGCTGCTGGGCGAGACCCTCGCCGGCGCCGCCATTCCCCCCATGGCCCAGGCGGTCTGGATCTTCACCCTTGCCTACACGCCGATCGTCATTCTGCTCGCCATCGCCGGCCTGCGGGGGCTGGACGGCAACCTGATCGCCGCCGCCCGCCTGGCCCGCTCGTCCTCCGCCACCCTCTTCCGGGTGACCCTGCCGGCGATCCTGCCCAACCTGGCGGCGGCGGCGATCCTCGTCTTCGTTTTCTGCCTGGTGAATTTCGAGGTCCCGGACCTTCTCGGGTTCAAGGTCTACCCGGTGGAAATCTTCATCGCCTGCAGCGCCTACTACGACGAAAAGGGGGCGATGCTGCTCGCGGCTCCCATGGTCGGCCTCACCTTCCTGCTCATCGCCCTGCTCGCGCGAATCATGCGCGGCAAGACCTATCTGGCCGCCGGCGACGGCGATCTTGCCGCCGACAGCCGCCGCCTTGCCCCGGCTCACCTCCTCCCCCTCTTCTACATCCTCGCCGCCGTCATCCTCCCCCTGGCCGGTATCGTCCAGCAGGCATCCCCCACCCCCGCCGCCATGGCCGGGGCGATCGATACCGGCGGCGAGGCCCTCTTCTTCAGCCTGACGACCTCCCTGGCCGCCGCCGCGCTGGCAACGCTCCTGGCCCTGCCGCTCGCCTATTCCGGCGAACGCGGCGGCGAGATCGGGCGACGGCTGATCGACACTGCCGCACTCACCCCCCTGGCGCTGCCGCCCCTGATCCTCGGCCTCGGCCTCATCCGCCTTTTCAACCGCCCCTGGCTCGACTGGCTCTACAACTCCACCTTCTTCTTCGTGCTTGCCCTGGCGGTGGCCCACATCCCCTTCGCGATGAAAATCCTCGCCGCCCGCCTGCGCGCCATCCCCGTCTGCCTCGAAGAGGCCGCCCTGCTGGCAACCGGCAGCCGAAGGCGGACGGCGACCGCAATCCTCCTGCCGCTCCTGTCGCCTGGAATATTCACGGCCATGGTCACCGTCTTCGTCCTGACCCTGGCCAACCTCGGCATCGCCCTGCTCGTCCTGCCGCCGGGCAGGGAGACGCTGCCGCTCAAGCTCTACAATTACCTGCACTACGGCGCCCTGGAAACCGTCTTCCGGATGAGCATCCTGCTGGTGCTCGCCTCGGCCGTCACCGTGGCTCTCTTCATCCTGCCGGCCCGGGGACGCAAACAGGCATGACCCTCCACCTGCGCGACATCTCCCTTGTCCACGGCGACCGGACGATCCTGCGGGGGATCAACCTTCAGGTCGAACCCGGCACGGTCACCTCCCTGCTCGGTCCTTCCGGGGCAGGGAAGTCGACCCTGCTGCGGATGGCGGCCGGTCTGCTCCGGCCGACCTCGGGGGAGGTGCTGCTGGACGATCCCGCCGACCCGAGCCGGAATACCGGCAATAGCGTGGCGATGATCTTTCAGTCGCTGGCCCTCTGGCCGCACATGACCCTCCGCCAGCATCTGGAATTCGTCATGGACCGGCGCCGCTACCCGACCCGGGCCCTGCGCCGCGAGGAGGCGGTCCGGCTGCTCTCCTCCCTGCGCCTGCCCCTCGACCGCAATCTCTACCCCGCCCGCCTTTCCGGCGGCGAGCAGCAGCGGCTGGCCATCGGCCGCGCCCTGGCGCAGGCCCCCGCCTACCTGCTGATGGACGAACCCTTTTCCAGTCTGGACGATCTGCTTCGCGACGAACTGCTGACGCTGACAAAGTCCTTGAAAGAGGACCGCAACATCGGCATACTGTATGTCACGCACCGTATCGACGAGGCCCTGGCGCTCTCCGACCGGCTCGTGGTACTGCAGGGGGGGGGAGTCACCGGATCATGGCAGGGAGACGATATCGCACAGTGCGACCGGGACACCATCCTCGCCTGCTTCCGCCGCTGATCCTCGCCGCCATCCTACTCCTGACCTTGTCCCGCCCGGCGCTCGCCTCCACCTACGTTTCCTGGGACCGATTCGAGGCCGACAAGCTCGCCGCCGCCTGGCTCATCAAACGTTTCGTCGATCCCGACGCCGTCTTCCGTTTCCTTCCCGCCGGCTCGCCCCTCCCCGAGGGGGTCCCCTTCGACGTCCCGCAGGCCGAGCTGCGCCGCACGGTGCGTCAGACCACCTTTGCCGCCATCCTCGCCCGCCATGCGCTGAAAGATCCGGTCCTCGCCCGGCTGGCCACCTTCATCAGCGATCTCGAAATCAATCTGTGGGGGGAAAAGCAGTACCGGGAAAGCGTCGAGATCCAGGATTTCGTCCTCAGCCAGATCGACGTTGCCGATCACGCGGTCCTCATCGACAACACCCTGGCATTCTTCGACATACTGTACGACCGTCTCGGCGCCGCCCCCTCCGGCACCGGCGAGCGGCGAAGAAATCCCGCCGGAAAGGATTGACTTTCTGCGGTTTTCGGCCTTACAACAGAGATGTTCCGGCGCATCGCCGCATCCCCTCATCCATAACCGAACATCCTCCCAGGAGAAGGTCATGGCTCGACACATTTTTCGTTTGGCAGCGGGTATCCTCTTTTCCCTGATCCTCCTCCTCCCCGATGCTGCCCAGGCCCTCCCCGGCGATTTCGATCACTCCGGCAGGGTGGACGGCTACGACCTGATCCTCTTCGCCCGCGCCCGGGGCGCCACCAGTGCCGACACCAACTGGCTCGCCCCGGCGGACTTCGACGCAAGCGGCGTCATCGACGACGCCGACCTCGCCATCCTCTCCTCCCATTTCGGCCGTACCGGCGCCGCCTTCGGCGTCTGGCCCGCGGTCTACGACGCGGCATACAAGCTGGCGCGGCTCGGCGCGGACGGCAGTGTTCTCGGCCTTTCCCCGGCGCTGACCTCGGCCGCCACCGCGGTCGCCGGCAACATCCACGACGGTACCGTCTGGGTCGTGCAGAGCTC
The DNA here is from genome assembly GCA_040755255.1 of Thermodesulfobacteriota bacterium. Lineage (GTDB taxonomy): Bacteria > Desulfobacterota > Desulfobulbia > Desulfobulbales > S012-135 > JBFLZZ01. The sequence continues at coordinate 19,769 of JBFLZZ010000025.1, forward strand.
CCGGATCGTCCACCTCAACGCCACCGGCAGCACCGTTCTCCACACGATCACCGGGGTTTCCCCCAAAGGGATCGCCGTCAATCCGGCAGACCACTCGGTATGGGTGACCGAACAGTCGAAAAACCGGTTGCTGCGCTTCACTGCCGGCCTGCCCGCCGCCTACGACCTCACCGTCGATACCGGCCACCACCAGGTCTTTTCCGGATTCTCCTCGCCCACCTTCCTCGATGTCGACTCCCGCAGCAACACCGTCTGGATCGCCAACTCCGGCCCCGGCCAGATCATCCGCCTGCGAGGCGATGCCCCCTCCGGTTACGATATCGCCACCGCCAGCGGCTATCACCGGGCCGCCACCGGTTTCTCCAGCGTCACCGCCATCCGCGCCAATCAGTCGGACTCCTCGGTCTGGATCCTCTCCTCAGCCCAGGTGAGCAAACTGGACGCCACCGGCAGAACCGTGCTGTTCCAGATGTCCGGCCTGTCCTCGGCCAACGGTCTCGACGTCAATTTCCTCGACGGTTCGGCCATGGTCATCGAGCAGTACGGCCGCATACGGCGCTTCGCCGCCGACGGCAGCCTCATCTACAACCATCCCGGTTTCTATTTTTCACCCGACTACCGCAATAACATCGGTGTTGCCGTCAACCCCTTCGACGGCAGCGCCTGGGTGGTGACCAACCGGAATATCGTCGAACTGGCCGGCAACGGCACCGTGCTCCAGCAGACGGCCCCCTTCACCACCTGGCAGGGGCCGGTGGTCCTCATCCCGGCCGGCGGCGACCCCCAGCGGCTGCCGACGGCGATCGCCTCCGCCAGCAAGGAGAACCTGGCGAAAAACGAAACGGTTCAGTTCACCGGCATCGGCACCGACAGCGACGGCACCATCACCACCTACCAGTGGGATTTCGACGGCGATGGCGTCTTCGACTTCAGCTCCGCCGACTCGGGTATCGCCAGCCATTCCTACGGCACCACCGGCATCTACACGCCGGTGTTCATGGTAACCGACAACGACCATCTCACCGCCAGCGACCATCGGCTGGTGATCCGCGTCGGGACCCTGGAGGCCACCGCCAGTGCCGACACCACCGGAGGACCCGCGGCCCTGAAAGTGAATTTCGACGGTGTGTTCGCCGACCCGATCAACGGCCGGGTCGACAGCTTCCAGTGGGATTTCGACGGCGACGGCATTTTCGACTATTTCTCCGAAACCACTCCGAAAACCCTCTACACCTATCAGAAGGCGGGTACCTATACCGCCGTCTTCAAGGTAACCGACGGTCCCCACTCCGCCACCGACCAGCTCACCATCACCGTCACCAAGGCGCCGCCGGCGATCACCGCCGCCGCCGCGACGCCGGCGACGGGCGCGGCGCCGCTCGCCGTCGCCTTCACCGCCACCGCCACCGACCCGGACGGCACGGTCGTCCTCTACCAGTGGGATTTCGACGGCGACGCCATCGCCGACTGGTCGTCCACCACCACCGCCAATGTTCAGCACACCTACGCCGCCAGCGGCAGCTTCCCGGCCACCCTCACCGTCCTCGACGACGACGGCCAGCAGGCGAGCCGTACCGTGACGGTGACGGTGAGCCAAACACCGCCGGTGGCCGTTGCCGGGGCCGCCCCCGACCACGGGCACGCGCCCCTCGCCGTCCATTTCTCGGCCGCGGGCAGCAGCGCCCCCGGCAGCACGATCACCGCCTATGACTGGGACTATGGCGATTGTGCCATCCTTTTCCGCGACGACCTCGAAGGGGGTGGCACCAACTGGACCACCACCGGCACCTGGGCGCTCACCACAAGCCAGTCGGCGAGTCAGACCCATTCCCTTACCGACAGTCCGGCGGGCAACTACACCACCTACAGCGACAGCGCCGCCACCCTTGCGCAAGCCCTGGATCTGTCGGCGGTCACCGCGGCCAAACTCAGTTTCCGCCACCGACTCACCCTCGGCACCTACTACTCCACCGCCAGTGTCGAGGTCTCCACCGACGGCGGCACGGTCTGGACCGCGCTGCGCTCCTACACCGCCAGCCAGGGCAGCTGGCAGCTGGAAACCGTCGACCTCGGCCAGCACCTGACCGCCTCGGTACTCATCCGTTTCCGGCTCGTCTCCGGTTACTACTACGTCGCCGACGGCTGGTACATCGACGATGTCCAGATCTCCTCCTGCCAGCCGGGCTGGACCGCCAGCGCCGACGGCGAGGCCGACCACACCTACACCGCCGCGGGCGACTACACCGCCACCCTGCGGGTGACCAACGGCCGCGGCGATACCGCCACCACCACCGCCGCCATCGCCGTGCTCCCCGACGTCCTTCCCAGCGTTTCCCTTGCCGCCTCGCCGGCCACCGGCACGGCGCCGCTGGCCGTCACCCTCACCCCGGCCATCTCCGCCACCGGCGCGACCGTCACCTCCTTCGCCTGGAACTTCGGCGAGGAATACCTCTGGCTGGCCGACACCGGCACCGACACGGTCCGCCGGCTGCAAGGCGGCACCATGGCCGCCCTCGCCCAGGCTGGCAGCCTGCTCGACGTCACCGGCATGGCGGTCGACCCGGCGGACGGCACCCTCTGGCTCACCGACCAGAATAGCGACAAGGTGGTCCATCTGGCGGCAAACGGTACCAGACTCTCCGAATTCGGCGGGGTCGGCAACCCGGTGGCCATCGCCATCGACACGGGCGACGACACCCTGTGGATAGCCGACTCCTCCGCCCGGCAGGTAGTGCAGGTCCGGCCCGACGGAATCATCCTCAAAAAGATCTCCGGTTTCACCTCCCCCGACGGCCTGATCGCCGACGGGGCGGCCGGTACCATCTGGGTCAGCGATTCCTCCGGCGACAAGGTTGTGCGGCTCAACCGCACCATCCCGGACGGCTACGACATCACCCTGTTTGCCGGCAGCCATCTCACCGTCACCGGTTTCAACTACCCCCGGGGGATGTCCCTCGATCCGTCCGACTCCTCGATCTGGGTCGCCGATTACTACAACAACCAGGCAGTCCACCTCGGCGCCGACGGCAGCGTGCTGGCCCGGATCAGCGGCTTCTCCTCCCCCCGCGCCACCGCCGTCGTCGGCTCCCATGTCTGGATCGCCAACTACTCCACCTCGGTGATCCGCCTCGATGGTGCCACCCCCGACGCCTACGACGTTTCCACCGGCAGCGGCCATCATCTCACCGTGGCCGCCTTTTCCGCGCCGGCCGATCTGGCGGTCAATCCCGTGGATAATTCCCTCTATGTCCTGGACCAGACCAACCGATCGGTGAGCCTCCTTGGCGAAGACGGCACCCTGCTTTCCCAGACCGGCGGTTTTTCCAACCCCACCCGGCTGGCCTTCGCCACCAGCGGCACCGCCAACCGGCTCGCGGCCGCGGACGGCAACGCCGTGCAGCACACCTTCACCGCGCCGGGCATCTATCCGGTGACCTTCACCGTGACCGACGTCAACGGCCGCACCGCCGGCGACACGGTCACCGTTCGGGTGGACGGCGCGCCGGCGGTGACCCTCGCCGCGGCGCCGGATGCCGGCCCCGCCCCCCTCGACGTCTTTCTGCGGGCGACCGGTACGGATCTCGACGGCACGGTGGCCGGCTACCAGTGGGATCTCACCGATGACGGCGCCTTCGACGCGACGGGATCATCGCTTTCCTTCCTGCGTCACGCCTATCCGGCCGGAATTCATACCGCGAGGGTGCGGGTCACCGACAGCGACGGCCGTACCGCCGAGGCCACCGCCACGGTCAGCGTCGGCCAAAGCACGCCCACCGCCGTCGCCAAGGCGGCGCCGGAACATGGCGGCGCCCCCCTGGCGGTCGACTTCTCGGCCACCGGTGCCGATGCCGACGGCACGGTCGCAAGCTACCAGTGGGATTTCGACGACGACGGCGCCTTCGATGCCACCGGCGCCACCGCCAGCCACACCTACGCCAACCCCGGCAGCTACACCGCCCGCCTGCGGGTCACCGACAACGACGGCAACAGCGTCGAGGCGACGGCAACCGTTACCGTCACCGCCGGCGGCTCCCCCACCGCCGTGCTCGACATCAGCACCACTGACACCAGCAACGACACCCCGGTACAGATCTGCGCCGGCGGCCTGGATTCCGACGGCACCGTCGCCGAGGCGGCGCTGGACTTCGAAGGCGACGGCACCTTTGATCAGACCGCCGCGCTGCCCTTTGCCCCTTTCGCCGACAACATGGAAACCGACAGCGGCCTGTGGACCGCACCCTCCCCCTGGACGCGCAGCAGCGAGGACGCCGCCTCCGGGGCCTTTTCCTTCACCGACAGCGAAGGCGGCGACTACGGTAACAGCCAGAACGTCGCGCTCACCTCGGCTGCGATCGATCTCACCGGCATGAATGATCCCAAACTCGTCTTCCGCCACCGCTACGCCTTTGCCTCCGGCGACTACGGCTACGTCGAGATCTCCAGCAACAACGGCACCTCCTGGACGAATCTCGCCACCTTCACCAACGGTACCCTGTCCTCCTGGGCCCGCCAGGAGATCAGCCTGCGCATGTACACCGGGGGCACGGTCCTGGTCCGCTTCCGCCTGGCCAGCAACGCCTCGGGCACCGCCGACGGCTGGCACCTGGACGACGTTTTCATCGGCGACTGCCTCTCCCACACCTACGCCACCCCCGGCAGCTACACGCCGACGCTTCGGATCACCGACAACGACGGCAAGACCGATACCGCCAGCCGCAGCCTCTCGGTCGGCAACGCGACGGGTCTCGCCCGCATCTGGACCGCCGACCACTACCATCATCAGGTGGCGGTCTTCCGCGAGGACGGCGTGCAGCAGGCGAGGATCGGCAACTTCTACTACCCGCGGATGGTGGCCGTCGATCCGGCCACCGGCACCGCCTGGGCGGCGGACACCAGCAACAACCGGGTGGTGCGGATGGCCGCAACTACCCAGAACGGCTACCGGGTCGGCTCCCCTGCCATCGCCGACAATTCTCCCAGCAAGGCGGGAGGCTATCTGCTGGACACCGCCACCTACGGCGCGGGCCAGATCGGCAACGGTTTGGTGCTGGACGGCGCCGGCGACTACGCGGTCATCGCCGACCACCCCGCCTTCCACTCCTCGTCCTTCACCATGGAGGCATGGATCTATCCCACCGCGGCCAGCGGGCTCAACACCATCATCGGCAAGGTGAGCCAGGGCAAGGACTTCGCCCTGGCGCTGTACAACGGCGCGCCGACCTTCATGACCTACAGCGGCGGCCGCCGTTACATTTCCGCGGCAGCGGCCGCGCCGCTCAACACCTGGACCCACATCGCGGTCACCTACGACAACCCGACCAACACCATCACCCTCTACGTCAACGGCGCACAAGCCGCCACCGGCAACTACCGGCCGGACACCTCCAACACCGACCCGCTGCAGATCGGCAAGTCCAACTGCTGCAACGAATACTTCACCGGCACGGTGGACGACGTCCGCTTCTGGAATCGTGCGCGGAGCGGCGCGGAAATCGCCGGCGCCATGTACACCGTCCTCGCCGGCACGGAAACCGATCTCGCCGGCCACTGGCCCTGCGAATCGGACCCGGCCACCATCGGGGCGATCACCGGCTTCAACCAGCCCTTCTTCATCGCCGTCGCCCCCGACAGCTCGGTGTGGGTGACGGACCGCAGCAACCACCAGGTGGTGAAACTGGGGGCGAACGGCAGCGAACTGCTGCGGATCTCCGGTTTCTCCTCGCCGCGCAATCTGCTGGTTTCGAAAGCCGATTCCAGCGTCTGGATCACCAACGAAGGCCAGCACCAGGTGGTGCAACTCGCGGCGGACGGGACGGAACTGCTGCGCATCGGCGGCTTCTACAACCCCATCGGCCTCTCCCGCAACGACACCACCGGCGCGGTCTGGATCAGCGATTACTACAACAACCGGGTGGTGGCCCTGGCCGCCGACGGCGTCCGCCTCGGTCAGTTCAGCGGCATTCAGAACCCGGTGGGGATCGACGTCTACCAGGCCGATGGTTCGGTCTGGGTCGCCAGCCACACCGGCGATCAGGTGATCAAGCTCGCGCCGGGCGGCCAGGAACTGCTGCGCCTGCCCGGCGTCGACAATCCGCACCACCTCCGGGTGGACCAGCGCGACGGCTCGGTCTGGATCGCCGACATGTACGGCGACCGGCTGCTGCACTTGGCCGCGGACGGTACGGTGATCGCCGCCATCACCGGTGTCGACAACCCGCTCAACTGCGCCATCGATCATCCCACAGGCCGCAGCGCCACCCTCCAGCCGCCCCAGGTTACCGCCAATGCCACGCCGCAGACCGGAGCTGCACCGCTTTCGGTCTCCTTCACCGGCAGCGCCACCGACGACGGCTCCGTCCTCTCCTACAGCTGGGATTTCGAAGGCGACGGCGTCTTCGATCACAGCGGCGCATCGGCCGCGGTCAGTCATACCTATCCCGCCGCCGGCATCTTCCATCCGACCCTCCGGGCCACCGACGACGACGGCCTCTCCGGCCATGCGACCCTCACCGTCCGGGTCGGTACACTGGCGATCCGCGGCTCGGTCACGCCGGTGTCGGGTTCATCACCGCTGGATACCAGCCTCACCGGCGGGGTGATCTCGATCCCGGCCGGCGCCCGCATCCTGCAATGGGAATGGGATTTCGAAGGCGACGGCGTCTTCGACTTCCAGAACAGGCTCTCGCCGACCACCACCCACAGATACGGCACCAGCGGCAGTTACACCCCGGTTCTGCGGGCCACCGACGACCAGGGCAACCAGGCACTGGCCGCCGCCGCCACGGTGACCGTCAGTAACCGGCCGCCGACGGTCTCCAACACCAGTACCCCGGCCACCGGCAACGCGCCGCTCACGGTCAACCTCACCGGCTCCGCCTCCGACGCCGACGGCGCCATCTCCCTCTTCCAGTGGGACTACAACGGCGACGCCATCTTCGACTGGGCGTCCACCACCTCCCTGCCCACCTGGTATACCTACACCCAGGCAGGCACCTACAACACCCTCGTCAGGGTGACCGACAACGAAGGACTTTCCGCCGAAGCGGCGAAAACGGTGACGGTCTCCACCCTGCAGACCCCGCCAACGGTGCTCCTTTCCGCCGACCGCAGCCGGGGCAGCGCGCCGCTTGCCGTTGCCTTCACCGCCCAGGCGGTTGACCGTGACGGCACCATCGCCTCCTACGACTGGGATTTCGACGGTGACGGCGTCATCGATCAGACCACCGCGACCGGCAGCGCCAGCCACACCTACACCCTTGCCGGCCCGGTGGCCGCCTCGGTCACGGTCACCGACAACGACACCCTCACCGCCGCTGCCCGCCTGCTGATCAACGTGACCGGCAGCGGCTTTCCGACCGCGCGGCTGCAGGCAGCGCCGACATCCGGGCCGGCGCCGCTCACCACCACCCTCGACGGCGCGGGCTCCACCGATGCCGATGGCACCATCGCCAGCTATCACTGGACCTTCGGTGAGGACAAACTCTGGATCAGCAATACCGGCAACAACACGGTCGGTCTCTACCGCAACCCGAATCTGCTCCAGTCGCGGGGCGGCTGGTCCTATCCCTTCGATACCGATATCGTCCGCAGCGACAACTCTGTCTGGGTGGCGGATTACTACCACAACCAGGTGGTTCACCTCGCCGCGGACAACAGCGCCGAGCTGGCCCGCATCGGCGGCTTTTATTATCCGTATGGCGTCGCCGTCAACCAGAACGACGCCACCGTCTGGGTCGCCGACCATTACCACCACCAGATCGTCCATCTCGCCGCGGACGGCAGCGAATCCGGCCGGTACTCCGGCTTTTCCTACCCCACCGACGTGGCGGTGGACCATGCCGACGACTCCGTCTGGATCGCCGACCACTCCAACAACCGCCTCATCCATCTCAACCAGAACGGTGCGATGCTGGCGACGGTGACCGGTTTCAACCGGCCGCTCAGGCTCGCCGTCAATCCGGCCGACCGCTCCGTATGGGTCGCCGACCGCGACGGCGGCCGGGTTGTCCGGCTCAACCGCGACACCCCGCACGGCTACGACATCAACGCGGTCGCCTCCATTGCCACGGAAACACTCTCCGGCGCTGGCGTCCCTCTCTTCGGCAACGCCGCTTCCGGTACCGGCAAGTTCAACTCCGGCCTCGCCCTCGACGGCAGCGGCGATTACGCGCAACTGCCGGCAAGCGCCGCCCTCGATGTCCAGTCCTTCACCGTCGAGGCCTGGGTCAAACCGGTCAACATCAACGGTTCGCCGGCGGTCTTCATGCGCGGCAACGCCACCGGCGGCAACGAGATTTTCTTCGGCCCGGTGAGCGCCACCCGCATCCAGGCGGTGGTCAACGACGTCACCGTCAACTTCGACGGCGCGGCCAACAACCTCACCGACGGCAACTTCCACCACCTCGCCCTCGTGTACGACCAGGGTACGGGGCAGGTATCCTGTTACCTCGACGGCAACGCCTACGGGGCGGTCGGCACCGTCGCCGGCCCCCTCGACTTCGGTGGCAGCCACGCCCTCATCGGCGCCGATTACGATTCCTTCAACGGTACCCTGGGCAACTACTTCAACGGCGTCATCGACGAGGTCCGCCTCTGGAACCGGCCCCTGTCGGGCGCGGAAATCGTGACCGGCATGAGCGGCGAACTGACCGGCAACGAGACCGGCCTCGCCGCCTACTGGCGGTTCAACGCCATCACCGCCTCGGGCTACGATCTGAGCCTGACCGGCTTCAACCGGCCGGTGGACATCGACATCGACCATCAGCGCGGCCGCGTCTGGGTATGTGAAGAATACGGGCTCAAAATCGACTCGCTTTCCAGCGCCGACGGACAGCGGTTGTTCTCGGTCGGCGGTTTCGCCAAGCCGGCGTCGCTTTCCATCAACCACAAGGACGGCTCGGTCTGGGTCGTGGACACCAACCTGCACCAGGCGCTGCACTACGCCATCGACGGCAGCCTGATCAGCTACATCGGCGGCCTTTCCTCGCCCTCCTGGGTCGAGGTACTGCCCGACAGCCCCCTGGACACCGGCACAACCAGTCAGACCAGCCACGCCTATCCGGCGGAAGGAACCTATCTCGCCAGCCTGACCGTCACCGACAACGACGGCAACGCCGACAGCGATACCGCGGTCATCGCGGTGGGCAACATGCCGCAGTCCCTGCCCACCGCCTACCCCACCACCGGGGTCGCCCCACTCGCGGTGCGCTTCGCCGCCAACGGCATGAGCCCCACCGGCACCATCGAAAACTTCCAGTGGGATTTCGACGGCAACGGCACCTTCGACTGGTCCACCGTCATCTCGTCCGTCACCACCCACACCTACGCGGTGCCCGGCATCTACACCGCCACCCAGAAGGTGACCGACAACCAGAACCGAACCGACAGCAAGTCGATCACCATCACCGTGCTGCAACCCGGCGCCGAGCTCACCGCCGAGATCATCGCCCGGCCGGCGGCCGGCCAGGCGCCGCTCGCCGTGTCCTTCACCGCGGTGGCCAGGAGCGCCACCTCCTTCATCACCGGCTACTCCTGGGATTTCGACAACGACGGTGTCTACGAGATCAGCGACAACCCGAGCGCCAGTGCCTCCCACACCTACACGACCACCGGTTTCCACACCGCCCGGCTCAAGGTGACGGACGGCAACGACTCGGCGGAAGCCACCACCCTCATCAAGGTGAAGGAGGCCGGCGCGCCGACGGCAACGGCGAGCGCCACCCCGACCAGTGGCCCGGTGAGCCTCGACGTGGCCTTCAGCGGTTCGGCCACAGATGACGGCACGATCACCGATTACGCCTGGGATTTCGACGGCGACGGCACCTTCGACCGCCACAGCGCCACCACCGGCAACACCGCCTACACCTACGCAACGCCCGGCAACTACACCGCGGTGTTCAAGGTGACCGACAACAGCGGCAAGACCGACCAGGTCGTCCTGCCGATCACCGCCACCGCCGGGCTCACCGCCACCATCGACCGGGACCAGTTCGACCCGTCGGCCGGGGAACAGATCGTCATCAATTCGGTGCTCACCGGCGGGGCCACCGTCTCGGTCCGGATCACCGACCGCAGCGGCCGCCCGGTCAGGAGCCTGGTTTCCGGCGCAGCCCGGACCGCCGGCTTCTACCAGGATATCTGGGACGGCAAGGACAACGACGGCAAGACCATGGGCTCGGGCGTCTATCTCTTCCTCATCGACTACACCGTCGGCGGCAGGACCTACACCTACGACCTCACCAACACGGTGAGCGAATCTCCCACCCTGCTCACCCCGACCTATCCGAGCGTCTTCAGCCCGTTCAGCGCCGACACCAACTTCTTCCGTTACACCATCAACACCAAGTCGGAGGTCACCATCTACATCTCGCCCTTTGCCGGCGGCGCCCTCACCCGCGCCCGCACCCTCCAGCTCCGCACCCCCAGACGGGCCGGCAGCTATGTGCAGATCTGGGACGGCACGAATGACCTCGGCGATCTCGTCGATCCCTTCGACTACGTGCTGGCGGTCTTCGCCTGGCCGCTGCCGCCCAACGCGATCATCGTCGAGAACCGGCCGGTGATCAACGACCTGCACATCACCCCCGCCGCCCTCAACCCGGCCGCCGCCCCCTACGACGACGCGGTAGCGACCGAACTGCTGTTCTCCCTTTCCAAGCCGGCGGATATCAGCGCCCGCGTCCTCGACGAGGACAACTTCCTCGTCAAGTCTCTCAGCGCGCCGGGGCTCGCCGCGGGAACCAATGCCCTGGCCTGGGACGGCACCAACGAGGCCGGTATCAAGGTGGCCCCGGGAATCTACCGGATCAAGCTGATCGCAACCGACGCCCTCGGGCATGTTTCCCAAGAGGCAAACACCGTGCTGATCATCTTCTACTGATAACCCGACACTCTTGGAGACGAACCAGTAATGAAACCGCATCGCTCCGTTTCCGCCCTGCTTCTCCTGCTCTGCGCCCTGCTGGGGTCGCCGGCGTCCGTCTTCGGATACGACAGGCCCTGGGACGCCGGCCACTACACCACCAACCTGCCGCCGCCCAAACCACCCAAACCACCCAAGGACCCCTGCGAGGAGTCCACCGGCTCACCGGTGTACATGCGGGTCGGCAACCTCATCCTCGGCTTCACCGACATGGAGCTGCCCGGCGGACCGCTCCCCATGGAGGTGCACCGCAACTACAACAACCAGGAGAAGTACAACGGCCCCTTCGGCCACGGCTGGGTCTCCACCTTCACCTTCCAGCTGGTACCGGTGGTGCGCAACAACACCATCCACCAGGTGATCATCCGCCGGGATCTCGGGCAGAGGCTGACCTTCAACCGCAACCCGGACGGCACCTTCACCCCGGAGAACAAGAACTCCTACGACGTGCTGGTGGACAACGGCGACGGGACCTTCACCCTCAACCCGATCTGCTCCGCCTGCGGCGGCGGCAGCAACCAGCAGTTGCTGTTCAACTCCTCCGGCTATCTCGCCTCGATCTCGGACGCCAACGGCAACAGCATCGCCTTCACCTACGACACCGGCAACCGGCTCGTCCGGGCGGAGGACAATCTCGGCCGCTTTTTCACCTACACCTACAGCGGCGACAAGGTCGCGCAGGTCAGCGATTCCGCCGGCCGCAGTTCCACCTACCGCTACGACCTCAACGACAACCTCGTCGCCGCCACCAATCCCGCCGGCAACACGGTGAGCTACTCCTACGACGCGGACCACAATCTGATCTCCATGGTGGACCCGAAGGGCAACACGGCGCTGACCGTCACCTACGACAGCCTGGACCGGGTCGCCACCTACACCCAGTACGGCGATTCCGTCACCTACACCTACGACACCGCCAACAACAAGACCACAAAGACCGACAGTCTCGGCAACGCCGCCACCTTCACCTATGACCCGCTCCACGGGGTCATCACCCTCATCCGTTACAACAACGGCACGCCGGCCGACGCCACCGACGACTTCGAAGAGAAGATGGAGTACGACGCCAAGCTGAACCTCGTCAGGTTCACCGACGGCCGCGGATTCATCACCAGCTACACCTACAACGCCCAGGGCAGGAAGACCTCGGAAAACGACGCCCTCGGCAATGTCCGCAGCTTCACCTACGACACCGACGGCCGCTTGCTCACCGAGACCAGCGCCCGGGGCGCCGTCACCAAGTACGAGTACGACACCAGGGGAAATCTCCTCAACAAGTACCAGGCCTTCGGCACCGCCGACCAGATCGTCGAAAGCTTCACCTATGACAATCTCGGCCGCAAGCAGACCGCCACCGACGCGGCCGGCAACACGATGACCTTCGGTTATGACGCCGGCGGCCGACTGGTCACCATCACCGATCCCTACAACCAGGTGATCACCCGCAACACCTACAGCGACCTGGGGATGGTCACCACCAGCCAGGACGTCTTCAACTTCCCGACCTCCTTCGAGTACGACGCCCTCGGCCGGGTGACCGCGGTGACCGATCCGCTCGGCAACCGCGCCACCAAGAGCTACGACGCCAACGGCAACCTGCAGAGCGAGACCGACGTCAACGGCGCCGTCACCTCCTACGAGTACAACTTCTTCAACCAGCAGGTGAAGATCACCGATCCCAAGGGCAACATCACCGAGAAGGGCTACACGGTGAAAGGCGACCTCCGCTGGGTGAAGGACGCCCTCGGCCACTACACCTGGTTCCAGTACAACGGCCGCGGCCAGCTCTGGAAAAAAATCGTCAAGATCGGCGATAGCGCTGAGACTCCCGACGGGGACGACCTGGTCACCGTCTATACCTACGACAATTCCGGCAACCGCATCTCCACCACCTTTCCCGGCGGCGGCGTCCAGACGGAATCCTACGACGGTCTTGGCCGCATCACCACCCGCACCCTGCCCACCGGCGAGCAGATCGTCTTCACCTACGACGCCGACGGCAACCTGCTCTCCCAGCAGAACGGCAATGGCCTCACCCTCAGCTACGAATACGATTCCCTCAACCGGCCGGTACGGATGTACGATTCCCTCGGTACCATCCGCACCTACACCTACGACGGCCTCGGTCACCCTCTTTCCATCACCGACGCGGCCGGCAACACCACCACCTTCGCTTACGACAAGCGGGGGAAACAGGTCCGGCGCACCTATGCCGACGGCAACAGCGACACCATCGCCTACGATCCCGCCGGGCGGATCCAGTCGGTCACCGACCGGGGCGGCCGCTCCATCTCCTTCACCCGCGACAAGGTCGGCCGGGTGCTGTTCAGCACCGACGCCCTGGGGCAAAAGACCACCGCCGTCTACTCCGGCGACCGGCTCCAGAGTCTCAGCGATCCCAAGGGCTCGACCACCCGCTACCAGTACGACGTCAACGGCAACAAGATCAGGGAGATCTACGCCGACGGCACCTCGGTCTCCTACGCCTACGACGCCCTGAACCGGATGGTGTCGCGCACCGGCGCCGACGGCGCGACCATCAGCTTCACCTATGACGAACGCGGCCAGCTCACCAAGCGGGATTACCCCGGCACCGACAACGACGACGTCTTCACCTACGGCCCCGACGGTGAGCTGTTGACCGCCGCCAACAGCGATTTCAACATCGCGCGCACCTACGACACTGCCAATCGGCTGCTCTCCGAGACGGTGAGCGGCCAGACGGTGAGCTACGCCTACGACACCGCCAACCTGCTGCGGACGATCACCTACCCCGGCGGCCGGGTGGTCAAGGAGGTCTTCGACTCCAGGGAACGACTGGCCTCGCTCACCGACGGCAACGATGTCTCCCTCGCCGACCTGCAGTACAACGGCAACAACAAGCGGGCGTCACTCTCCTACGCCAACGGCATCACCGCCCAGTACACCTACGACAGCATCAATCTCCTCGCCGGCATCGCCTTCTCCGCCGGCACGACGCCGGTACTGGACCATGCCTATGGCCGTACCGGCCTCGGCCGCCTGCGTTCGGTGGAAGACAAGGTCGAGCCCGCCCGCTCCAACGTCTTCCAGTACGACGCCATCGACCGGATCACCGGCTTCAAGGCCGGCACCCTGGCCAACGAGGAGATCACGGCGCCCGACCGCCAGATCGCCTATGCGTACGATCCGGCCAGCAACATGGTGACCCGCAGCGAGAACGGTGCCAGCGAGACCCGGACGGTCAACGCGGTCAACGGCTATCTCAGCGCGGCAGGCGTCGCCTTCGTCCATGACGGCAACGGCAACCTCACCGACGACGGCAGCCAGACCTATGCCTACGACAGCCAGAACCGTCTGGTGCGGGTGACCCGCAAGGCCGACGGCCAGGTGCTGGCCGCCATCGCCTACGATCCCCTGGGCCGCATGGGTTCCCTGACGTCCGCCGGCGGGACGGTGCATTTCTGCTACGACCAGCGCGACCGGATCATCGAGGAACAGCAGGGCGGCGTCACCGTCGCCACCTACCTCTACGGGCCGGGCATGGACGAACTGCTCGCCATGGAACGGGGCGGCCAGACCTACTCCTTCCACCGCGACGCCCAGGGCAACCCGCTGGTGGCCACCGACGACACCGGCGCCGTGGTGGAACGTTACTCCTACGATCCCTACGGTCGGGCCACCATCCGGGACAGTGGCGGCACCACCCTCGCCGCCAGCACCATCGGCAACGATTTCCTCTTCCAGGACAAGCTGTTTGTCCCCGAAGCCGGCCTCTACTACTTCCGCGCCCGCTTCTACAGCCCAGTCCTTGGCCGTTTCATCAGCCGGGATCCCTCCGGCTACAACGACGGCATGAACCTCTACGAGTACGCCCACTCCAACCCGGTCAACTTCACCGACCCCCTCGGCCTCGCCGCCCAGCCTTCGGAATCCTGCAAGGTGAGCGGCCAGATCGGTTTCGACATCGGCAAGCTCGCCAAGGTCACCAAGGTAATCAAGGCCTTCGGCGCCGATTTCCAGGTGGGCGGCGGCGTCCAGGTCACCGCCAGCGCCTGCGACGCCAAATGCTGCAAGAAACAGATCAGCTACACCAAATGGCAGATAGAGGCCGACTTCAGCATGACCTACTCCGGGGTGGTGCCCAACCTGGGCATCGCCGTTCCCGGCGTCGGCCAGTTCGGGGTCATCGGCACGGTGCAGTTCGGCATCAAGGGCAGCGGCACCTTCGCCCAGTCCTTCGACGCCAACTGCAACATCGTCTGCAACAGCGAGGTCTGCGTCGGCGTCTACGGCAGCGTCAGCCTGATGGCCGGCGCCAAGCTCGCCGAGGCGGGCGACGATCCGCAGGTGTCCGATCCCTTCGGCGGTGAAGTCGGCATCAAGGGCAGCGCCGGCGCCAGCGGCATGGTGTGCTACGGCTGCCAGGGCTGGAAGTTCAAGGCCTGCATCAACGGCAAGATCGAACTGGTCGCCTCGGTGAAGGTCTTCTGGGTTTCCTTCGGCGGCTCGGTGGAGATCATCGGCGGCGAGACCTGCACCGAAAATCTGCAGGCGACGTGAAAGGAGAACGAGGCAGTACCATGATCCCCCTCATCGCCGGCATCGTCATCGCCCTCTTCATCGCCGCCTTCATCTACGCGGTGATGAAGGACGGCGGCCACGACAAGGCGCGCGCCGACCTGTTGCGGCAGTTCAGCGAGAAAAACGGCTTCACCTTCGAGGAGGACACCGTGGTGGATCTGCGGGAAAAGATCCGCGATCTCGGCGGCATCGGCTTCGCCAACAACCGCATCCGGACGGCGGCCCGGCGGCAGGACGGCGACACCACCTTTTACCTCTTCGACCAGATGCGGGTCACCACCGGCGGCGTCAAGGGCGGCCATTACACGGTCTGTCTTGCGGAAAGGAGCACGCCCTTCGGGGTCGAGATGATCATCAACGAGGTGAACAACCGGGTGGAAGCAAAGGTATCCCGCTCCATGGGCAGCGCCCGCGCCGGACTCGCCGCCGCCGAACTCCACGATCCGGCCTTCGACAATCAATTCGTCGTCTTCTCCGGCCACGCCGGCCAGGCGGCGGTGTACCTGCCGCCGGAGATCCGCCGGCTCATCGCCGGTCATGCGGCGCGGGTGAAGGCGCTCCTGGTCGTCCAGGTGCAGGGTGGACAGCTGGCGGTGCACAATTCCGGTCTGAGTCCGCGCACCGTCGCAGGGGTCGACGAACTGACGGCCCTGGCCTCTCTCGCCAGGGAACTCGCGGGGGCGTGGCAGTGATGAAGCGACACCAACGGCGTAATCTCCGCTTTCTCTGCATCCTGGTCCTCCTGCTGCTGGCCCATGGAACAGCCCACGCCCAATCGGGAAGAATCCTCTTCGCCGGCCGGGGAGAGACCTCCTGGGACATCTGGTCGATCAAGCCGGACGGCAGCGACCTGCGCCAGCTCACCAACGATCCCGGCGACGAACGGCGTCCAGCCATGTCGCCGGACGGCGGCGAGCTGGTGTTCGTCAACTCCAGGCGCAATCTCGCCGTGTTACAGGCCGGAAGGCCGCCGGCAAAGGAGATCCCGCTGCCGGACATCGGCTACTACGACCAGCCGTCCTGGCTGCCGGACGGCAGCGGCCTGGTGTTTGTCAGGTATCAGGTGGTGCCCGCCGACCGAAGCGAGATCCTCTTGATGAAACGGGGGGAAGAAGACGGCTGGCTGCCGCCTTCCCGTCTCGCCGAGCCACCGGCGATGCGGCTTTTCCCGGCGGTGTCTCCCGATGGCAGACAGCTCGCCTTCACCGAGAGCTTCCGCAATGAAAGCGGTCAGCTGTACGAGGAAATCGGCCTCGCCGACATGAGCGGCAAGGTGACACGGATGCTCACCGACCACAAGGCCGACAGCCTGCGGCCGGCATGGTCGCCGGACGGCCGCCGCTTGCTGTTTTCTTCCGACCGGGAGGGCAACTACGACATCTGGCTGCTCGACACGATTTCCGGCGTTTCGACCCGGCTGACCGCTGACCCCGCCTATGACGGCGACCCGGCCTGGTCCCCCGACGGACGCGCCGTTGTCTTTGTCTCCGGCAGAAGTGGCGAACGACAGCTCTGGATCCAGGAAATCGACGCCACCGAAGCCCGACAATGCACCCGGCTGGAGGGCGGCGTCATGGATCCGACATGGATAATGGAGAAGAACAAATGACCCACACCGATTCGCAACATACCGTTCCGTCCGCCTGCTCCGTCGTGGCGTATTCCGGTTTGCCTCGTCGGCACGCTTCTCGCCGCGGGAACGACTGCCCCCCCCCGGCCGCCCCCGCGGGCAGCGCCGGCCCATGGCTTGTCTTCCTCCTGCTGCTCCTCGGGGCGTGGCCACAACACGCCCTGGCGGCGCCGGCCATCGGCCCCGTCCAGGTGCAGCCCGCCGCCATCTCCTCCGGCCAGCAGGTGGTCTTCTCCTTCCTGCTGGAACAAGCCGCAACCCTGCGCGCAACGGTTCTCGGACCCGATGGCCGGGAAGTCGCGGTGCTCATCGACGGGCAGCAGAGACCGGCCGGCCTCGTCTCCCTGACATGGGACGGCCGCGACCACGGCGGCGCCCTGGTTCCCGACGAGGCCTACACCCTGGGCATGACCGCTGCCTGGGAAGACGGAACGACCACCGCCTACGAACCGCTCGCCGCTTCCGGCGGCGAACGGCTCGAACTCGGGCTGTCCCGCAGCCGGACCATGGCAGGCAAGGAGATCATCGATTACCGTCTGGACATCCCGGCCAGGGTCACCGTCCGGGCGGGGATCAGGGGCGGGGCCATGCTGCGCACCGTGGTTGACAACGAGCCGAAACTCGCCGGTCAGCACCGGCTGGAATGGGACGGCCGCGACGACACCGGCCGCTTCGACGTCACCGCCATGCCGGACAACACCCTCACCATCAGCGGCACCCGCCTGCCCGATGCCACGGTGATCGTCACCGGCATCGGCGGCGACTATCTCGCCTACCGCCAGGGCACGGCACAGGGCCGGACGACGGCCGTATCCTCACCCAAGGCGCTGCCCGCGCCGCGCTTTGCCGCCTATGCCGGCAGGACCGCTGCCCGCGCCGCGCAGGCAACGGCGCCGGCGAGGACACCCCTGGGCGGCAAGGGCGTGGAAACGGTGAAAGGCACCATGGACATCACCCTGGAGATCGATCCATCCTACAGCGAGATCTTCAACAACTCCCGGTTCGAGACCGTGGTCTTCGTCGACGGCGAACGCTTCGACGAGGAAGAGAATTCCTACTCTCCCTACACCTATCAACTGGACACCACCAGGATCGGCAACGGCCCCCATCTGATCACCATCAACCAGGTGGGCCTCACCGGACAGATAGGTTCCTATTCCTTCACCGTGGAGATCAACAACTGATGCAGCGGTCATCGGCGAAGGCGCCTGCCGGAAACCGGTGCCGATCAGGGGGTGCAGCATGAAGCGCGACCGAAGATATGACTACCGTCACCTGGGCCTGCTCCTGGCCATGCTGGCCGTCACCTGGCTCGCCGCTCGCTCCGCGACGGCGGCCACGGCGGTGCTGGAGTACGATGCCCAGAACCCGCCGGCGGCGGGCATCGAACTGCAGGTCACCCTCAAGACCGGCAACCTCAGCGACCTCTACGGCGTGGCCATCGACCTGCTCTACGACCCGCAGTACATGACGGTGGAGGACGCCGACCCCGCCAGCGCCGGTATCCAGCCCAAGGTCAGCGAGGGCACGGTGCTGAACGGTGGCGGCGCGTCCACCACCATCCTGCGGGCGGCGCTGGAAAACGGCCAGGAGGGCCGGCTGGTACTGGGTTTAACCCGCAGCGGGCAGAATCCCGGCGTGGCCATCGACCAGTCCACCATCCTGTTCACCGTCCACTTCCGGCCGCTGAAGGCAGGCTCTACCAGCATCGTCTTCGCCAACCAGGCGCTCCTCGACAGCACCAACGCCAAAATCGCCGCCGACGCCTGGGACACCCTCGCCCTCGCCATTGCCGCGACCCGCACGATCCTGGTGGCGACCTCCGGCCAGGGCGCGGTGACGCCGACCGGGGCGGTGGCGGTTCGCGACGGGGGCAGCCAGCTCTTCACCCTGCTGCCGGATCCCGGCTTCGTGGTCGCCGACCTGAAGATCGACAGCGTCTCCCAGGGAGCCCTCACTACCCATACCTTCACCAACGTCACCGCCGATCATACCCTGCAGGCCATATTCCGGCGCTTGCCCGGCGATCTCGACGGCGATACCCTGGTGACCCTGCGCGACGCCATCGTCGCCAGCCGGATCACCGCCTACCTTCCCGCGACGATCACCGTTTTCCTCGACGCCGAGATCAACCGGGACAACCGGATCGGCGCCGCGGAACTGGTCTACATCCTGCAGAAGGTAGGAGGTTTGCGCTGATGGGGAGCCTGGCGTTTCGCCCCTTGTTCCTGACGGTCGGCCTGTGCCTGCTCTTCGGCGCCACCGTCTGCCGGGCGCAGCCGGCGGCACAGCCCCTGCCGCGGGCCGGCATGGCGCCGCTGGGATATTTTCTCGGGGACCCGGTCATGCCGGTGGCGAAAGACTGGGAGTACAAGGCGATGGCAGCCTTCCGCCAGGGAGACTGGCCGGAGACCATCCGCACCGGTTCCGCGGCGCTCGCCACCAATCCCCGGGCGGTTTCCGCCCTGATCAACCGGGGGGGCGGTTTTTTCCGGCAGGGGCTGGCCGAGGAAGCGATGGCCGACTGGAGAGAGGCGCTGGCCATCCACCCCGGCAACGGCGCAGCCCTCTACAACCTCGGCGTGCTCCACCATGCCGCGGGCCGGCTGAACGAGGCCCATGCCTTCTTCGACAAGGGATGCGCGGCAGGGGTCGGCGAGGCCTGCGCCGCCCTGCCCGAAAAGCTGCGGCCGAAGGACATCGGCGGACTGCTGACCGAAAGCGTCAACGCCTTCGCGGCGGGCGATTACCCGGAGGTGCTGCGTCTTTCCGAGCTTGTCCTCTCCAGGGAACCCGAGAACGCCGAAGCCCTTTCCAACCGTTGTGCCGCCCTGCTTTCCCGGGATGAGCTGGACAAGGCGCAGGCGGCATGCGATGCGGCGATCCGCGCCGATGCCGATTTCGGCATGGCCTACAACAATTACGGGGTCATCCTCGAAAAGGCGGGTAGGACCACCGCCGCCGCCACCTACTACGAAATCGGCTGCCGCCGGGGGGTAGCCCTCGGCTGCGCCAACCGGGATCGGATCGGCGGAAGCCCGCTGGCCGCCGCCGATTGATCCCGGTCATGGCCACCCTTATCAGCCTCTGATGCACGCTCACGATTGGCCGCCGCCCGCATGTCACGACGAAGCGGCGGCCGCACCATGAAGGCGATGGTCCTCCAGGGTCCGGGGCAAGCGCTCGTTGCCGTCGAACTGCCCCGCCCCCGGCCGGCCGCCCACCAGGTGCTGGTCAGGGTACGCGCCTGCGGCGTCTGCCGCACCGACCTCCATATCGTCGACGGCGAGTTGCCCTTTCCCGGTCATCCGGTGATCCCGGGTCATGAAATCGTCGGCATCGTGGAGGAAGCGGGGACGCAGGTCCGGAACCCGAGGCCGGGGACACGGGTGGGCATCCCCTGGCTGGGCGGGAGCTGCGGCAGCTGCCGATTCTGCGCCGGCGGCAGGGAGAACCTCTGCGACCAGGCGCGGTTCACCGGTTACGACCTGCCCGGCGGCTATGCCGAATACACGGTGGCCGAGGCCAGTTCCTGCCTGGCGATCCCGGCGGTTTACGGCGACATCGAAGCCGCGCCCCTGCTCTGCGCCGGCCTCATCGGCCTCCGCAGCCTGCGCATGACCGGAGACGCCCGCCGGATCGGCATCTACGGTTTCGGCGCCGCGGCGCACATCGTCACCCAGATCGCACTGTTCCAGAACCGGGAGGTGTACGCCTTCGGCCGGCCCGGCAAGACCGCCACCGCGGATTTCGCCCGGAAGCTGGGCGCCTGCTGGGCCGGCGGCTCCGACGAGACGCCGCCGCACCCCCTGGACGCGGCGATCATCTTCGCGCCGGCGGGCGAGCTGGTGCTCAGGGCGCTCCGGGCGGTGGACAGGGGCGGCATCGTCGTCTGCGCCGGCATCCACATGAGCGACATCCCGGGGTTTCCCTATCGCGATCTCTGGGGCGAGCGGCGCATCGTCTCGGTGGCCAATCTCACCAGGCAGGACGGCATCGATTTCTTCGCTCTGGCGCCAGAGGTGCCGGTAACAACCACCGTCACCACCTTCCCGCTCGGCGACGCCAACGCGGCGCTCGACGCAATCCGGCAGGGGCGCTTGCACGGCGCCGCAGTATTGACCATTCCCGGATAGCCCCCCATCAGATGGGCGGCGCGATGGTGACCAGCACCCGCATGTCGCTGATCGCCCTGACCCCGTGCGGCTCGGCGATATCGGAGATGAGCAGATCGCCCGGCCTGGCCGGCATGGTCTTCTCCGGCGAGGCCAGAAATTCCCCCTCCCCCTCGAGCACGAGGATGGACAGCTGCCCTTCGAGGTCGTGGGAATGGATCGGCAGCATCTGGCCAGCCTTGAAGTTGAAGTTGATGATCTTGAAGTAGGGCGACTCGTGGACGAGCAACATCTTCTTCTGCAGTCCGTCAAACACCCGCATTTCGTTCAGCGCCACCTTTTTCATGGTTTAGATCTCCCTGGTTGAATCGATAAAGGGGGGCGAGCCACCGGCAAGCCCCCTGCCGCGCTCACTGCGTCTCCTGCCTGTAGCGCTCCTGGTAGTATTGTCTGATCTGCTCCACCTGCTCCGGATCGAATCCCTTGACAAACCACTCGTGCCGGGGATCGTTCCTGATGAAACGGGCGAGGATCTCCTCGTAGACCTCCGGTTTGCCGGCCCGCTCGCAGGCCGCCTTCGCCTCGGGCAGGAGCTCGGTGTAGAAGTGTTTGGCGACCTCGTAAATGCCGTGCCACCATGCGTAGTCGGGCCCGGACATGGCGGCGCCATGCCGGGCGCGCCGGCCTTCGTGGTGCCAGAGTTCCCAGTAGATCCAGTCGATCCGGTCGTCGAAATTGGCTTTGGTGATCACCTCCTCAGCCATCAGCAGCGAGCGGATGGCGCCGGCCGGCTCGGCGAACTTGCCGTTGTAGAGGTCGATGAACCGATCGAGCTGACTGTAGAAACCGTCGACGAAGACGTTGCCGTGGCAGGCCTGGCAGACGTCCTTCATGTTGTCCAGCTTCACCTGCCAGTCCCTGGTGCGGACCGAGATCGGCGCCCGCAGATCCCAGCTCAGCCTTTTGCCGACGTCGTGGGTGACCGGCTGGTTGGCGGTGGCGCTCAGGTGACAGGTGGCGCAGGTCGGCGCGTCGAAGTAGTCCTCGCCGGCCACCCATTTCGGCCGCTCCATCTGCAGCTGGTCGCGATAGGCCTGGTAGAGGATGCCGTGCTTCGACTCCTCGTAGACCTCCTTCTGGGGATGGTCGGGGCCGAGGTGGCACTTGCCGCAGACCTCGGGTTTTCTCGCCTGCGCCTTGTCGAAGCGGTGGCGGGTATGGCAGGCGCTGCAGGTACCCTTGCTGCCGTCGGGATTGATCCTGCCGATTCCGGTATTGGGCCAGGTGGCGGGGTCGAGGCTGCCGTCTTGCCGCACCTTGACGATGGAGCCGTGGCACTGGCGGCAGCCGACCGCAACGGCCGGCTCGCCGCCCAAGGTCTGGCCGAGCAGGCCGTCGTTGGAGGTGAGGATGTTGCCCGCCTCGGCATGATGGCTGGCCTGCTGTTCCGCCGCCTCGCCGGGATGGCAGCGGCCGCAGTCCCGGGGCGAGACGATGGTCGCCACCAGGAAGCCGTTGTGGTCCATGGCGTCGGCTTCGCCCTTTTCCGCCCGGTGACATTCGAAGCAGCCGACCCCGGCCCGCCAGTGGTCGCTGACCTGCCACTGGGTGACGATGCCCGGCATGCTCTGCCGGTGGCACTCGAGACATCGCCGCGTTTGCTCCGACACCTTCGCCTCGGCGGCCGTGACCAGCAACACCGCACTCGCGCAGCCCAGCCCGAACCGGCAGGCCCACTTCCAGTAGGATTTCATGATCGCCTCCTTCCTCGCTGCTGTTTGTGCAGGGAAAAGGGTGGCCCCCTCCCTGCTCCTCCCCCATCACAGCACGAAGCGTAGCCGAAGGGAAAGGGAAAAGCGTTGATCCAGGTCAATCACGAGCCAAAAAAGGCGGCGCCGCCCTCCGCCGGTGGCAGCCGTCGTCGGGCCGTCCTTTGCCCCCGCGCCGGGAGGCTTTTCCCCCACCCAGGAACTCTTCCTGGCCATATCCCCCCGCACTGACGGTATTTTTCAAATCCCGCCCAGGGGCCCTCTCCCGGCGATGCAGCCGTGGCAAGGGTTTCACGGCAAGGCCTTCATCTCAATGAATGAAGGCTCATTTTTTGCATAAGAAATGGTTTTTCACCATTCCGAGTCCGGCAGAAAACGATCCGGGAATTTCATCACGAGGAGCCAGCCATGTAGGGTCCGACCGCAGCAGGGCGTCGATACTTCAGGAGGGGTCGTACCGCGCCACCAATCATACCGTTTTGAGAAAAATTCAGGAGCATCTCCATGAGCAAGCAGCTCTTCATGGTTCTGGTGTTGAGCGTCGTCTTTCTTTCCCTCCCGCAGGAAGCCGACTCCGAATCCCTGTTGCATTCCCCCCACGACAGCAGCCACGGTCTCAGCTGTCGCAGCTGCCACCTGTACCCTCTGGACGGCGGCGCCTGGTACGATCCGGCCGGGGTGCAGCTGTTCCCTCCCGCGCCGGCCACCGCCGACGACACCCTGCGCAACTTCATCTGCCTGCGCTGCCATGACGGCAGCGCCGATGCGCCCGACGAAATCGCCGCCCCGGCCATGTCCCTGCATTCCGCCCTGGCGGTGAACGGCCGGCATTCCGACTGGACCACCCAGTGCGTCTCCTGCCACGATCCCCACTTCCAGGCGCAGTTGCAACATGTCAACGACGGGGAAGGACTCTTTCTCGCCACCGGCACCGTCTCCAATGTCTCCGTCGACGAGAACGCGCCCGGCGGCCCCATTACCACCCTGGGCTACAGTCTCACCGGTCATCTGCCGGGCTGGGACGATCCCGGTCTCTGGCCCCGCAAATCCGGGCCGGGCCGGGGTCTTCTCCTCATCCCCGATCTCTCCAGACTCGACGAGAACTTCGAAGTCAGCGCCGCCGACGCTTCCCAGATCACGGTCCAGGGCAGGATCACCTCCTCGGTCCCGAACGGCTTCGCCCTCCTCTACGGCCAGCTGATCCGCGACCGGGTGAGGACCCCGGCGGGAACGGAACGGCCCGTCAGCTTTTTCGAGCCCGGCGCCGGCCTGCTCGCCGCCGACGGCAGTCCCCGGCCGGGCGGTTTTGTCGACGGGGCCAATGTCCAGCAGCCGCAGGGCATCTGTCAGGTCTGCCACACCCAGACCGGTCACTGGAGCCCGGCAGCGCCGCAGGGAGACAGCCATTACCCGGCCAGGGCCTGCACCGACTGCCATCTCCACAACAACGGCTTCGCCCACGGCAGCGGCGATGGCGGCACGGTGTGCAACGATTGCCATGTCTCGGCCGCGGACCACGATCATCGCACGGTCAGCGCCGTGCCGAACTGTGCCGACTGCCATGCGGTCGGCAGCGCAACAGCGATAGACACCCTGCATGGCGGCTGCGCCACCTGCCATGGCTACAACGGCGGCAAACTCAATCCAACGACTGTCGCCGCCGCCATTGCCAACGGCAGGGGCCCTACCGGCACGAATCAGAGCTGCGCCTCCTGCCATACGGCAATTCATGACCTGACGACCGATCACAACAACCTGGGTGTGACCGAGGCATGCGGGGTCTGCCACCGCTACATGAACTACTCGCCGACCACGGTCCCCGCCTACGTCGAGTACATCCACCGGCCGGGAACGGCAACCTCCAGCGGCTGCCCGACCTGCCACTCCAGCAGCCGGCCCGAGGTGATCGCCGCCATCGCCGCCGGCAAAGGCCCCGCAGGGACACCGCTCGACTGCACGACCTGCCACACAGATGCGCATCCCGGGGTCAGCCTGGAAAACGTTGAGGCCTCATCCGGCAACATTCTGCACAACAACAACGTGCTGGTGGTCGATACCAACCACTGCTACGACTGCCATGACATCGACTGGAACACCGGCCTGCAGCCCACCCATGTCGATCTGTCGAACAGCCCGACGGCCAACAACTGCGGCCAGTGTCACCCCTCGACTTCCTTTTTCGCCCCGCACAAGAACAACTGCATGACCTGCCACCTGAGTGCAAGGGGCGAGGTCATCACCGTCATTGCCGCCCGGTCGGGAGACGGTCTGGCGACGGACTGCACCGCCTGTCATGTCCCCGACTCCGCCGGCGCCGTCCACGCCACCGACAGCGCTGCCGCCCATGAGCACCGCGCAATCGTCGCCGACTGCGCCGACTGCCACGCCATTGACGACCCGGACGGGGTCGATGCGCTCCACAACGGCTGCGCCACCTGCCATTTCTACACCGGCAACAAACTCGACCCGGCGCTGGTCGCAGCGGTCATCGCCGCAGGCAGAGGCCAGGCCGGCGAGGAGCAGAATTGCCGGAGCTGCCATGCCACGGCCAGCCATGTCCTTGATCACGACCAGATCCGGATCAACAGCCCCGCCTGCCAGCGATGTCATCTCGAGAATGTGGTCGAGGAACATGTCTACCGGCGGAATTTCGTCTGCGATACCTGCCACGCCAGCACGGTCCAGGCGGTGCAGAACGCCATCGCCGCCGGCAGGGCGGGAACGCCGGTGGGCTGCGACAGCTGCCATGACGACCATGCGGTGAACCCGACCGGCACCTTCCAGGCCGCCCACCACGCCACCGATGCCGCGCTGGCCGGCGACTGCTGCCAGTGCCATGTGGCGGGCCGCGGCGCCGACGGTCCCCGGCAGATGCCCTGCGCCACCTGTCACGGCGCCGGCAGGTGGTTCGATCCGCAGCGGCCCGAAAAAAACGCCCATGCCAACGGGCCGGCGCTCACCTCGGTCAAGGATTTCCGGGTCTGCTTCTCCTGTCATCTGGAAGGCGGCCAGGGCTACCGACCCGATTCCCATTCGCCGCCGCTGGCAGCCACCGATCCGGCCTACGACGGCACACCGGTGGTTCGCCCCCTGCACGGCAAACCGGCATATATTGCGCCTTCGAGCGCCAACTACACCATCGAGACCTATGCCGAGGCCCTCCAGTATCCCGGTCTCGGTTCCCTCAATCTCTTCTTCAAGAATGTCGGCGAGGGCCAGATCGGCGGCGATCTCCTCTGGGACGAGCACGCCAAGCGCTTTCTCACCCCGGCGCTTCCCTTCAACATGGTGCCGATCCGCTACGATGGGACCGACTACGCCATCCCTTCCTACGACGGCAGCGGCGGCGGCGGCCCGGCTGCCGGCAGCGGCGGACTGACGGTGGCCATCGATCCGCCCGAGGCGGTGGCCGCGGGCGGGCAGTGGCGGATCGACGGCAACTCCTGGCAGGACGGCGGCGCCACCCGCTCCGGACTCGCGCCCCGGAACTATCTCCTGGAAGCGAAAATGATTTCCGGCTGGGCGAGTCCGGATCCGCAGAGCGTCACGGTGGCCGACGGCGCCACCGCCACCGCCGGTCTCAGCTATCTCTCCTGCCCGCAGACCGCGGCCCTGACCCTGACCCCGGAAAACGGCGCCGCCGCCATCGCCTGGGAGTTCGCCGCCCAGGAGGAAACCCTTGTTGCCAACGGCTTCACCGACGGCAGCGTCGATTGCCGATTGATCGACAGCGGCGGCGCCGCCGGTTTCGCCGTCGCCGCTGCCGGCACCGCCTGCACCCTGTACAAGGACGGCCCGACCGCCGCCGGCACCTACACCCTGGTGATCGGCGCCGCCGGCTCGAACTGCCCCGGCAACACCGGTCAGCTCACCCTGACGGTGACCGTTTCGGTGGCGGGCGGCCTGGATCCCCATGCCACCACCGGTGCCATCGGCGACCCCGTCGCCGAGCTGAACGCCTTCTCCGCTCAGGACCAGCGGGCGAAACTCTTCCAGGTCAACGACCAGGTCTTCGGCCTGGCGGTGGTGCAGAGCGGCAACCTGGTGATCAAGACCTACCAGGTCCTCGCCAACGGCAGAATGACCTTCCTCGCCTACCTGCCGGTGGCCACCGGGGAAACCGCCGCCAACGCGCCGCGAGCGGTGGCGAAAATCTCCGAGGGGATCTTCGTGGTCAGCACCGGCAGCACTCTGAAGAGCGTGCGGATCGAGGCGGACGGCACCATCACCGGCGTCATCGACACCTTTCTCTTCGACTCGGCCACCGCGGCCCAACCGGCGCTGGTGCCCCTTGCCGGCGAATTCTACGGGCTCACTTATCTTGCCGGCAGCAAACCGACGATCAGGATCCTCCGCATCCCGGCCAGCGGCCGCGGCATCGCCAGCATCGACAGCTGGCAGCCGGCGACCAGCTCCCCGTCGATTTCCGCCCTGGCGCGGGTGGATCAGGGGGTTTTCGCGGTCTGCTGCAACTCCCAGCTCCTCACCTTCGCGATCAATTCCGCCGACGGCAAGATCACCAAGACCGCCCGCGACACCCTGGTCTACGACCCGCACTCCAGCTTCCAGCCCCAACTCGTGCATCTTTCCGGCGACATCTTCGCCCTGGCCTACGGGACCTACTGGCGCAACGAACGGGGTATATTGAAAACGGTGGTCATCGCCGCCGACGGCAGCATCGAACGGCCGGTGCGCAGCTCCCTGGTCTTCGAAACCTGGCCAAGCGAACTTTCCAGTCTGACCCGATTGAACGGCAAGGTGGTGGCCCTCGCCTTCCGGGACATGAAAAATCCCGAATACTGCTCCAGTCCCAACACCCTGTGGCGTTGCCCGGACTATCGGGGCGCCATGCTGCGGACCTACCGCATCGACGAGGCCGGCATCATCGGGGCCGAGCCCCTCGACACCGCAGTCTTCACCGGCAGCAACCTGAAGGATCCGGCCGCCGAGGGCAGATACCCGGAACTCCTTCACGTCAGCGGCCAGGTCTTTCTCTTCGCCCTTTCCGGCATGCAGTCGACCACCGGCGGCGGTCTCAGAACCCTGTGCCTCTTCAACCCGGAAACCGAGGATCAGGATCGCGACGGTTTCTGCGATCAGGTGGACGACTGCCCGGAGGAGCCGGGCATCGACCCCGACGGCGACGGGATCTGCGGCGCCGCCGACCCCTGCCCGGAAGACAGCGGCAACGACATCGACAACGACGGGATCTGCGGCAACCTCGACAATTGCCCGGACGCCGCCAATCCCCTCCAGACCGATACGGACAACGACGGTTTCGGCGACGCCTGCGATCTCTGCGCCGGCTACGGCGCTGCCGCCGACAGCGACGGCGACGGTTTCTGCGACGACAAGGAACGCTGCCCGGGCGTCTTCGACAGCTCCTCCTGGGCCGACGCCGACGGCGACGGCATCGGCGACGGTTGCGACCCCTGCCCGGCCGACATGTACAACGACATTGACGGGGACGGGGTCTGCTTCGGCGCCGACAACTGCCCCTTCGTCACCAACCCCGGCCAGGCCGATTTCGACAACGACGGCAACGGCGACGCCTGTGGCGACTTCTCGCCCTGCCCCACCTGTCCGCCCGACATCAGCGTCACCGATCCGGCGGCTCCCGTGGACGATCTGCACTTCGACTTCGGCAACCGGGTGCTGGGGGCGCCGCCGCTCTTCGCCACCATCACTGTCACCAACAGCAACAAGGGCTTGCTGACCTTCGCCGACGACATCGGCGGCAACGATCCCCTCGCGGCACCCTTCTCCCTGGTGGCAAATACCTGCGCCAACGCTACCCTCAACATCTCCGCCGCCTGCCTGCTCACCGTCCGCTTCGACCCGAGCGGGACCGGCAGTTTCACCGACACCTTCGACATCCCCAGCAACGATCCCGACGAAAACCCGGTCACCGTCACCGTGAGCGGCAGCGCGGTCATCGACGCCCCGGACATCCTCGTCACCGGTTCGCTGGCCACCCGAAGGCCGGTCACCGCCGTCGATTTCGGCACCCTGATCAAGACCGGTGCCCTGACGAAAAACTTCTACCTGGTCAACGAAGGCGACACCGCCCTGCTCATGGACGCGATGACCGTTGCCGGGCCGGCCTTTTCCCTCACCACCAACACCTGCCCGCTGGCGCCGGACAGCCTGGCGGCCGGGGACTCCTGCCGCTTCGCCCTCAGATTCTCGCCGCCCGAAGGCATCGACTACGCCGACAGTCTGGCGATCACCAGCACCGATCCGGACGAAAACCCCTGGGAGACGTCCCTCACCGGCGCCGGCTACACCGCGCAGTGGGCCTTCCTGCCCAGCACCTACGACTGGTGTCCGGGCACCGGCACCTGCGTCTGCCGCACCGGCGCCGACTGCGAGGACGACTACTCGGCCACCGCCTTCTGGCTCTTCCGCGACGCGGCGGGGCAGCTCAATCCCACCTTCTACCCGGTCATGCAGATGGCCGTTGGCAGCAATCCGTACGGCGTGGCCGTCACCCTGGACAAGACCTACCTCACCATGAACGGCCTGGGCGAACTCCGGGTCATCGACAACCTCAGCAGAACGGTCACCGCGACCATTGCGGTGGGGAACGCGCCGGTCGGCGTGGCGGCGTCGCCGGCATACATCTATGTGGCCAACTACGGCAGCGACACGGTCTCGATGATCGACCGGACGACCAACGCCGTGGTCTACACCGTACCGGTCGGCGACGGCCCCACCGGTATCGACCTTTCCCCCGATTTTTCCCGCGCTTACGTGACCAACGCCCTTGCCGGCACGGTGACCGTCATCGACAGCGCCGATCCCATGGGGGCGGCGCCCACCATCCCGGTGGGCGCCAGGCCCGGAGGGGTGGCGGTATCGCCCGACGGCGGCCGGGTTTACGTGGCCAACTACAACGACGGCACCGTGATCGTGATCGACGCCGCCAGCAATACGGTCATTCCCGAAGCAGGCGCCATTCCGGTGGGCAGACTGCCCTTTGCCCTGGCGACCACCGGAGACGGCTCCCGGGTCTACGTCACCAACATCCTCGACAATAGCGTCTCGGTGATCGATACCGCCACCTACGCGGTTTCCACCATCGCCAATATCTACAACCCCCGCGGCATCTCCCTGACCAACGACGGTCAGTACATGGGCGTGGCCAGCAGCAGCCGCCGCCTCTACCTGATCCGGCTCGCCGACCATTCCTCGGCGATGATCACCATGACGGAAAGCGGCGCCATCGCCTTCGGCGATTTCTTCAAACCGGCGGACAGCGACGGCGACGGCGTCCAGGACAACTGGGACAACTGCCCGACGCCCAATCCGGATCAGACCGACGGCGACGGCGACGGTCTCGGCGATCTTTGCGATCCCTGCCTCGACGTGGACCGGGACACGGTCTGCGACGAGGTGGACAACTGCCCGGGCGTCGCCAATCCGACCCAGGTGGACGGCGATGGCGACGGGGCGGGCGACGCCTGCGACGCCACCGCCGCTCCGGCGGTGGCGGCCAGCCTGCTGGAGGAATCCTTCAGCCTGGCGCTCAGGGAAGACGGCACCCTCTGGACCTGGGGCGCCAACAACCTCTGCCAGCTCGGCGACACCACCACCACCCAGAGAACCCTGCCGGGCCGGGTGGTGGTTGATCCGGCGGCTACCCCACCGGCATACCTGAACACGGTCATGGATATGGATGCCGGCTTCCGCTTCGCCCTGGCCCGCACCAGCGACGGCGCGGTCTGGGCCTGGGGATTCAACGGCTACGGCCAGCTCGGCCAGGGGGCGATCGAGCCCATGACCCTGTGCAGCGCCACGCGAGTCACCGATCCCGCCGATCCCAGTGGTCTCCTCACCGGGGTGACGGCCGTCGCTGCCGGCGAACACCACGCCCTGGCCCTGAAAAGGGACGGTTCGGTGGTCGCCTGGGGTACCAACTACAACGGCCAGTTGGGCGACAATTCCACCGCCCGGCGGACCACCCCGGTCACTGTGCTGGCAGATCCCAACTCCACCCCGGCGCTTGCCCTGACCGGGGTGATCGCCATCGCGGCGGGCGCCCAGCACAGCCTGGCCCTGAAACAGGACGGCACGGTCTGGGCCTGGGGGGATAACGGCAGCGGTCAGCTCGGTGACGACTCCCTCGTCAGAAAACTCACCCCGGTGCAGGTCCGCGGTCCGGGCGGGATTGCTTATCTGAACGGGGTGATCGCCGTCTCGGCCGGGCAATCGCACAACCTGGCCCTCAAGGCGGACGGCACGGTCTGGGCCTGGGGCAGCAACGGTTACGGCCACCTGGGGGACAACTCGATGATCCAGCGCCGGACGCCGGTGCAGGTGGCAGGCCCTGGCGGCGCCGGGGTTCTGTCCGGAGTCATCGCCATCGCTGCCGGTGAACTGGGCAGCATGGCGATCAGAAATGACGGCACGGTCTGGACCTGGGGCAGCAACGTGCGCGGTGCACTCGGCAACGCCACCGCCTACGCGACGACGCAGCAGAGCCTGACGCCGGTGCAGGTGATCGTGGAGCCGGCCGCGCAGCCGATCCGCTTCCTCACCGGCGTCAAGGCGATATCGGCAAGTTTCCACGACCTCGCGGTCAAGGACGACGGTTCCTTCTGGTCCTGGGGGCAGAACCTCTACGGTCAGCTCGGCAACGGCAACGCCGGCGAGGGGGAGAACAGCGTCGCGACAGCGGTCCAGGGCCTGACCTCACCCTGAACTGGGTACGCGACAGTACAGATCAGGAATAATTACTGACTCGCCATCTCTTTTCTTTTCGCTTATTGTTCGCCCCTGTTGCAGGAAAAAGATCAAACTGAGTTTTCGTTCTTTTCTTTCCATCTGGAGGATGGTAGAAATCTGCGGGGGATCCCCATCGTTGTCGATGGAGCAAAAAAAACAGGAAGGAAAACATGAAGAAGTCCGTCGCTGCCCTGCTGGTCGGCGGTCTGCCGCTGTATTGCGCAGCCGCCGCCCTGGCCGTGCCGATGCAGGCGACCTTCACCGGCAAGGTCGCGCTGATCACCAGCAAAATCGGCAATGGGAACGAAAAGCCTTCCCAGCGCTTCTACTACGGCACCAACGGCCAGGTCATCGCCGCGTCGTTCGACGCCGCCTGGCTGCAGGGCTACACCACCTACAGTTTCGCGGCGGACGGCTCCTACACGATACAGTACTATGCCAAAACCGGAGTTTTTGCCTCGGGAAGCAATACTCCTTCCGGCGGCTCCCTCGTCCTGACCGAAACCTACTCCCCGCTCGGGCAGATCACCAGTCGCGCCTATAAGGACAACGGCACCTTTTCCGGCGGCTACCGCAGGAAAAACGATTCCGAGTCCTGGGACTACAACCCCGACGGCACCCTTTCCCGCCACGAATTCACCCCAGCCGCCGCCACCGGCATCAGCAGCCGTACCGACTACAGCTACACCGCCGGCGGCTCAACCACCCTCAGGAGCAAAAAACAGAACAGCTCCGCCACCTGGCAGGAAGAGGAAAAAACCGAATACGTCTACGACGCGGGCGGCGCCACCGCCAGCCACAGCCGCTTCGAGTACGAGGCCGGCGCCTGGCGGGCGGAGGAAACCGCCCTCTACCAGTACGGCGAGTTCGGCCGCGCCACCGTCACCTACAGGGACGAGTCCGGCGATCTCGATCGGCGGGAGGTCTTCAACCGCAACAACGATCTCGTCGAGAAGTGGGACTACGAGGGGAACACCTGGATGCGCAAGGCGGAATTCTTCCCTCTGGCCGTCGACGGCAACGACTACCTCACCCACCCTGAACTGCTCGACATCGAGTACCGGATCCTCATCGACACCGGGGTGACCGGCTCCAGAACCCGCTTCGACGACAGCATCGTCTCCCCGACCGGAACCAGTTACTTTGCCGACTATCTGGGCGGCGACGCGGTCGCGGAACTGGACGGCGGCTCCAACAACCAAAACGGCGACATCAAGGAATACAACGAGTGGGGAGGAACGACCTTCATCGCGCAGACCACCAGCAGCATTCTGCAGTACTGGTACGCGATGACGGTTCCCGGCACCAACTGCATCGTCACCGGCAGTTCGGACGATGCCCTTTACATCGCTCCCGCCGTCTTCGGCCTGGACGGCTTCGCCGCCGGCACCACCCTTGCCGACAGTGTCCAGAAAATCTACAACAACCATGGGGACCCTTCCCGCATCTGGGGCCATCTCGTCCTCACCGAGCTCAAACCTTACGATCCGGTGCCCGAGCCGGCCAGCCTGCTGCTCATGGGCAGCGGCATCGGCCTGCTGCCCCTGCTCCGCCGCGGATTGCGACGGCGGAGCTGACCGCCGCCCCGGCGGGAATGCCCGCCTCCGCCGTCACCGCCCGCCGACCAGGCCTCCGTCAAAGTCAGCTAATTACCCGAAATTTCGTGCAGCCGTTGATCGAGGACTATCGGTAGCAGTTTTCACTCTCTGAAAGCTGATTACCTCGAATCTTCAGCCGGTTGCCAGCGAGGAGGAAATCCACAAGCTGGACGCCTGCCGGCGGGGCGTTCCTTTCTTTGCCGGCCAAAGAAAGGAA
>JBFLZZ010000026.1:0-50480 GCA_040755255.1 Thermodesulfobacteriota bacterium
CGGCTTCCACCCGTTTGACGGCACGGATCCGCATCTCCTCCAAAGTCTTTCTGCCAAGTTTGCGACCATCGAATTCGTTCATGGCCGCACTGTACCATATGTTCGCTAATTTATGAAGGAATTAATACCGTGCTCAAGGCGGCAAGCCCGGGAGAAGCGTGCCTCATAGCGGAAAAACACGGCAACCCCATCCAGCTGCTCCTCACCGACGTGGTCATGCCGGTGATGAACGGCAGGGAACTGAAGGAAAGGATCGAGGCCCTGCATCCGGGTATCAGGACGATCTTCATGTCGGGTTACACCGCGGACGTGATCGCCCAGCGGGGCCAGCTCGCCGAAGGAACGGCCTTTGTCCAGAAGCCCTTTTCCAGGGAATCCCTGGCCGCCAAGGTCAGGGAAGTGCTCGACGCCGGCGGCGCGCCCCCGGATTGCTGAAACGGCACGGGGCAAAGGTGGTGAAGACTGGCTCGCCACGCTTCGCTCGCGACCACTGCCCGGGTGGTTGTTTCCACCTCCCCCTCGTCTTCCAAAAATCAACTGGACCGCGGTCAGACGGAAGGGTTATCATTAAGGAGATAACGCAACGGCGCAGGGGTGAGGAACGGTGCGCCGGTCCCCCAACTTCCCATTTCTCCGGAGGAAAGAGCACATGGCCGCGTCCGATCGCCGAGGTCTGGTCCTGGTCCTGTTCCTGTTCCTGCTCGCCCCTCTCCTGCTGCTCGTCAGCGGCTGCGGCAAGCCGGCCGAGCCCCTGCCGCTGATCCGCCTCGGTCACGCCCCCCACGACCACCACGCCGCCCTCTACATCGCCGCCTCGCTGCCCGACCATTTCCGCGCCAACGGCGGCGTCTGGCTCAAGGAGGTCACGCCCAAGGCGGAGTACCTGCTCCTCGAAGGGGAGAAACCGCTGGCGCGGCTGCAGGTCTCCAGCGAAAAGGGCGGCATCAAGCTCATCCGCAAGCTCGACGAGGATCTTCTCGACCTGTCCTACGGCGGCGTGCCGGCCATGCTCAGCCTCATCGACCAGGGCAGCGGCCTGCGCATCCTGCTGCCGACCATGGGGGAGGGAGCCGGCCTCGTGGTTCATCCGGCGATGACGGCGGACGACTGGCCGTCTTTCGTCGCCTATGTCCAGTCCCGGACCGCTCCGGTGAAGATCGGCTACAAGATCGGCACCTCGGTGCAGAACATCATCTTCGAGGCGGCGCTGCGCGAGGCTGAAGTGCCCTATTCCCGTGACCGCGAGGAGCCCGGCGCCCGGGTGGTGCTCGTCAACCTGCACGGTACCGAAAACCTCATCCCCGCCCTGGAGGCCGGCGTGATCGAGGGCTTCGTGGTGAACCAGCCCCTGGTGGCCATCGCGGTCAGCAGGGGAGCGGGCAAGCTCCTCGCCAATCTCAGGGATCTGCCGCCGGCCGGCCGCTGGGCCGGCATCCCCTGCTGCGCCATCGCCGGCAACGAGGCCTTCGTCGCCAAGCATCCGCACGAGGTGGGCAAGCTCCTCGATCTCCTCATGCGGGCCAACGACCACATCACCGCCCACCCGCAGCAGAGCGCCGAGGTCATCGCCGCCTGGCTCGGCGTCAAGCCGGCGGTGGAGCGGCTTTCCATCCCCACCATCCGCTACTCCAACGCCTTCAGCGCGGAATGGCGGCAAGGCATGGGCTACTGGGTGGAAACCATGATCGCCGAAAAGGAACTCTCCGGCATGGTCAAAACCGCCTGGGAGGAAGGTTGCCTCGACGACCTCATCTACAGCAACGCCACCAGGGAACTGCGCCAGCGGAAATGAGTCGCCGCATCAACCTTTCCACCAAAATCTTCGCCGTCTTCCTGCTGCTCACCCTGGTCACCCTGGCCCAGGGCGGCATGGTGCTCACCAGTGTCTCCCGGCTGCGGCTGCTCAACGAACAGATCCAGCACATCAAGGATTTCCAGGTCCAGGTCAACCGCCTCGAATCCCTGCAGGCGGAACTCAACCCCTCCTCCTTCGAAGGGCTGCGCGGCGAGATCGAACGGCGTTTTTCCGCGGTCCGGGAACTGACCGGCGTCATCCGCGCCGAACACTCCCAGGCCGAAGGGGATTTCCATCACCGGCTGCAGAAGGTGGAACAGTTCATCTCCTACTATCTGCGCGCCACCTACGAACTGGTGGACGCCTATGCCAAGGACGCCGCTTTCACCAAAGAACTGCCCGCCCGGCAGCACGAGCTCTACACGGCACTGATCGAGCATACCGACAAAACCGACGGGCTGGAAGCCGCGGTCCTCGACTTTCTCGCCTATCAGGATCAGGCCTTTCATCTCAATGATCCGGGCAAACTGGGCGCCATGCGCCGCATCGTCAGGGAGGTGGAAGCCCGAACCGCCGACGGCGCCCTCATCGATCGCATGGCCAGCCTGATGAAGGGGAGCGAGGACCACTATCTCAACGGGCTGGCCATCCTCGACCGCAGGAGTTTCCTGCGGGACACC
Organism: Thermodesulfobacteriota bacterium; assembly: GCA_040755255.1. GTDB lineage: Bacteria > Desulfobacterota > Desulfobulbia > Desulfobulbales > S012-135 > JBFLZZ01. Next base: position 2,476 of record JBFLZZ010000026.1, read on the forward strand.
GCCGACAACTGCTTCCTCTTCTCCGAAAAGGCGATCAGCGACTTCACCGCCGCCGCCAGGGCGGCGCAGCAGCGGATGGTGGTGCTGGCCATCGTCTTCGTCCTCGCCTCGGTGCTGCTCACCGTGCTGCTCTGGCTCGCCAGTACCCGTTACTTCCACCGCTTTCTCGCCGGCCAGCGCCAGGCCATCGCCGCCATCGAGGAAGGCCGCTACGCCTTCGATCTTCCGCCCCAATCCAACGACGAGCTGGGGGACCTCGCCCTGTTCATGCAGAAAATGGGGCGGCGCCTGGGGCAGTCCATCGAACTGGTGACCCGGTCCGAGGAGAAATACCGCGCCCTCATCGAAACCACCGACACCGGTTTCGTCATCCTCGACTGCCAGGGCAGGGTGCTCGACGCCAACGACATCTACGCCCGTCTGGCCGGCGGCCAACAGCCCGAGGATGTGATCGGCCGCAAGGTGGAGGAATGGACGGTGGCCGAGGACCGGGAGGCGACCGTCGCCACCCTGGCCCTGTGCCGGGAGCGCGGCGGCATCCGCAACCGGGTGGTGGAGTACGGTCTCCGCCGCGGCGAAGGGGTGGCGGTGGAACTGAACGCCACCCTGGTGGGCGAGGACGACGGCCCGGTGATCATGGCCCTCGTCCGCGACATCACCGAGCGGCGCCGGGCCGAAAACGCCCTGGCCGCCGAGAAGGAGCGGCTGGCGGTGACCCTGCGTTCCATCGGCGACGGGGTGATCACCACCGACACCGAGGGCCGGATCGTCCTGGTCAACAAGGTGGCGGAGGAACTCACCGGCTGGCGCCAGGCAGAGGCGGCCGGCCGCCCCCTGCCGGAGGTGTTCCATATCGTCAACGAAAGGACGGGGGAGATCTGCGAAAATCCCGTGGAAAAGGTGCTGACCAGCGGCCAGATCGTCGGACTCGCCAATCACACCGCCCTCATCGCCCGGGACGGCCGGCAGCGAAGCATCGCCGACAGCGGCGCCCCGATCCGCGACCGGATGAGCCGGATCATCGGCGTGGTGCTCGTCTTCCGCGACGTCACCGAAAAGCATCAGATGGAGAAGGAGCTGCAAAAAGCGCAGAAACTCGAATCGGTGGGGGTGCTCGCCGGCGGCATCGCCCACGACTTCAACAACATCCTGACCGCCATCCTCGGCAACATCTCCATCGCCGGCTTCACCCTGGAAACCGACCGGGACCGGACCCGCCGCCTGCTCCACGAGGCCGAACAGGCGGTGCTGCGCGCCCGCGATCTCACCGGGCAGCTCCTCACCTTCTCCAAGGGCGGCGCCCCCATCCGCAAGAGCACCGACCTCGGCGCCATCATCCGCGATTCCGCCGGGTTCGTGCTTTCCGGCAGCAACTGCGCCCTCGAGATCGACTGTCCCGGGAATCTCTGGCTGGCCGACGTCGACCCCGGCCAGATCAGCCAGGTGATCCACAACATCGTCTTGAACGCCCGGCATGCCATGCCCACCGGCGGCACGGTGCGCATCGCCTGCGACAATGTCGCCGCCGGCAGCGGTGGTCTGCCCGCCGGTCTTGCCGGCGACCACATCCGTATCGACATCAGCGATACCGGCAGCGGGATGACCAAACACGTTCTCGAAAACATCTTCGACCCCTACTTCACCACCAAACAGGAAGGCAGCGGCCTCGGCCTCGCCGTCTGTCATTCCATCATCCAGAGGCACGGCGGTCACATCAGGGCGGCCAGCGTGCCCGGCGACGGCACCACCTTCACCTTCTTCCTGCCGGCCGCCAGCAACGGATCGGCCCCCCGGGAAACGACGGTGGAGGATCCCGTCATTCTCCGGGGCAGCGGCCGCATCCTGCTGCTGGACGACGAAGCGACGCTCAGGAACATGACCGGCAACATGCTCCGCCAGCTGGGGTACGAGGCCACCTGCGCCTCCGACGGGACGGAAGCCGTTTCCCTCTACCGGCAGGCGCGTGCGGAGGGGGCCCCCTTTGCCGCTACCATTCTCGACCTCACCATTCCGGGCGGTATGGGCGGCAGGGAGACGGCCGCGCGGCTGCTGGCCGAGGACCCGGCCGCCAGGCTCATCGTTTCCAGCGGCTATTCCAACGACCCGGTCATGGCCGATTACCGCGGCCACGGCTTCATGGACGCGGTGTCCAAGCCTTACCGGCTGACCGATCTGGCCGCTTGCCTGCACCGGGTCCTGGGCCAGGAGACGAAAGGGTAGCCGCCCAGCCGGGGCAGCGACGGTAACCGTTCAGCAGCACCCCATCTTCGGACGATCGGCCCGGCTTACGTACGCGAAGTACGCGGCGCCGGTCCGCTTGTCCGAATCTGTGGCACTTCTGAACGGTTACAACGTTGGTGGTTGTGCACCACCGTACCAGTGCGGTGAACGGTTACCAGCGACGGCCGCGCCGTTGCGCCCCTCCCCTTCCGCGCCTCCGGCCGACCGTCCGCCGCGAGCCCGCGCCGGCAATTCACCTGTCTTCGCCCGCCGCCTCGTACAACCGGCTCATGCAGATGGAACCGGCCACCGCGACGTTGAGGGATTCGATCCGCTCGGCGACGAAGGGAATGGTCCAGATCCGGTCGCTCATCGCCCGCAGCTGCGGGGAAACGCCGTTGCCCTCGTTGCCGAGGGCAAGCACCAGCCTGTCCGCCGCCAGGGGAACCGCCTCGCCGCCGCAGCTGTCGGCGGTTACCAGCAGGTAGCCGAGACCGCGCAGCTGTTGCAGCAACAGCCAGGCATGGGATGAGCGCCGGAGCCAGAGCGCGCCCAGGGCCCCGCCGCTGGCACGCACCACCTTGGGCGAAAAGGGATCGGCGCAGCCGGGGGTGAGGATGACGCCGGCAAAACCGAAGGCGGCGGCGCTGCGGATCAGGGTACCCACATTGCCCGGATCCTGGATGTCCTCCAGAAACAGCACCCTGCCGATGACAAGGGGCAGGGCCGCCGCCGCAACATCCGCTGGCATCGCCGCCACCCCGACGATGCCGCCCGGGGCCTCGGCATCGCTGATCCCCCGCAGCTGGGCCGGGGTGAGAACCCGCACCGGCACATCGCCGGGGAGATCGATCTCCTTTCCTTCCTCCAGCAGCACCTCCACCAGGGAAAGATTCCCGGACAGCAGCAGCTGCCGCACCTGCCGCACCCCTTCCACGAGAAAGCTGCCCGCTTCCTTCCTGCCCCTGGCGGTGGCGAGGGCTTTGTACCATTTGAGCGGGCGCAGGGGTAACTCGGCCATCACCACCTCCTCGCCGTCCCGGTGACCATGCCGCGTTCGCCGACCGCGGGAAACCGTTCACCGTGCAGGTACGGTGGTGCACAACCACCCGGGTTGGAACCGTTCAGAACCGGCCCGGAGGTGTGAGAGCAAAACGGCGAACGAGAGAAACCCGCTGTGAGCCGGCCCGGTCGCGTGCGGATGGGGTGCCGCGGAACGGTTACGGTCACGGCGCGAACCCCCGGGCCGGAGCGTGACAGCCGGCGCAATCGCTTTCCGGGTGGGAGACGGAACTGCCGTCCCTTTTCCAGTAGGCGGTGGCAGTATGGCAGACCTGGCAGAGGCCCGTGGGGACACCGGTTGCGGAAGTGTCGACCCAACCCGACCGGCGGTCGATAAAGCGCACCGGCCGGACCTCGCCGGCCGGGGTGCGGACCCGGTCGCGGATCAGCTGGCCGTAGACGATGGCGAAGGGTTTGCCGGCGTTGAGGGCACTCATCCCGCCGCGCACCAGGACCGTCTGGCCGGCGGCGGCGAGGATCTCCCGGGGTTGCGCCTGCCCGGCCGGATCCGCCACCAGGATCAGACCGCGGCCCGCCGCGCCCTTGCCGTCGGCCCAGCCGGCGGGCTGCTGCCAGTCCGCGGCCGTGCCGGCCAGGGTATAGCGGACGAGGGTATTGGTCCCGCTGGCCGCAAGCGAGAGGATGGTGCCGGTGACCAGTTGCAGCGGCTCGCCGTCACTGCCCCGCCACTGGAGCTGGGCCTGGAAATGGGGATCGTGACAGTCGACGCACTGGGTGGTCCAGACCGGCGCGCCGCCGGAACCCCGGCTGGAATGGGGCTGCATGACGGTGGCCGCCCCCGGGCCGTGACAGCCGAGACAGAGGAAATTGCGGATGGTGTCGTCGCCGTTGGCCGGGTCGGGGGCGTAGCCGGGCCAGGAATCGAAGGGGTGGAGATGGCAGCGGTCGCAGCCGATGGTGTCGTGGGGGGGATGGAGAAAGGAGGCGGCGCTGCCGCTGCTGGTGGCGATGGCGTAGGTTTCGGTGCGAATCGGCGAGAGGTTGCCCGCCCCGTCCTCGGCCGCCGCCCGCAGGGTCAGGTCGCCGGCGATGCGGAACGGTCCGGTGTAGCGGCTCGAAGCGGTGGTGGGCGGCCCGCCGTCGATGGTGTAGCGGAGAGCGGCGCAGCCATAGCCGCCGCCGTCGTCACAGGAAAGAGTCACCCGTTGCGGCGCGCCGTAGACGCCGCCCGCCGGCGTCACCGCCACCACCGGCGGCTGCCGGTCGGAGAGGCGGACGACGCTGGCCGAGTTGTCGGCCGGCAGCGGGTCGGGATTGGCCGCCGCCACCTGCACGGTGAAGGGAACCGTCGCCAGTTGCTCGACGGCCGCCGCCCGTACCGTGACCGCGACGGTGGCGCCGCTTCCCACCGTGCCCAGATCGCAGTGCAGGGCAGCCGCCGTCACCGCGCAGACCCCCTGCGAGGGCTGGGCGGCAAGGAGGTCCAGCACCGCCGGAATGCCGGCATCGAGGGTGGCGGCGAGCGCGCTGCCCGGCCCGCCATTGGCGAGGGTGACCGTATACTCCCATGACCCGGCATTGCCGACCGGATCGGGGCTGACCGTCACGGTGGCCGCCAGGTCGGCGGCGACGGTGCGCAGAGCGGCGCCGCTGTCCAGCCGGGGAAAATCGAGATTGACCCTGTCGTCATGCAGTGGGGTGCCGGTGCTGCGCAGCAGCGTCCGGATCTCCTCGGGCTGCAGGCTGGGCGCGCCCTGCAGCAGCAGGGCGGCAGCGGCGGCGGCGTGGGGGCTGGCCATGGAGGTGCCGCCGCGGTGTTCGTGCCCGCCGCCCCGGGCGGAGGCGTAGATGAGGGCGCCGGGGGCGAGGAGATCGAGGAACGGCGCGACGTCGCTGAAGCAGCTGATCCTGTCCGCCGCCGTGGCGTTGTCGGTGCAGACGCCCCAGCTCAGGCCGCCGATATTGGCATCGTACACCGATCCCACCGAGATCACCGGCGCCAGGCAGGCGGGCACCGCGATGCCGTTCGCCGCCGCATCGTTGCCGGCGGCGGCGAAGACGGCGATACCGGCCTCGGCCGCGGCCTGGGCGGCGGCGGCAAAGGCCGGCTGGCTGCTGTCGCAGACGGCGGGGTACAGCCCGTAGCCGAGGCTCAGGTTGACCACCCTGATGTTGTAGGCGGCATGGTTGCCGGCCGTCCAGTCGAGGGCGGCGATGATGTCCGACGACCAGCCGTTCCCTGTCGCGTCCAGCACCTTGACCGCGACGACACCGGCAGCCGGGGCGATCCCCCGCCAGCTGGCGTGGTCGGCGGTGATGATCCCGGCGACATGGGTGCCGTGGCCGTTGTCGTCGCGGGCGCTGCCCGGGCCGCTCGCCCGCGAGGTGCCGCCGGGGCATTTGTTGCCGGTGGCGAAGCATTCCTCATGGAGCAGGGAGGAAGCGAGATCGGGATGGTTGGCGTCGATGCCGGTGTCGAGCACCGCCACCGCCACCCCGCCGCCGTCGATGCCGGCGGCCCCGGCGATACCGGCGCCGGTCAGCGGCCCGCTCTGCGCCAGGCTCGCCCGCACCGGCACGTCCTCGACCAGCGCCTCCACAAAGGGCAGCCGGCTCAACCGCGCCAGCGCCCCCCCTGCCAGTTCCGCCGAAAGCCACGGGATATTTTCCAGACGGCGACGGATGCGGATCAGGGTGGTCCGCTCCGCCGGGGTAAAGGATGTTTCCAGGCGGTCCTGCAACCGGCGGATGGCGGCGCGGTCGATGCGCGCCCCCGGCAGACGGGCGCCTGCCGACCGGGACAGGCCCGGCGGGTCGGCATCCTCCTTCAGTTTGATGAGCACCCGCACGGCCCGGTCGGTCTCCACCGCCCGGCGGAAATCGTCACCGCCCACCACCGCCGGCGCCCCGTATCCCCGCGCGACGGCAACCAGCAGCAGGCCGCAGAGCAGACCGCCCGTGCTTATCCATTTCGACATCCCCGCCCCCTGTTGGAACTGTTCCGCCCCGCCCTGATTTGTACCATGGGAAGGTTCAGGGGGCAACCCGGCTGCAGCCCGGACCGGCGAGCCTGCTGCGGCCGCCGGGACCGGGGATCACCTCGATGCGGGCGGCGATCCGCTCCTTCAGGGCCGGCACGTGGGAGATGACGCCGATGAGCTTGCCTTCCTCGCGCAGCCCTGCCAGGGTCTCCAGGGCGGTTTCCAGTGCCTCCTCGTCCAGGGTGCCGAAGCCTTCGTCGAGAAAGAGGGTGTCCACCCGGACGTTGCGGCTCGACATCCGGGCGAGGCCCAGGGCGAGGGCGAGGCTGACCAGGAAGCTCTCGCCGCCGGAAAGGTTGCGGGTGGAGCGGATCTCCCCCCCCTGGTAGTTGTCGACCACGGAAAGTTCCAGGGGGTCGGCGGGGGCGCGGATCAGCAGATAGCGGTCGCTCATCCTGCGGAGCTGCCGGTTGGCGAGCGCCACCACCCCTTCGAAGGTGAGGCCCTGGGCGAAGTTGCGGTACTTCTTGCCGTCGGCTGAGCCGATGAGCCCATGCAGCAGTTCCCAGCGCTGGCATTCGAGCCGCTGCGCCTCCACCAGCTGCAGCTGGGCCCGATGGCGTTCGGTGAGGGCGCGGTTGTCCCGCAGGCGGGCTTCCCGCTCCCCCTTTTCCCGCAGCAAGACCTCCGTTTCCCGGCCGACTTCGTCCAGACGCCGGCAAAGGGCATCGCCATCCTCTCCGGTCAGACGCCGGTCCCTTTCCTCGGCCAGTTCCCGCCGCTTCGATTGCAGGCGGGCGTTGCCCTCCACCTCTTCCCGGCGCAGCTCCTCCTCGCGCCCGGCGAGACGCTCCACCTCCTCCTCGGGCAGCCGCGCCCGCAGGAAAGCGTCCTCGTCGGCGAACCCGGCATCGGCAAGCCGCGAGGCGAAGCGGCCGCTGCGGTCCGCGATCTCCTGTTGCCGCTCCCGCAGATTTTCACGCAGGTGTCCCTGCTGCTCCCCCAGCGCCGCGAGGGCCTGCCCGGACCGCTCCCTGGCCCCGGTCGCCTGCTCGCAACCCCGCTCCGCCGCAACCACCGCCGCGGCCAGCCGCCGTTCCTCCCGATCCGGGTCGCGACCGTCGTAGAGCCGCTGCCGCTCCGCCTGCAATTCCTTCATTTCCAGAAGCACCTGCGCAAGCTCCCGATCCCGGATTCGGATCTGTTCTTCGGCCTCGGCCAGCCGCGCCTGCTCGGCGGCGCCCTCGCCGCCGATCTCGCTCAGCCGCTGCTCCAGGCGGCGGCGGGCTTCTTCCTGCTCCTGCCAGTGCTGGAGGCGGCGGCGCAGTTCCTGCAGTGCGCCAGCGCCATCGCCGGCAAGGGGCAGCCCATAGACCGCTACCGCCTGGCGGGCCGCTTCCGCGGCCGCCGCCTCCTCCCGGCTTGTCGCCTGTTCCTCCGCACGCCGGCTGTCCAGCGCCTCCCGGGCCGCCTCCTGCCGGTGGCGGGCCGCCAGCAGGACTTGCTCCATTCCGGCATGGGCGGCGCTGGCCGCTTCCACAGCCCGGCGCAACCGGTCGACATCCTGCCCGGCCCGGTCGATGGCGGCGAGCCGTTGCCGGACCCGCTCCAACCGCCCCGCCAGCGCTGCCCGCCGCTCGACCACCACCGCCTCGCGCCGGGGCTCCTCGGCGGCGAGACCAAGACCGGCCGCCACTTCCCGCCAGAGCCGCCACGCCGTGGCCGCCTGCCTCTCTTTCTCTTCCGCTCCCCCGGCGAGGTGGCGCATCTCGGCGGCAAGCGCCGCCCGGGCCTCGTGCAGGCCGTTGATTTCCGCCACGGTTGCCGCCAGCTGCCGGCGCAGCTGCGCCAGTTTCCCCTCGTCGTCGGCAAGGGGGACCTTGCCGTCGGCGTAGGGATGCTCGACCGCGCCGCAAAGCGGACAGGGGCTGCCGGACCGCAACCGCCGCCGTTCCTCCTCGAGACTGCGGATGCGGGCAAGAAGCAGCTCCTCCTTTTCCGCGCCGGCAACCTGCTCTTCCCGCAAGCGGCGCTGGGCGATCCGCTCATCGACCACAGCGGCCAGCCGCATCGTCTCCGCCTCGCACTCCTCGAATTTCCGTCGCAGGGTTGCCGCCCCCTCCACCGCCTGACGGTGGTCCGCCAGTATTTCCCCGGCCCGGTCGAGCCCCTGCAGCCCGGTCCGGGCCGCTTCCATGTCGTCGCGGATTTCCGCGGCCGAGGCGCCGTCCAGCAGGCGGGCCAGATCCTCCTCCGCCCCCTGCCGGCTTGCACTGGTTTCGGCGAGCAGCCGGGCGCTTTCGGCATGACGCCGCCGCACCGCCTCCCACCGGCGGCTGGCCTCTTCCGCCGCCACGGCCGCCTTTTCCGTCTCCTGCCGCAACCGGGTCAGGGCGGCCACCGCCTGCCGCCAGTCGGCAAGGGTCCGTTCGATGAGACCGAACCGTTCGGCGAGGCCGCCGTCGACCCGATGCTCCCGTTGATAGGCGAGAATCCGCCGCAGCTCGCCGCCGGCCTTCTCCTCTTCGGCGGCGAGGGCCCTTACCCGGTCGGCGGCGGCCTGCCGGTGCTCCAGCACCTGCAGCCGGGCGGCCTCGGCCTGCTGTTGCCGCGCCTGCCGCTCGCCGATCCGCAGATCGAGTCCGCGCACCTGGCGGGCGATGAGCTCGTCGGCCACTTTCGCCTCGCGGGCGATGGCGAGCGCCGCCTTCGCCGCCTGTTCGGCGGCGAGCAGGTCTGCATTTTCCCTGGCGGCGGCGGTGAGGGCCCCATCCACCCCGGCCAGGGTGCGGAGATCGTTCCCCTGCCGCTGGCGCAGAAGGTGGAGTGCTTCGAATTCGCCGGCCAGGGAGGCGGCCTGGCGGGCCAGCCGCAGTCGCCGGGCCTCCGGCGCGAAGGACTCCAGCTGCCGGAGGTGGGCGGCGCCGGCCTGTTCGAGCCCGGCCAGCTGGCCCTCGAGTTCGGCGATTTTCCGGCGCCAGGCCAAGAGCGCGCCAAGATCTTCGCTGTCCCGGCGGAGTTCGCCCAGACGGCGGTCCGTATCGGCAAGCGCGTTTTCCAGCGCGGCGAGTTCCTCGCCGGCCAGGGGTCGCAGCGCGGCGAACCCCGCCTGCAGCTCCTCCAGCCGGCGGACCTCCGCCGCCCGCATCTCGTGCACCTTCATCGAGATTCGACTGTAGATCTCGGTGCCGGTGATCTGTTCGAGGATGGGCGAACGTTCGTCCGGGCCGGCGAGGAGAAAGGCGGCAAAGCCGCCCTGGGCCAGGAGCATCGACCGGGTGAAGCGATGAAAGTCCATGCCGGTCTCCCTCTCCACCCGGGCCAGGGTGGCGCCCAGGCCCGACTCCAGCACCTGGCCGCTGCCCGCGTCGCTGATCTCGTGCCGCGCCGACTGCAGCTCGCCTTCGGCGCGAAGACGGGCGCGGCGCTGGTACCAGAAACAGCGGAAACGCCCGTTGACGGTTTCGAAGACCACCTCGGCCGAACACTCACCGGTCTGGCGGGACATGATCTCGTTGCTGCTCTTCGATATCCGGCCAAGCCGCGGCGTCGCCCCGTAGAGGGCCAGGCAGACGGCGTCGAGGATGGTGGATTTGCCGGCACCGGTGGCACCGGTGATCGCGAAAATGGAATCGGCGCCGAGGTTGGCGCCGGAGAGGTCGATATGCCAGCCGCCGACGAGGGAGTTGAGGTTGCGGAAACCCACCGCAAGGATCCGCATCGCCGCTACTCCGCCCGCCGGTCGTCGACGTCCACCGCGGCCAGCGCCTCGGCATGGGCGCGGAGAAGCGCCGGTCGCTGCTCGCCGGGTACCCGGTGGGCGTCGAGGCAGCGGGCGAACACCTCGTTGCGGTCGAGTCCGGCCAGAACCTCGTCCTCGTCGATGCCGGCGAGGACCCGGGCGACCAGGCGGCAGTTGCGCAGGGCGAGCAGCTCCATCCGGCTGCCGGCAAGCCGCTCCTCGATGCGGGCGCGCAGAGCGCCGGCCACCTCGTCGCCCTGATAGTCGATCTCAAGCCAGCAGGCCGCCTCCTGCAGGCGGAGCTCGTCGATGCGGGCGGCGATCGCGGCAGCGTCGCCGCAGATCCGTTCCAGCCGCTGGAAAACCGGCACCGCCAGCTCGTCCACCCGCACCGCACCTCCCTCGAAAACCACCCGGCAGACCGTCTTGCGGCGGCCGCCTTCGGCAAAGCTCATCGGCAGCGGCGCGCCCGAGTAGCGGACAACCTCGCGACCGGCAACGGTCTGCGCTCGGTGAAGATGGCCGAGGGCGACGTAGTCGAAGACGTCGGCGAAAATCGCCGCATCCACCGCCACCAGGCTGCCGACGTAGAGATCGCGCACCGCGTCGGCATCGTCCACCACGCCGCCGGCGGCGAACAGATGCCCCATGGCCACCACCGGTACCGACCGGCCCAGTTGCCGACGCCGGGCCGCCGCCAGGTCGCCGATCCGCCGGTAATGGGAAGCGATGCCGGCCAGCAGCTTGCGGTCGCGGTCCTCCCAGCTGTCGCCGGCCTCCACCACCCGCATCTCCCGGTCGCGCAGATAGGGAACGGCGCAGACGAGGAGGGCGCAGGCGCCGTCCGGCCCGGGGATCTCGATCAGCTCCCGCTCGGGCGCGGCCGCGCCGGTCACGACATGAACCTGCAGCCGGGCGAGGAGAGCTCCCGCCGCCTCGAGAAAGGAGGGCGAGTCGTGGTTGCCGGCGGTGACCACCACGTGGCGGCCACGGTCGCCGGCCACCCGGGTGAGGAAACGGTAGTAGAGTTCCTGGGCGCGGTTGCTGGGCGTGGTCGTGTCGAAAACGTCGCCGGCCACCAGGAGCACGTCGGCCTGCTCCTCGTCGACCAGCGCGGCCAGCCAGTCGAGAAAGGCGGCCTGCTCCTCGTAGCGTTTGCGGTTGTGCAGGGGCCGGCCCAGATGCCAGTCCGAGGTGTGCAGAATCTTCATGGCGGGCCGCTCACTCGATCAGCATCAGCGAGTGCCGGCGCGCATGGGCGGTGGCGCGGGGAAGGTTGCGGCGGCCGGACAGTTCCACCAGCACGGGCCGATCGGAACGAAAAACTGGGTTGATCAGAATTTCGCTCGCCAGAGGGGAGAGCATATGGCCGGCGCGCCGGGCGGGGCGCCCGCGGGCGATGTCCGGGTCTTCCGGTTGGAGCCGGCGGGCCAATGCCAGCAAGGGCAAAGGTGGGGACGGAAACTGCCGCACATCCATGGCAAGGGGCCCTCTGCACCGGTTAACGGTTGTCGCCGGTGATCGAACCGGGTAGAATGACCTTACCGTTTTCCATCCATTCCTCATCAGGGAACTTTTCCCCAGCCATGGCCGCAGTCCGCATCTCCCTGCGCTTCAAGATCACCGTGCTGTGCTTCCTGCTGGCGCTGGCCGGTATCGCCGCCGCCACCTGGTTTTCCTACCGCCAGACCGCCGAATCCCTCCATCTCCGGGCCAGACAACGGATCAGCGCCCTGCAGGCCGGGGACATCCAGCAGTTTCATACCGCATTTACCGGCATAAAAGAAGACCTTCTTTTCCTGATGGGATCGGGTCCGGTCAGCCGGCTGATCGAACCGGGACAGGGGGCGGCAGCCGGGGCCGGGGGGCAGCCGGGGCCGCCTTTCTGGAGGGAACGGCTCGCAGGGCTTTTCGAGGTGATCCTCCGGCAGCAGAAGAACTACCGGATGCTCCTCTTTCTCGATACCCGCCCGGAAATCCCCGCCGCGACGGCCGCCCTCCGGCGCGACGGCAGGATACTGGCCAGGAGCGCGGCCGAGCTCGACGCGGTCCTGGCCTCCCCCGAGTGGCGGACTCTCGTCGCCGCCACGGGCCGGCTTCCCGCCGGGACGGTACATGCCGCCCCCTTGAACTCTGGCGGGCAGCGGTCCCTGGTATATGCGGTACCGCTTTCCGGCGGGGGAGACATCGGGGGGCTGTACCTTTTCATCGAGACGGAGCTGGCGAGTCTCGCCTCTTCCTGCCTGCCCGCGGCCGACGAGCGCCCGCTGTTCCTGGCCGACCGCGACGGCGGCTTCATCCTGCAGCTTACTGCAGGGCTGACGGCACCGCAAACCTTGCTGACCCCGGACGGCAGGCTGGACACGGCCGCTTTCCCACCCGAGTTCGCCGCCGGCGGCGAGGAAATCCTCCTCCACGACGAGGAGGGTCTCCTCGCCCTGCGGGCGGTAGCGGTCCCGGACAGCGACGGCTACTTCCTCGTCCTCGGCCGCGGGGTCACCACCAGGGAGATGGACCGGGAAATCGTCACCTTCCGCAACCGGCTGCTCGTCTCCCTCGTCCTGGTGGCCGCGGCGGTCTGCCTGGTCGCCTTTTTCCTCGGCGGCTATCTCACCAGGCCGGTGCGCCTGCTCACCGAAACGGCGAGGAGGATCACCGCCAACGAGGCAGTGGAGGAATTCCCGGACATCCGGGGCAGGGACGAGACGGGAGAGCTGGCGGAGGCCTTCCGCCGCATGCTCACCGAACTGGACGAACGCTCCAACAAGCTGACCCTCGCCTATCGGGAATTGCTCCACCACGACAAGCTGTCGGCGGTGGGCATGCTGTCCGCCTCCATCGCCCATGAATTCGGCAACCCGATCTTCGCCATCCGCAACATGCTGCTCGGCCTGCAGCAGGATCCATCCACCGCCGACCCCCAGACCATCGCGCTGGCCATCGAGGAGTGCGACCGGCTGCGCGGCTTCCTCCTCACCCTGAAGGATTTCAGCAACCCGACCAGCGGCGCCATGGAGTACGTCGAACTGCACGAACTGCTCGACAAGGTCCTCCATCTCTTCCGCCGCCTGCTCCACAACCGCAGCATCGAGATCGTCACCCGCTACGCCCCCTCCCTGCCCCTCGTCCTCGGGGTTGCCGACCAGCTCAAGCAGGTGGTGCTCAACCTGCTGCTCAACGCCGAAAAGGCCATCGACGGCCCGGGCACCATCACCATCCGCACCCTGGTCATGGACGGCAGGGTCCACCTGCAGGTGGAGGATACCGGCCGCGGTATCCCCGCCGAGAACCTGGAAAAGATCTTCATCCCCTTCTTCACCACCGGCGGGCGGCGCGAAGGCTCCGGCCTCGGGCTTTCCATCTCCAGCGACATCATCCGCCAGCATGGCGGAGAAATCACCGTCCGCAGCAAGGAGGGCAAGGGCAGCATCTTCACCGTCATCCTGCCGCTTCCCGCCGGCTGAGTCGGGCAAACGTCCAGCAGCGCCGCTTCTTCGGACGATCGGCCCGTCCTGCCTACACGGGTTACGGGGCGGAGGAAGATTGCCGGCGGCGCGCCCCTACTCCCGCCGGTCGTCGTGGTCCTCCGGGCAGAGGGTCTGGCGGGTATGCCTGCCATGGCCGCCGCGCCGCAGCTTCTGAAAGGACACCTCCAGCCACTCCACCCCCAGCAGCACCAGCAGCACCATGCTGGTGACCGCCAGCGCCGCGCCGAGAAAACCGAGGCCGATGGCGGTGCCCACCCCGGCCAGCACCCAGATGACCGCCGCCGAGGTGACGCCGGTGACCAGCCCCTCCCGCGACATGATGACCCCGGCGCCGAGAAAGCCGATGCCGGTGATGGTCTGGCCGAGGATGCGCAGGCGGTCGCCATCGGTGTAGGTCTCGCCGAGAAGGGCGAAGACGCAGGTGCCCAGGGTGATGAGACTGCAGGTGCGGATGCCGGCCGGCTTGCCGCGCATCTGCCGGTCGAACCCGACGATGCTGCCGCAGACCACCGCCATCCCCATCCGCAGCCAGAGATCAGCGGCCAGAAAATCGGCCATGCCGCCGATGTGCAGATTCATTGGTCCCTCCTCATTTGCCGCCGGGCCTCCCCGGACCGCACTGTCGATTGCCGGCCGCCAAGCCCTCGAAAAAACGACGGGCGTTGATCCCCAGCCCACGCAAGCGGTAGCCTCCTTCCTGAACCACCACGGTGGGCAGGCAGCAGCTGCCGATCATCCTGCCGTTTTCGAAAAAATCGTCCGGTTCCAGCTGCCAGGTGCCGGTCGGATCCTTTCTGGCCGGATCGAGCCCCAGGGCCACCACCAGGAACTTCGGGCGGAAACGGCGGACGGCGGCAAGCGCCCTGGCCAGGGTTTCGCGGTAGGCCGCCCCGCCGACCTCCTCGGGCAGCGGATAGTTGCGGTTGCAGCCGCTGCCGGGGCCGGCGCCGGTCTCCTCGGCAAATCCGCTGAAGTAGGGATAGGCGAAACTGGGATGGCCGTGGATGGACAGGGTGAGGACGTCGCCGCGTTCGTAGAAGATGTTCTGGGTGCCGTTGCCGTGATGGTAGTCGATGTCGAGCACCGCCACCGGCCCCCGCCGGCTGAGGTACTGGGCGGCGGCGGCGCTGCTGTTGAAGTAGCAGAAACCGCCGAAGGCGCGGCGCTCGGCATGGTGCCCCGGCGGCCGCACCAGGGCGTAGGCGCTGCGGTAGCCGCCCAGCACCGAGTCGCAGGCGGACAGGGCGCAGTCCACCGCGCCTTTGGCGGCGAGATAAGCGTTGCGGTTCAGCGGCGTGAAGGTATCGATGCAGTAGTAGCCGGCCCGCACCGCCATTTCCTTGGGCGGCCGCGCCGCGTTACGGATGGGGAAGACATAGGGGTATACCGATTTGCCCGCGGGCAGGAGTTCGCACATCCGCTTGAAGTAGTTGAGGTAATCGCGGTCGTGGATCTCCTCCAGGATGGCGCCGCCGTGATGCCGGGCCGGCAGGCGGTCGAACAGGCCGCTCTTCTCCAGCCCCTCCAGGATATGGGACACCCGCACCGGCGACTCGACGTAACCGCGGTCGTGGACATGGTGGATGGAATGGCGGTCGTTGACGAACAGGGCGATGCGTTTTTCCAGGGAGGGCACCGCGTTGACCGCGGTGGCCGGCGGCTTTTTCTTCAGGTAGAGCGGCGGCCGCAACCGCACCGGATCGTCCTTGATGGAATCCACCACCATGTCGATGTAACCGGCGGGACAGCGGCGGCCGTACTTGCGTTCGAGGATGGAACGGACCACGGTACGGGCCTCGTCCCGGGAAAGCCCATCGCCGCGGCCGAGGCCGTCGAACACCAGAAACGGCGGGCAGGCGTCGGTGGGCTTGAGCGGGGTTTCGTAGGCGGTATTGACGATGGGCCGCGCCCCGTAGCGTTCATAGAACCGCAGCCGGGAACGGTTGTCGGCGAGCAGCGCCTCCTCCGGGCAGAGCTGCCGGCAGTCGGGCAGGCATTCGAAAAAGATGCCGATGGCGTCCAGCTTCTTCGCCTCTTCCCGCACCCGCTCGTAGAGGGTGGAGCCGATGCCGCCGGCGGTGCGGCCGGGGGCGGCGGAGATGTAGTCGAGAAAACAGAAACGCTGCTGCGGGTCATGGCTGAGCAGGGCGAAACCGCGCACCGTGTGGTGCATGTCCTCGACGACGAAGAGGATGAAGCGGAAACGGTAGCGCAGCGGGTCGCGCAGCTGGCGGACCACCTTTTCCACCTCGCGGGGACTCAGGGCGGAGAACTGCCCCCTGAGGATAGACTGGACCTGGAGCAGGGCCTGGCGGTCGATCTCCAGGGTATCGTCATAGATCCTGCGGATGCGGAACATGGGGTGTCACCTCCTTGCGATAAACGATCCGCGCATCGCCGTCCCGGTAGAAATCGGGAAATTGGGCGGCGACCCGGAAGCCGTTCTTTTCGTACAGCCCCCTGGCAGGAGCATAGGAGGCCAGCGACGAGGTGTCAATGAAGATCCCGCGCCCGCCCTGGCGCCGGACCTCCCCCTCCATCGCCTCCATCAGCAGGGTGCCGACGCCGAGCCGGCCCTGGCGGTGGTCGACGGCGATCCAGTAGAGATCCCAGTTGTGCAGGGTGAGCGGAATGCGGCCGAAGCAGACATAGCCGGCGAGGCGGCCGCGGAATTCGGCGCAGAGGACGTGGTAGTCCTGTTCGGGCCGCCTGATCGCCTCGTCCAGCACCTCCATGGCGACGACGATCTCATCCTCCCGGAAGTTGCCCCAGCCCCTGAGGATGTTTTCGATGGGGGTCCGGTCGGCGGGGATGAGATGACGGATGCGGGCGCTGGTCATGACGGGATTCCTGGATGAAGAAACTTGCTGCGCGGCGGTCATGCCGCGGCCGGCATACTCATCTTCGCTTGTCGAGGCAGGCGAGCAGCAGGCCGACGAGATTGCGGTAGCTGATACCGTTGTGCAGGGCGGCGGCGGCGAAACCGGCGTCCGGCGAGAGGCAGGGATTGGCGTTGGCCTCCAGCACGAAAATGCGCATGGCGTGGTCGAGGCGGATGTCCACCCGGCCGTAGTCGCGGATCTGGAAGAGCTGGCAGGTGTGGAGCACGGTTCTCTGCAGGCTGGCGATGAAGGTCTTGGAAAAGGAGGTGGGGAACACCCGCGGCGTGTTGGCGTACTCGAAGGTGGACTCCTCCCATTTGGCCCGATAGCCGACGATGTGGTGGAGGCCCTCGGGAAAGGCGGAGAAATCGATTTCCGCCACCGCCAGCACCCTGAGGGCCGGATAGCCCAGCACCGAGACGTTGAGTTCGCGGCCGGCGATGAACTCTTCGACGACCAGCGGCCCGTGGATGGCGAACAATCGTTCCGCCCCGTCCTGCAGTTCCTTGCGGGTGCGGAACACCGAGCCCTGGTCGATGCCGATACTGGCATCCTGGAAGCGCGGCTTGGCGATGACCGGAAAGGCCAGTTCGACGGTCTTCAGGCTGCCGGGGCCGTCGTAAAGGACAAAGGCCGGGGTGCGCACCCCGGCGCCCTGCATCAGGAACTTGCCCGCTGCCTTGTCGGTGGACAGCATCAGGGAAAAAGCGCTGGAGCCGGTAAACGGAATGGACAGCAGTTCGAGGATCGCCGCCGGGTGGCCGATCAGGGTCGGATCCTCGTTCACCGACTCGCAGAGGTTGAAGACGCTGTCCGGTTTTTCGGCATCGAGCAGGGCGAGCAGGTCGGCGGGCCGACCGGCAAAGGGCAGCCGGACCGCGCCATGGCCGAGGCTCTGCAGCGAACTCTCCACCGCATCCACCTGAAAAAGGACGTCGCGGGAGGATTCCCAGCCGGGTTCGCCCTCGGGCAGGGGTTCGTTGTAAAGGATGCCGATGCGGCGCCCGCTCATTTTTTCTCTGCGCCGCCGCGGGCGAGGGCCGATTCGACGATGGCGCCGATCAGGCCGTTGTAGGGCATGCCCACCTTGGTGGCGAGGATGCAGAGGTCGGAATGCTCGGGGTGGAGACCGGCCAGGGGGTTGACCTCGATGAACTGCGGCACGCCGCGGGCGTCGCAGCGCAGATCCACCCGGCCGCCGTCGCGGCAGCCCAGCGCCCGGTAAGCCTCAACCGCGGTCGCCATCGCCGCCCGGGCCACCGCATCGGTGGCCAGCCGGTATTCCACCACCTCCTCGCAGATCTCCTTGTTGCGGTAGGTGTAGACGTCGGGATCGGAGTTTTCCAGCAGGATGATCTCCAGACAGCCGATGGCGCGGGCGGCCTCGCCGGTGCCCAGCACCCCCACCGTCACCTCGCGGCCGGGGAGAAAGGTCTCCACCAGGACCGGCTGCCGGAATTGGGCGAGCAGGCGGCCGGCGACCGCGGCAAGGTCCCGCCGGTCGGTGACCTTGGAGGCGGCGGTCACCCCCTTGCCGGTGCCCTCGGAAACCGGCTTCAGGAAAAGCGGGGTGGGCAGCGCCACCGCCGCGATATCCGCGGGCGACTCGATGACCGTGAAATCCGGGGTCGGCACGCCGTGATCGCGGGCGACGCTTTTCGCCATCCCCTTGTGCAGGGTGACGGCAAGGGTCAGCGGGTCGGAAAAGGTGTAGGGAATGCGGTAGGCGTCCAGCAGTGCCGGCACCGCCGCCTCGCGGCCGTAACCGTAGAGTCCCTCGGCGATGTTGAACACCAGGTCCCAGCGGCGGCCCTGCTGGAGGGCCGCCACCAGGGCGAAGAGATTGCCGATCCGCTCCACCTCGGCGCCGAAGGCCACCAGCGCCCCCTCGATGGCGGCGATGGTGGAGGGACGGTCGAACTCGGCGGTCTCCTCCTCGCCGTAGCCGGCGGCGAGGTAATCCTCCCGCAGGTCGTAGGTCATGCCGATCTTCATCCGTGCCCCCCGCCCTCGGCGCAGGCGACCGCCGGCTGGCCGGCGGTATCCGGGTAGCGGAAGACCCGGTTCTCGAAGTTGCGGATCAGCAGATCCTCGCCGTCGATGCCCACCACGGTTTCCGGAATGAGCGGGATCTTGCCGCCGCCGCCGGGGGCGTCGATGACGTAGTTGGGCACCGCGTAGCCGCTGGTATGTCCCCGCAGCGACTGATAGATGTCGAGACCGCTCCGCACCGGGGTGCGGAAGTGGTGGGAGCCGACGATGGGATCGCACTGGTAGAGGTAGTAGGGCTTGATCCGCACCTTCATCAGGCCGTGCATCAGCGCCTTCATCGTCGCCGGCTCGTCGTTCACCCCCTTGAGCAGCACCGTCTGGCTGCCCAGGGGAATGCCGGCGTCGGCCAGGCGGTTGCAGGCGGCCGTCGCCTCCGGGGTGAGTTCATCGGGGTGGGTGCAGTGGATGCTCATCCACAGCGGGTGGAAGCGGCGCAGCATCTTCACCAGCGCCGGCGTGATCCGCTGCGGCAGGACCATGGGCACCTTGGTACCGATGCGGACGATCTCCAGGTGCGGGATCTGCCGCAGCCGGACGAGCAGCCATTCCAGCCACTTGTCGGGCATGGTGAGGGGGTCGCCGCCGGAGAGCACCACGTCGCGGATCGAGGGCGTCCGGGCGATATAGTCGACGGCGCGCTCCCACAAGGCGGGACCGTAGCCGTTGCGCTGCCGTTTGCCGACAAGGCGGGAGCGGGTGCAGTAGCGGCAGTACACCGAGCAGAAGTTGGTGGTGAGGAACAGGGCCCGGTCGGGATAGCGGTGCACCAGGTTGGGCACCGGGCTGTCGTGGTCCTCGTGCAGGGGATCCTGGGATTCGCCGGCATGGACGGTCAATTCCTCGGCGACCGGCACGACGCAGCGCCGGAGCGGCTGGGCCGGATCGGCGGGGTCGAGCAGGCTGGCGTAGTAGGGAGTGATGGAAAGCGGCAACCCGCCGCGGCCGCCGGTAAGGGCGAGCCTCTCGCGGGGGGAAAGATCGAGGATGGCGCCGAGCCGGGAAAAGGAGGTGATGCGGTTTCTGATCTGCCAGCGCCAATCGTTCCAGTCACGATCGCTGGCGTCGGCGAAGTGGGCACGGCGAAAACGGTCGAGCCGCTCCTGGCGGCTCGCGGCGGCGGGGGGCTCCCTCCTGAGTGGACGCACCCGGGAAGGAGGCTGCTCGGGAGGCTCCTCGGCGGTTTCAAGACAGGACAACGCTTCCATTTCTGTTCTCCTTTGGCGTGCTTGAACTGATACTGACGAAACTGCTGCTGAAGATTATCACAGCCGGGCCGGAGGGCATTTTCCCTGGTCCCGGTAACGTTCCACCATGAGGATACGGTACGGCCCGTCGGCAACCACGAGGCCGGTGGCAAGGACGCGATGGCCGACCCGCAGCCCGGCCTCGTTGCCGGCGGGGGTCTCGCCGAGGGCGTAGATGAGGCCGCTGTCGGTCCGGACCTCGAAGGAATCGGTGACCACCCCGCTGATCGTTCTCGGCTCCGCCCGCCCCCGACCACCGAAGGCGGCCGCCCCGGCCCATGACAACGGCTCGGCCGGGCTGCCCATCGGCCAGGCCAGGTTAGCGGCACACACCGCACCGAAGATCAGCGGCTTCAGCCGCTCCGGCAACGTCCCGCTCTTCCCTTTCTGTCCTATCACAGCGCCCCTCCGAATTCCAGTTGTAATCGTCTCTGCGACACCCAGCCACTTAGCCAAAATCATGCCATCATCGCAACAACCCGTATTCATTACACAAAAATAGAGAAAACCCCACCACATCGAGAAAAAACAAGAACATTATGTTCTGTTCTCAACGAGCGGCCGCAGTGCAGGAGATATCGAAAATTGGAGAGTTTAGGTGGGGATCCTCCAGGAAGGCACAGTAATTAATCTCATTATGACAGTAAGATAGAATACGAGAAGAACCAAAGGTTCCGCTTTCTCAACACGGAACTCAAGGTTCTCTTTTTTCGGGGGCGTCGGGGTGCGACCGTCGATCAACGGGAGGGGGTGGGGGAACCCTTGAAATCTTCCTTGCGGATGCCGTGCTTCTTCATCAGCTTGTGCAGCTGGCGGGAGGTGATGCCGGCATGGGCGGCGGCCTTGGCGATCCGGCCGTGGTGGGTGGCGAGCACCTGGCCGAGGTAGCAGCGCTCTATGTCTTCGACGCCGCGCCGCCGCACCTCGGCCAGGGTGTCGGCGGAATCGACCTTGACCATAGGGATGGCGCTGCGGCTGCGGAACAGCTCGGCGGGAAAGCTCGCAGGAGTGAGCACCGTCGACGACTCGAGGATGTAGGCCCGTTCCACCAGATTTTCCAGTTCGCGGATGTTGCCTGGCCAGTCGTAGCGGGCAAGCGCCTCGAGCACCGCCGGCTGCACGCCGTGGATCTCCTTGGCGTTGAAACGGTTGAGGTTGTCGAGAAACACCTCGATGAAGTGGGGAATATCCTCCCGCCTCTCGCGCAGGGGCGGGATATGGATGGGAAAGACGTTCAGCCGATAGAACAGGTCGCGGCGGAAAGCGCCGGCCCGGACCATCTCCTCCAGGTCGGCGTTGGAGGCGGCGATGATCCGGGCATTGGTGCTGATCTCCTCCTCGCCGCCCACCCGGCTGAAGGATTTCTCCTGCAGCACCTGCAGCATCTTGATCTGGGCCGGCGCGGTGATGGTGCTGATCTCGTCGAGGAAGATGGTGCCGTCGCGGGCCAGCTCGAACTTGCCCAGCTTGCGGCGGGTGGCACCGGTGAAGGCGCCGCGCTCGTGGCCGAACAGTTCGCTTTCGATGAGGGTGTCGGGAATCGCGCCGCAGTGGACGCTGATGAACTGGTTGCCGCGACGGGTGCTGTGGTTGTGGATGAGTTTGGCCAGCACCCCCTTGCCGGTGCCGGTCTCGCCGACGAGAAGGACGGTGGTGCCGGTGGGCGCCACTGACTTGACCTTCTCGAACACCGTTTCCATCACCGGGTTCTTGGTGGCGATGTGCTGCAGCGCCTCCGCCCGCCAGAACTGGTCGCGCAGATAGGCCAGCTCCGACTGGGAAAGGATGGCGTCGAAGATGGACTCGACCACGTAGCGGATCTCGTCGCGGTTGAGCGGATGGGAGAGATAGTTGGCGGCGCCGTTCTTCACCGCCAGCACCGCCTGGCGGACCGACTGCTGCTGGCAGAGAACGATGATGTTGATGCTGGGGGCCACCAGCCAGAAGGGCTGCATCGCCGCCTTCATGCCGATGTCGGTGTTGGCGGGGGGTGCCAGCAGATCGAGTTCGATGAACAGGAAGTCGAAGGGTTTTTTCTGCAGCGCCTGCAGCGCTGCCTCCCTGCCGGAGCGGAACTCGACCAGCCACTGGTCGTCGAAGCTCGCCCGGACGAGTTCATGCACGGTACGGGAGGTGGTCACCAGCAGGATCGATTTCATCGTCGTCTCTTTTGCCCGGATGCCGGGGCAGGGTTGTTCTTCCCCACTCTATGCCCCCTTTTTTCCAGGAAGGCAAGCGGTCAGAGCCAGATTTTCCCTGACCGGGCTATTCCCATTGACAGGCGGAACCACCACCTGTTACCGATACGTAGCCCTCCAATAACACTCAGACCGAACCAGCGAGCGTACCGATGGCCCTGCTCCCCCTGATCCACCCGCAACGCCCCCTGCTGCTCCTGCTGTTCCTCGCCCTGGTCATCCCGGCCAGGCCGGGTGACGCCCAGGCTCCGTCCCCCCGGCTTTCGGTGAAGCAGGCCCAAAAGCAGCTGCAGTCCCTGGGCGAACTCGCCGCCTCGACCATGGAGGAAAAGAACCTGCAGGCCGGCATGGAGTCGGTCCGGGAAATCCAGCAGCAGGCCCGGCAATGCATCGACGCGGGCGAAAACGACCTGCGCCGGCTGAATTTCGCCATCTCCAGCGAAACCGCGGCGGGCGACGACAAAAGCCCCCTGCTCGCCGAACAGAAGAAAATCCAGGACACCCTGACGGGCTGCCGCTACCTGCTCGCCTCCGCCGACGAGACCCTGGCGGCCCTCATCAAGGCGCTGCGCCGCCAGGAAACCCGCCGGATCTTCTTCCGCGACCGCAACGGCATCGCCCTGACCGTCACCGCTTTGGCCTCGCTGCCGGCGGTCTGGCAACAGTCGGCGCAGTTGGCGCAGGACAGCGGCCTGACCGAGCACGGCCGCACCTTGGCGCTGCCGCTGCTGATTTTCTTCCTGTTCCTGCTGGCGCTCTTCAGTCGACTGCGGGCCTTCATCCTCCGACACCACCCGGTGGCGGCCGACGACGACCTCGAACGGCTGGCGGCGCGGATGCCGCTCATCGCCTCCCTCGCCGTCACCGGCGGCGTCGCCCTCGTCACCAGGGCGGCACCACCGGTCCATCTGCTGCTGGCCGGGTCGTTCGCCTTCCCCGCCATGCTGCTCGCCGTCGCCGCCTCGATACCGGGCACCATGCCGATGGCGAGGCTCTTCCGGGTTGCGATCCTGCCCCTGCTTTCCCTGTCGCTCTTCACCCTGCACCCCTTCGTCCAATCCGACCTGCTGGCCAGTCTGCGCTTCACCGCCGACACCCTGGCCGCGGGCCTCTTTTTCCTTCTGCCCATCCGTACCCTGCCCGCGGGCAGCCGCCAGTCCATCATTCTTCGCCTGCTGCGGCTGGCCACCCTCATCGCGGTTGCCGCCGGCCTGGCGGGGTACCACCAGATCGGCCCCTTCCTCTTCCGGGCGGCGGTCGGCATTCTGGCCGGCTGGCTGCTGGTCCGCCTGTGCAACCGCCGCCTCGACGAGTTGTTCGCCGGTTTCGCCACTGGCGCCTCTCCCTGGCAGGAACAGCTGCGTCTCCGCCTCGGCTACAGCGAGGGCGAGGTGGTGAGCAGCCTCGCCTGGCTGCGCCTGCTGTTCAAGGGGTGCTGCTGGCTCCTCTATTTCCTGCTGCTCACCTATTTCCTCGACACCTCCCACACCTTCGCCGCCAAGGCGATGGACTTCCTGATCCAGGGTGGCTCCATCGGCGGCACCAGCATCTATCCCCTGCGCATCGGCGGCGGCTTTGTCCTCTTCACCCTCCTCTGGACCCTGGCCGGCCGGCTCGCCGAAAGAATATCCGCGGAGCTGAAGGCGGGGAGGCTGAACCGCGCCGGCAGGGACACGGCAGTCACCATCTTCCGCTATGCCGCCTTTGTCGCGGCGGTGCTGCTCGGCCTCGGGGTGGCCGGCTTCAATCTGGGCAACCTGGCGATCATCGCCGGCGCCCTGTCGGTGGGCATCGGTTTCGGCCTGCAGAATATCGTCAACAACTTCGTCTCCGGCCTGATTCTCCTCTTTGAACGGCCGATCAAGCGCGGCGACTGGATCATCGTCGGCTCCACCGAAGGCCATGTGCGGGAAATCAACGTCCGCGCCACGATGATCCGCACCTTCGACAACGCCGACGTCGTCGTCCCCAATTCCGAACTGATCTCGGGCCAGGTCACCAACTGGATGCTCAGCGACCGCAGCGGCCGGGTGCGGGTGCCGGTTGGGGTGGCCTACGGCAGCGACACGAAAAAGGTCAAGGAGATCCTGCTGCAGGAGGCGCACGCCCATCCGCTGATCGTCACCGACGGCAGCACGCCGCAGCCGCAGGTGCTGTTCATGGAGTTCGGCGACAGTTCGCTCAACTTCGAACTGCGCGCCTTCATCAGCGACATCGACATGCGGCTGCAGGTGAAAAGCGACCTCTACTTCGCCATCGACGCCGCCTTCCGCCGCGACGGCATCGAGATCCCCTTCCCGCAACGGGATCTGCACATCAAGGATATCCCCACCGGCCGGCGGACGCCCGACGAGATCGCCGACACGCCGGCATGATCGCCCTGACCGCCCTGATCTTCTTTCTGGTCTACCTGGGTCTCGTCGCCGGCCGCCTGCCCGGTGTCGGCCTTGACCGGAGCGGCATGGCGCTGCTGGGTGCCATCGCCCTGCTGGCGACCGGGGCGGTGGACGAAACCCGGGCGATGGCCGCCATCGACGTACCGACCATCGCCCTGCTCTTCGGGCTGATGGTGCTCTCCGCGCAGCTGCGCCTGGGCGGTTTCTATTCCTGGGTCGTCACCGCGGTGGCGGCCTGCCGGGCCGGCCCCACCCTGCTCCTCCTGCTGCTCATCCTCGCCATCGGCATGCTTGCCGCGGTGTTCAGCAACGACATCATCTGCCTCGCGGCGACGCCGGTGCTCATCGCCCTCTGCCGCCGCCGGCGCCTGCCGCCGGTTCCCTTTCTGCTCGGCCTGGCCATGGCCGCCAACATCGGCAGCGGAGCCACCCTGATCGGCAATCCGCAGAATATCCTCATCGGCGAGGTCCGGAATCTCTCCTTCCGGGCCTACCTCCTGGAGGCGGGGCCGCTGGCGCTGTTCGGCCTGCTGGCCGCCTGGGCGGTTCTTGCCTGGCAGTACCGGCACCGCTGGCAGCCGGCGGCGGACGACCCGACCGACCCGCCGCAGATCCAGCCCTTCAGCCCATGGAAGACGGGCAAGGGACTCTGCGCCGCCCTGGCACTGCTGCTGCTCTTTCTCGGCACCGATCTGCCCCGGGACCTCTGCGCCCTGGCCGTGGCCGGCATCCTCCTGGTCAGCCGCCGCCTCACCTCCCGCGCCATCCTCTCCCTGGTCGACTGGCAGCTCCTGCTGCTCTTCGTCAGCCTGTTCATCCTCAACGACGCCATCGGTCGCACCGGCCTGCCCGCCCTTGCCGTCGACTGGCTCGCCGCCGCCGGTATCGACCTCGGCCGGCCGGCTCCCCTGATAACCGGCATCACCCTGCTCTCCAACGCGGTCTCCAACGTGCCGGCGGTCATCCTCCTGCTGCCTCTCACCGAATCCCCCCATTCGGGGACGATCCTCGCCCTGGCCTCGACCTTTGCCGGCAACCTGTTCCTCGTCGGCTCCATCGCCAACATCATCGTCAGCGAAGAGGCGGCGCGGGCGGGCATCACCCTCGACTGGCGCACCCACTGCAAAAGCGGCATCCCGATCACCCTCCTCACCCTGCTGCTCGTCTGGCTCCGCTACGGGCTCGTCCCGGCGCCGCCCTGAGCTCCGGCCGCCCGCCGCACCCGGTCGCAGCCTTGGCGGACGGCGGCGACGAGGCCGGCATGGGGCATGGCCAGTTCCTCCAGTTCCCGGCAGAAGCCGTCGCAGCGGCCGGCGAGCAGGCCGGGCAGCGACGACGGCCGCCGGCTGCCCCCCTTCTCCAGGAGTTCCAGGGCGATGAGCTGCACCACCGTGGCAACCGTGTCCTCGTCACCGACGAGAGCGGCGGCCCAGACCAGGTCCCTGCCGGAGGGGTTGATCTTGCTGTCCGCCGGCCAAGCGGACGGGGGCATGCGCAGCACCCCCATCTTCTTGACCACCGCCATCCGCAAGCGGGCGGCGAGCTGGGCGCGATCGGGGAGGTTCCCCTCTTCGAGCATTTCAAACAGAATGCGGAACATAGTGGCAATTTTCGTTTGACATCAGCGAGAAACAAGATTAATAGAACTAATAATGATTATCAACTGGAGGCCGTATGAAACTTTCCCTCGACAGAAACGTTGTTGAATTCACCCCGGAATCCACCCAGGAAACCACGCAGCTGGAAACCCTCTGGCGGGTGCTCATCGATTGTGCCGGTACCAGCAAAAGCCTTACCCCCATCGGCGAATTCATCCCCGCCAAACAGAACCTGGCCAGATTCACCATCGAGGGGATTCCGGGCGGCAGGACGGTGATGTCCGAAACCCTTGCCACCGAGGAAAACACCTATATTTGCACGATCTGCAACAAATACAGTAAGGTGAACGCTGGGGAAACCGTCCCCCTCTGCTGCGGCCTGGTGATGGAGGCCGTGGACTGAGCCTTACATCGTCTTCAACATCTTCAACGAAAAAAGGAGGCAAACGATGGCAAAATGGGAATGCCCCTGCGGCTACGTCTACGACCCCGCGGAAGGCGACTACGAACACGGCGTCGACCCCGGCACCGCCTTCGAGGATCTGCCGGAAAGCTGGGTCTGTCCCAAATGCGGCGCCGAAAAAGAGTACTTCAACAAGGTGGATTGACCCTTTCCCCCTGTCTTCTCCCCGGAGAGTCTCCTCTCTCCTTCCTGGCCGGGGCGGCGTCGTGAGGCGCCGCCCTTTTTCCTGCCGGCCGACGATGGAAAGCGGCTTGTCGATTCCGCCGGCCGCGCTATGATGGCCCGAGCCATGTCCACCGCCAGCCGCGCCATCCTTCTCCGCACCCATCTGCTCATGCTGCTGGCCGCCGCCCTCGTCTCCACCTCCTTCACCGTGGCCGCCTGGAGCGCGCATCGCATGGACCCCCTGCTCCTCACCCTCTGCCGTTTCCTCCTCGCCACCCTTTGTTTCGCGCCGATCGCCTGCC
The DNA here is from genome assembly GCA_040755255.1 of Thermodesulfobacteriota bacterium. Lineage (GTDB taxonomy): Bacteria > Desulfobacterota > Desulfobulbia > Desulfobulbales > S012-135 > JBFLZZ01. Next base: position 29,230 of record JBFLZZ010000026.1, read on the forward strand.
GCCACGGCCTCGTCCTGCCCGCGGCCAGGCAGCTGGCGGGCTACGCCGCCATCAGCTTCTGCCTCACCGGCTTTTTCTGGCTGATGTTTTTCTCCCTGCGCTACACCTCGGCCCTGAACACCAGCGCCATCTACACCCTGGTGCCGGGGCTGTCGGGAATCTACGGCCTCTTTCTGCTGCGGGAAAAATTGGGCGGCCATCGCCTCCTTGCCCTGCTCTTCGGCATGGTCGGTGCCCTGTGGATCATCTTTCGCGGCGATTTCGCGCGACTGCTCGCCCTGGATCTCAACCGCGGCGACATCCTCTTCTTCTGCGGCTGCCTGCTGATGGCCCTGTACACCCCGCTGGTGAAACTCCTGCACCGCAAGGAACCCATGTCGGTGATGACCTTCTGGATCATGGCCACCGGCTGCGGCTGGCTGCTGCTCTTCGCCGTCCCCCGGGTGCCGTCCACCCCCTGGTCGACCATCCCCCCCAGCGTCTGGGCGGCCATCGCCTATCTCGCCGTCTTCACCACCATCGTCACCTTCTACCTCTCCCAGCACGCCACCCTGATCATCGGCCCCACCCGGGTCATGGCCTACAGCTATTTCTACCCGGCCATGGTGCCGCTCATCGAGTGGGCGCTGGGCCACGGTCTGCCGCCGGAAGCGACCTACCCGGGAATCGCCATCGTCCTCGCCGCCACCGTCGTGCTGCAGCGGCCGGAATGACCGGCGCCACCGCCCGGCGAGGGGGATCACGCCCGCCGCCGCACCGCCGCCTCCATCCGCGACAGCGCGGCGTCAAGATCCCGCCGGGGGCAGGCGAAGTTGAGCCGCAGATAGCCCGGCGCGCCGAAATCGGCGCCGTCGGAGAGCCCCACCCCGGCCTCCACCTCGAAAAACGGTGCGGGATGAGGGAGGCCGAGACCGCGCACATCCAGCCAGGCAAGATAGGTGGCCTCGACATGGTGCATGCGCACCCCCGGCATGTCCCCGACCCGGCCCTCCACCAGATCCCGGTTACCGCGCAGGTAGGCGATCAGCTCCTCCAGCCACGGCCCGCCGTCCCGGTAGGCGGCTTCCGCCGCGGTGAATCCGAACAGGTTGACCTCGGGAATCAGCCCGGCCATGGCAGCGCGGAAGCGGCGGCGCAGGGCGGGGTCGGCGATCACCGCGAAGGAGCAGCCGAGGCCGGGGATGTTGAAGGTCTTGCTCGGCGCCATCAGGGTGATGGTCCTCGCGCCGGCGTCTTCATCGAGCCCGGCAAAGGGCAGATGCACCGCCGCCGGCTCCAGCAGCAGGTCGCAGTGGATCTCGTCGGAACAGACGAACAGGTCGTGACGGCGGCAGAGATCAAGGAGCTGGGCGAGTTCCTCCCCGGTCCATACCCGGCCCACCGGATTGTGGGGATGGCAGAGAAGAAGCAGCCGGCTTTTCGCGGTGATCGCCCGCTCCAAGGCGGCGAAATCGATCCGCCAGCCGGCGGCGCGGTCCGCCAGCTCCACCCGCACGGTACGGCCGCCGTTATGCTCGGCGGCGGTGAGAAAGGGCGGATAGACCGGGGTCAGGGCGAGCGCCTCCTCGCCGGGAGAGAGCAGGGCGCGGCAGGCGAGATTGAGCCCGGCAACCAGCCCGGGAATCCAGACCAGCCAGCCTGGTTCGATCCGCCAGCGGTACCGGCGCCACAGCCAGGCAACCACCGTTGCCGGCAATCCCTGCGGGACAACGGTGTAACCGAACACGCCATGGTCGATCCTCTGCCGCAGGGCCGCGAGAATGCAGGCCGGCGAGGGAAAATCCATATCGGCCACCCACATCGGCCGAATGGTGGTGCCGGCGTATTTCCACCACTTGAGACTGCCGGTATCCGCCCGATCCGGAACGGTGTCGAAATCGGCCATGACCGTATGCCTCCTCCCCCAGAATCAGTAAAAGAATCAATTCGGTATTGCCGCACCACAGCCTTGCCGGTATAGTACCAGCATTCTGCGGCGGGCGCTCGTTTCCGCCGCAAACGGGGGGGAAAAGGACAGCGGCATTTTCCCGGAGCGGGGCCGCTGGTGGGCACACGCAGCGCCAATCGGCGGCAGGGCCCAGGATTCAGCTCAGGATGTCAGTGCCTGCCCAATGGTACACTTGCCGGACCTCAAATGGATCGTCGACTGCTCTTACAGCGGCCGCATCCTCTTTGGGGACTACTCTCTCCGCCTGAAGCGCAAACTGGCGGAATACATCGCCTGCTTCCACGCCTTCGACAAACTCGACAATCCCGCCATCCCCTACATTTCCGCCTGGCAGAACGGCGGCCGCAACATCTGGTACGAATTCGCCGGCCGCCGGTTTCAGGCCATGTTCGCCGGTGAGGATTCCGACCTGGCCGGCAACTTCGGCCGCAGGGTCGTCGACCGCCATTTCTACACCCCCCCCGCCGACAGCCAGGAGGGCATCTTCCGCACCACCCTCAGCGCCCGCGAACTCGACAGCCGCCGCCAGGAACTGCGCAGCAGGGGCGTCGCGGACGGCCACGTCAACGCGGTCTATAAAATCGCCATGGACGACGGCTCGCCGATCTGGTTCAAGGACCAGGCCAACGTCGAATGTTTCCCGGAGGACGGCATCTGTCTCAGCCGCGGCATCCTGGTCGACGTCACCAACGAGATGGAGGCGGAGGAGGAGCTCAAGCGGGTCCAGACCGAACTCCAGCAGCACCGCAGCCATCTGGAGGAAAAGGTGCAGGACCGCACCCGCAAGCTCTGGAAATCGCAGATGGAGGTGGTGTCGCGCCTTGCCCGCGCCGCCGAATTCCGGGACAACCGCACCGGCCGCCATCTCACCAACATCAGCAGCTACTGCGGGGTGATCGGCAAGGCGGCGGGGCTGCCGCGCGCCGCCGCCAGCATCCTCTACCTCGCCGCCCCCATGCACGATATCGGCAAAATCGGCATCAGCGACCATATCCTCCAGAAAACCGGCAAACTGAGCGTGGACGAGTTCGAGGAGATGAAGGGTCACTGCGACATCGGCGCCCGCCTGCTCTCCGGTCACGACTCCGACCTGCTGCGGGTAGCCAGGGTCATCGCCCTCAACCACCACGAACGCTGGGACGGCAGCGGCTACCCCCAGGGTCTCCAGGGCCGGAGCATCCCGATGGCGGGCAGGATCACCGCCATCTGCGACGTCTTCGACGCCCTCACCTCGGAGCGCCCCTACAAGAAGGCCTGGCCGGTGGAGACGGCGGTGGAGGAAATCCAGCGGGGCCGCGGCAGCCATTTCGACCCTTTCCTCGTCGACGTCTTCATGAAGCAGCTTCCCGCCATCCGCGAGATCCACGACCAGCGCCCCAGCTGAATCCCCCGCCTCGCCGCCCTTCTCCCGATTGACAAGGGGCGCCGAATGAATTAGTATTCTCTTAAATACTTTCTCTTCCCTCGTCTTTCCTCTCCTCCTTCCCCGGTCCGGGGCAGGGTGCCACCCCTGCTCCGGACATTTGTTCTCCCTGGTCCGCTTGCCGGCCGGCCCTGTCGCTTGACTGTTTCAAACGTTCGTTTTATATTGTCCCGGCCACCGGCCGCACCCGATCTTGGCCGCACCCTCGCACCACCGACAAGGACTCGCAAGCCATGCCTTCCGAAACCAGGCAACAGCTGCTGGACGCGGCGGAAGAACTCTTTGCCCAGCAGGGATACCAGGCTACCTCCCTCCGCCAGATCACCGGCCGGGCCGGTGCCAACCTGGCGGCGGTCAACTACCACTTCGGCTCCAAGGAGGCGCTCATCGAGGCCGTCCTTCTCCGTCGGCTCATGGACCTCAACCAGACCCGCAGCATGCGGATCACCGCGGTTCTCGACTCCGCGCGCAAGCTCGGCAGGCCGCCGGCAGCCAGGGAGGTTCTCCGCGCCTTCATCGAGCCGACCATCGAGTTCGGCTGCGCCGACGCCGGTTCCCGGCACGTCCTCACCCTCATCGGCCGGTCCTTCGTCGAGCCCGACAGCCTCGTGCGCAAGGTCTTCATGCGGCTCATTTCCCCGCTTTTCCTCCAGATGCTCGCCGCCCTGCAGGCCTGCCTGCCGTCGCTCCCGGCCGAGGTTCTCCACCGGCGCCTCCACTTTGCCCTGGGTGCCACCTCCCACACCCTGCACATGCTCGGCAAACCGGGGCCGGCCGGGACGACAGAGCCCATGGACGACGCTCCGCAGACCATCGGCCGGCTGCTGGTCGACTTTCTCTGCGCCGGCATGGAGGCCCCGGCATGAAACGGACGGCGTTCATGGCGCTGCTGCTCCTCCTCTCCTCCTGCAGGCCGACAACCGACCTCCTGCAGCCGGAGCTCGACCTCCCCTCCACCTTCAGCGACAGACGGGAGGGGGAAATCCTCGCCCTGCCGTGGTGGCGGATCTACGGCAATGCCGAACTTGCCGCCCTCATCGATACCGCCATCGCCAACAACCCCGATCTGGCCGCCGGCCGCGCCCGTCTGCTCCAGCTCACCGAGACCGCCGCCATCGCCGGCGTGCCCCTGGTGCCTTCCGTCAACCTCTCCGGCGGAGCGGCCCTTGCCCGGCAGCCGGGTATCGTCGACGACCTCGTCACCGAACGGTACACCCTTTCCATCGCCGCCGGCTACGAGCTCGACCTCTGGCACCGCCTCCGCGACCGGCAGCAGGCGGCAAAACTGGAACAGCAGGCGGGCAGGGAGGATCTCCGCACCCTGCTCATCTCCACCGCCGCCGGGGTCACCGACCTCTACTACCTGGCGGTGGAACTGCGGGCTCAACTCGCCCTGCTCGACAAACTCGCCCGGGCCCAGCAGCAGACCCTCGACCTGGTGGAAAACCGCTACCGCGCCGGCATTGCCCCACCGCTGGACTTCCATCAGGCCCGTCAGCTGCTCGCCACCATCCGAGCGCGGCGGCCGCCGCTCGCCGAACAGCTGGCACGCACCGAACATGCCCTCGCAACCCTGACCGGCAATTTCGCCGGCCGGGAAAGGTCCGGCGAGGAACTGGCCCTGCCCACCCTGGAGGCGAGCTTCGGCACCGGGCTGCCCGCCGGCCTTCTCGCCCGGCGGCCGGATATCCGCGCCGCCCTGCTCCGCCTCCAGGCCCAGGACAAAAGGGCGGCGGCAGTCGCCGCCGAACGTTTCCCCTCCTTCAACCTCCTCGGTGAGTACGGCATCGCCCGCATCGACAGCGGCGCCGGTACCGCCGGCATCCTCGCCAACCTGGCGGCCGCCGCCCTGGCGCCGCTCTTCGACGGCGGCCGTCGCCAGGCGGAAAGCGCTCGGGAGCTTGGCCGGCGGGACGAACTGCTGGCCGGCTACCGGAAGACGGTCCTGCAGGCCTTCCGCGAGGTGGAGGACGCCCTGGCCGCCAACCGCGAAACCGCTGCGGCGATCGACCGACTGACCGAGGAACGCGACTGCGCCGCCGCCACCCTCCGCCTCGCCGGCGAATCCTACCAGCAGGGGGTGCAGCCCTTTCTCCAGGTCCTTTTCGCCCGCCGTGCCCTGCTCGAAGTCGAAAGCCGGCTGCTCGCCGCCCGCCGCCTCCACGTCAACGCCCGTACCGGCCTCCACCGCGCCCTGGGCGGCGCCTGGACGGACGGCTACCTCACCGCCGTCCCGGGAGAAAAAGCATCATGAAGAACAGACCGGTTCTCATCTCCGTCATCCTGGTCATCCTCCTCACCGCCGCCGGCATCGGCGGCATGAAAGCCCTCATCGCCAGGAAACGGCCGCCCGCCCGGCAGGCCCGCGCACATCTCGGCCCCCTGGTGGAAACGGTGACCGCGGTCAAGGTCGCCCGGCAGGTGACGGTGGAATCCACCGGCACCTTTCAGGCAGCGGCGACCACGGTACTCAGCGCCCAGGTTTCCGGGGTGGTGGCGGAGGTGGCGCCGCGTCTTGCCGCCGGCGCCTTTTTCGACGGCGGTGAACCGCTGCTCGCCTTCGAGGAAGCCGATTACCGGATCGCCGCGGCGCAGGCGCGCGCGGCGGTGACCAAGGCGGAAAGCGCGCTGAGTCAGATCGAGGCCAATGCCGCCGTCGCCAGAAGCGAGTGGCAAAACATCTCGCCGGCCGAGGCCCCGCCGCCGCTCGCCGTTCTGGAACCGCAGCTGGCCGAGGCGCGGTCCGCCCTGGCCGCGGCGCGGGCAACGGTGGAACAGGCCGAGCTCAATCTCCAGCGAACGCGGCTGTTCGCCCCCTATCCCTGCCGGGTGGTCGCCAAGAACGTCGAACTGGGCCAGTACGAAAAAAGCGGCAATCCGCTGGTGACGGTGAGCTCCACCGACCGGCTGGAGGTGATCGTCCCCATGGAACTGGCCGATCTGCAGTGGCTGACCATCCCCAAAGGGAAGGGCGGCAAAGGTTCAGCGGCAACGGTCAGCCGCCGGGTCGGCGGCGGGGTGCGCTCCTGGCAGGGCAGCGTTGTCCGCCTGCTCGGCGAGGTCGATCCGGCGGGCAAGATGGCGCGGCTGGTGATCGGCGTCGAAGGGCCGTACCAGGGCCTGCCGGCGAACGAGCAGCCGCTGCTCGGCATGTTCGTCACCGCCGCCATCAAGGGAACCACCCTGCCGGACATCATCGTCCTGCCCCGGCACGCGGTGCGGGAGAACGACACGGTGTGGACCGTCGCCGGCAACGATGCCATCGCCATCCGCAGGGTGCGCATTGCCCGCTACGAGGGGGACGACGCCTGGATCGACGGTGGCCTCGACCATGGCGACCGGGTGGTGCTCACCGCGCTGAGCGGGGTCGCCGACGGCATGAAGATCCGTATCGACGACCGGAGAGAAACGCGATGAACGGCGCCCTCACCTGGATGGCCCGCAACCACGTGGCCGCCAACCTGTTGATGCTGATCTTCGTCGTCGGCGGCCTCCTGGTGGCTCCGAGCATCAAGCAGGAGATCTTCCCCGAGGTCAACCTCGACCGGGTGCAGATCCAGGTGGCCTACCCCGGTGCCTCTCCCGACGAGGTGGAGGACGGCATCATCCTCCAGATCGAGGACCGGGTGAGCGGCATCGACGGCATCAGGGAGATTCAGGCCACCGCCGCCGAAGGCATCGCCACGGTCACCGCGGTGATCAAGGATGGCGAAAACCCGGACGAGATCCTGCAGGACATCAAGAGTGAAGTGGACCGGATCACCACCTTTCCCGAGGATGCGGAAAAACCGGTGATCTCCAAGCTGGTCAACCGGCGGGAAGTGGTATCGGTGGTGGTCTACGGCCAGGTCGGCGAACGGGCGCTGCGCGAACAGATCCAGGGGGTGCGCGACGAACTGCTGGCCTTGCCGGAAATCACCCAGGTGGAACTGAGCGGCGTCCGTCCCTACGAGATCTCGGTGGAGATCCCGGAGGCCACCCTGCGCAAGTACCGTCTCACCCTGGACGAAATCGCCGCCCGTATCCGCCAGGGCTCGCTGGATTTGCCCGCCGGGGCGCTGCGCGCCGAGGGCGGCGAGATCCTCATCCGCACCAAGGAGAAAAGGCACACCGCCGCCCAGTACGGCGACATCGTCGTCATCCGCCGCGACGACGGCACCACCGTGCGTCTCGGGGAGCTGGCGACGGTGCGGGACACCTTCGCCGAAACCGACACGTCCGCCACCTTCAACGACCGGCCGGCGGCCATGGCCTCGGTCTTCCGGGTCGGCGACGAGAAACCCACCGATATCTCCAGGGCGGTGGGGCGCTACATCGAGGAAAAACGACCGACCCTGCCGCGGAGCATCGGCATCGACAGCTGGAACGATACCTCGGAGGTGCTGCAGAGCCGCATGGATCTTCTGCGCAAAAACGCCCTCTACGGTCTGGTCCTGGTCTTTCTCTGCCTGTCGATGTTCCTGCAGATCCGCCTCGCCCTCTGGGTGATGCTCGGCATCCCGATCTCCTTTCTCGGCACCCTGCTGCTGATGCCGGCCCTTTCCATCTCCATCAACATGATCGCCCTGTTCGCCTTCATCATGGCGCTCGGCATCCTGGTGGACGACGCCATCGTCGTCGGCGAGGCGATCTTCGAACAGCGGCAGCAGGGCAAGCCCCTGGCCCGCGCCGCCATCGACGGCGTCCACGAGGTGGGGGTGCCGGTGATCTTCTCGGTGCTGACCACCGTCTGCGCCTTCGTCCCCCTGGCCCACGTTTCCGGATCGCTGGGCAAATTCATCAAGGTGATTCCGCTGGTGGTGGTCACCCTGCTGTTCGTCTCCCTGCTGGAATCCCTGTTCATCCTTCCCGCCCATCTTTCCCTCGGCCGCCGGCGTCGGAACGAAAAACCCAGTATTGGCGAACGGTTCCGCCGCCGATTCGTCACCGGCCTCGACCGGTTCGTCAACGGCTTCTACCGCCGCGCCCTGGATCTCGCCCTCCGCTACCGCTACGTCACCATCGCCTTTTCCGTCGCGCTCCTCCTCCTCTCGGTCGGCGTCGTCCGCGGCGGGCTCATCAAGTTCACCTTCATGCCCGAGGTCGACGGGGACCTGATCATCTGCAACCTGGAGATGGAACGCGGCACGCCGGTGGCGAAGACGGCGGAGGTGGAGACCTTTCTCCGCCAACAGGGCCGGCGGGTGGTGGCGGAATACGACCTCGGCCGCGGCCAGGACGGCTCCACCCTGCGCAAGCTCTACAGCATCATCGGCGGCACGATGGCGGGTGGCGGCCCGGTGGGCGGCGGCGGCAACAGCGGCAGCCACCTGGCCAACATCGCCCTGCTGCTCACCCCCAGTGAGGAGCGCGGCTATCCCTCCGCCGACATCACCCGGCAATGGCGGCAGGCCGCCGGGGAGATTCCCGGGGTCAAGACCCTGACCTTCAGCTCCAACCTGATGCGGCTGGGGGCCAACATCGACGTGCAGCTCTCTCATCGCGACTTCGCGGCGATCACCGCCGCCGCCGACAGGATCAAGACCGGACTGCAGCAGTATCCCGGCATCTCCGACATCGCCGACAACTATCCCGAAGGGAAGATGGAACTGAAACTGCGCCTCACCGAAACCGGCAGCGCGCTGGGGATCACCGGGGAATCCCTCGGCCGCCAGATCCGCGCCGCCTTTTACGGCGCCGAGGCGATGCGGCTGCAGCGGGGCAGGAACGAGGTCAAGGTCATGGTCCGCTATCCGCCGGAGGAACGGCACCAGCTCCGCAACCTGGAAGGGATGCGGCTCCGGACCCCGGCGGGCGGCGAGGTGCCGCTGCTGCAGGCGGCCGCCGTCGATCCCGGCCGCGGCTACAGCGTCATCACCCGCAACGATCTCAAACGGGTGATCAACATCACCGGCGCGGTGGACAGCGCCAAGGCCAACGCCGAGGAGATCCTCGACGATCTGCGCCGCCGGGTGCTGCCGGGACTGGTGGCCGATTACCCGGGGCTTTCCTGGAGCATGGAGGGGGAACAGAAGGAACGGCGCGACGCCATGGCCAGCATGGGGCGGGGCTTCCGGCTGGCGCTGTTCGGCATCTATGTGCTGCTCGCCATCCCCCTGCGCTCCTACAGCCAGCCGCTGCTCATCATGGCGGCCATCCCCTTCGGCATCGTCGGCGCGGTGCTCGGCCATCTGCTGATGGGCTACGATCTCTCCATGCTGAGCATCTTCGGTATCGTCGCCCTTTCCGGCGTGGTGGTCAACGATTCACTGCTGCTCATCGATCAGGCCAACCGCAACCGGATCGAGGGCAAAAACTCCCTGGCCGCGATGAGCGATGCCGGCATCCGCCGTTTCCGCCCCATCCTCCTGACCTCGATCACCACCTTTTTCGGCCTGCTGCCGATGATCACCGAGACCAGCGTCCAGGCCCAGTTTCTCATCCCGATGGCGATCAGCCTGGCCTTCGGCGTCCTGTTCGCCACCGGCATCACCCTGGCGCTGATCCCCTCGCTCTACCTGGTTCTGGAAGATCTGCGCCGGCTGCTCGGCCTGCAACATTCCGGCGCCGGCCAGGAGGAGGACGAGGAAAGCGGGCCGGCGCCGCGGGCCGCCTGAGGTTCAGGACCCGGCCGCCGCGACGCCGGCCTCCTCCCGCGCCAGCGCCCGGCGGATTCCGAAAGCAAGGTCGTGGATGGAAAAGGGTTTCTGCAGCAGCAGGATACCCTGTTCGAGGATGCCCTGCCGGGCGACGACATCGGCGGTGTAGCCGGACATGAAGAGGGTTTTGAGCCGGGGCCGCAACCGCCGCAGCCGCGCCGCCAGTTCCCGGCCGTTCATCTGCGGCATCACCACGTCGGTGATCAGCAGATCGATGGGGTCGGGTTTCTCTTCGACCAGCCGAATCGCTTCCTCGGGTGCGCCGGCGGCCAGCACCCGATAGCCCAGCCGGCCGGCGAGCCGGACGGCCAGGTCAAGGATCGCCGGATCGTCCTCGACGATCAGCACGGTTTCGCTTCCCCGCGGCAGGGCTGCCGTCCCGCTCTGCTCGCCGGGCCGGGGGGGGGCGGCGGCGGCCCGGGGAAAATACATGGTGAAGGTGGCGCCGCGGCCGACTTCGCTTGCCACGGTGATGACGCCACCATTCTGCCGAACGATGCCGTAGACGGTGGCCAGCCCCAGGCCGGTGCCCTTCCCCATCCCCTTGGTGGTGAAAAAGGGTTCGAAGAGGTGAGCGAGCACCTCGCGGTCCATGCCGCAGCCGTCATCAACCACTTCCAGCATCACATATTCGCCCGGGACCAGATCCGGCAGCACGGCGGCGGAAGCGACATCGGCGACAAAGGCGGCGGTGCGGATGGTGATCCTGCCCACCCCGGCAATGGCGTCGCGGGCATTGACCATCAGGTTCACCAGGATCTGATCCAGCTGGCCGGGATCGATCTTCACCGGCCCGGGATCGTCGCCCGGCTGCAAGACGAGTTCGATGTCCTCGCCGATCAGCCGGCGCAGCATCTTGAGCGACCCGGACAGGGTCTCGTTCAGGTCCATCAGCACCGGACTGACCGTCTGTTTGCGGGCAAAGGCGAGGAGCTGCCGGGTGAGCTTGGCCGAGCGCTGCACCGTTTCCTGGATGGTGCGCAGTTCCGGATAGCGGGGATCATCCTCGTCGGTGGCGGCCAGAACCAGTTCCGCGTTGCCGCCGATCACCATCAGCATGTTGTTGAAATCGTGGGCGACGCCACCGGCGAGCCGCCCTATGGACTCGATCTTCTGGGCCTGATGGAACTGAGCCTCCAGGTTCTTCTGGGTGGTGACATCGTAGAGGATCCCGGTCCAGAGCACATCACCGTCGGTGAGCCGGCGGGGCAGCGACTCGAAATGCACCCACTTCACCGTGCCGTCGACCACCACCCTCCCCTCCCAGCGAAAGGGAGAAAGCGCCGCATTGGCCCGTTCGTTGGCGCGGACGAATTCGGGCGCGTCCTCCGGGTGGATACTGCGGCCGATGATCCCCGGATCCTCCTGCAACTCCCGGCGGTCGATACCGAGAAGCTCGCAAAACCGGTCGCTGACCATCTCGAAGCGGTAAGGGACGTCATCGGCGGCCTGCCACTCGTCACGCCGCCACGATTTGCCGGCCTTGACCCGGATGCGGTAGATGCCGGCGGGCTGGGTGTTCACCAGGTCCTGGTACAGAGCCCGTTCCTCCAGCACGGCGTTCTCCTGCCTTCTTCGCTCGGTTTCGTCATGAAGGATCAGGACCGCCCCCTGGATGGAACCATCGGCGGCGCGGATCGGCGAGCCGCTCTGCAGGATCGGCAGCTGCCGGCCATCGGCGGTCTCGAGGATCGCCTGGTCGGCCACGACAAGCGCACCGCCGGCAGAGAGAACCCGCCGCCACAGATCGATCGGCTGGCGCCTCGGTTCGTCGGTGACGGTGAAAAGCTCGGTCAGCGGCCGGCCGAGCGCGTCGTCGCAACTCCGGCCCGTCAAACGCTCCGCCGCCGGGTTGAGATAGGTGACACCCCCCCCGGCATCGACGGTGATCACCCCGTCGCCGATACTGGCCAGGGTCACCTCCTGCTGCCGCCGTCTCGCCTCCGCCTGACGCCGCAGCCGGTGCAGGACCTCGCAGAGGCTGCTGACCAGGACGCCGTTGGTGACGAGGAAACTCCACTGGAAAAGATCATGACTTCCGGCGATGGCGAAGGCGCCGATCGGCGCCAGACCGAAATAGGCGGTGAACAGAGCGGAAGAGAGGGTGGCGACCAGACCCGGTCCGAGACCGCCGATCGCCGCGCTCAGGATGATGGGAAAGAGCAGGAACACCATCAGCGGCCGTACGGCGAAGGGCACCGCGAGTCCGGCCCGCACCAGCAGGGTTGCTCCGGTCACCGCCACGGCGAAACCGTAGGCCCAGAGAGGGGATCCTGTCAGCGAGGCGAGCAGCCGGTCGACGACAGAGGAGGTCGACGCGGCCCCGAATACAGCCGGCACCGATTCCAGCACAAAAAAGAGCAGGGCCGAGGTCACCAGGACAAAGAACATCCCCTTGGCCGTGGACAGCCAATGGATCGAGGCGGTATCGACGAAGGAGGCGAGCAGGGCGTCGGACAGCAGAATCCAGAAGGAGGCGAAGACGGCGTAGACGAGAACGGCGCGAAGTATGAAGAGCCTACGGCTGTCAAGGGTCATGGAACACTCCGTATGCGGGTTGCGCGGGGAGGCGGGCCACGGCCGGCGTCCTCCGGCCGATCACAGAAGAACGTATATGGTACCACCGAAACGGCGGAAAAACAAAAACGCCCCTCGCAAGGGGCGTGTTCCTGGTATCTGGCCGCCGGGCGCGGCCACGGCAAAGCCTGCTGGCGGATAGGCCCTCAGTGCTTGAAGGAACGCTGGCCGGTGAACTTCATCGCCACCTGGGGATTCGCCTCGTTACAGGCCTGGATGGTCTCGAAATCGCGCATGGAGCCGCCGGCCTGGAGGATCGCCGACACCCCCTGGCGGATACCGACGTCGGCGCCGTCGCGGAAGGGGAAGAAGGCGTCGGAGATCATCACCGAGCCGGGCAGGCCGGCGCGGTCGGCGCGGGTCCGGGCATCGATCTGTTCCCGGTCCGCCTGCCCGCGCTTGCCCTGCTCGATCTCGAGCACCAGGTCGGCGTAGGGGATGCCGAAGGTATCGAAACAAAGCATGTCGGCATACTTGATGTACGCCTTGTGCACCGCGATCTCCGCCACGCCGACCCGGTCCTGCTCGCCGGTGCCGATGCCCACCGTGCAGCCGTCCTTGATGTAGAGCACCGAGTTGGAGGTGACGCCGTGTTCGACGGCCCAGCCGAAGATCATGTCGTCGATCTCGCGGGCGGTGGGCTCGCGGTCGACGGTGTAGGTGGTGTCCTTCCAGGTGCAGACCGCCGGCAGCAGGTCGCGGGCGCTGCGGATGGTATTGATCGCCGACTGCTGGATGATGATGCCGCCGTCGATGAGGCTCTTGAAATCGACGAAGCGATGGCTCTCGAACTCGGCGAGCCGGTCGATGCGCGCCATCCTGATGATCCGCAGGTTCTTGCGTTTTTTCAGGATGTCCAGGGCGCCGGCCTCGAAATCCGGGGCGCAGACCACCTCGAGGTAGTTGGCACTGATCAGTTCGGCAGTGGCCCGGTCGCAGGGCCGGTTGAGCACCAGGGCCCCGCCGAAGGCGGCGATCCGGTCGGCGCGGTTGGCGCGGTTGTACGCCTCGACCAGGCTGCCGGCCACCGCGGCGCCGCAGGGATTGTTGTGTTTCAGAATCACCGCCGCCGGTTTGTCCATCATGTACTTGATGATGTTGAGACCGTTGTCGACATCGGTGAGGTTGATCTTGCCCGGGTGTTTGCCCACCTGCAGCATGTCGGCGACGTCGATGGCGGAAACCAGGCCGTTGCCCGGCTCGATGTAGCGGCAGTCGCCCAGAGTGAGGTTGCCGTTGACCAGTTCGTAGAGGGCGGCCTCCTGGTTGGGATTCTCGCCGTAACGGACGCCGCGTTCATCGACAGTGCCGTCCTCCTGGGAAATCGCCCAGGTGCGTTTTCGGTAGACCAAGGTCTGATCGCCGTAGGAAATGGTCATCTCCATGGGGAAATGGTCGCCCAGGATGGTGGAATACATCTTCTTCAGATCGCTCATTCTCCGTTCCTCCTTGATACTTGACAAACCCGCAATAAGTCACGAAAGGTGACATCTGGTGACGAAAGCACAGTGAGCTGGAAGGCAAGCCAGCACCGGAATTGCGCTTATTGCGATTCCGGCAGACCGTCGTGTCAATTCAGGCGGCAAGTCCGCGGTCAACCTGCTGAAAACAGGCATCCCAGTCCTTGCGTACCGGATCGTATCCATGCCGCCGGATGGCGGCGGCAACCTCGTCGAGGCTGCGTAAATCACCGATGGCAAACTGTTCGCCGCTGCCGGGTTCGCCGCCGTAGCCTCCCGGGGCGGTGCAGGAGCCGGCGGAATAGCGGGTGGGGGCAAGTCCGATCATGCCGTCGCGGAAGCGGGCCTCTTCCCGGGTGGAAAGCACCAGGCCGACGTCGGGATCGAACAGCCTGAGCGCGAACATCAGCTGGCTGAGGTTGGCCTCGGTGACCGGCATCAGCGGCGCGAATTCGCCGGCGGCCGGCCGGATGCGCGGAAAGGAAACGGTGAACCCCGTCCGCCAGAACCGTTTGCGCAGCCAGGCAAGGTGATGGCCCAGCGCCAGCCCCTCCAGCCGCCAGTCGGCAAGGCCCAGCAGCGCGCCGATCCCAACCTCGCGCATGCCGGCAGCCGCGGCCCGGGCCGGGGTATCGAGGCGCTGGCCGTAGTCGGACTTCGGCCCGGCGGGGTGCATCCGCCGGTAAACCTCGGGATCGTAGGTTTCCTGATAGATGGCCACCGAGGTGATGCCGGCCGCGAACAGCCGGGCATAGTCGGAGGTGGACAGCGGCTGCACCTCGATGGACAGCGAGGCGAACCGGTCCCGCAGCCGGCCGGCCAGCTCGGCGAGATAGTCGGCTCCCATCCGGGCGGGGGCCTCCCCCGCCACCAGCAGCAGGTGCTGGAAGCCGCGGGCAAGGAGAATCTCCGCCTCGGCCTCGGCCTCCTCCAGGGTGAGGAGCCGGCGGGCGATGCGGTTGCCGGCGGCAAAACCGCAGTACCCGCAGCTGTTGATGCAGTAGTTGTGGAGATAGAGAGGTGCGTACAGCCCAATGGCACGGCCGAACCGCTGGCGGGTAAGGGCGGCGGAACGCGCCGCCAGCCGCCCCAGCAGCGGTTCGGCGGCCGGCGACAGGAGGGCGGCGAGTCCTTCGAGTCCGGGATGGGGATGGTGGAGCGCCCGTTCGGCGGCAGCGGTGGTGGCCCGCTCGATCATCGCCCGCATGACACCAGTGTCCGGCAGCATGCTCACCCCTGACGGAGAAAATCCAGGCCGGTTTCAGGGGAAGAGGCCTCGGCGGTGGTCAGCGGCCGGCCGAGGCCCGCCTCCCAGGCGGTACGCCCCGCCGCCACCGCCTGGGCAAAGGCCTTCGCCATCCGCACCGGATCACCGGCCACCGCGATGGCGGTATTGACCAGCACCGCATCGGCGCCCAGTTCCATGGCCAGCGCGGCATGGGAGGGGGCGCCGATGCCGGCATCCACCACCACCGGCACCCTTGCCTGCTCGATGATGATTTCCAGTTGAAAGCGGGTGAGGATTCCCTGGTTGGTGCCGATGGGCGCGCCCAGCGGCATCACCGCGGCGGCGCCGGCATCCTGCAGTTTGAGGGCGAGGATGGGATCGGCGTTGATGTAGGGCAGCACGATGAAGCCGTCCCGGACCAGGGCTTCGGTGGCGGCCAGGGTCTCCACCGGGTCGGGCAGCAGGGTCCGCGGGTCCGGGGTGACCTCCAGCTTCAGCCAGCTGGTGGAGCCTGCGGCCCGCGCCAGATGCGCCAGGCGCACCGCTTCCGCCGCGTTCCTGGCGCCGGAGGTGTTGGGGAGGAAACAGTACCGGGAGCGGTCCAGCATCCGCATGATGTCGTCACCGGGGTCATCGAGATCGACCCGCCGCAGGGCAACGGTGACCATCTCGCAATCGGCCGCCTCGATGGCCGCCTTCATCACCTCGGCGGAGGAGAACTTGCCCGTGCCGACGAACAGACGGGAGCGGAATTGTTTGCCGGCGATGGTCAGCATCAGCCGCCCCCCACGAAACGGATGAGTTCGATTTCGGCGCCGTCCGCGATCACCGTCGTCTCGTACTCCTCGCGTTGCAGGATGTTCCGGTTGTATTCGGCCACCACCAGGTCGGCGTCGAGGCCGAGTTCGGTGATCAGGGTGGCCACGGTGGCGTCCGGGGCCGTCTGTCGCTGTTTGCCGTTCAAGGTGATCGTGTTCATGCTCATCCGTGCTGGTCCTCCTCCCGGCCGAGCAGGAGGCGGAGAATCTGATTGGCCTGATGCTGGGCGGCGATGCCGACCCGCGGCGCCATGAGTCCCATGCCCGGGGCCGCCGCCGACTCACCGTCGCCGACCAGGTAGACGCGGGGATACAACCTGGTGGTGCGGATGCTGTTGTTGTCGCCGAAACCGGCGAGTCCCGAGGCGCCGACATAGGCGGTGCCCGCCATCCGGGTCAGTACCGTGCGCAGGGCCACGGCCTTCATCCTCGCCGAATCGAAACATTCGGCGAGCGCATCGACTCCGGAAAAGGTCGCCACGATCAGATCGCCATCGAGTTCGACGTTGCGCGTTTCCACGGCGATGTACGGGTTGATCCGCGCCAGGTTGCTCCGGAGCGCCTCGGTCTTCGCCATGCCGACCTGGTCGATGAAGTACTGCTGCCGGTTGAGATTGCTCGGCTCGACCACGTCGTAATCCGCCAGGATCAACCGGCCGACGCCGATACGCGCCAGGGCGACGGCCACCACCGACCCCAGCCCCCCCAGTCCCATGATGCCCACCGATGCCGTGCGGATCCTCTCCTGGACCCCGGGGGTATGACGGGCGTAGAGCAGGTGGTTCATCTCGCAGGGATCGGGCACCTCGCCCCGCCGGATCAGCCAGCAGGCATCGCCCTCCTTCACCACCGTGTCCGGCCCCACCGGGTAGCCGTTGACGATGAAGATATTGGCATCCGCCTTGATGTCCCGGGCCAGCTGCCCGATGGTCCGGCCGACACCCGCGGCCACCGGCCGTTCGTTGACGGTGATCATGACGCGCCGCTCCCTGGAAGTGAAAGCCGTTATCATACCTTACCCGGATGAATGATGCACCCGCAAAACAGACGGTTCCCGCCCCGCAGCGGCAAGAACGCGCCGCCGCGGGCGTCTCCTGCCGCCCCCGGCGAAGGGGTGGAGGTCGCCGCGGGTGGTTTCCCTTGCACCCCGGCGCCGCTGGCCAGTATAATTTCCTAGATGGAGGGCTGCCGACAGCAGGTTCGTCAGCCGCAAGGAGAAAAGGATGGATGACTCTTCAGCACGGAAGCAAGCGGCGCCGCCGTCGCCGTTACCGAACATCTTCGTCGCCCGCCAGCCGATCTTCGACGCCAGTCAGCGGGTGTACGCCTATGAACTGCTGTTCCGCAACAGTCTGAAAAACAGCTTCGACCCCACCGTCTGCGGCTCCCGGGCCACCAGCAACGTCATTTCCAGCAGCTTCTTCGTTCTGGGAATCCAGCAGGTCACCCAGGGCAAAAAGGCCTTCATCAATTTTTCCGATGAGCTGCTGCTGCAGGAATACCCGATGCTGTGCGACAGCAATCTCACGGTGATCGAGTTGCTGGAATCCGCCACCCTGAGCCAGCCCCTGGTGGATATCTGCCGCAAACTGACCCGGCGCGGCTTTCTTCTCGCCCTTGATGACTTCGTCTACAGCCCCGAATGGGAACCGTTCCTCGACCTCGCCCACATCATCAAGTTCGACATGCGCAGCATGGAGCGCGCGGAGCTGGAACGGCAGCTCGAACGGATCGACGGCCACCGGCGGCGGCGGGACATCAAGCTGCTGGCGGAAAAGGTGGAAACCTTCGAGGAATTCCGTTACACCGGCCGTCTGGGCTTCACCTATTTCCAGGGATACTTCTTCAGCCGACCGAACATCATCACCGGCCGCGACCTCCCCGTTTCCAAACTGCATCTGCTCAGGCTGATCCAGCAGATCAACGACCCCAATCATGACTTCGTCGCCCTGGGCAAGCTGGTCGCCAACGATGTCGCCCTTTCCTACAAGCTGCTCAAATTCATCAATTCCGCATGGTTCGGCCTGCGGGTGAAGGTACAGTCCCTGCAGAGCGCCGTCGCCCTGCTCGGGGAGGACAACTTCCGCAAGTGGCTGTCACTGATCGCCCTGTCCGCCATGGCCGCCGACAAACCTCCGGAACTGTTCAACCTGACCGTGTTTCGCGGCGCCTTCTGCGAGGAGGTCGCCCGGCTCATGGCGGGGGTGATCGATGCCGGCGTCTGCCACACCATCGGCATGTTCTCCCTGCTGGACGCCATCCTCGACCGGCCCATGGGCGAGATCGTTGCCGAACTTTCCCTGAGCGACACCATCAGCGACGCCCTTCTCGGCAAAAAACCGGGACTGCACGCAGCACCGCTCTACCTCCTGCGCGCCTACGAACACGGCCGCTGGCAGGCGGTGGAAACCCTCGCCACCAATCTGCGGATCAACCAGGCCCTCCTTCCGGGAATCTTCGAGAAGGCGCTGCAGACGGTGGATGCCTTTTCCTCCTCAGATTGAAGACCCAGCCAGCCCTCTGGCGCCAGGAAGCAGACCCAGCCCGACGCTTTCTGTTTGCCCTCGGCCACGGTCCATGGTAAGAGGCAGCAAGCACCGCCGGCCTCGATCCATACGCCGGCAGGGTGCCGTGCACGAAACCCTGCCGTTGCGAGAGTGGAGCCCGGCACAGGGCCCCATCCGCGGCCCCGGCGGCAGGTTCGGGTCCGGCTCGATCCTCCCCGCACACCGATCTTCCTCCCTCATTCCCGCTTTACCGAACGAGGCAGGCCATGAGCATCGAACAGATCACCCTTTTTCTCGAAGACAGCGACGCACGACTCACCGAAGTCACCGAACTGCTCGCCGAACACTGCATCAACATCAAGGCCCTGTCCCTCGCCGGCGAGAACGACACCACGGTCCTGCGCCTCATCGTCAACGATACCGACAAGGCGCTGCAGCTCTTCCGCGAGCGCGGGTTCAACACCGGCATCTCGGAAGTGCTCGCCATGGAGGTCATCGACCGTCCCGGCGGCCTGGCCACGGTACTGAGCACCCTCCATGAAGCTCGGCTGGCCGTCGCCTGCCTGACGGCCTTCAGCCTCCAGGCCGGCAAGAACGGTTTGGTCATTCTGCGAACCGGCGATCAGGAAAAGGCGAAGACCGCCCTGCAGCAGAACGGTATCCACCTGCTCTCCGCCGAGGAGCTGTTCACCCTCTAGCCGCCCGACGGCAAGCGGGCGGCGCGTGGCACATGGACGCGGTCTCGCGTGGCCCCGGCCCGGGAGGAGCCGGGAGATCCCCGAAGTCCGCCGAAACTTGAATGGAATTACAGGTGATAGCGGAAGGAGATGTTCACCCGGGCCCGGAACAGGGAAACCTTGCCGCCCTCCAGCACCACATCCAGCTTGATGACCTCGGCGATGCGCAGGTCGCTGTAACGCTTGGACGCGACGTTGACCGCATTCTTCACCGCCTCCTCCCAGGACACCTTGCTGGTGCCGACGAACTCCATGAACTTGTAGACACTGTCGGACATGAGCCACCTCCTTGTCTGTTAGCCTTTGACCGGGGATTGCCTCCACCCGCGAACCATACCGCAATCCTGCGCCAGCGACCAGTTTTTCCGCAAAGGTCGGCCGGTGGAGCATCTTCGCGCCCCCTAAAAAAAAGGGCTGTCACGGCACCCGCCGCGACAGCCCTCATCCACATGGAAGCTGCAGCCGTTACTGTTCTGTCTCGGTGACGACTTCCGGTTCCTTGTAATTCACCAGTTCGAGGATGGCCATGGGCGCCGCATCCCCCATCCGGTTGCCGGTGCGGACGATGCGGGTGTAGCCGCCGTTGCGATCCATGTATTCGTTGCGCAGCGCATCGAACAGTTTGGCGACCACCTTCTTGTCACGGATGAAGGAGAGCGCCTGCCGTCGGGCATGCAGGTCGCCCCTTTTCGCCAGGGTGATCATCTTTTCCGCGACGGTGCGTACCTCTTTCGCCTTGACCACGGTGGTAACGATACGCTCATGCTCGAGCAGTGACGTGACCATATTCCGAACCATGGCCAGGCGGTGGGGTGTGCTCCGGCCAAGTCTTTTACCTGCTTTGCGATGTCTCATGGTTATGCCTCGTCTGAATTCCCATCCGTGTCGGATTTGGGCGGTTCCCAGTTGTCAAGATGCATCCCGAGGGAAAGTTCCATTTCGGTGAGCAGCTGTTTGATTTCATTCAGTGATTTGCGACCGAAATTCTTGGTCTTCAACATCTCCGCCTCGGTTTTCTGCACGAGTTCGCCGATATACCGGATGTTGGCGTTGCGCAGGCAGTTGGCCGAACGAACGGAGAGTTCCAGATCCTCGACGGAACGGAACAGGTTTTCGTTGAGCGGCAGCCTTTTCTCCTCGCTCACCTGCGCCTCGTCCGCCTCCACCGACTCCTCGTCGAAGTTGATGAAGACGTTCATCTGTTCCTTGATGATCTTGGCGGCGTAGGCGAGGGCGTCCTCCGGACGAACACTGCCATCGGTGCTGATCTCCATGGTCAGCTTGTCATAATCGGTCTGCTGCCCGACCCGCGACTGGCTGATGGTGTTCTTGATGTTACGGATCGGCGAAAAGGAGGCATCGATGGGGATGACCCCGAGGGCATGCTCCTCTGACTTGTTGCGCTCCGCTGGCGAATAGCCCTTGCCCCGCTTGATCTCGAGCTCGATGGACAGCCGGGTATCGCCGGTGATGGTGCAGATGTAGGCATCGGGGTTCATCACTTCCACCGCGCCGTTGTCGCTGATGATGTCGGCGGCGGTCACCGGGCCCTTGATGCTCTTGTCGATGCGGGCGATCCTGGTTCCCGTTCCATGCAGGCGGAACCGCAATTCCTTGAGATTCAGTATGATTTCACTGACATCCTCGAGAATCCCCGGGATGGAAGTGAATTCATGCAGGGCGCCTTCGATTTTGACGGCGGTGATCGCCGCTCCCTGGATGGAGGAGAGCAGGACACGCCGCAGGCAGTTGCCGAGGGTGGTGGCAAAGCCGCGTTCCAGCGGCTGGCACACGAACTTGGCAAAGCTGCCGCTGTGCGACTCCTTGTCGATCTCGATCCGTTCAGGCTGGATGAGTTCCATCCAGTTCCTGAAGTAGGGATCCGATTCTGCGTAGCCTTTCTGTTCCATAACGG